>DATNNO010000066.1:0-3440 GCA_035601775.1 Terriglobales bacterium | reverse complement strand
CCCAAACACCGATTAGCGCCGCACACAGCAAAATTCTTTTCATGGCCGTTCCCCTTGCTTCTTGATAATGCAGATGCTGTTCCGAGAATAGGGCGACATTGTCCTCCAGATTGTGCTCACGATCAAATGTTCGCAGGCGTTTCCAGTGCTGACGCATTCCCCGACATTCGGGACGGAGTTCGGAATTGAAACATTCGTAGGCACGCCTCATTGGGCGACAGTTTAGCCTGTCCGCCATGATTGGCGTCGGCGATATGGACGGTGTTGGCGCGCAAAAGCGGACCAGAGGGGCTTTTGACGACAGTGATGCCGATAGCAAGATGAGCAATAATTGTGTCCGGTTCCTCAGATCACTCGAGGCGGAGTTGAAGCGATGAGGCGTGCAGTTGACGGATTCGGTCTGCGTCAAGCCATGGCCCCTTGCAGGTATCCCGTATGAACTGAATGAGCCCGCGAAGGCCTCGCTTGCGGGCGATCTGAGCCAGACGCTCAGTTTTCTGAGCGAGGATGTTGATCAGGTGTCCGAGGCGCATCAGGAAGTGGTAGCCCCGCATCGCCTCCCAGTTCTTAGAGAAACAATGCTCATACTGATATCCGTGACGCTTTTCCACCAGGATACTGCTCTCAATGGCCCAGCGGTGACGGGCGCCCAGATTACATAGCTCATGAACATTGCTGCGGCTTAGAGGCTGACTGGAGATCCAGGCATGGCGTGAGGTTTTTTCGACGATCCGGGCATCGGCATCAATCTCTTCCCATCGTTCTTCGCAAATGACGACGTGGATGGTCTGCCGTTTCCGTTCGTTGGGGCCATAGCGGTACTCCAGATCATTAACCCATCGGAAGCGTTGCCGACGATCGCCCCAGTTGCGTTCGAAGCGATTCTGCTTCTGCAGTTTCTCCAGGCCGCGTACTTCTTCCCACACCGACGGTAGCGAGTCATCTTGCAAGACGATCATGAACTGCCAGTGATATCGGCGGCAGAGTTCCAATACCGGACCGCTGGGATAGAGTCCATCCAGCAGGACCTGGATGGGAAGCCGGGGAAACCGCTCTCGGATTCTCTGAGCGAGCCGCTTGAAGGCTTTCAGTTCACAATCTTGCTTGCTGCTTGCCGGGTCGGTTTCAGTGCCGCTTAGAAACTCACTCATCAGCGGAATGGTCATGCCGTTGGGGAAGGCGAAGTTGGCCTCCAACACATAGACATAGTACTGAGGCCGAATCGTAACGGTTCCGTTTTTTTCCTTGTGCTGCACGTGCCGCTGCAAACATTCCTCGGCCCAACAGAGGTTCCGAACCTGTTTCTGCGTCCCATCAATCGCGATCGGGTAGTCGTGTGAAACCAAGTACCGGTAGAACTTCTTATTCCGGATGAAGTGTTGGATAAGTTCAACCAGCGTGTCCTGGATCTGATCGACCGGGATGTTGGCCAGTAACCGGTTCAGCGTGTCCTGATGGGGCACGCTTTCCAGTTCGGGAAACAGCAGCTTCAGGTTCTCTTGAAACTGCGGCATCGTCATCTCCCGATTGGCTTCGCGCCGAGATGCCATTTGAAAGACAAAGCTCAGAATGCCGTACAACATCAGCACCGTGGATTTGTGCTGGATCGTTTTGGGATTTCTCGGATCGGGAATCTTCTCTAGCCGTTTCAACAGGACCGGTAACACGGTGCGGTAAACCCGGAGCTGTTCTTCGACGGCTTCTTGACGCGCTTGTTTCTCTTCATCGATGGTCGCCCATTCGCTGGTGCCGTTGGATATCGTGGCCGTGGGGAATGGCTCCAGCCCTTCGGCTTTCTGCCGTTGCCGCAACTTCCGTTGCGCGCGCCGTCGTTGGATCTGCTCTTGCCGGCGTTTTGAACGCAGCGTGGTTGCGCTCATCCTTCACTCTGACTTTGGTCGCACAAGCGCGAACGAAAATCGCGCGCCAGCGGATAGACATAAATGATCTTGGGCGTCGATAAGTATTGCTTGTACCGGTCCATGCGACCCCGTCCCGCGGTTGTCCCTAATCCAATCCAATTGGCTGCCTGATAACACGTGCCCCGGTAATGCTCCGCATCGACGAACGTCTCCAACAGTACCGGCGCGTATCCATAGCGCTGCTGCCAGTCCCCGCCGATCCGCCTCGCCACCATCGCCAGCGCTGTAGAAGCCAGATTCCGAATATGGACCCACGGAAAGATCAGAAATCGTGTGTTCGCCACCACCCAGTTCAAACGTTGCGCCCGATCCCGCTCGCTCCAACCGATCCACTCATCCCGTTCCGCCAGCGCCCACGCCGATGACGCGAACAACAGACATCCCAACCGGCGTCCTCGTGCTTCCTCGATGAAGTAGCGTTGATGCGCCCCGAACGGCCGCTTGTAGCCCAGCGCGTGGTACCGTTGGACGTACTCGTTCCACAATGCCATCTCTTCTTTCTCCGTCACCGGCCAAAGTCGGATCGGAGTGTAATCTCCCACTGTGCCCGCCATCTCATCCTGAGAATCCGTCCGGTTCCCCTGTTTGATCTTCTGTCGGCTCCCCTTGCAGACCCGCTTCGCTGGCAGCGTCACCAGCCCTTGGGCCTCCAACTTCTGCAACGCTTTCGCGCACGAATCCACTTTGTTTTGCCCCGCCGGTGTCATCCACTCCAGATGCTCGCAGATTGTCTGCAGCAACTCGTGCCAGCTCAGGCCACAAAACTCGATTGTCTCTTGAATGTCGCAGATTTCCTGGGCCGTGAAATTACGCCCACACAGAAACAGATGCGAAGATTCGGACTCTTTCATAGCGCGGCCTTCTAGCCCGCTCTATCCTCTCAAAGTCCGATTTCTTTGTCCAGCCCTTTTACGCGAAAAAATAAATCCCCGACTCACTCTAAGATCTTTACCAACTTCTCGTTGCCTATTCGTGCGTCAGGGCTGCCGGACAGGGGCGGCTAGGAATGTCCCCGTCTCTTATGTGAACCGTGAAGGATCGCAAGCCGGCGCACGGAGGATTCAAGATGAGATTTTCGGGTGGGCTGTCGATTTAAGCGAAAAATCGAATGGGAACGAGACAGGGATATCCTACTGGCTGGCTCGGCCGGTTGTACAGGATGGGTTCATTCGGGGTTGAAGTCGGGGACGGGGGGCGCCAAAGGCGGAGCGCGGCCCGGCAGGCCGAGGCATTCGAGTATTTTCTGCGTCGTATCCGGCGGGTGGATGGCGGCAAGCACTCTCTCCCCGCAAATGGCAAGTAGGCCGACCGCCCGGATCCAATCCCGGAATCGTGTGTCGAATAACCACGGTATCCGTGTCCACAAGGACTTCACGAACGAGAAGTCTTAGCACTTGCTGCCGTTCGGACACAGAGGAATTCGTGGCAGCGTTGCGCAGTCGAACGAGAAAGGGCTCAAGGTTCTCCGCCAGCTTCAGGTAAATCTCCTCATTGGCCAGATGGCTGTCGAGGGACTCG
>DATNNO010000065.1:0-59112 GCA_035601775.1 Terriglobales bacterium | reverse complement strand
GTCTCCGCAAGATAGCGGGTGACCTAACTAAGTGATTACGTCTCCCTCTGCTCGGCCCACGGCACGCCTTTCTTGTGATACAATTTTACTAGCTCTTAACCCAGGTAACACCCTTTAAATGCAATCGTTTGCGGCTTTTTCTCAGATGCAGCGAGCCGCTTGCGACATGCAATTCCGAGAGTCTGGGTTTAGAGCCGAAAGCTGAGATCAAAAATGGCTGACGATCAGAATCCTCAACTGCCTTTGACGCCTCCCCCGGGTGATGGTGGAATCCCCGGCGCCGCGAATATTCAACCCGTCAATATCGAAGAGGAGATGCGGCGATCGTATCTCGACTATTCGATGTCGGTGATCATCGGCCGCGCCCTGCCCGACGTGCGCGACGGACTGAAGCCCGTGCATCGCCGCATTCTTTACACCATGCAGCAGATGGGCCTTGCTCCCAATCGCTCGACCCGAAAGTGCGCCAGAATCGTCGGCGAGGTCATGGGCAAATACCATCCGCACGGCAATCTTGCGGTCTACGACGCCCTGGTGCGGTTGGCCCAGCCTTTCGCCATGCGTTATCCGCTGGTGGATGGGCAAGGCAACTTCGGCTCGGTGGACGGAGACCCGCCGGCAGCCGACCGGTACACCGAAGCGCGCCTGACGCGAGTAGCCTCCGCTCTATTAGAGGATCTGGATAAGGACACCGTTGACCTCCGTCCGAACTATGACGGAAATGAAATCGAGCCCGACGTTTTACCGACGCGCATCCCGAATCTATTGGTCAACGGCTCAAGTGGAATCGCGGTTGGCATGGCAACCAATATTCCACCCCACAATCTCGGGGAAATCGTCGACGCCACCATCACCTTGGTGAACAATCCCGCCACGCAGTTGCCCGATATTTTGAAAATCGTGAAAGGCCCTGATTTCCCGACCGCTGGAATCATTCACGGCAAGGCCGGAATCTTCGAGGCTTACAAGAGCGGACGCGGCCGCTTCATGATGCGCGCCAAAGCCGCGATCGAGACTTTCAACAAAGACCGCCAGGCAATCATCGTCACCGAGATTCCCTATCAGGTAAACAAGGCCCGCCTAATCGAACGCATCGCGCAGTTAGTCAACGACAAGATCATCGACGATATTTCTGATATCCGGGATGAGAGCGATCGCGACGGCATGCGGATCGTGGTCGAACTCAAACGCGGCGCCGAGCCCCAGATCGTCCTCAACCAACTTTTCAAGCACACCTCGATGCAGGAAGGTTTCAGCATGATCTTCCTCGCCGTAGTGAATAACCAGCCCAAGGAAATGGGCCTGATCCAGGCCATCCAACATTTTATCGATCACCGGGTGGACGTGGTTCGGCGGCGTACTGCGTTTTTGCTGGCCAAAGCGAAAGATCGCGAGCACATTCTCGAAGGCTACCTCACTGCGCTCGATCACCTCGACAATGTGATTACCATCATTCGCGCCAGCGCCAACCGAGCCGAAGCGCGGGAGAACCTGGTCGCGTACTTTGCCGGCAAGAAGATCGACATCAATACCACGGGCCGCGCGCCCAAGCTCGATCCCGAGAAGCCTTTCACCGGCATTCAGGCCGATGCCATTCTCGAATTGCAATTGCATCGCCTGACCAAACTCTCCATCGACGAAATCAACAAAGAGCTGAACCTTACCCGCGGCAACATCGCAGATTACGAATCGATCTTGGGCTCGGAAAGGAAACTTCGCGGCGTGATCATCAAAGAGCTCGAAGAGGTCAAAAAGCTCTACGGCGACGAGCGCCGCACCATCATCGAGGACGAAGCCGCCGAGATTCAACTCGAAGACCTGATCGCCGACGAGCAGATGGCCGTCACCGTGAGCCACAGCGGCTATCTCAAGCGCACCGCCATTTCCACCTACCGCAATCAGCGCCGCGGAGGTCAAGGCCGCATGGGCATGAAGACGCGCGACGAAGATTTCGTCGAGCATCTCTTCATCGCCTCCACCCACGCCTACATTCTCATCTTCACCAATACCGGACGCGTCTACTGGCTGAAGGTATACGAAATCCCAGACGTGGGCGCCGCCGGCAAGGGCAAGCACGTGGGCAGCCTTGTTTCGCTCCAACCGGGCGAAACTGTCCGCACCATGCTCGCCGTCCGCAATCTCGAAGAAGAAGGCAAGTACGTCTTTTTCGCCACCCGCAACGGCACGGTCAAGAAGACCGACCTGAAAGATTTCTCGCACGTGCGCGCCGGAGGCATTATCGCCATCAACATTGAGAAGGGCGACGAACTGGTGGCAGCCCGCCTGACCGACGGCGTGCAGATCGTCTTCCTCGCCTCCCACGACGGCCAAGCCATCCGTTTCGAAGAGACCGCGGTCCGCTCCATGGGCCGCAACGCTACTGGCGTGCGCGGCATGAACCTCGACGAAAAGGACTACATCGTAGGCATGGCCACCACGGTAAAACCAGGCGCAGAGCCGACAGCCAAGCCGAGTGTGGTAGCGGGCGACTCGCCCGCTGAGGCAGCAACCGATGTAGTCGAAGACGTCGGCAAGAAAGGCTCGCTCATCCTCTCCGTCACCGAAAACGGATACGGCAAGCGCACCGCGGCCGACGAATACCGCCTGACCAACCGCGGCGGCAAAGGCGTGATCAACGTGAAGACGACCGAACGCAACGGCAAAGTCGTAGGCATCGCCCAAGTCACCGAAAACGCCGAGGTCATGCTGATCAGCCAGTACGGCAAAATCATCCGCATCGAATCCAAGTTCATCCGCGAATCAGGACGCTCGGCGCAGGGCGTCCGCCTGCTGAACATCGAAGCGGGAGATCGAGTAGCGGCAGCGGTCGTGATTCCACCGGAAGAAGAGCCGACAAACGGAGGAACGCTGATCCAGTAAGAGATGGGGGATTGCGGCAGGTTCGGAGTCCTGGTGAACTAGTTAACTTGTTGCTACCGAAGGCGCAGCGAAGTAGGGTCCTAGGTTACGTTGACCCAGGCGAACCCTTAGAGTAGGCTTTGTCGTCTAAGGAAGTATGGCTAGCCAAACCGATCTGCGTCTTGAAGCCTTGCGCTCAGCTCCACTCGATAAGTGGATTGCCTTGTCTGAGGATGAGAGCAAAATTGTGGCAGTTGGCTCAACTTACGAAGAGGCCGTTAGAAATAGCGAGATCGCAGGCGTATCAGACCCAGTTCTTCTGAAGACCCCGAAGGTCTGGTTGCCCCTGTCGGTGTAGATTCTGAAATTACCGTACAAACAATTTCCACTGCACGGCGGTGGAGTTACCTACAGCACAATATTGAATGTGAACATTGCGCTACCCTCCAAGAATGCGCCCCGCACGAAACGGTTCGAGGCCGTTATAGACTCGGGCGCACTTAGTCTACAAGGAACCTTATCAACCTTCGGGAGAGCTTCTTGATGTCCCGCGTCTCGCACTCCCACACGGTGTGTACCGACCATTCCTTGCGCAAAAAGCAACGCTGCCGCTTGTCACGTTCAACGTTGCTGGTCCGCTTTTTCTGCCAAAACTTTGCGTTCGTCTTCGGCGTAACTCTCCCAAACCGACAATTGTGCATGTGCCAAAAGCAGCCGTGAACGAAAATTAATGCTTTGTGTTTAGGTAACACGATGTCAGGACAACCCGGCAGATCGCGAACGTGCAGTCTGTACCTGTAGCCAAGCGAATGCAGCAGCCGCCTAACCCTCATTTCAGGGGTTGTGTTCTTGGCCCTGATCTGCGACATGTTGAAGCTTCGCTGTTTCCGTGTGAGGACGTCAACCATCTATGCCAGCCTCGCCTTTACCGTCTTGAGAAATTCTTCGATGCTGAGAAGAGTGATTGGCGTTCCCTTAGGATATTGTTTGTGCAGCTTGGCTGGGACTACGAGCTTCACGCGCGAACTATGCATCTGGCTGAGTTGAGCGGCGGAAATACCCTGCTGAATGGTTAAGATGTGTTTGTCGACAACCCGCCGCGCCTCGTTGACAACTTGGCGCCAACGATCCTTGCATGTGGTCTTTATGCCTACAACGGTCAATTTGTGTTCTGGAAAAGACCGATCAAGATATGCTTCCACACTCGGTATGATCACGTCCGGCTCGCCGTCGATGTGGGGGCGCATGACGTGCGGAATCCCCGATCTCTTCAGGGCATATTCGACATGATTTTCCAACGATCTGCCGGCTCTGGCTTTTCTCCGGTTCATTATGCTCGATGCTGTTTTCAGGAAGTCATCGACGTCCTTAAAAACCCGCCCGGATATTTGTGATTGGCAGATTTGCCGCTCGGCAAGGCGGAATAGGGCGTACTCCGCATCCATAGACCTCATGAGCAATTCATCAGAAACCAAAGAATTGAAGCCTTTGACGCAAGCAATTAATGCATCTCTGGCCTGTTCTGAAAAAATTGCGCCGGTGGGGAAAGCCTCCAGTTGTCCAGCAAAATGGCGGAACCTTTTCTCCACGCATTCATCTTCGCTTTCGACTTGTGCTACACCGCCTCGATAGACGGCCCAACTCCTGATTATCTCAACGCCCAGAGCCGCAGCTATTTCGTCAATGTCCTCGTCTGAATCCAAAACGAATGCCGTGAAATGTGCGTGGCTTTCAGGAATTAGGACAAGCAACTCGCCAACAGAGTCTGCCGTGAGAAATGGAAAGCCCTTTCCGAATCGGGTAAGCCGATACTCACTGCGCGTCCCTTTGCCGTACCACTTAACGCGGGAATCTGTCGTGCGCCCATCCTGCCAAGTCACAGAAACCGCCGTTTCATTGTTCTTGTTTTTCGCGGGAGCATGCGAGGTGAACATTTTCCACACGGGCTTTGGAAGGTAGTAACCGCACTGATGGCCGCCCGTCAGCCCGACGTCATTTGGTGAAATGAACTTGAGAATCGCGTTGCCTACCCGCGTTGCTTCTGCTATCGCTCGTTCACATTCGGGGCTTACCATTTTCCTCTAACTAGCAGCGGGATGCCCATTCTTGCTGTCCTTCAGCAGGCAGCCATTTGCTGATCTTGTCAACTGCCAACGGAGCGTGGCAATAATCTGCTGGCCAACGGCACACGCCACCTTCGGAACCACGGCGTTTCCGAACTGGCGGTATGCCTGAGTGTCTGACACGACGATCTTCTTGTCATCTGGGAAGCCCATGATCGCTGCACATTCGCGCGGCGTCAACCGGCGCGGGCTCTTGGCATTCTGCTCAATGAGTATCTCAGAGCCGTCTTTGTAATACCGCGCGCTAAGCGTTCTGCTGACGCCCTCGGGATGGGCAATTCCGAACCCGAAACCGTTACCTCTCTCGCGGTGCCGTTTAGCGTAATCCTGGAGGTAGTTCCAGAGGTGTTTCGACAGCGTGTACTTTTCCTCGGGATTCTTGTCGAGCACATCTCGCAATTTCGGGAGTTGAGTTGACGGCTCCTTGGGGAATTCGAAGGGTGGGTTCTCTCCGAACACCTTCTTATCGAAACAAACGAGATAAATTCTCTCTCGATGTTGAGGAACCCAACCTGCGGCGTCGATCACTCTGTGACGTACGGCATAACCTAACCCTGTTAGTGCCTCTAGAATAGTTTTCCAAGTGCGGCCCTTATCGTGCGATTGGAGATTCTTAACATTCTCAAGGAATAGAACTGGAGGGCGCTTCACTTCAACGATGGAGACGATATTGAAGAACAAGGTGCCTTGCGTGGCACACTTGAACCCATGCGCCTGACCGAGACTCTTCTTCTTGGACACACCCGCGATGGAAAACGGCTGACATGGAAATCCCGCTGCTAGGATATCGTGATCGGGGATGTCTTTCGGCTTAACCTGTCTGATGTCTCCATGCGGCATCTCGCCAAACCATGCTTTGTATGTTTTCTGCGAGTATCTGTCCCACTCACACGAGAATGCACACTTGCCACCCAGTTGCTCCAGCGCAATCCGAAATCCACCAATCCCCGCAAACAAGTCTACGAAAGTAAACGGTAAGCAATTCGGGACGAGAATTTCTTTCGCGGGGGGTTCAAACTGCAGGAGCGGGGTTTGCTCTGCGAGGCTCGCACGATGAAGCAGCGAGAGGACAAATTCCTGCTTGGACATCTTGTCCTGCTCGCGGTGCCGGTCAATCCATTGGTGAAGCTCCTCTGGGACATTACGCACCAGCAACTGACCGCTCATTGTAGCCTTTCCACTGGGACTTTCTGATAGCGTAGATGATAGCACTTCTTCCCAGAGATTCAACTGGTTTTTGCTGGACCTGTTTTTCACAGCTGGGAAGCTGCATTCCATCTGCCGTACTGCGGCGGGGAACGTCCAAAGGTAACCGCATCGAACGCGATCCAGAGGCCTCTTAAAGCTTACCCATTCGTCATGGAGAGAACGCAGAACGAGCCCAGGCTGAAGCCGTGCCGCTCCCGAACCCCGGACCAGTCTCTCGTGTCCTAGTTTGGTTGGGGACTCTGCTTCTGGTCGGACTTGCCGGTTCCGACAATGTTGTAACGTTTGCCGTTCTTGCCGTCGTCCAGATAGGCTTTTTGCTTTTCAATTCGGAATGTAACATTCTGGCCGACGGTGAGAGACGGTTTCCCGCCTCCCTCAAGATCGTAGTAGAGGTCACCGCAATCCACGCGGTAGATCCACCTGTTCACGGTACCAACGATGCCGGCGCTTCCGACCGCTTCGCCTCCAAGGCGAGTGGTGATGACCTGACCGTGTTCCGGATATAGGTTTGGCTTGGGCGCTTGTTGCGCGGCAACTCCAGCCGCAAGCAACAGAGCTAACGAGGCAAGAGCAACCAGCAACTTCGGCCTGATGACGAATCGGTCCGCTTTCAAGGTGTGTGCCTCCTCCGCACAGTTGTCTGTGCTGAAAGCTTAGACTCGCGGAAGCGGGGAAAAGCGGTAAAGAGACAGTCAAGGAAAGTAAAGTTTTGTTATAGCGAGTGAATCGATTGTGGAGGGTTTTGGGTGGGTTGCCGTCAGTTCAGCCTCATCTTGAGCGAAGCGAAAGACCTGTGCATTGCAGCGGTCAAATAGAGGGGAAACAGACGATCTTCCCCGCGAGCGTGGAATCGTACTTGGGCGCCCGAAGGGTTCTGCTACACTCGTCTCCACTATGCGTTGCAGAAGCCCTCGGATGGGATGGATCGCACTCCTGCTGCTTTCTTTCGTGGTGCCGATCTGCGCGCAAGTTCAGCCCTGGCACCAACTTCATCCCTTGCCCGGCAAGGATGGCGCGGACTCGAACCAGCAAGGCCCTGTAGACGGAGTTTATCGAGTGGGCCGCGACGTCAAGGCTCCCCAGCCTACGTACGAACCCAATCCTGAATACTCGGAACAGGCTCGCAAAGCGGGATACGAGGGTCTTTGCGCTCTGGCCCTGGTGGTTGACGCCGACGGGATGCCGCAAAACATCAAGCTGACGCGAGCTCTCGGCATGGGACTCGATGAGATGGCTCTTGCAGCGGTTCGTCAGTGGAGATTCACACCTTCGACGAAAGACGGCACACCGGTTGCGGTTCAAATCAACGTTGAAGTGAGATTCAATCTCGGGCGTAGTGCTAATAAGAAGACATTATTCGAGAAAGCCAATGCGGGAGATGCCAAAGCGCAGTTCGAGATCTCGCAAATCTTGCTGTCAGATCCCTATCTAGCCAAGGACGACTCCAAAGGATTCGCCTTTCTTGAGGAAGCCGCCAAGCAGGGCCTGCCCCCGGCGCAGTTCGCGATGGGGGAGTATTTCTCGTCTCACAGAAATGACTTGGTGACTGCTTATGTGTGGTACGCGCTCGCCCAGAAAAGTCGCTATAAACAGAGCGCCGAAAAGCTGAAATATCTGGCCGAGAAAATGACCCCAGAACAGTTGGCCGAGGCGCGTCGGCGGTCGGAAAGCACCGAACCGCTCTGACGAACAGAGATAAGAACTGTCACGCACACGCTACAAGCGCTGCGCCACCCCAAAATCTAGATCATCGTAGCCTTCTAAACTTCGGCGGACAGGAGTGTCCGCCCCACACGGGCGCTTATTCCCGATTCGGGAAAATTCTTGTCAATATGGCAAAATTACACGATCGGGCTTAAGTTGATGAGAACGCGGGAAATATAAAGTTGTCAGACGTGGCATGTTTACCCCCTCGAAAATGCTAGCATTGAAGTAGAGATCAATTCTCAGACGCGGCCCTTCTGGCCGCGTTTTCTATTTCCGGGGACAATTTAATGTTCAGAGAAGGTGAAACTGCCCGCAGCGAGTTCAAGCTGCGGGGAGAGTGGGCAGAACTGCTTTTTATGACGGGCGCCACCGAGCACGGGCTGCGGGTGATCAAACCGTGGGGAGACAGCAGCCGGTATGACTTCGTGGTGGAGACCGGCGGACGATTCCTGCGGGTGCAGGTAAAGTCCACCGCCTGTCGCCGAGGCAAACATTATGCTTGTTGGATTGAAAAGCGCGGTCGAAAGTGCTACACGGCCGCAGAGATCGATTTCTTCGCGATCTATGTGATTCCGGCCGATAGCTGGTACATCCTTCCCATTGAAGTCGTGAGCCGATCAAAGTGTGTTATTACTTTGTCGCCTCACAACTCGCTCTCCAAGAACGCTTGCTACAAGGAGGCGTGGCATCTGCTGCAGGCAGAGTGAGTGGGCTCATCCTCTCGGTCACCGAGAATGGATACGGCAAGATCATCCGCATCGAGTCCAAATTCATCCGCGAATCAGGACGCTCCGCCCAAGGCGTGCGCCTCCTGAATATAGAAGCCGGGACCGTGTCGCGGCAGCAGTGGTGATCCCGCCAGAAGAAGAGCCAACAAACGGGGGGACGCTGATTCATAACCGACGATCTAGGGGCGGACACCCCCGCCCGTCCAGGCGGAGCAAAGCTCGGCAGGATTTGTGTCTGGGCGCAACTGGACAGGCTGCAGAAAAACTCGGTTCGAGCAGATTAGGTGGCGCGAACTGTTGCGCCCTTACAAAGGCAGTTCCCAACCCTCTTCTTTCATCCTATGATTCGTCCACTCCTGCAGCTCTTTATAAACCGCCGGCTCGATGACCACGAATGTGGCTCCTGCCCGCCCTTCCAAGTCCGCCCAGACGATCTGCACCTTCGCCTCGATCCGGGTTTCGCTGTCCGGCAGGACAAAGCTGATATCCATGAGCCCTTGAGATCGCCGGGGATCTGGCAATCCTTCCAACCCCATGCCACCGACGCTCAGATTCACCGCTGTGACGCTTGTCTCCTGGCCTTGGCTGTCTTTGAGTACTACCGGAAGGTTCACCTTTGCCCGGAAAAACTTCTTTTGTTTGAGGCTGAGCGCACCCAGCGCCCGGCTCTTATCACTGAACGCCGCGGTGATCTTGTATTCGCCCAGCTTCCGGGTCAAGGTCCTGCGCGAGATTCCTAGTTGCTCGGCTGCCTTCGCCCGGTGGCCCCCGGTGTTTTCGAGTGCCTTCATCACCATCTGTCTTTCCATGTCCTGGAGATCGCCTGCGGGCAAGGGAATATTACTTTTTTGCTGTTCGGCGGACAGATCGGCGAGCACGTCAGCCGCGCCAATCTCCGGACCAGATGCTGCCATTGCGACCTTGGCAACTACGTTCCGAAGTTCGCGGACATTGCCCGGCCACGAGTGAGACTGCAGGGTGCGCAGAGCCTCCGCGCTGAACCTCATTTCCGCGGATTTCAGGTGAAGGAAATGCTCGGCCAGGGCCACAATGTCTTCCGGCCGCTCTCTCAGTGCCGGAACCCTAAGCTGAAACTGGCTCAGGCGATGAAAAAGATCTTTGCGGAAACGGCCTTCTCGCACGGCTACTTCCAGATCCTGGTTGGTGGCCGCGACGATCCGCACATCCACCGTGATCTTGCGGTGCCCTCCCAAACGGTAGTAGGGAGCACCGTCCAGCACTCGCAGCAGCTTTACCTGAATATGGGATGGCAGTTCGCCGATTTCATCCAGGAAGAGGGTTCCCTTGTCGGCCAATTCGAAGAGTCCCGGCTTGGAATTGTCGGCGCCGCTGAAGGCCCCTTTTTCGTAGCCAAACAGTTCGCTCTCGACCAGGTGCTCGGGCAGAGCGGCGCAGTTGATGTCAATCCAGGGTTTGCCGTGCCGGTAGGAAAATTCGTGGATGCTGCAAGCGATCAGTTCCTTGCCACTGCCGGTTTCCCCGGTGATCAGAACAGTCTCGGTGTGCCCCGCCACCCGCTCGACCATGGCCATGAAGCGCTGCATCGAGCCACTGGCAACGATGAACTTGGTGCCGTGAATCTCGCGCTGAACCGCCGCCCCTGCTTCCAATGCATCCCCCCGCGACTCCCTGAATACACCTCCAGCGCCAGCACCCTGCTGCCACGCTTGATTCCGAGTCGGGCCAAAGAAAAAGCTAGCACAGCGGGGAGAGAACTCATTCGTAACCCCAGGTTCCGGCGGTGACGAAAGTAACCCGTTTTCGGTAGCGGGGGCGTCCGTGCCCTTGCGTCGTCCAACTGAAATTCAAACTTAACCAGAAACCGGTGGAGGGAACGCGGCCCACTCAGCCAACGCCCTAAGAAGGCGCGCGGTCCATAACTTCCGCGTCCGCAGTCAATCTCCAGGAAATAGACGCGCGGTGCTACTGAGATTCACGCGGCAAGCCGACGCGGCGCACAAGCTCGGCGAAGCGCGGGTCGGAATGCAGACTCTTCAGTCGTGGGTCGCGATTGAGATAGATTAGCGATCCAGAGCGCTCTGCGTAGGCATTCTCCAATTGTTTGAACGTGTTGTCCGTCTCATCCAGGCCCGCATAAACTACAGCAAGTTGATAAGAAGGAACATAGCGTCGCTTCGATACCTCATTCAACTCATCCAGCAGTTTCCGGACTTCGCCTCGGTTACCGGCCACCGCATAAGCATGTGCTAGTGACGCTGTATACAGAGGACTGCGTCCGGAGAGGCTCATCGCCGTTTGAAACTCTGCGATGGCTTGCGCATACATTGCCTTTTGCTCATAAGCTAAACCAAGCTGCCAGTGCGCGGGAACAAAGGTCGGATCCAATTCCAACGTTTTACGATATTGGTCTATGGCTTGATCGTATCGCCGCAAGAAAGAAAGACGCCAGCCCAGCCACGTGTTTATGATCAGCGAGAGCGGATCCAGTTCCTGTGCCCGTTTCTCTTCGTTCAAACTTTCATCGAGTTTTCCCATTGCCGCCAGCAGATCGCTGTGCCAGTGATGAGCAGTCGCGTAGCTCGGGTTGAGTTCAATGGCCCGCTTGTACTCTTTCTCTGCATTGGGCCAGTCCCAATCGTAATTTGTAAGAACAAATGCCAGAGTAGCGTGGGCTTCACTGAGAGACTCATCGAGCTCCAGTGCTTTCCCTGCCGCGACTTTTGCTTCCGGGTATGCGTCCTTGGAAGGGCGGAAGTTATACCACGCTTGGCTAATAAGACAGTCCGCTAGTCCGTCATAAGCCAAGGCGTAGGCCGGGTCTTTGTCGCTGGCTTGCCTGAAGTAATCGACCGCCCTTGTGAGCGCCTCTTCTGTTCTCTTGTTCCAGTAATAACGCCCCTTCAGATATAGCTGATAAGCCTCAGTGTTTTCCGTGTAACCCTTGCTCAACCTCTTCTGATCGTTGCCCGTCAACCGCAGTCGTAGTCTCTCGGAAATTTCGGTGGCGATTTCCTTTTGAATGGTGAGAATATCGGACATCTTCCGATCGTACCGCTCCCCCCAGAGCTGAGACTCTTTATCTACGTCAACCAGTTCCGTCTGGATGGTTAGATTTTCTCCGCGGAGCATAACCCTCCCTGTGAGCACGGCCCGCACTTTAAGGTCGCGTCCGATTGTCAGAGGGTCTGCTGCGCTGCCCTTGTAGTGAAAAACGGTGCTATGTGGCACCACGCGCAGTGTTGATAGCTGTGAAAGGTTATTGATGAGGCTATCCGTGATCCCATCGCCAAGATACTCTGCGTTGGGATCTGTACTGGCGTTGGCGAACGGCAAAACGGCAATTGAGCTTATTGTCCCGGTGTGTTTCGGAACCCAGTAGAGCGTTGCCGAGATTAGCAAAATAACAAGAGCAAGACCTGCAAGCGCGCTCAAAACCTTCCTGCCCCACTTCAGTCTAGCCTGCACCGTGGGAATCGGTTCGCTGGCTACGGCTATGCTTCCTGAAGACGTGTCACGCTTGAGCCGCTTCAGATCGGCCCTGATGTCGGACGCGTGTTGATACCTTACATCGCGGTCCTTCTCCAGTGCTTTGTTGATGATTTCTTCCAGCTTGGTTGGGAGGTCGGGATTCAGCCGCACCGGAGCCACCGGATGGCGGTTCAGGATGGCGTCGAAAATCACGCCCGAAGTCTCGCCCCTAAATGGCAGCGCCCCGGTCACCATTTCGTAAAGCACCGCTCCGAACGAGAACAGGTCAGTACGCGCGTCTAGTTCCTTGGCTCGCACCTGCTCCGGCGACATGTAGGCCATCGTTCCCACCACCATTCCCAAGCTGGTTAGGTGCTGGTCGTCCACAGTCCCGGTCATCGTGTGGGCCGACGCGATTTTGCTGCGAGAACCGCCAGCGGGGGTGACCTTTGCCAGACCAAAGTCCAGAATCTTGGCGTGGCCACCCTTGGTAACGAAGATGTTAGCGGGCTTGATGTCGCGGTGGACGATGCCTTCGGCGTGTGCGGCATCGAGCGCATCGGCAATCTCGATCCCCAGCGACAGCACAGTTTCGATGTCTACTGGTTTTCCGGCGATGCGGTGCTTCAGGGTCACTCCATCCAGGTACTCCATGGCGATAAAGCGTTTGCCGTCGTACTCGGCGATTTCGTAGATGGTGCAGATATTGGGGTGGTTGAGGGCAGAGGCAGCACGCGCTTCGCGGCGGAAACGTTCCAATGCCTGTGGGTCCTGCGCGACATCTTCGGGAAGGAACTTCAGCGCCACGAAGCGGCCTAGCTCGGTGTCCTCGGCTTTGTACACCACACCCATCCCGCCACCGCCGAGCTTTTCGATAACGCGGTAGTGCGAGATGGTTTGGCCGAGCATAAGTGACGCACGAACTCTGTGTTGCCGTATGTTAGGGCGCTGCGGGACGCAAGTCAAAGTGTCATTGGGTGTATACGGCGCGAGGGCAAAATGCTACCCCCTGCCTGGGGCTTGGGCGAGCGGGGGGGCGGGGCGAACAGCGGCAATCTCCGTGCGGCTTGCGCGAGAGCGGGGGCGGAGCCTGGGAGCCCGGCGATCCACGTACGGCGTCGCCAGAGGGGGGAAGGGTGGAGCTACCGGCGAAACCACCAGCAATTCTCAAGTTGTGTAATCGCCTGGTTACAACAGTCACGTGTGCATGACTTGCGGGTCGCTGATAATAGATTCCGTGCCTCTCCGAATCGTCCAGCCTGACACGCCGCGCACCCGGCGAGCACGTGCGCTTCCCCGCGCGTGTATTTGCGGAGTCATGATTGCGCTCTGGCTGGCTTTCCCTTCATTTTCTATCGCACAGAGGGAAAAACAGATTGGTAAGGACGAAGTCGGGGCGTGGCTCAACCAAAAGCATGACTGTCCGGCTGATCCTCCCCCATATTTCTGGAGATTCGACTTTTTCGATTTCAAAAGCGACGGTAATCAAGAGGCAATCGTGGTTGCGTCGACCTGCATGACTGGGACGGCGGGGCCTGACGTTCATTCCGTTATCACACGTGATCGTGCAGGAAGCCTTGTGGAATGGGAGATTGCTGATGCTGATCGCAGCACCTACGACAATCTCTTTGGAAACGTTTACTACGACCTCGCCGTCCGAAACGGCACTCTGGTCGCTACGTTTGAGGACGATCGGAACCGTGAAACACCTCTGATTATCAAATACAAACTCAACGGCGAAAAATTCGTAATCTTGTCCATCCAAAAGACTGGAGTTTTTCCGACCAGTTACGACTGCGCCAAAGCCGCTTCAGAAGTGGAGCGCGCGATCTGCCACGTACGATCACTTGCCGATCTCGATGTGCAGTTGAACACAATGTATAGGTCGCTTGTCTCCGACCTTCCTTCCGAAGAGCGCGAGAAGATCACCCTTGAGCAAAAGAATTGGCTCAGAAAACGAAACCGAGAATGCGCACCCTACAAGGGCTGGGTGCGTTGCATTTCGGGGATGTATCAAGACCGCATTGCCGTGCTCAAGAATCGTTCCTCGTTACCACCACCAGGAACACAGCCAAAACCCTAACTGTTGCAAAATCGCCATAACGCTCATTGACCTTTGAAGGGGGTTTTGAGTGCTATCGCCTGATTTCGTCACTTATAGTCGTTGCGCGACGTTTTTGGGTATAGAATGTTTCCCTCAATCCCCC
The DNA here is from genome assembly GCA_035601775.1 of Terriglobales bacterium. Lineage (GTDB taxonomy): Bacteria > Acidobacteriota > Terriglobia > Terriglobales > Acidobacteriaceae > JABDBE01. The sequence goes on along the minus strand of DATNNO010000065.1, from coordinate 44,829 downwards.
GGAATGCTATCTGGCCATCTCTCCCAAGGGGAGGAATTTATGTCACGCAATAAGAGTTTGGGAAATCTCAGCGCAGCTTTGCTCCTCATCACTGCAATTTTGCTCGTGGCGCCGGGCGCATGGGCGCAAAACAGCTATAAGACGTTGCACAGATTCAAGCAGGGTAAGGGTGGAGCGGATCCAGTCGGCGGCCTGATCTTTGACCAGAGCGGAAACCTCTACGGCACAACTTTGTATGGAGGTGATGTTGACCAAGGCACCGTTTTCAAGCTGATACCTCAGCCTGACGGAAGTTGGAGCAAGGATGTCCTTTACAGCTTCTGCTCTCGGACGAGTTGCACCACGGGAGCCAACCCCTTTGCAAGCCTGATCTTCGACGCGGCGGGAAATCTCTATGGGACGACGACGTCGAGTGGCGCTAATGGCCTTGGAGGCACGGTCTTTAAGCTCGCGCCAAACTCGAACGGAACTTGGACGGGGAGCGTACTGTACAGCTTCTGCTCCCTCACGAACTGCGACGACGGGGGAACTCCCATGGCGGGCCTGATCCTCGATCAGGGCGGAAGCCTCTACGGCACAGCGTCGGCTGGCGGCGCTGGCCAATTTGGCCCTGGCGGCGTGGTCTTCAAGCTGACGCCAAACTTGGATGGAACCTGGACGGAGAGCGTGCTGTATACCTTCTGCTCGCTCACGAACTGCAGCGACGGGGCGAGCCCCTTTTCCGCTCTAATTTTCGATGGGGCAGGAAATCTCTACGGCACGACCGGGTACGGCGGTAGTTCTAGTCGCTGCAACGGCGGCTGCGGCGTAGTCTTCGAGCTCACGGCAAACTCAGACGGAAGCTGGACCGAGAACGTACCGTACAGCTTCTGTAGCCTCAACAAATGCCGCGACGGATCGCGTCCCCGTGCTGGCCTGATCTTCGATCAGGCAGGAAATCTTTACGTCACCGCATGGTACGGCGGGGACCCAGCTTGCAGCGGCTGCGGCGTTGTGTTTGAGTTAACGCGCAACAAGAACGGAAGCTGGACAGAACAGGTGCTGCACTCGTTCCGGGGCCGTAACGGGGCCGAGCCGAATGGTCTTACCTTCGGCCCTGCGGGAAACCTTTATGGCAGTACAGTCTGGGATGGTGACCTCAGTGGTTGCTTCTCCGGGTGTGGCGTCGTTTTTAAGCTGGCACCGAACTCGAACGGCGGGTGGAAAGAGACCGTCCTCCATACCTTCGTCGATCATCCGGGAGCCAGTCCGGTTGGTGGCGGCCTGATCTTTGACGCGAATGGGAACCTGTATGGGGAGACTGCCGGCGACGGCAACATCCACACCTTTGGTTCGGTGTTTGAGATCACGCCGTAGTCGGCTCGTCTGGGGACTAAAGCCTGCTGGCAAGGCGTGACCAGGGACGAGCGAAGGCCACGTTGCTGTTGTAACATCGCCATAGCACTCATTGACCTTGGAAGGGGGGTTTTGAGTGCTATGGCCTGATTTCGACAGTCAGAGTGAAGTATGATCACAAATTGCCACCATGCGCACGTTTCCGAAGGTGCTGTCGAAGTTCCGAGACATTGTGAATGAGCGTGGCCAACGACTGCGAAAGTTCCCGTTCGAGGAACTGAAGCGGCTGGGTGACAGACCAATCGAACACCTGACCGTTGAATCGCGTCCCGCAACCATTGGCATCATTGTGCAGCCATTGCCAAGCGGCGGCATTCGGGTCGTCGTTCAGGGCTTCATGAAGGCTAAACTGCTTGGGCAAAATGTCGCACTGGATGGCTTCTACAAGTACTCGGACGAAACTGTCGCTCCGATGCCTGACGAGGAGTTCTATCAGTTTGACTGATCGCCGCGCTGCGTAACTGTTGTAATATCGCCATAACGCTCATTGACCCGAGAGGGTCGGCCACTTCTCAACGAGTTCCCATGGGCCTGCGGCCCACCCATTGGGATGAAAGTGCCTTGCTAAGGTTCATTGATTCCAAACAGGTTACCCGACGACTTTCGACGGAATGCTATGGCCTGTGGCTGTTGAAGAACTCCTTTCGGGGTGCTTAAGAAACCGAAGTTCGTTTGCAGCGGATTCGACAATTGTGGACGATTGTCGCTAGCCTGATCGGAAACGCCTCGGGACAGACTTTTGGGGCGGAGCGGAGATCTCGATCCGAGGCGTTTTCGATGAGGCGCAGTAGTGTGGACTGGGACGGGGTGCAGAATGCATCCCGTCATGTTCTCACCCGTCAATGTCGTTAGGGGGATAATGGGAGCGTGGAAGCACGAGTACCGCGATCGGGAAGGCCGCGGCGAGGAAGACAAAAACGCAATGCGAAAGAAACTAAGGCCGCTTGATCGGAGAAATTCAGTAGATGAAGGCTGTGGCAATAAGGAAGGGACAGAGCCTAGAGAAAGGGGCGGATTCCCGAGAAATGGGAACGCTCCGATGTGAGGGCTGTGGCGAGGAGTTCTTCATAGGGAACGATCCCCCGTTCGTGGATAAGTGGCTCGCCGAGAGACAAGCACATTGGCTCGAAAAGGTCCTTGCGGAACGGCGCGAGCGCGACAAGAAGCACCCCGACCGAATCGAATTGCCGGACTGATACGAGTCCAAAAACGCTCCAGGCTTGCCACGGTACAAAGTTAAAGAGCCGGGGAACGCTGGATCCACGGCGCCCCGGCTCTTTGCCGAAAGATCAATTTCAGCCCACTTTGATTGCGGTCTTGTAACTTGGGTTGCCTAGCCGGAGCAACTCTCGCTCCAAATGGCTAAGAAAGTCTTCGGCGAGACCATGCCCGCCGTGCCAGGTGATGCCGGCACGCCCCAGAAATCACAGGTTTCCTATTTCAGTCTCACAAGCCTGAGACCACACCATAAAGCTGAAGGTGAAGCCTCTCACCGTTTATCTGTCTTGAAGTGGCGTTGCCAATGGTCCGGCGCGAGAGGCGCTCAGGCATAAAAGCTTGCGGAGAAGCTATCACCACCTCAGTTATTGATGCGTCCACCCAAATGACGTGGCTTTCATGATGCTGACCTGCGCTCATCATTGAGTTCTGGCAGGACGAGGAGTTTGGTAGGAGCAGCGAAAAGATTGGCGTCGTCGAATCGAACGTGAGCGGTTTTGAACAGACAGTCAAGTCCATACCAAATAAAGTGTGTGCTGTTCCACTCTGGATGCTCCAGGTTCCTAGGCCGGAAGCTCGACCGGCGCACAACGCGCGAGAGTTCTGCGTAAGGATCGGAAGCAAAATCAAATCCTAAGTGAAATTCCCCACCACCGCACGGCGAGAATCTTAAGGAGGATTCTATGAAAAATATGTTTCTACTGATCGTTGTATCGGTTCTGCTGGTCACATTGGGGTTTGGACAGACTCCCGCGCCGTACAGCAACACCGACCAAGCCAGCATCAAGGGATGCCTTGGTGGCTCCGATGGTAACTACACCTTAGCGGAGGACGGCACAACTCAGACTTTCAAAATCGCCACCAGCACTGTTGACCTCAAGCCGCATGTGGGCCACGACGTCGAAGTCATCGGGCAAAAAGCGAATGTGGCTATGAGTTCCGGTTCCTCTGACAAGAGCGTTGTCGTCACCGGAGTAAATATGATCTCCGAACACTGCGCCACTGTGACCGCCAATGCCTCCGCTGCGACCGCCAGCACTCCCGCTATGGCTGACACCACGCCCACTGCGATTGCCAGCACTCCCGCTGTGGCTGACACCACGCCCACTGCGACTGCCAGCACTCCCGCTGTGGCTGATCCAACGCCCGCTGCGACTGCCAGTGCCCCTATGATGGCGAGCGCCAGCGAGCCCGAGAGTACCAAGCACCTACCCGACACAGCAACTCCGCTGCCGCTGCTCGGGTTGCTAGGTCTGGGCCTGTTGGCGACGGGCTTGCTGAGCAGGAGGGCACGGACAAACTAACAGTGAAAGTTGAAGCATTGGTGCACGAGATGGAAAGAGTGGGCGAGCTGAACAAGTCGAGGGTTGTGTTTGCGCCTTTATCGAAATATCGAGGCATGCGGCAACAGCTCGCCCTTTTCTTAACCGGCGTTGGGCTGTTGTTGCTACTTTACGTGTCCTACCAGTACGGTCAAATGTACGCCGCTCAGAGAAAGCTGGTAATGGAGTGGAAACAGCAGAACGCACGGCCAGCAAACATCGTGGGCGGCAATGGTGACACCCTTGTCCGACTCACTATCGCAAAGATCAAACTGGATGCCGTGATCGTGGAGGGTACGTCGCGCAAGTCGCTCAAGCTTGGTCCGGGCCACATGCAGGATTCGGCTCTTCCCGGATATTCAGGAAACTCGGTTATCGTCGCCCACCGCGACACTTTCTTCCGTCATCTCGACGAGTTGCGGGAGGGAGATGAGATTTACCTACGGCGACAGGGCGAAGTTTACCGATTCGAGGTTACAGGACGTCATGTCGTCGAGCCCACGGATCTCTCGGCCTTACGGCAGTCTCCTTCGGCGCAGCTTACGCTGATCACCTGCTATCCGACACACTACGTTGGACCAGCACCGAAGAGGTTGGTGGTCGTAGCGCGTTTGATAGTTCCGCCTAAAACCGCGGGCGAACAGCAATCTGAAATCGCCCGGCGCGTGCACGTTCCACGGCTCGGTTAAACCAAGAGTGGTGTGAAAAGAACTTCAAGGCATATCTCGCGATGAAACACCGCCGAGAGGACGCCAGCCAAGCCGCTGTGCGGCTCGTGAGAGAAGCCACGGAAGTTTAGGCTCCGTAATTTGTCCGTTTAATGCCTCGTAGCGATCAATAGCTTGTGTGAGAGTGTCGCGGAGAATCTTTGCTTGTAGCCATGAAACTGTGGCTGAGCCATGCAGGTCAATCCCCCAGCTAGGGTTCATATCAGCCGCATGTTCGCGCAACGGTGTTATTTGTCCAAAGCGTATCCTGAGGTCATTAACCGTCCAGTTTACATCGAAGTAATTTCCATAAATCTCTGGCGCAGTTTCATTCAATCGCCATTTCAGTGCTGGCTGCTCTGAAGCACTCATGCCATACCCCCTCTAGCAGTTTGTAGAGTCTGAGATTCATCTCCTGCCGGAATATGGGACGGAGGTAGAGTGCCGGCCTGCATATTACCTTCTGAAGCGGGAGGTATTTTACCCATGATGGCGCGCTCCTCTGGCTTAAGGGTCGAGCCAAGCACAGTCGCTTTTCCTGCCAAAGGATTTAGAAATACTTCATCGTCCTCTAGACGAGTAATAGAAAATCTATCCGGCGCAAAACTGTTGTCCCAATGAAGCATGTCGCTGAACGGAACAAACCTTATCTGGAGTCCAACCTTGAAATGGAGCAAAGTGCGGGCGATCTGGTGGACGTGGACGGCGATTGACGCCGATACCAGACCATATCAGCGCATCGTTTGTAGAGCGCAGCAATCTTTCGATGCGCATGGGGATGCGCTCCTTTACTCAAGCTCACCAATGGTTTCAGCAAGAAGCTAGAGAACCACCGGCACATGGTTTAGGAGGTGGAAGAATTGATAACTTATTGAAATAAAATGGCTCAAAATGAAACGACCGCTCACGCGGTCGTCGGGTCCAAAGTTACTCACTTTGGAGCTGTTACAGACCTAACAATAATAGCAGGTGGAAAATGGATGTCAAGAGCGAAAAAGAGGCGAAAAAAACGAGAGTAATTAGCTACATAGATGGCTTCAATCTTTATTTTGGATTGCGCGAGCAGCGCTGGCGCAAGTACATGTGGCTTGATCTGACGAAGCTCTCTGCGTCTGTGCTCCTACCCAACTGTGAACTCCGTCACACCAAGTACTTTACATCGCGCATTCGAGGAAACATTGGAAAAGCAGAGCGCCAAAGTGCTTTTCTCGATGCCATCCAAACCCTACCGCAACTGACGATCTACTACGGACGCTTTCAGCCCGATCCGAAGCAATGCCAGAAGTGCGGCCACTATGCGTACCATCCGCAAGAGAAAAAGACCGACGTGAATATTGCGACCCAACTCATGTGCGATGCCTTCCATGATTGCTTCGACACAGCGTTACTTGTCTCGGGAGATGCTGACCTCGTCCCCCCAATCCAGGCTGTTAAACAACTATTCCCAGACAAACGAATCGTGATTGCTTTTCCTCCTAGACGGCATTCCTCAGAACTAGCCGCGACTGCTCATTCGACGCTCACTATCCACGAGAGCAGATTTCGAAAGAGTCGCCTGCCTGAAACAATTACATTTCCAAACGGTGTCACTGTATCGCGTCCCGACAAATGGAAATAATTCAACCTGCACCACTACCGAGGCTGGCCGTGGAAAGCGAGGCACTCATGGAAGTTCGTTCGAATAGCACGACTAAGGCCCGACAACGACCTCATTTGGCGCCGAGGGCAGAATGAACTTGACGCCGTTGTCGTGGTTGGCTCTCACCGTCGCAGGGATGTTGAGGGCGGAGAGTTGGATGTTTTTCGTCCAATGGCCGCTCTGCCAGTAATCTGCGCTGGCGTAAAGAATACTGCCCACGATGGCATATTCGGGCACCTGTTCGCGATGACCGTCGCGAAAGATCAGTACCGTCGGCGAGAGTTCAGGCTGAGCTGGGGGTTGAGCGACTCGCGAGGAGTTGGCCGCCTCGGCCTCGGCATAATCAGGCGCTGCGCTCATGCCGCGTTCCGCGGATTGCTGCCGTCCCCCGAAGCGCACATACCGGTTCCCTCGCAACTCAATCATTAACGGTTCGGATTTTGTTTCTGGCGGAGTGTCAGCAGTCGCCGGTTGCACGATGATAACCTGCGGTGGTGCGGTTGGCGCTGCCAATGGTTCAACGCGGTAATCCGCGTAAAACGGGTCGCCGAGGAAAATCGCGCCGCGGTCGAAAGAGTGGGAATGCGGCCGTCCGGCAAATGAGATGCCGACGCTACGTCCGAAGCCAGAGGGCGCGACGGCACCCGGCATGGTCAGGCTAGGGGCGCGCATTTGCGCCATTGTGATCGGCGCGAATACCGCGGCTCCTGGCAATGCGATCATCAGAACCAAGATCAGCGGCTTGGGCATACGCTAGTTCGCTTCAGAAGCGGCGGGAACCTGGAAGTCGATGCCGCGGTCGTCGTTCTGCTTCGCCGTGGCGATCAGGTCCAGTTCGGCGAGTGCGATTTTGTGGCGACGTCCGCCGGTCAAATCGTACAACGTGCTCCCAACGATTGCGTAGTTTGCAACCTCGAGTTGATGACCGTCTTTGAATACCAGCACAGTCTGAGGCTGATCAGGGGTTGATGTCGCTTCGGGCGGGGCAGCCGCGTCAGACGCTGGTTCGGGCTGCGGGTTATCGCTGCGTCCGCTGCTACGATATGGTGCCGGAGCTGGTGGAGGAGTTGTCCCTGGACCACGGCGGTCAAACACTGTAGGTCCGCCGTTGTACTGTTCGTCCGGTGCGGTATCGGCGGCGTCGCTTCCGGAGTCGTAATACCCGTAGTATGGCGCTGCGTATACCGCACCTCCCCACGGGAAGGATTGCCCGTTGTGATGATGGTGGTGAAAGTTCATCGTCCGATTCGGGTTTGCCGGAAATCCGCCCCTGAAGCAGCAAGTAGGAACAGCCGGGGTGTAGCCGCGTGGTCCGAGCGAGGTGACACTCGGCGGCACTCCATTGACTTGGCGGCCGCCAAATCCGGGCGAAGTGACTGACGCAGGCATGCCGTTGACTTGGGCGCCTGCTGTGGGAGTCAGCGTCAACCCAAGAAAGCCGAGCGCGAACAGTAGCACTGCAAAACCCGCTCCGGTAGCTCGATTCAGCCGTTGCACGGAGAAATCATACTCTAGTTTTCGAGGCATGGCGCATTCCTCCCCTAAACTATTAGAACATGGGAGGGCACTCGGAGTTGCGTACCCAAAGAGAATAACTTTCGTGCGGACTGGGAGCGATTCGCATCTCAGCTAAGTAGCTGAAAATCCGGGCTCTGCGCCCGTTAGGGGCACGCCCTATAAGCGCTCGCTTAAGGATTCCTCTTCGGTCCGGAATTTCCAACTTCGCTGAAGCCGACTTCTGGCCCGCGTTTCCCCCGCCCTGGGGACTGAAGAGATACCAGTAAACTGGTGACGGACGTTATGCCTTCTGCGTTCTCGCTTCCCACCCTTCCGTAAAGAACGCGGAAGGATGGGGCACCCAGTTTTGTATGTGATTTGGAGTATTGAAAGAGCGGGCCACCCACAGTAACGGCAGAAACGCGTGGGCCACCCCCCCTTGAAACTTATTGTTCGCGGAGCAGGTTTGCCGGATCGATGTGCAGGACGCGTCGCACGGGACCAACGACCGAAAGTGATCCGGTGAGCAGCACAGTTAATGCAACCGCGGCGAGTACAAATGGATCCTGTGCCGAGGCGTGGTAGACGATCGCCGAAAGTACTCGGCTGGCGGCGACACCGAGCAGTATCCCAACGACTGAGCCGCTGGCCAGCAGGATCAGCATACGACCGAGCGCGGCCGCGAGAATATGCCTGGCTTCTGCGCCGAGCGCGACACGAATACTCAGCTCGCGCAGCCGTTTGCTGACCGTATATGAGGCGAGGCCGAAGGTGCCGGTGATCGAAAGCAGCAATCCAAAAGCGCCAAACAGGCCGAGGGCAACTGTCGCTACCTGGGATACAAAGAACGTGAGTCCAAGCTGGTTCTTCCAGGCGCTCGATACCCGGATAGGAATGGCAGGGTCAAGATCACGGACCACTTTGCGAATGGTGGCTGCCATATCGTTCGTAGCCACGTCGGAGGAATCTGGCCGCAATCGGACGATGAACGATGTGTGAGCAGTTGCTTGCTGCGAGATCGGGAAGAACGCTGTCGCTTCCTGATCTTCAGTAAGCGAAAAATATTTTCCATCGGCCACGATGCCCACGATCTGGATGGGCTGGCCGGAGCTGTTCTTGAAATAGCGGCCGACGGCGTCGTCGGGGTGGGAATCATCGGAGTGGGAATCATCAGAGTGGAAGAGGCGCCGGGCGAATTCCCGATTCACAACGGCAACGGCCGGGGTCTTCGCAGTGTCGGTAAAGCTTACATCGCGTCCCGCGAGCAGTGGTGTTCCAACGGCGGTAAAGTATCCGGGTGAGACATCGTAGTCGTAGGCGTTAAATGCTCTTTTTGAGGGCCTGAAATCGATAGATTGCTGAGAGAAGACGTTAGAATCAGACGTATCCATGGAGAGGGGCGTGGTAGTGCCGTAGGCTGCCGCTTCTACTCCGGGCAGGTTCGAGACCTTTTCCAGCAGTTGGCGCTGGAAATGGTCGGCGGCCTCGCTCGAATAGCCAGCCTGGCTGAGCTCGAATTTCGTCAGAACAGCATGCTTCGGATTGATACCCATGTTCATGGTCATGGCTTTGCCCAAGCCACGCAGCGATACAAAGGCAGCCGTGACGGTGACGCAGCAGAGCGCGACCTGTGCCGCCAGCAGGACATCGCGAAGCGCCCAGCGGTGTCCTGCTGCGGAAGATTGGATTGCGCCGCTCTTAATCGCCTCATTTGGATCAGTCTTGAATATCAGCCGCAGTGGCATCAGCCCGAACACCACGCCGGCGAGTAGCGAGATCAGCATCCCCATCAGGATCAACGATGGCTGCGGCTGTACAACGGAGAAATTCATGGGGTATTCGGTGGGTGGGTGCCAGTTAGCCAGGCCGGTGAGGGCGATCCAAGCTAAAACGCAGGCGCACGCGCCGCCGCAGATCGAAATCACAACAGCCTCGACAAGAATCTGGCGGACGACGCGCCAGCGGCTCGATCCAATGGCCATGCGGATGGCAATCTCGCGGGTGCGGTCGGCCGTCCGGGCTGCGAACAGGCCGCCGAGGTTGGCGCAGGCGGCGAGCAGCACAATGCCGGCCAGCCCCAGCACCCCAGCCAGGAAGGCGCGGGCCGGCGCGCCGAAAAAGTCGCCCATGAGGCCGGGACGGGTCAGCTTGAAGGATAGCTTTTCTTCATCTTTCGGATACTGCCGGGCAATGCGGGCCGCAATCGTGTCCAGTTCAGCCTGCACCTGGGGCATGGTGACGCCGTCCTTGATGCGCACGATGGAATAGACATGCGGCTCGGCCCGCGTCTCAAGCCAGTCGACACCATCCAGCGATGCTTCATTCGCGATGGGAACGAAAATGTCAAGCTGCCCCATTTTTTCGGTCCCGTAGAAGCCTTCCTGGGTAACGCCTACGATGGTGTACGGATGCTTGTCAATGCGTACGGTCTTTCCCACGATGTCGGGATCTGCGCCAAAATCGCTCTTCCATAACGGCCAGGAAAGCACCGCAGCCTGTGAGGCTCCGGGATGATCGTCATCGGCGCGCTGCAGCAGACGCCCGAGGAACGGTTTGATGCCGACGACCTCGAAGTATTGCCCGCCCACTTCGGCTCCCCAGACCGGCCGGGTGACGCCGTTGGCTTCCAGGCCAAAATTCTGGATCATCTCAGCGGCAACCGCAGAAAACACCGTATTTCCATCCCGGACATCGCGCACTTCCGGATAGGAAAAAAATGGATAGGTCTGGTTCTTCCGAGCGAGCGTCATCACCCGGTCTGCATGAGGCACATCAATTGGCCGCAGAATATATGCCTGCAGCACACCGAAGACGATGACATTTGCGGTGATGCCGAGCGCCAGAGTGAAGACCGTAGTGAGGGCAAAGCCGGGAGAACGGCGCAGTTGGCGTAGGGCGAATCGCAGGTCCTGCAGCAGGTTGGTCATGGTCGGCCTCTGGGCGACGATGTAGCCACATGGAAAGAAGGGCAATTCGAGAACCAAAGTGTCGTGATGCAACTTTATGAGAACGAAGGGGCCTGCGGGATCTCGCAGGTGTATGGAACCGAATTGTGTCCGGTTTCGACGGAGGGTGTCCGTGAATGAACAGGGACGGCGGCGATAAGCGGCCTCCTGGAATCCGCCACCGGGTGGTTCACTCCTCGCGCAGCAATACCATAGGATCGACCGACAGCGCGCGTCGCGCTGGAATCCACGTAGCCAACAGCCCCAGCAATGCCATAGCTAGAACAACACCCGCCAATACCAGCGGATCCCGCGGAGTTGCCTGATCCACGATGAAAGCCAGCACCCGGCTCGCCAGAATTCCCAGAAGCAATCCGGCTGCGGAACCAATTGCCAGCAGTTTGAAGGCCGGTCCCAACGCTGCCTGTAACACTTCTTTAGGCTGCGCACCAACGGCAATGCGAATTCCCAATTCCTTCAGCCGCTTGCTGACCGAGTAGGCAGCCATTCCGAAGATGCCAGTCATAGCCAGCATCGCGCCCATCACGCCCATCACACCCAGCGAAAGTGTTGCCATACGCGGGCCAAAGAGAACTGGGTCCAGGGCCTTGTACCGCGTTTGGCTGTACACGGGCAGCCCGGCATCCAGTTGCCGCAGTGTGCTCTTTATGGCTGCCCCCAGTTGCTGCGGATCGCGGTTCGAGCGCACCACCAGCCATGTCGAACTCGAGGGCGATTGCAGCATGGGAAGGAACATCGCCGGAGTTGGATTTTCAGTGAGGCCGTTATATTTTCCGTCTTCCGCAATACCGACAACCTGTATGCGCGTACCATCCGGCATCTTGTAATAACCGCCAACGGCCTTTGTTTCGGAACTAAACATTTTGCGCGCAAACTGCTGGTTGATGACCGCCACACGCGGCGAGTTCTTGTCATCATGCCAGGTGAAGGTCCTCCCAGACAGCAAGACTGTGCCCGCCGCGTGGAAGTATTCGGGGGAGATCTTGAACATGAAAGGGTCAGCCGCGACGTTCGATGGCCTCAGATCTGAGGTATTGTCGGCGAAGACATTCGAGTCGCCCGGACCATCACCCAATGGCACCTGATCGGCCAATCCCACAGACTCTACACCGGGAATCGTCTCCACGGCGTCGATGATGCGCTTTTGCATGGAGGGCACTCGATCGCCGCTATAACCTGCCAGACTGAGGTCTGCATTCACCAGCATTGTGTTCTGCAGCTCGAAACCGAATTTGTCGTGCAGCGAGCGCGACAATCCCCGTACGGCTACCATCGAAGAAGTGACCAGCACGGCGCAGATGGCAATCTGCACGACCAGCAACAGGTCTCGGATGGTAATCCGCCGCCCAACCGCGCCGGTTGATCCCGACTTGATGACCTGATATGGATCAGTGCGAAGTATCTGTTTCACTGGGACCGAGCCAAAGAGGAATCCGCTGGCTAACGTCAACAGCAAAGCTACTCCGTAGACATGAGCGTCCGGGTTCACAGATAAATGGAGGGGCCACCGAGGAAAAGGCTGCCACACGCTCAGCCAGCGCAACAGTACTACGCTGCCCCATAGTCCGACAGCACCCCCGACGAGCGAAATCAGTACGGCTTCGGTAAAGAGTCGCCCCAGAATGCGTGCGCGGCTGGAGCCGAGAGCGAGCCGTAGAGCAACTTCCCGGGAACGGTCGGCGGCGCGTGCGGCAAATAAACTGCCCAAGTTGGCGCATGCGGCCAACAGAATCAGCCCCGACAGCAGCATCAGTCCCGTCATGAATTCTCGTACCGGACGGCCAAGGTAGTCGCCATAGAGGTTTGGGCGCGCCAGGGTAAAGGTCATTTTGCCATCGTCTTTGGGATAGGTCTTTTCGAGATATGCTCCGATCGAGTTCAGATCGGCAATCGCCTGTGCCTGAGTGACTCCCGCCTTCAGGTGTCCCATCGTCATAAAAACCCAACGGTCCCCGCGCGCGGTCAGGTCAGTTCCACTCCCCCCAAGCTGCTCGTGGTTGACAATCGGCACAAAAAAATCGGGATGGAAAAACACCAGGGTTCCATGGAACTCAGGCGGCGCTACCCCGAGGATGGTAATAAGGATGCCTGTCCACCTGAACAACACGGCCCACCACGCCACGATCATCCTGAAAATGGGTGTGCCAAAACGCGTAGGTGAGCACAGTATACGGAGCGCTGTTCGGGCCATGCTCATCGGAAGCGTGAAAGAAACGGCCAAGATACGGCTGAAGACCTAATGCGTCGAAGTAGTTCCCGCTAGCTTCCTCGACCCAGGCGCGGGATGGATTTTTGCCCGTGTCTATCCCTGCCTCCGTGATGTTATAAGCCACTAGACTATCAAAGCTGCGGTTGCGGTCGCGCAGATCAAGATAATCGAGATACGACTCTGACATACCATCGGCCGAACGCCAGAGTCCGTAGAGGCTCTCTGCCTGAGGCACGTTCAACGGGCGCAGGATGAACGCATTCATGACACTGAACACCACGGCGTTGGCCCCGATTGCCAAGGCCAGGGTCAAAACGGCGGCGATGGTGAATGCGGGAGACTCACGCAACACGCGAAGGGCGAATCGCAGATCCTGCAGCAGGATGGTCATGGTCGGCCTCTGGGTGACGACGTGCCTACATGAGAAAGGGCAATTCTGGAGCCAAAGTGTTCGCGCAGGCAACTTTATCAGAACAAAGCGGCGCACGAGATCTCGCAGGTGTATGGGAAGCGAATGGTGTGTCCGGTTTTACCGGGGGGTGTCCGTAAATGAACAGGGACGGGCTTCTGCGAAGTCGGGCGCTCTAACTCCACGGCGCTCTCACGGCCTCCCCACGCGCGCCAGTTCTGCCAAATTCCAGAGGGCATTCGCCAGCAGGAGTCCCCACGCGCAGGCCTTTACCAGATCGCGCTGCCGGGTCTCCAGCAGGTCGGCAGCGATGCCCGCAACAAACACAAACAAGAATGGCGTTGCCATGAGTTGAAATCCGAATCCGGGATAATGTGGCGTACCTAGGCTGAAGAAAAGGAGTAATGCCGCGATCATCAGGGGCGCCGTGTTGCCGAAATACCTTGGCCGACGCCAGACGAAATAGGCGATCAAAGCCACCGGGATCGCCAGCAACAGCGCTGGGCCGCTCTGCCCAATTTGCGCCAGAATCCGCACATAGGCTCCGGGCATGCGAAATACCTGCCATGTGATTCCGAAAAACTTGGCGTGGCGCATGCCTTGCCAGAAAACGCCAGGACGAAAAAAATATGAGGCGAATAGGAGCACGAATGCCACCCCACACGCTGCCGCCCAAATCGCAACGGCCGCTCGCCGTCGGCCCGGTGCTAGATAAAGCATGAACCCGAGTGCGATGGGAAGCAGGATAATCAGCGAAAACTGAGAGCCGATGGCTAACCCAAGTGAAAGCCCCAACAGCAGAATGCGCCGCCAGTTCCACACGACGACCTCGCGTGGCGCATACAACGTGTGGGCCACCGCAATGGCAGTGAAGATGGCCCCGAACGCGCCCCACGCCGCACCCATCTCCGGTTGCGCAGAATACAGAGTGCTGCTGCGGAGAATTGCAGGTGAGAAGCAATACAGCGCCAGCGCAATGTAGCCGCCCGCGTTTCCGTAGAGTCTGCGCGACACGTACCACAGCGACGCCCCCAGCAGCACGCCAAAGACGAGGTATGGCGTTCGCGCCAGCCATCCCCAGTAAAGGAAAGATCCTGACTCCGACGTGCCCGTCCAGCCCAGCATTGGTAGCGAAGCCAACAGGTACCAGAGTGGCGAGTGGTTGGGATCGTAGCCCTCATTATGATCGATTTCGGGTGGAGTCGGGGTCCCAGCCTCCATCCGCTCCACGGAGGGTGTTCCTGCGACCGATTGACCACTCCACTGTTGCAGTCCTTCCACCACGCGGAAGAGATGAGAAGAATCCATTTCGAGCGGTTGCGTACCACGGGCCAACAGCCACCCGCACTGGGCCAGGAACCCGAGCAGGAAAAATCCCGCAAGGACTTGTGGCCGGCCAAAGCGTTCGCGCGTTAGAAATTTACTCATGAAGGGACGGCCAGTGTTTTACCATGTCCGGGGACGATTGGGGAAATCTCTGTATGGACGAAGTACGGGAGAGCTCGCAGCCAGATACGAACATTGGTTCGCCGCAACAAGTGCCCGCCTCCGGCTCAGAGTTCATGCTCTTGTCGCAGCCACGGCCATTGGCAGAGCGCATACACGCGATTTTTGTTGGTCCCGGGGGGCTGCGAGCCGGATGGCGACTTCTATTCTACGTCGGCATGGGGAGCGTGTTCTTTGTTGTGCTCCGCGCCTTGGTGCAATATGTGCAACCTCGCGAGGTACACGGGATTTGGCAGGACTTGATTTCGGAATTGGAGTTTCTAGCATCCGCCGTCCTACCCGCATTGGTGATGGCCGCAATTGAGAAACGGTCCTTTGGCGACTACGGCCTTCCGCGGCGACAAGCCTTCGGAAAATCGCTCTGGGTGGGCATGGTCTGGGGCATCGTAGCCATCACACTTCTGGTACTCGCAATAGGCGGCGTTGGTGACTTCACCCTGGGAGCACTCGCTCTGCACGGCAAGCGCATCTTGAAATTTGCAGCTTTCTGGGGAGCGTTTTTTGTTGTTGTCGGCTTCTTCGAAGAGTTTCTCTTGCGCGGCTATACCCAGTTCACGCTGACCCAGGGTATCGGTTTCTGGCCCGCTGCGCTGGTGCTCTCCACCGCCTTCGCGGCTTTGCACTTTGGGAATCCCGGGGAAACCTGGGCCGGTTTGCTCGCGGTCGCGGCCATCGGACTTTTTTTCTGTCTGACTCTTCGCCGTACCGGAAACTTGTGGTTCGCCGTCGGCTTTCACGCTTCGTGGGACTGGGGCGAAAGCTATCTGTACTCCGTGCCCGACAGTGGTGGGATGGTAACCGGCCACCTGATGCGTTCATCCTTTCACGGCTCGCGCTGGATCACTGGCGGCTCGGTCGGGCCAGAAGGCAGCGTGTTGGTGTTCGTGGTCATCGCGCTGACGTGGGTAGCGTTTAGTCGGATGTATCCGGAAGTGAAGTACAAGACTGAAGTCGTCCGTGTACCGCGGGCGCCCTCGCCCGCGTGAGCGTCGCGCGTGGATCATAAGGTAAAGACTCCGGGCTGCCCCGCCAGTCCTATCCCAAAGGTATCTTTCGCGCTTGCATTTCGGGTTGCAATGCGGCTGCGATGGCATCCGCGAAACGGTCTGCGGCTGCGGGATGGGAAGTCAAAAACAGTGCTGGCTCGATCAATTCGAGTTCCATGATGCGGAACTGGTCTGCATGGGGAGCCCGACGGACGACGCCGTCTACTCGTGCGTATAGCATGTCCCCCACCGCCTGCACTGCCCGGACCGCACATTCGAGCACGAGCACCGGCGGATCGGCGGCGTGGGATTTGCCCCCGAAGTCGTTCTGCACTCGAAAGTCTCCTGGCTTTGGCGTCTTGAGCACCGCGTGACTAAACTCCCCGACGAAGAAGATGAGCGACCACTCGCCCTCGCTCACGATGCCGTCCATGAATTCTTGGACCATTACTCCGGCCCCCGCCATGAGTTCCTCGAACAAGCCTTGCCCCGTTTCGGCGTTCTTCGCCTCCACCAGCCGGGTGCGGTGAGCTGTGGCCGAGATTCTGGGTTTGATTACGGCTTTGTCCCAACCCTTGTCGCGTAACGCGTCCGCCAAGCTCTGAGTTTCTCCTGGCTCACACCACAGGGTCGGAACGATGGGGATGCCCTTATTCTCCAGCGAGCGGAGGTAGGACTTGTCCGTGTTCCACCGGATCATCGCCGGAGGATTCCAGACACTGCAGCCGGTTGATTCGAGAAATGCAATCCAACGCAGAAACTCCTCTGTGCAAAGGTGATAGTCCCAGCAGGAACGAAGCACCACCGCTTCACAGTCTTGCCAGGGATAGCTCGTATCGCTCCACACGGCGGGTTCCGCCTTGAAGCCGCGGTCCGCGAGTGGCCGCAGCAAGGTTCGATCGTCTGGCGTGAGATCCGGCCAGTCTTTGGAAGTGGCTAGCGCAATTCGCATAGCGAAGCTGAAACTCCAGGGAACGGAGCGACCAGTCGCTCCCGAAATTGAAAGTGGATAAAGTGGATGTAGTTGACGGTGACTGAGCCCTGGAACTAGATATCCATCTCTAGATATCCAAATTCTTCACATCGAGCGCGTTGTCTTCGATGAACTTGCGGCGGGCCTCTACGTCCTCGCCCATCAGCGTTGTGAAGATGGTTTCGCACTCGGCGATGTCTTCGAGTTTCACTGACAACAGCGTGCGCCGCTCCGGGTCCATGGTGGTTTCCCAGAGTTGCTGCGAGGTCATTTCGCCCAGACCTTTGTAGCGCTGCACGATATAGTCCTTGCGGCCTTCCGCCAGCACGTATTCGAAGAGATCACGCGCCGTGGACTTTTCGACCAGCTGAGGTTCGGCGGGCTTCTTCTTCGCGGCTGCCTTTACCGGCACTTCTGGTGCGGCTTTCTTCTGCGTTTTGTCGCCGTCTTCAGGCTCGGCGTCATTCGGTTCTTCCACGCTGTTTGCGGAGGCACCTTTGGCGACGGTCTCGACCACAAATGGCGGCTCCATGTAAGGCTCGATCTGCTTGAACTTTGACAGCAACTGGCGGTACTCGGCGGTGGAAGCCAGTTCCCAATTGATCAAGTGTTCGGCTCCCTGCGAGTTCACGTAGCGGACTGCCCATAGATTGTGTTCTTCGTCGAAGCGGCTCTCCACTTCCTTGAAGCTGCGTTCTTTCTGCAGCTTCTTCAGTTCTCTCTCCAGCTTCTCGATTTTCTTGGGCGGGGCTTTCTTGTCGCCTTCGAAATCAACTCGCTTGGAAAGATCGAGTTTGGGCAGAATTTCGGTCACATGCTGGTCGCGCAGCCTTTTGTCGACTTTGTCGAACAGCTTGAGATACTCGTCGAGGACGTTCATGAAGCGGGACAGATTCGTGCCTTCCAGCTTGGCAGCGCCCTCGCCATAGCGCACGACCAAACCTTCCGACGCGCGCTTGACCAGGACTTTCACGTACTCGCGGTCGTCTTTGATGTATTGCTGCGACTTGCCCTTCTTGATCGAGTACAGCGGCGGCTGCGCGATGAACACATTGCCGCGCTTGATGAGCTCCTGCATGTGGCGGAAAAAGAACGTAAGCAGCAAGGTGCGGATGTGGCTTCCGTCCACGTCGGCGTCGGTCATCAGGATGATTTTGCCGTAACGCAGCTTGCTCGCATCGAAATCTTCCTTCGAGATGCCGGTGCCCAGCGCCGTGATCATGGCGCGAATTTCTTCGTGCGCGAGCATCTTGTCGTAGCGGGCTTTTTCGACGTTAAGAATTTTTCCCTTCAACGGCAGGATGGCCTGAAAACGCCGGTCGCGTCCTTGCTTTGCGGTACCGCCTGCGGATTCGCCCTCGACCAGGAACAGTTCGCAACGCTCCGGCTGCTTTTCCGAGCAATCCGCCAGTTTGCCGGGCAGCCCACCGCCGTCGAGTGCGCCCTTGCGGCGGGTCAGGTCTCGCGCTTTTCTGGCGGCTTCCCTGGCGCGGGCAGCGTCAATCGCTTTGTTGATGATCTTTCGTCCAACGGTGGGGTTCTGCTCCAGGTATGCGCCCAAACGTTCGTTGACGAAGGCCTGCACGACGCCTGCAATGTCGGAGTTCAACTTGCCCTTGGTCTGGCCTTCAAACTGAGGCTGCGGCAGCTTGACGCTGATCACGGCAACCAGGCCCTCACGCACGTCATCGCCCGTTAGATTTTCTTTTACGTCTTTAAATAGACCCATCTGCTGACCCGCGTAATTGATGGTGCGGGTCAAAGAAGTGCGGAAGCCGGAAAGATGCGAGCCACCATCGACTGTGTTGATGTTGTTGGCGAAACTGAAAACCGTCTCCGAGTAGCCGTCGTTGTATTGCAGGCCGATCTCCATCACGACGCCGTCGCGGTCGGCTTCCATGTAGATCGGTTTATCGTGCAATACCTGTTTGCCGCGATTGAGGTGCTTGATGAATTCCGCGATGCCGCCGTTGTACTTGAATTCCGCGGTCTTGGGCTCGCCAGTTTTCGGATCCGTGGTGCGCTCATCGGTGAGGGTGATCAGCAATCCCTTGTTCAGGAAGGCAAGTTCACGCAGGCGTTGCGCCAGCGTATCGAAGTTATATTCGGTTACGGTGAGGATGCTCTTGTCGGGTAGGAAGTGAACTTTGGTTCCACGCTTCTTGGTCGCGCCCGCTTTTTTCAGCTTGCTAGTCGGCTCACCCTTGGAATATGTCTGCTCCCAGGTGAATCCGTCGCGCCAGATTTCCAGGTCCAGTTCTTCGCTGAGAGCGTTGACGCAGGAAACGCCGACGCCGTGCAATCCGCCGGAAACTTTGTATGAGGATGCGTCGAACTTACCGCCGGCGTGCAGCGTGGTCATGACGACTTGCGCGGCGGGAACTTTCTCTCCATCGATGTCCATCGAATCCACGGGAATGCCTCGCCCGTTATCCACTACGGTAATGGAGTTGTCGAGGTGAATTGTGGCTTCGATCTTGTCGGCGTATCCGGCGAGCGCCTCATCGACCGAATTGTCCACGACTTCATAGACCAGATGATGAAGTCCAATCTCACCGGTCGAGCCAATGTACATGGCGGGACGCTTGCGGACTGCTTCCATGCCGCCCAACACTTTGATGGAATCGGCTGTGTAATCGCCATTGCCGCCGTTGATGGGGCTGGGTCCTCCGGCTCTATTCTTGGTGTCGACGATGGCCGTGGTTTCGATTTCTTTGGTTGCCATTCAGCTCCGTGGAGAATGCCGGAATTGAGCTCAAGCCGGCACGCTTTCCAGTGCCCCCAAAATGGGGTCAAATCACTGAAATTATTAATACTTACGACACTAGGATTTATAAAGAATTATAGCATAGTCCAAGCTGCTGATCGACCCGGAATCGAGCCGGTAAACCGTGATTCTTGTGCCATATAGGGAGGCCTTCGGACGGGCAGTACCTGGGGGCTCGACTCAGGCTATCATTCGCAGACTCACTTGTGTGGAGCAGGCGTTTCTTTCCTGCCAAAGCTCAAACCTTCCACGAGTTCGTCCACTTCGTCCTCGCTCCCGCCAATGAAAGTGAAGGAGACGACGTAACCCTTCTCCATCATGACCAGCGTGCTCTGGTGCATGGTGAGATTGCCGAGTGGTTTGCTGAAATCGCCGCGAACCAGTTGCATGGCTCCCATCGAGTAATCGTAAGGTTCGTTCACAACTTTCAAGCCCTTGGACTTGGTCAGCTCGGTGAGCGGGCCAAAATAGTGTTCCGCATTTCGCAGTCCGGGGTAGGAAGATGCAGCTTCCGCCGCCACTACGACTGCAGAATTCACGGAGTCGCCCGATGCCTCGGGAGGCCTCTCGAACACGGCCAGGAGCAGGATTGATTTCTTTCTGGCGTTTGAGTCTGGGCTCGGATCTTCGCTTATCTCCGGGGTGCGATCCACCCATCCATAGGGGATCTTGCAAGTGAATCCGAACGCGGTGTTGTGGTAGACGCCGTTGGCGATGGCGCCGAAATCCGGGGTCGAGGCGATAGCGTTCGACGAATTGTTTGTTAGCTTGCGCGGCTCCGGCGGTTGCTGGCCCTGCACGGCTTGGCTCAAGAGGGCGACGGCAAAGAGGCACGAGGCCACGTATCCCCAGAGTTTCATTTCCTTTATGTTACAGGGCCCCGCCTGAATTGTGAATTATGCGGCTTCTCTACCAACCTTCAGACGTCTGAGTCTGCGGTTAACGATCTCCACATCAAATAGTTCCGGGTCAAAGCTTTCACCCAGCCAGTCCCGCCGTTCCCGATATTCCGAGTGCTTTGGGTCGAAGATAATTTCCAGTAGTTCCTCGTAACCGTAGGGTCCACCACAATCCTCGGGGGGGCAAGAGCGTGCTCCTTCAAGGCATTGAACCTGTTGGGGCGGCCCCTCATGGATTTCTTCCACCCGTATTTCATGTTCCCATCCGTCGCCCATATCGTACGTGTAGATGAAACGCGCGCCTTTGTGCACAGCAATATCCTCCAGCATCACGCGCTTTGCGTTCAGGACTCTTTGCGCAACTTCAGCCCATTCAGACACACTTTCGCCGTACTGCTGACGTCCTACGGTGAAGAGATAGATATGGTAATTGTCCCAGCCCATCACTTTTTGGAGAATGGCGTGCAACTTCGCCAAGCTTACAGTTCCAGGCACGGCAAGCCGGCGCCAAATGGGCGGCTCAATTTCCAGTAGCCTGATGCTGAGTTGATAGTTTTTCACTCGGTCTGTTCCTTCGGACATTTAGCTCTCAGATTTCTGCAGAACGGTTAGGCTGCTCTATCCATCGGAACTGGTTGGGCGCAGTGGGCGCAGCGTTTGGCATCGATGGGGATCTCGCTCAGGCACTCGGGACACTTCTTGGTGGTAGGATCGGCGGGCGTTGGCGCCTTGCGCATGCGAGTGACCAGGGCATTGATGGGGGTGACCACGAAGAAGTAGACGGCTGTAGCAACCAGAAGAAAAGCCACGGCTGTATTGACGAAGTCGCCGATGGCAAATAGGCTTCCATTGACGGTGAATTTGATGGCAGAGAAATCGGGCTTTCCGGCAATCGCCGCAATCAGCGGAGTTAGGAGGTCCTTGGTGAAAGCTGAGACCACCGAGGCAAACGCCGCTCCAATAACGACGCCGACTGCCATATCGATCACGTTGCCGCGAAGAATGAACTGCTTGAACCCGCTGAGCATGACAATTCTCCTGGGGAATGGCCGTTCATTTACGAACGGCTTGGCAGGTAGGTCGAGTTTTTGGCCAATCTTCCTCAGATTCTCATCGGCATCACGATATAGCGATACTTGTAATCCTCGCCTTCGGCGGGGCGCATCTGTCCGGCAGACTGAGAATCTTTGAACTCCAGCTTCACGTCCCCGCTGCCGGTTGCCTTAAGGAAGTCCAGGAGATACTGGGCATTGAAGCCGATTGCGATTGCGTCGCCGTTGTAGTCGATTTCGATTGAGTCTTCCGACTCACCGGTCTCGGTGGAGGAAGCCGAAAGTTTCAGCTCGCCTTTTTCCAGACGCATCTTTACGGCTCGCGAGCGTTCATCGGCAAACTGGGCGACGCGAGAGATCGCCGCGCTCAACTCCTCCCCGTGGACGGTGATGCTCTTGTTATTGTCCTTCGGCAAGACGGCTTCGAAGTTGGGAAACTGGCCGGTGAGTTGGCGGGAGGTCAGAAGCCTGGGGCCGATGCGGAAAAATAGTGTGGATTCGTCCTTCGCAAACTCGATTTCCTCGACATCGGTTGAATCCAGCAATGACTTCAGCTCGTCCATCGCTTTCTTGGGAACGAGAGTTTTCATCTCGCCGGAAACGCCTTCGAACTTCTCGCCGCTACGTTCGATGTGCGACAAGCGGTGTCCGTCGGTAGCAACCATGGTGATCGATTCCGGCTTCAGCACCATCAATGCTCCGTTCAGCGTGTAGCGCGATTCTTCACTGGCAATGGCGAAACCGGTCTTGGCAATCATGGACCGCAGGACCTGGGCCGGGATTTTCACCACTCCGGCGGTTGGGAACGTAGGCAGGCTGGGAAAGTTTGACCGTGCCATGCCAACCATTTTGGTGTTTGAGCGGCCACAGCGGATGCTGACCCAGTGATTTTCCAGGAGCTTAATCGTGATATCGGCATCGGGCAGCAGTTTTACATAGTCGTGCAGCTTGCGCGCGGGAATCGTACAGGCGCCCTCTTTCTTCACCTTGGCAACGCACGATGTACGCAGACTAAGATCCAGATCCGTGGCGGTAAGCGAAAGCTTGTCGCCGGCAGCTTCAAATAAATAGTTCGACAGGATGGGGATGGTGGTCTTGCGCTCGACCACGCCTTGGGTCGCAGTGAGCTCTCGCAAGAGTTCAAGCTTGCTGACCGTAATCTCCATGGTGGTGGTTCCCGCCGCTGATGCTATGGCTTCTACCGGCATAACCCAAACCCCCCGCCAAGTGGCGCTACTTTGAATACTTCCGTTATATCAAAACAAAAACCTATAAAACCAGCAGTAACCGCAGGGAAGCGGGAAAAGTGGAGATCCACGCCAACTCCCTGCCAACCATTGTCTTCCAGCGGCTACCCTGCGTACTCAGCTTTGTACCTAACCTAGAAAAGTGGTTCCACAGGGGCTCCACAAGACCCTGCCAAGAAAGACTCGTCGGATGAGTGGGAATTTACGTAGAGCCGCGATTCATCCGCTCAATTGCTCGGTCAATTTATTAAGCAACCTGTTCAAATCCTTGTCCGTCTTGCGCACGGTGTCGATTTTCTCGACCGAGTGCAAGACGGTTGTATGGTGCTTACCGCCAAACTGGCGTCCAATCTCGGGCAGGGATGCTTCGGTCAGATGCTTGGCCAGGTACATAGCGATCTGCCGGGGATAGACGATGGCGCGCGAGTTGTTCTTCGCCTTGATCTCCACCAAGCGCAATCCAAATTGCTCAGCGACGGATTTTTGGATGGACTCGATGGTGACCTTGCGGGCCTGGGAGTCGATGAAATTCTTGAGCACCTGCTGGGTATAAGGGAGGGTGATCTCAGCCCCGATGAGCGAAGAGTGCGCCACTAGCCGGATGAGGGCTCCCTCCAGCTCGCGGACGTTCGAGCGAATGTTGGATGCGATATACAGAGCCACGTCGGTGGGCAGAGTGACCTTTTCCTGCTCCGATTTTTTCTGCAGGATGGCGACCTTAGTCTCCAAATCGGGCGGCTGGATGTCGGCGATCAAGCCCCACTCAAAGCGGCTGCGCAGCCGGTCTTCGATCTCGGCCAGCTCTTTAGGCGGGCGATCGCTGGCAATCACGATCTGCTTCATCGCGTCGTGCAGCGCGTTGAATGTATGGAAAAACTCTTCCTGCGTGCGTTCCTTCTGAGTGAGGAACTGGATGTCGTCGATCAGCAACACGTCTACGTTACGATACTTGTCGCGAAAGCTGGTCATCTTGTCGTAGCGTATCGAGTTGATCATCTCGTTGGTAAACTTATCGCTGGAGACATAGCAGATGGCCGATTGCGGTTGCCGCTTGCTGACTTCGTGGCCGATCGCCTGCATCAGGTGGGTCTTACCCATGCCGACGCCGCCATAGAGGAAGAGCGGGTTATAAGCCTTCGAGGGACGTTCCGCAACCGCCTGACAGGCCGCGTGGGCGAACTGATTTCCGCTGCCGATGACGAATGCGTCGAAGGTGTACCGCGGGTTGAGTTGCGCCGCTCCGTCCCAATCAAAACGTGCCTGCGACGGGCGGGTTGCAGGAGTTGCATGGGCGGAAAGGCCGCCGTCGTGGCGGACGGGAGTGGAGGCTGGATCATCCTCGGGCGTGACGAACTGCACCTCCTGATACTCGAGGCCAAGATTATCAATCGCTTCCTGGATCAGATCGAGATATTTGTCGTTTTCGCGACGGGCCTCCAGGTTACGTACCCTCACGAAAAGGATCTTTCCACTGGAGTGACTGTAGCTGGTGGGCTTCAGCCAGGTGTCGTAAGAATGCCGGTTGATCTTTTTTTCCAGCGCGTCAAGGATGCGCAACCACGGATTGGCAAGAGTTGGACTTGAAACGGACATAAGAAATTCTTCGTGGCGCTGCCGCCTTAACTCAGCGGCCTGAAAGTAAAATGATTGCAGTCAGAAAGCGCTCATTTTCCAGCGCAGCAAGCTCCGCTCGGCGGGGCGGTTTCGCTGGAGCGAGAAAAATTTTCAATGAGCAGGAACGGTCCGCATACTAGCACAAAAAAATTCTCTTTGCGGAAATCTTCGACAAAGATTTTCTTTGAGTCCACAATTCGACACGCGAAAAAAAAAGTCTGTCAAGTAGCGACTTTATAACTGCCGCGGACCTGGTGCAGCAAAGCACGGTGCAGCAATCCGCGAACTTGGAGCGCACGACCATGAACCTGAGCGGGAGAACCGACGCGGCGGACCGGTTGTCGCATTCACCCCGGTTTGCCCGTCTGCCTTGGCTCATTTATACTTCTCATTCGCCCTACAGCCATTATTGCACCAACTAACTGAATCAGGAGCAGCTAAGTTTCATGCCCAAGCGCACATTCCAACCTAACCGACGTCACCGCTCGAAGACGCACGGATTTCGTACCCGGATGAAGACCAAGAGCGGCCAAGCGGTGATCTCGCGGCGGCGCGCCAAGGGACGCAAGCGGGTCTCGGTGAAGCCCGGCTTCCGTGAGTAGTATATTTCCTTTTCCGGAATTGGCGGCAGTTCCGCAACCTGAGTCTGGATCGTGAATTGTGAGCGGTCTCGCTCCGAACGGCGGTCTCAATCTGTCCGGTCCCGGCAAGCGGGCCAAATTTACGGCCAGCATGCGCCTGCTCCGGCACGCCGATTTCGAGCGGGTATACAAACAGGGCCGCCGGCACTTTGCCGCCCACATGACCGTGTTTTATCTGGCACGGGAGCAGGGCGAAGGGCTTCGCATCGGGCTCACCGTGGGGAAGGTGCTGGGCGGGGCGGTAAAGCGCAATCGCATGAAACGACGATTGCGAGAGGCGGTTCGTTTGCGTTGGCCGGGGATTCGTTTTCCGGTGGACGTGGTTATCAATCCCAAGAAGTCGGTGCTCAAGATTGAATTCTCCGAGTTGGGCAACGAGATCAATCGTGCTTTTGAGGTAATTGAAAAGTCGCTGGAGAAACGGACCACACAGGGACAGCCGCCCTCGACCGTCCAGCCGAGTAAAGCTCGGCAGCCTGATTCGCGTTAGGTCATTTTGCTTTACCCGTACCGTGATCGAGATAAACCAGATCGAGATGAACCAGATCCAGATGAACCAGATTCCCAAAACCGTCGTGCTGCTCTTGCTCCGAGGATACAAATGGGCCGTCTCTCCCATGTTTCTGCCGGCCTGCCGGCACGTGCCTACATGCTCCGAGTACGCTATCGAAGCAGTGGACCGCTATGGAGTAGTGCGTGGTAGCTTGATGACAATCTGGCGAGTGTTGCGATGCCATCCCTTGGCGAAGGGTGGACTCGATCCCGTGGTCAAGCCGAAAATGATCAGGCCGAAAAAATTCCAGCGTGCCGGTCGGGTGTGGTCGCGAAACCGAACTTTGCAGACATTGAGAAAGTAATTTGGCAGACTTCCAAAACCCTCAGCAAGAACCAGGCATGGAGCGTCGGTTGCTGCTCGTGTTCGCCCTGACCTTCCTGGTCATCGTGTTGTTCCAGCCGATACTCAAGAAGTATCTTCCGCAGGCGACTGCTCCGGCGCCGCAAACCCCGAGCCAGGTTCAGACAGTCCCGCAGACGGCTGCGATCAATCAAGCCCAGGCTGCGCCAGCTGTAGTTCCGGTGCTCAATCCGGGCGCGACCAAGCAAGCGACCTCCGAATCCGAAACTGTAGTTGAGAACGATCTATACCGCATCACGTTCAGCAACCGCGGGGCGCAGGTCAAGTCTTGGATTCTGAAGAAATTTACCGACGATCGAGAACAACCGTTGGACCTGGTCAACAACCTCGCTGCGGAAAAGTACGGTTACCCGCTCTCATTGTGGACTTACGACGAAACCCAACGCAGCAAACTGAATTCCGCGCTTTATATCCGGTCGTCCGATCGGGCGATGACTGTCAGGAACCTAGGCGCGGCCTGGGTGAACGCCCCAGCCGAAATCACTTTTGAATACGCCGACGGCGATGTAGCTGTTCGCAAGAGCTTCGGATTCGACCACACCTACGTGGTGCACGTCGAAACGTCAGTAGTATCCAAGGGAAGTCAAGTCACGGCTTACCCCGCGTGGCCTGCGGGCTTCGGAGACGAAACCTCCCTCTCCTCTTACCACGCCAGTCAAATTGAGTACCAGTACAACAACAGCACCGAACGGGTGGCCATCAAGAAAGTCAGTGGCGGCAGTACGCTCCACATGTCGTTCAACTGGGCGGGAGTGACCGATCAGTACTTCGCGACTGTTTTTCTTCCAGATGATTCGCAGAACTCCGCTTTGGTCACTCTCCGTAATTCGCTCAACGTTGCTAAGAATCCGAAAAACCCGAACCCGCAGGATACAGCGCCCGTGGAAGTGCTGGGAGCAGCCGTCGGCAACCCCAGAGGTCCGACCGTTGCGCGGATGTATGTGGGGCCCAAAGCGCTGGCGACTTTGGAATCCGTGCCCGTGCCCACCATCGTGGGTGCGGACCCAGACCTGCGCGGGCTCATCAACTTTGGTTTCTGGGGCGTGATTGCGCGCCCACTCTTCCTGTGGCTCCGGTGGATCGAAGGAATTGTAGGGAACTGGGGCTGGGCGATCTGCATCCAAACCTTGATCATCAATCTGGCGCTGATGCCATTGCGTATCTCCAGCATGAAATCGGCGCTGAAGATGCAAAAGATTCAGCCGCAGATGAACTCGATCAAAGAGAAATATAAGAAATACGGGATGCGCGATCCGCGGCGGCAGGAGATGAACACGGAAATCGGCGAACTGATGAAGGGGGAAGGCGTCAGTCCGGTAGGCGGCTGTTTGCCACTGGCCATCCAGATGCCGTTCCTATTCGCGTACTACGGTATGCTAGGCTCGGCCCTCGACCTTCGGCACGCATCCTGGATGTGGATCCACGATCTGTCATCGCCGGATCCGTGGCATATACTTCCCATCGGCATCTTCTTCAGTATGCTGTTCATGCAGCGCATGACGCCGCAAGCGGGGATGGACCCGTCCCAGCAGAAAATGATGAACGTGATGATGCCGGTGATGATGGGGTTCCTCAGTTGGAATTTTGCTTCCGGCTTGTGTCTTTACTGGTCGGAAGGTAACCTGATCGCCATCGCACAACAGGCCATCATGAACCGTACTGGCCTGGGCCGTGAAATGCGCGAGATGGCGGCGAAGAGAGCAAGGAAGAAAGATAAGTGAAGCTATCAGCCGTCAGCTATCAGCTCTCAGCTAGGTCGGCAACCCTGACAGCTGAGAGCTGAAAGCTGAGAGTTAGCTCATGCCCATTCCTGACAAAATCGTCGCCGCGAAGAAAATCGACGCACTCCTGCGTGGCGTGGTAACCCACGGCGCTCTCCATCTCAAATACCGCATCACCGTGGATCCGCCACTTCCGGAGGAGCGCGATTGGGAACGGCCAGAAATTCTGGTCGAACTTTCGGGACCCGATTCTCCCTTGGTCCTGGAGCGGGGCGGCGAACTGCTGCGCGCCATCGAAACGCTGGCGATTGAGATGCTCCGCCTGCCCGGCAATGAGCATGAAAAAGTCAGCTTCGACTGCATGAATCAGCGTGCCATGCGGCTGGAAGAGCTTCGCTTAGCCGCTGGCGTGGCCGCGGAAAGAGTCCGCAAGACGAGTATGCCGTACGAATTCGCCCCCATGTCTTCACGCGAGCGTCGCATTGTGCACCTCGCGCTGCGCGATTACGCTGACCTTCACACCGAGAGCCAGGGAGAAGGCGGCCGGCGTTGCCTTGTCGTCTACCCGAAGGACTACAAGCCTGCAAGCAAGGCGGCGCCCAGGACTCTCCCGTAGCCAAAGCCCTGCCGAAAACCTGTCTCCGACAATAGAACCGCTACAATCTTTCGGTGAACCTCGACGACACTATCGTTGCCATTGCCACTCCGCCCGGACGCGGTGGTATCGGTGTGATCCGCCTCGCAGGTCCGGAAGCGAAAAAGATTGCCCTGCCGATGCTGCGCCTGCAGCACGACCTCGATCCCGGGCGCGCAGTATTCGGAGAACTAATCGAGCCCGCCGAGGAACACGTGGGGACAGCCGCCCCCGGCTGTCCAGCCGCGCAGAGCGCGGCAGAGCGCATCGACGAGGTTGTGGTCACTTACTTCGCCAAGCCTCACTCCTACACAACCGACGACATCGTAGAAATTTCCGCCCATGGATCGCCGGTGGTGCTGCGACACGTCGTCGAACTCGCCATGGCTCGTGGCGCGCGCCTCGCCGAGCCGGGCGAGTTCACCATGCGCGCCTTTCTCAACGGGCGAATCGATCTTACCCAGGCCGAAGCGGTCCGCGATCTCATCGAGTCGCAAACCCTCTACCAGGCCAAGATTGCAGCCCAGCAGCTCGAAGGTGCACTTTCTCGCCGGCTGCAACCGGTCAAACAAAAACTGGTTGAGCTGATTGCAACCCTCGAAGCCGGCATCGACTTCGCCGAAGATGACATCTCGGTTCTGCCCGCCGAGCAAATTCTCCAGCGCATCGCCGCGATCCGCGCGCCGCTCGGTGAACTTGCCGCCTCGTTCGCCTACGGAAAGATCGTCCATGAAGGTCTGACGCTTGCGATCGTGGGCCGGCCCAACGTCGGCAAATCGAGTTTGTTTAATCGCCTGGTTGAGCGCGAGCGGGCCATTGTGACCGCGACGCCTGGCACCACTCGCGATTTAGTCAGCGAAACTGTCGCTATCGGCGGCATCCCGGTCAAACTCGTCGACACGGCCGGCATTCGCAGCGCCCTCGATGAGGCGGAAAGCATCGGTATCCGAAAATCCATGGAAGCTCTCGCCGACGCGGATCTCGTCCTCGTCGTGTTCGATTCTTCGCAGCCGCTCGCGGATGAAGACAAGGAACTGTTAAGCCAGGTGGCAGGACGGCCTGCAATTGCGGTGGAGAACAAATACGACCTCGTCGGCAAGCACGTGGATCACGTGGGGACAGCCGCCCTCGGCTGTCCAGCCCAGCAAAGCTCGGCAGACGGGGAAGGCCAAGACTTCAGCCGTGCGGAACACCTCGAGAAAAGTATTCAGGGTCTAGCCCCTGATGCCAAGAATAGACCGGTACGAGTGCAAACTTCCGCAACAACCGGGGAAGGAATTCCCGAGCTGCGAAATGAAATTCTGCGTCACGTCGGTGGAGAAACCGGCGCCCAGACCGAAACTGGATTCCTCACCAACCTGCGCCATCAGGAACGGGTTCGAGAATCGCTCACTGCGCTGGCCGCAGCCAGGGTAGCCGTCGAGAACAAAGTCCCCCACGAAATGCTCCTGCTCGATCTCTACAACGCCCTGCGGCCACTCGATGAGATTACGGGAGCCACAACCACCGACAACATTCTGAATCTGATCTTCAGCACGTTCTGCATTGGAAAATAAAGCTGGTTCCATTGCTTCCGGGCAAGTCTAACAACGGTATGCTGATCGGGGTAACTACTTCATTCCCTCCAAAATGGAGCCAACGATTCCGCCCACGACTCCAGCCTGGGCTGACTCCTTTGTCGGTCGGGGCATGTACTCCATAAGCTGGTGAGCCAACCTGGAGATGGGCAGCGTCTGCAGCCAAATCCTTCCCGGGCCAGTCAGCGCGGCGAGAAATATTCCGTCCCCACCAAAGATCATGTTTTTGATTCCGGGCACGCACTTGATCTCAAAGGAGACACCGGATTGAAATGCGCCGACGTGTCCCGGGTGGACGCGCAGAGTTTCTCCAGGCTGAAGATCTTTCAGGATCACCTCACCCGACAGCTCCAACCAGGCGGTTCCCTGACCGCTAATCTTCTGTAGCAGGAACCCGTCTCCGCCAAAAATTCCGGCGCCAAGCGATTGCTGGAACCCGACGCCAATCTGAACCTGCGGAGTCGCGCAGAGAAAGCCATGCCGATGTACCATGTACTCATGCCCGGCGCCGATTTCGATCGGCAGAATGTGGCCTGGAACCTTCGTAGCGAATGCTATTTCGCCGGAAGCGCCCAAGGCGCGGTATTCAGTCATGAACAGGGTCCCACCGCCGGCCACTCTGCGCAGCACTCCAAAAATTCCTCCGCCCCCGCCCATCTGCGTGTGCGTCGTCATCTGGATGGAACTGGTCATCCAGGAGAGTTCTCCGGCTTCCGAAATGATGGACTCGTTCGGATCGAGTGCCACTTCAAGAACCGG
The DNA here is from genome assembly GCA_035601775.1 of Terriglobales bacterium. Lineage (GTDB taxonomy): Bacteria > Acidobacteriota > Terriglobia > Terriglobales > Acidobacteriaceae > JABDBE01. The sequence goes on along the minus strand of DATNNO010000065.1, from coordinate 14,175 downwards.
CATGGTTGTGCCCAGGATGCGACTTTGCATGAAAAACTCCCTGAATTCGACCTTGGCTGTGCGTCCGGTAACTGGCACGACTCGGCTCCAGCCTTTGACGAAGAGGTTAGAGTATACCTCCTGCGGCAGAACCTCCGATCCAATTCCGCGACCAAATCGAAGTTTCGGTATCTAATGATTATTCCGTGAGCGCCGAAGTCTGAAAGTCCTCATTGCTTTGATAAGAACTGAGATCGACCATGGCCAAACCAATTCTACTGAGTGTGGATGACGACTCGGATGTTTTGCGGGCGATTGAACGCGACTTGCGCTCGCATTACGGCGCTGAATACCGGGTGATCGGAAGCGATTCACCCGAGGGGGCGCTTGACCTCCTAAAGCAGGTGAAGGTGCGGAACGACAGCGTGGCCTTGCTGCTTGCGGACCAGCGCATGCCCCGCATGGACGGCGTCGAATTTCTGCAGCAAGGAATGCGGATTTTCCCCGAGGCGAAGCGCGCTCTACTCACTGCCTACGCCGACACCAGCGCTGCGATAAGCGCCATCAATCAAGCCAATATCAACTACTTTTTCTTGAAGCCGTGGGATCCTCCCGCCGAGCACCTGTACCCGCAACTGGACGACTTGCTCGAAGATTGGCAAGCTTCCTACCATCCAACCTTCCAGGGAATCCGGGTCTTGGGCACGCGGTGGTCGCCGCGATCGTACGAGCTGCGGGACTTCCTGGCACGCAATCGCGTTCCTTATCAGTGGATCGACGTTGAGCTTTCCGCCAATGACCCGGAAACCAAGCGCCTCCTGGAGGCTCTGGGCCCGGAGGCGGCCAGCCTTCCGGTCGTGCTCTTCCCCGACGGGACAAAACTTCTTGAGAGCGTTCCGGCGGATGTTGCGCAAAAGGTTGGGTTGCGGACACGCGCGCAAACCAGCTTTTACGACCTGGCGATTGTGGGTGGTGGGCCGGCGGGTCTGGCGGCTGCTGTTTACGGCGCATCGGAAGGTCTGCACACGGTGATGATTGAGCGGGAAGCACCGGGCGGTCAGGCAGGAATGAGTGCTCGCATTGAGAACTATCTGGGATTTCCGGCGGGCCTTAGTGGTAACGATCTGGCCCGGCGCGCGGTGGTGCAGGCCAAGCGTTTTGGAGTGGAGATTCTGTCGCCGCAGGAAGCTGTCGGCGTCCGAACTGAAGGGTCTTATCGGATCATGAAGTTGGCGGATGGGAGCGAGATCTCCTGCCATGCGTTGATGATCGCGACCGGAGTACAGTGGCGGCGCCTCGAAGCTCCGGGAATCGATCGGTTGCAGGGGGCAGGTGTCTATTATGGCGGCGGCGCCACGGAAGCTTTGTCTTGCAAGGGCGAGACTGTCTACGTGGTGGGTGGTGCGAATTCGGCGGGTCAGGCGGCAATGAATTTCGCCCGATACGCGGAGCGAGTCTTCATCCTGGTGCGAGGGGACTCTCTCTCCAGTACCATGTCGCAGTATCTGATTGACCAGATCAAAGAGACGCCCAACATTCAGGTGTGGGCACACGCCAGTGTGGCCGAGGCGCACGGCGAAACGCATCTGGAAGAAATTTCGGTGCTGTGTTCGGATACCAACAAGGTCGAGCGCGTGCCGGCGAGCGCAATGTTCATCTTCATCGGGGCGCTGCCGCGAACTGATTGGCTGGGAGAGCTGGTGGAGCGAGACGAGCGCGGCTTCCTGCTGACCGGCCCCGATCTTATACGAGACGGGCAGCGCCCCAAAGGGTGGGCGCTCGAGCGAGACCCATTCCTGCTCGAAACCAACGTGCCCGGTCTCTTTGCCGTGGGCGATGTGCGGCATGGTTCGGTGAAACGAGTGGCTTCCGGAGTGGGCGAAGGATCGGTTGCGGTGCAGTTCATCCATCAGTACTTGAGCAAGGTGTAAATGATCGAGAAATCGGATCTACTTCGCGTCCCCGTATTCGCGGATTTGCCTGACGATCAGATCGCCTGGTTCATCAGCCAATCGCAAGAGCTCCGTCTCAAGGCGGGCGACACCTACTCTCGCCAAGGCGATCCGGCCGATGCGATGTTTGTGGTTTTTGAAGGGCAACTTCAGGGACGGGGCGAACTTGCGGGCGACACCATCACTTTTACCCTAAAGCCGGGCGATGTCACCGGAGTTCTACCGTTTTCGAGGATGAAGCTGTTTACAGTGAGCGGGCGAGCAGAGACGGACAGCCGCCTCCTCCGCTTTCCTGCTTCGCTGTTTCCAGATCTGGTGCAGAAAATGCCCGAGTTGACCAAGCGTCTCGTGGGCCTGATGTCGGACAGGATCCGCGAGGTCACCCGGATGGAACAACAACGCGACCGGTTGGCTTCTTTGGGCAAACTTTCGGCAGGACTTGCGCATGAACTCAACAATCCCGCTTCCGCCGCCAAACGCGCTACAAGCCAGCTACGCGACATCCTGAAACGAATCAAGGACGCGAGTCACGAACTGGGAAGGCGTGATCTCACCTCTGCCCAGAAAGCGGAAATCGAGAAGTTGGAGGCTTCGTTCGTCCAGCGAGACGAACCTCCACCCGATGCGTTGACCATCAGCGACCTGGAAGAGCACATTGATTCTTTGTTGCGCAGTCACGGGCAGAATGACCTGTGGCAACTGGCGGCCGATCTGGCCCGGAAGAGCGTCAAGCCGGAAGTGCTGGAATCGTTGTTCGCGGCCCTGGATGCAGACACTGCCCGAGCCGCTCTGGTAAGGATCGCTGCTTCGGTGGAAGTAGCGAACCTGCTGAACGAAATCGAGAGCAGTACATCGCGAATCTCTGACCTGGTCCGCGCGATCAAGGAATACACCTACATGGACCAGGCGCCAGTTCAAAACGTTGATATCGTGAAAAGCCTGGAAACGACCCTTACGATCTTGAACTACAAGCTCAAACGCGGAGTGGTTGTGCAGCGCGACTACCAGCGAGTTCCTTTTCTCGTGAATTCGTTCGGGAGCGAACTCAATCAGGTTTGGACCAACATCATTGACAATGCGATCGACGCGATGGGCGGAACCGGCGAGCTTCGGGTCCGAACTTATCGCGACGACAGTTGTGTTGTGGTTGAGATCGGCGATAACGGTCCAGGGATTTCGCCCGAGGTCCAACCGCACATCTTTGAACCTTTCTTCACAACCAAGGGAGTCGGAGAGGGAACCGGACTCGGCCTCGACACCGTTCAGCGCATTGTGAAGAAGCACAGGGGCAACATTCAGGTCAATTCGAAACCCGGTGACACTCGTTTTCAAGTGTGGCTCCCGCTGGCGGAAGGTCCCACCTAGGACCGCTGTCGCCTGAGCCCAAGAAAGTAACCGTCGTCTGCAAGTCGCATGGTCCTTGTCTACTCTGGTCCGTACTCCGCTCCCAAACCACCGTACCAACCGCCTCCCGGAGAGTTCAGCACGTTCTGCATTGGTAAATAGCGTCAGCACTTCAAATAGGTACACTTGCCAAAGATCACAGCCGCTCAATCACGGAACGCGATTGGGGCGTCCAGACCAAGGGCGCAAGAATTCAAGAATTAAGGAATTGCAAGAATTCAAGAATTGCACTAATAACGATGAGAGCCCTTCCAACTCTTCTTGCAACCGTTCTCTTCTCGGGCGCTGTTGGTGACGCTCAGGTGTCGCCGTATGCTGGCGGCGGAATGGGCGCAAACGGCCTAAGCTTTCAATCGCCGTACTACAACGCGGACGCTGGGGTCGATTGGGGGAATCTTCAGCCCATATTCTTCGAAGCCGAGGCCGGGGCGGATACTGCGAACCCAAAGCCCCTCAAAGATGGCACCACGGTTCGTGCACACGGAGTAGTGATGGTGCGGGCAACGCCGCATTGGCGCCTCGGAGGCGGGGTTCATTTCAGCGAGTTGTTCACGTCGAAGTACGACAACCATTCCACTTGGCCCACCGCGGGAGCCATGTTTGAGCAGGACTGGTTTCGTCTCAATGCGCAGTATCTTATACCCACTGGTACGGACTACAGCCTGACCGGGCCCCTGTTCGACATGCGAATGCACATAAAAAAAAGATTTTACTTCCGGGAACGCGTTGGAATCTATGCGTACCGCAACCCCAACGAGGCGAGCCCTTCTCATCATGTGAGTGCGGTTGCGGACTTCGGTGTTTTGTACGTGTTTCGTTGACGTGGAAAGAACCGCTGATAGGACATCACCTGGAAAGCGCGGCCAGAGCGTTCCTAAACATCGCTTCGAAGGATCCATCCTTCCCATTCTTCGCGACTGAAGCTAGCGCCCGTTCCGCCGTGGCGCGCTGATAGCCCAGATTCACGAGCGCCGACAGCACATCTTCCTCCATCGCGCTCATCACTGGTGTAGCGGGAGCTTCCCCAACTCCTGCGGGCGGCAGCTTATCGCGGAGTTCCAGCACCATGCGCTCCGCGGTTTTCTTGCCGATGCCAGGAATCCGAGTCAGCCGCGCGATGTCATTGCCGCGGATTGCCCCGACCATTTCATCCGCTGCCATGCCGCTCAGGATGGTGATGGCGAGCTTCGGGCCAATGCCGCTCACCGTGATCAGCTTTTCGAAGAGTTGTTTTTCCGCCGGTCTTAGAAATCCGTAGAGAGCGATCAGATCTTCGCGCACATGAGTATGGATGTGCAGCGCAACCTCGCTGCCAATCCCGGGCAGATCCGAAAATGTTGGCACACTGATGGTGACATCGTATCCGACGCCGCCAGTTTCAACTACAGCCTGGTTGGGATGCTTGGCCAGCAATCTTCCGCGCAGATGAGCAATCATGCTGCGGACATTGTATCCGCACGGGATCGCAGTGGCACAGGTGTTGTGTGGGGACGGGCGACTCGCCCGTCCAGGCGAAGCGTAGCTCCGTAGCTGCAGCCTTCAAAACAGAAAGCTCTGCTTTCGGTTCGGCGTATTCCGCGGAAGTGCTAAGTTTCAAAAAGAGACCGTGGCAACTGAGACTGGCGAATGATGGACATCAAGGTGCCGGTGCGAAGCTCCGAATGATCCGGGACTGGCACGGTGATCGTCGAGTTCTCTGCTCGTTTTTGCATTACGACGTGGCTACCTCGACGTCGCACCTCCGAAAACCCGTGGCGAGCAAGGATGGCGCAAACTTCCCGACCCGACAGAACGCGTAACTTACCCAACCTCAACCTCAAGCCGGGTTACAAAAACCTCGGAGTGCTGGCGGCGCTCGATCTCCGAGCGGTCGGCGGTCTCGAAGAACAACTCGACCGCTTCCTGCAGATTTTTCCGGGCAGCCTCGATCGTATCGCCTTGGCTTGCGATATCAACTTCGGGGCACAGGCTGACATAGCCGTCACCCTCGCGCTCAATAATGGCGGTAAGTTGTTGTACGTGCTTCACTAAACCCCCTTCTAATCTCTAACTTATTCTAGAACAACGAGCTCTGCTTTCGGTTCGGCGTGATGCCAAAATGCTCGTAAGCTAGTTGAGTGGCAACACGTCCTCGCGGAGTTCGGTTCAGAAAGCCGATTTGGATCAAGAACGGCTCGTAGATCTCCTCGATCGCGTCGGGCTCTTCCGCCAGTGCCGCCGCCAGCGTGTTCACCCCAACCGGGCCGCCTTGATATTTCTCAATGATAATCAGTAGCAGCTTGCGATCCACTTCGTCGAAACCGTGACGGTCCACTTCCAGCATCTGCAGCGCCGCCTGAGCCGTCGGCAAGTCAATCTTCCCGGCGCCCCGCACCTGCGCATAATCCCGCACGCGCCTTAAGAGCCGGTTCGCAATTCTTGGCGTCCCCCGTGAACGGCTGGCGATCTCCAGCGCTCCGGGTCTATCAACTTCTACGCCCAGAATTTCCGCCGAGCGTTCCACGATGATGCGCAGATCCTCGTGGCTATAAAATTCCAGCCGCAGCACGATCCCAAATCGCGATCGCAGGGGTGAAGAGAGCAGGCCTGCGCGCGTGGTCGCGCCGATGAAAGTGAACGGTTGCACATCCATGGTGTGGGTCCGCGCCGCTGGGCCTTGCCCGATAATGATATCCAGCTTGTAATCTTCGAGCGCCGAGTAAAGGAGCTCCTCGAGCGTGGGCTGCAGCCGGTGGACTTCGTCAATGAACAGAACCTGCTTGTCGCGGACGTTGGTCAGGATCGCCGTCAGGTCGCCCTTGATCTGAAGCGTCGGACCCGAGGTCTGCTGAAAAGGCACGCCGAGTTCGTTGGCGATGATCGTCGCCAACGTCGTTTTGCCCAGTCCCGGAGGACCGTAAAGCAGAACGTGATCCAGCGCCTCGCCGCGCGAGCGCGTGGCTTCAATGGCTACGGCTAGATTTTCTTTGACTTTGGCTTGTCCAATAAACTCTGCCAGCCGCTGCGGCCGCAGCTTCAGCTCGAACGAAGAGTCGTCCTCGACCGGGGCGGCCGAGACTAGCCGATCCTTGATGATATCGGGAAGACCTGGATTTTTGATGGAAGCCACTGACCGGATGTTACCAGTTCTTAGTTCGCAGTGGCCAGATGTCAGTTTCGTCTCCACGAATGAAAAAGGCGGCCAACACACCGCCTCACAAAAGAGCCACTAACTGGATTCTACTCTTCCTCTTCCTTCACATCGCCCCGCGCCGCCTTTGCCTTCTCAATGATTTTTTCCTGGAGCAGCCCCGGCACGGCGTCGTAGTGATGCATTTCCATGTTGAAGCTGCCGCGGCCCTGGGTCATTGAAGTGAGATCGACGCCGTAGCTCAGCATCTCAGACATGGGGACTTCGGCCTTCACTACCGTGTTGCCGCCTTTGTTGTCCATGCCCTGGATGCGGCCGCGCCGGCTGTTCAAATCGCCCATGATCGAGCCTGCGAACTCGTCCGGAACCGTAATCTCGGCTGACATCACCGGCTCGAGCAGCGTGGGCTTGGCCTGCTCCATGGCCTTTCTAAATGCGATGCGGCCCGCCATCTGAAACGACATGTCGTTCGAGTCCACGTCGTGATACGAGCCGTCGTAAAGGATCACTCTGAAATCTACGACGGGGAATCCCGCTAGAAACCCGCGTGATGCCGCATCCTTGATTCCTTTTTCGATGGCGGGAATATAGTTCTTCGGAATCGCGCCGCCAAAGATATCGTTCACAAACTCGAACTCGCCGCCGCGCGGCATGGGTTCCATCTTGATCTTGCAATCGCCATACTGGCCGTGTCCGCCGGTCTGCTTTTTGTGGCGCCCCTGCACATCGGCTTTGCCGCGGATCGTCTCCCGGTAAGGCACCTTCGGCGCCTTCAGAATCACTTCCGTGTGGTAGCGCTTTTTCATCTTCGAGACCACGACTTCAATGTGCTGCTGCCCGGTTCCGGCAATCAGGAACTCTTTGGTTTGGGGATCGCGGAAGAAGCGCAGCATGGCATCCTCCTCCATCAGCTTGTGGATGCCCGGGCCCAGCTTGTCTTCATCGGCGCGGCTCTTGGGCTCGATCGCGAACGTGATGGCCGGCTCGGGCAGCTTCACCCGCGGATACTGAATGGGTGCGCTCTTGTCACCCAACGTGTCACCGGTAAGTGTGTCCTTCAGCTTGGACACAGCTCCGATATCTCCCGCGTGCAGCTCGGTAACGGGCACAGCGGTCTTGCCCTGCATGATGGAGATGTGCGCCAACTTCTCCTGCGAGTTGCGACTGAAATTCTGCACCGTGGCCTCATTCTTCAGCACGCCGGAAAACACTTTGAAGTAAGAAATCCGTCCCGCAAACGCATCCGAAATGGTCTTGAAGATGTACAGTGAAACCGGCTCCGAGTCGGTCTCACGACGCTTCGGCGGTTCGCCATTTCCGGACGCCGCCGCTTCCCCCTGCACCCATTCATGCTCAGAAGGAGCGGGCGTGTAGTCCACGATGAAGTCCATCACCCGGTCGGCGCCGACGTTACCCAGCCCAGATCCAAAGATCACCGGAAAGATTTTGTCCTCGCGAATCGCGTTGTGGAGCGCCGGAATCAGATCCTCTACCGGAATGGTCCCCTTCTCGAAGAACTCCTCCATCAGCTTGTCGTCGCCTTCGGCGATCAGCTCGACCAGCTTCTCGTGCGCCTCCTGAGCCTGGTCTTTCAGGTTCGCGGGAATCTCGGTCTCCTTGCCCTTGCCATTCCCGCCCAGTTCGTAGGTGTAAGCCTTCATCTGAACCAGGTCGACCACTCCACTGAAATTCTTTTCCTTGCCGATAGGCAGCTCCAAAGGAATCACCGCGCGTCCGAATGCGTTGGTCAGCGACTCCAGGACCCGCTCCGCGTCGGCGCGCTCGCGATCCATACGGCTGGCTACGATCAACCGCGGAGTCTTGAATTCTTCGCAATAGTTCCAGACCCGCTGGGTGACGACTTCAACCCCGGCCACGCCGTCCACGACGACGACCGCTGCATCGACCACGGGCAGCACCATCTTGGCCTCGTGGACAAACATGTTGAATCCGGGCGTATCCACAATGTTGATCTTGGTCTTGCCCCACTCGACATAAGCCAGGCCCGCCGAGATCGACATCTTGCGCGCAATCTCTTCGTCGTCCCAATCGGTGGTCGCGGAACCGTCGTCCACCCGGCCCAGCCGCGGGGATGCGCCAGAGGCATGCAACATGGCCGACACCAAAGAGGTCTTTCCCGCATGCCCGTGCCCCACCACGGCAACATTACGGATGTTTGCGCCTTCGTAAACTTTCACGGGTTCACTCCTTCAACTTAGGTCACCTGAGGACAGCCGCACGCGGCCGTCCGGCCGAGCAAAGCTCGGCAATCTTCTGATCTGCGAATTTACACCACGGCGGGCCCATAAGGAACAGAAGAGGACAGTCTATAGGCCAACGTCGAGCAGCCTGCCAAAACCTAGGATGCTAACACGCCTCCACTAGGCCTCTCAACTCGGCACATCCGGCCCACCACTTTTCTGTTCGAGCCGTGTATCATCAAATCGCCATGCTTGGCGGCCGCACTAACGAACAATGGATCGCGCAATATGCTGGCAGCCACCAGCACCCTGTAAACCGCGTATGCCATACCCTGGGGATACCGGCAATTCTCTTTTCGCTCGCCCTGTTCGTCGGAGGCATCTTCATTCGCCGGTTGTGGCTTTATGCGCTTGTGCTTTTCCTTGTGGGATGGACGCTCCAGTTCATCGGCCACGCGTTCGAGCGCAAAGAGCCGGAGTTCTTTCACGACTGGCGTTTCCTGTTTGTCGGCGTGCGCTGGTGGTGGGCCAAGATTCACGGCAAGGCATGAGAGTCTCCGGCTTGTTCCAAGCAACCTTCGTCATCCTCTAACCATCAGGTACGGCTATACTTGTAAACTGTTTGTCCGGTTGTCAGCGGAAGCAAAAAAAAACGGGGCCTCGCGCTGAAACCTATTTCTTGTCAGACCGTCTAAGTAGGATTTGAAACCCATGCATCGTCTGACCGCAAGGTTGTTGCTGGTTCTGCTGCTGGTGGGCGTGTTCGCCCCGGTGGCTCTGGCGATTTCCGCCACGCCGCCGCACGCCTGCTGCATGCGGAAGCCGATGCACGATCGTGCTTCCCACAATGCTGAGTTCCAGGCTCCTCCCGGATGCTGTCAACACGACTGTTGCCGCCCCCTGCCCGTTCCTCAATGGGCACATCTAAGTCGGTCGGCAAGCGCCCAGGTCACGCCTGCTTCCGCGACTCTGCTGTCTGACCGACGACCGCTTCGTTTCGCCACAACCGTCAACCACGCGCATTCCGGTCGTGCCCCTCCGCAATTCTCCATCGCTTGATTCCAACCAACTGCTGATAAGCCCCTCGGGTTGCTATCAGGCATGCCCTCGGCCATGCCGAGCAGGAAAGCTAGTGTGGGGACGGCGGCTCGCCCGTCCATGCGGAAGGTCCGCAGGCTTTCGGCTGCAGCAGCGCTTGCTAGCCCCATCTCAACAGTTTTGGAGAACTCATGCGCTTTACTCATACGTCCTATATCGCCGTCCTGCTCCTGCTCGCCGCTGCCGCAACTGCCACGATCTTCGGCTCGGTGCGCGGTATCATCCACGACCCGCAGCATCGCCCGGTTCAAGGCGCGATGGTCATGCTGAAAGCAAAATCATCCGACTGGTCCAAGACCGCCAACACCGATGCCAATGGCAACTTCGAATTCAACGCCGTGCCGATTGGCGAGTACTCGGTCATCGTCGCCAACCCTGGCTTCAAACAGGCGACCCAGAGTGTCATCGTCAAATCCGGCAGCGAGCCGGTGGTTCATCTTCAGCTTGACGTCGCCGTCACTGCTGAGACGGTGTACGTGTCCGCCGCGCCGGTCGAGGTTGCGCCATCCGACTCGGCTACTCCGACCACCCTCGTAAACAGAACCGATGTCGAGCGCACTCCGGGCGCCGCTCGCACCAACAGCCTCGCCATCATTACCGATTACGTGCCTGGCGCCTATCTAACCCATGATCAACTCCATATCCGCGGCGGTCATCAAGTGAACTGGCTGGTGGACGGCGTTCCTGTACCCAACACCAACATCGCCTCAAACGTCGGCCCGCAGTTCGATCCCAAAGACATCGACTACCTCGAAGTACAACGCGGCAGCTACGACGCGGAATATGGCGACCGCACCTACGGTGTTTTCAACGTCGTTCCCAGAACTGGTTTTGAACGAAACAACCAAGCCGAGCTGGTTGCCAGTTTCGGAAATTTCTATCAGACCAATGATCAAATCAACTTCGGCAGCCACACCGAGCGCTTCGCTTATTACGCGAGCCTCAATGGAAACCGCAGCAATTTAGGTCTGCAGACCCCCGTCGCCGAGGTCATCCACGACGCGGAAAACGGCTACGGAGGCTTCGGTTCGCTGATCTTCAATATCAATCCTTACAACCAGCTACGCACAGTCACATCTTTACGCCGGGATTACTACCAAGTTCCGAACACACCGGACCAGCAAGCCGCCGGCATTCGCGACGGAGAACACGAAGCCGATGCCTTTGTGAACTTTTCCTGGGTTCACACATTTAACTCCCGGCTGCTGCTGACGGTCTCACCGTTTTACCACTACAACAGTGCCAACTACGATGGCGGCCCGATGGACTTTTCAACCAGCACAGTCGATGACCACACTTCGAACTACGCAGGCGGCCAGGCAACCTTCAGCGCGAACATTGCCAGAAACAATCTGCAGCTTGGTTTCTACGGATTTGGGCAGCATGACAATCAGCTTTTTGGACTCATCTTCAACGATGCCAGCAATCCGAATTTCCGCGACCGCGAGTTGGCATCCGGAGCGCTCGAATCGTTTTTCATCGATGACAAATTCAAACTCACCCCCTGGCTGACCCTCATGGCTGGAATGCGGCCCACGCATTTCTCGGGCAACATCTCAGAGAGCGCAATCAGCCCGAGATTTGGCGCGGCCGTGACCGTGCCTCATCTGAACTGGGTCTTCCGCGCTTTCTACGGCCATTACTTTCAATCGCCGCCGTTGCTCACGGCGTCCGGACCCTTACTCCAATTTGTCACCAACCAGAGTCTCGGATTCATCCCCCTGCAAGGAGAGCGCGACGAAGAACATCAATTTGGAGTAACCATTCCGTTCCGAGGATGGACTCTCGATGCCGACAACTTCAAGACCATTGCGCGCAATTTCTTCGATCACAATAACGTGGGCAATTCCAACATCTTCTTTCCGCTCACCATTGATAAAGCGGTGATTCGCGGATGGGAGTTGACGCTGCGCTCACCCAGAATCCGAAATCGTGCTCAAATCCACCTTGCCTATTCCAATCAAGCTGCCCAAGCCGAAGGCGCGATTAACGGCGGCTTAACAAATTCTTCTCCACCCAACGGCCTCTTCCCGCTCGATCACGACCAGCGCAATACTTTAAACGTAGGAGGCGACTTTACTCTTCCCTGGCGAAGTTTCGCGTCGACTAATGTGTACTACGGCTCGGGATTCACCAATGGCGCTCCTCCGCCCAAATACCTGCCCGGACACACTACGATCGATCTCTCCCTCGGCAAGGATTTTGGAGAATGCTACTCGGTTTCCGTCAACGGCCTGAACATTGCCAACCGTCACCTGCTCACCGACAACAGTGTGACCTTCGGAGGATTGCACTGGAACAATCCGCGCGAAATTTATGCCGAGTTTCGCTACCGCTTTCGTTATTAGGCTGTATCGTGTACCGTGGGCGCCCTCGCCCGCGTTTCAATTGAAAAGGAGACGCAAGTGAGCCATCAATTCGCCACCCAACAACGGACGGACACAACGATTCTGACCGCGATAGCATTGGCTTGCCTGGCCATCCTAGCGGCTTGCGGGCCATCCCGGAGTGCCACAATCGATGCGAAAGACACAACTTCGAAGCGATACAACTTGACCGGGAGGGTAGTATCAATCGACAAACCGAATCAGTCGATCAATGTCGATGGCGACGCCATCCCCGGCTTCATGGCCGCGATGACAATGCCCTATCAGGTGAAGGACGCCAGCATCCTCGACAAGGTGGCGCCCGGTGATCGGATTAAAGCGGAAATCGTAGTTGGGAATGAGGCTGCGTATCTGGAAAATGTCGTGGTCGCCCAAGGAGCGCCTTCGCCGAAGCCAACTAGGTAAACCGGTTGCCTTGGGCCATCCTTTTGACGGCACGTGATCGGAGCCCCCGGCGCATAGGGCGGCTAAAGGCTGTTATTGCAAATTTTTCAGCGCCTCCAGCAATTCCCCGTTCTCCGGCGTCCGGTCCAGCGGATACACCTTGGCAAACACGATTCTGCCGCTTTTGTCCACGATGAATACTGCCCTCTCGCCGATCCCCGGAAGTGGCGGCCCCTCCCGCAAAATGCCGAATGCTTCTGTCACCTCGGCATGTGGATAAAAATCCGAACACATCGGAAAATGCATCGTCCCGATGACATGCTTCTGCCAGGCAAGATGGCTGTAAACCGAGTCTGTGCTTATGTCCAGGACCTGGGCATCGAGCGCGGCGAACTTCTCGCGATCCGAGTCGAACGCCGGCAACTGTTCTCCTCAAGTCGGGGTCCAGTTCAGCGGATGAAAGGTCACCACCACATGCTTCTTCCCGCGAAAATCGCTGAGCTTGATCTTTAACCGCTGCTCACCTTCGACCGCTGGCAGCTCAAAGTCCGGTGCCAGATCGCCAACCTTCAATGCCATGTGCCCGTCCTCCTCAATGGCGCGTCTCAACATTATGTAGCACCGAAGGACCAAGCGCCACCCGAGGCCCATCACAGAACCGGCTGGATCAGTTCAACAACACCAAACGTTCTCCGCGGCGCCCCACTTCCACGAAAAACCGCGCGAACGCCGATGCCTTAGAACGCGCGGGCCGGAGTCCCCCCAGAATGCCTCGCGCCGACCATACCACAGCCAAGCAGGTTGTCGGAGCTAGGTTCTAAGTTCTGCCAGTCCATGCGGGCGCTAGCTGGCGCGATTCCAGCGCGCACGCTTGACCCTCCTCTCCTGAACTAGTGTTTGACGGGTTGAGAACACAACGGGATGGAATATGCACCCCTTCCCCGGACGGGTTCTGAGTGTAATGGCCTGTTAGCGACAATTGACCGACTTTCTGGAGCTATAATGGGAAACGTTTTGACTGGGGGAAGTCAATGAAACTGTCACCGCGTCCGCCCAGAACACCTGCCAGACTCTCCGATTCCGTTTGTCGCCGCCTCAACATGTATGCCCTCGCGTCTAGTGCGACGGGCCTGGGGTTGCTGTGTTTGAACCAATCGGCTGAAGCCAAGATCATTTACACCAAGGCAAAGATTGCAATTACTCTGGGCGACGCTCCTGTTTCGTTAGACCTAAACAACGACGGCATTCCGGATTTTAAATTCTTTAACGAGGGAGCCAGGAACCAGTACGGAACCAGCTACAGTTATGTGTCGGTCTACCCTGCCCAACCAAACAATGAAGTTCGGCAAACGATGAGCAACGGCCATCCCTTCGCCGCCGCGTTGAACTGCGGAGTTCGCGTCGCGTCCAAAAACCTCGCGGCACGCAAGTTAGATTTGGCAAGGAGCACCCGGAATACCTATACCCACCGGTACGTGTCCTCCGGCCCGTGGCTGCACGTGAAACAACGTTATCTCGGACTGAAATTCGCCATCAATGGTAGGACGCACTACGCTTGGGCTCGCATCAATTGGGCAGGTCTCGGGAAAACGGAGTACATAGTCGGCTACGCCTACGAGACCATCCCCAACAAACCCATC
>DATNNO010000064.1:0-47456 GCA_035601775.1 Terriglobales bacterium | reverse complement strand
TTGACGACAATATCGAGAACTTGGGCGTGGAGGATGGAGGGCGCCTGGAAGTATTCGCCGGCAGCGGCCGTCCCGGTGAGGACGAAGATGCCGGAGCCAATGACTGCGCCGATGCCGAGTGCCGTCAGCGACCAGGGGCCGAGGGTTTTTTGCAGGCGCTGCCCCGGGGCTTCGGATTCGGAGATCAGCTTGTCGATCGACTTGCAGCAAAGAAGCTGGTTGTCGGAAGTACGGATGACTTCAGCGGGCTCCGTGAGCTGTGACAAGCGGTTGTGGTCTCCTGAAAATCTCAGCTGTCAGCTATCGGCACTCAGCATTCAGCCAGCGAATGTCTCTACTGCTCTAAGAAAAACGCCCGCTGGCTAAATGCCAAGCGCCTGAACATGTGGGGACAGCCGCCCTCGGCTGTCCGCCGAGCGCAGCTCGGCTCCTGCCCTTACCGCTTCGCCTGTCCGCGGGCCAGTTTCTTGACCTTGGGCTTTTTCGATCCGCGTGGATAATCGCGGGGCTGGAGCGGCTTTTCCGCTTTGCGTTTCTTGCGGGCGGTGCGTTTGGCTTTCTTGCGTTCTTCTTTGGTTAGCTTTGCTGTATTTGCCATGAATCCTTTTTGATTTTGTAATTTGGTAATTGAGTAATTGCGTAATTGAAAACCAGCAGATGCGTCGGCATAGAAATTTCCCAATTACTCAATCTCGTTACGCTCGTTCCAGCTGGGCATATTTCTCCACCAGCTTCTTTAATCCGAAGCGAGGGAATTGTACCGTAATCTTGGCCTCTTCACCTTCTCCTTCTCGATGATAAACGGTGCCTTCGCCATATTTCGGATGCCGAACCTTCTGCCCCGGCCGGAACCCCTTCTTGCCCTTGGGTTCCTCCACCAGCGTTTTCGGGACGCTGAATTTTTTCCCCCGCGAGGCGAAAAACTCCGCAATGTTGTCAATGGAATTGTAGCTGCGTCCAGAGTACGCGCTTGCGGGACTCCGCGGCGTGTTGCGTGCGGTCCAGTTTGCGCTGCTCTGATCCTCGTCCTCGTAGGCGTAGTGGGCCTGCTGGTCTGGCTCGTGTGGCGCGGGCGCCCTCGCCCGCGTAGACTCCCTCTTCCGCCGCGATCCCCCCAGCTCCTCCACCAACTCCGTAGGCACTTCCTCGAGAAATCGTGAAGGGACGCTGGCCTCAGGCAGATCCGTCCCGTAACGCCGACGATACACGGCCCGCGTCAGGACAAGCGTATCCATCGCCCGCGTCATGCCGACATAACAGAGCCGCCGTTCTTCTTCAATATCGTCCGGCTGCAAGAAAGTCCGCGAATGTGGAAACAATCCCTCTTCCAGACCGCAGAGAAACACCAGCGAAAACTCCAGGCCCTTGGCGGCATGGAGCGTCATCAGCGTGATCTGGGCCTGCTCATCGTAGGCGTCGGCATCGCTCACCAGCGCGGCATGATCGAGAAACTGATCCAAAGTCTCGCCCCGGTCGCGCGAATCCATAGCCGCATTCACCAGTTCGCGCAGGTTCTCAATCCGCGAATAAGCCTCGGGCGTGTCTTCCTCCTCAAGTTGCTTGATGTAACCAGTGCGATCGATCAGGAACTTCAAGAGTTCCCCAGTACTCGCGGCGCCGCCGGGAGTGCGGAAGCCAGAGTCAGCACCAGTCCCATTCAGTGTGGCGCGGGCGCCATCGCCCGCGTCGGGTTGGTCGACAGTCTCACCTGGAGTGTCAAGGTCCGTAGTTCCGAAGTCGAATGAAATGTTGTCGTTTTCGGTGGGGTCGAAGGAAACGTCCGTTTCCTGCGGCGTTGTTTCGTCCTGCGGGACATCTGCCTCTTTCTCCTGCGACGCGGGCGAGGGCGCCCGCGCCACACCGGCCAGCATCGCCCGTCCATCTTCGATCAGCCCCTTGAAACTTTTCAGCGCCGCCAGCGCCCGCTGCGGCAGAAGCTGACGCTTGATCGCTTCCCCTAACGCGCCCCACAACGAAACGCCGGTCTCGAGCGCCACTCGCTCCAAAACCTCAATCGTGTTCTTGCCAATCCCACGCACCGGCGTGTTGATCACTCGCAGCAGCGAGATCGAGTCATCCACGTTGTGAATGACTTTCAAATACGAAATCATGTTCTTGATTTCGGCTCGCTCGTAGAACGAAAACCCGCCCACCACGTGATACTTCAACTGATAGCGGCGCATGGCCTCTTCGAACAACCGCGACTGCGAATTGGTGCGGTAGAGCACGGCGGCCCGCGCATTCTCGCCCTGGTCCACAGCCTCACGCAGATACTTTGAAATGTAGTCAGCGGCAAACAGCGCCTCGTTCTCGCCATCCGGCGCCTCGTAATAGCCAAGCTTTGTGCCGCCCTGCCGCGACGTCCACAGATTTTTCCCCTTGCGCTTAAGATTGTTCGCCACCACCGCCGACGCCGCCTGCAGGATGTTCTGCGTCGATCGATAATTCTGTTCCAGCCGAATAATCTTCGCCTCGGGAAAATCTTTTTCAAACTCCAGAATGTTGCGAATGTCCGCCCCGCGCCAGGAGTAGATCGACTGATCCTCATCGCCGACCGCGCAGACGTTGTGCCGGGTTCCAGCCAGCAGCCGCATCAGTTCATACTGCGGGCGATTCGTGTCCTGATATTCATCGACCAGAATGTACTGAAACCGCCGGTTGTAGTATTCGCGAACCGCGGACGCGGCCTTCAGCAACCGCACGGTTTCCAGCAACAGATCGTCGAAATCCAGCGCGTTCGCCTTCGCTAGTTCTTTCTTGTATTCGGCGTAAATCTGGGCGACACGCTCGGTCTTGGGATCGGCCGATTGCAGATACACTTCCTGAGGATCAAGCATGTGGTTCTTGGCCCAGGAAATATGCGCCAGCACCGAGCGCGGCGTAGTCTGCTTGTCGTCAATCCCCAGCCGCCGCATGACCGACTTGACCAGTTGCTGCTGATCGTTTTCGTCATAAATCACGAAGCTCTTGGTGTGACCAATCGGCGGCGTGCCAGGAACGGTCGAAGGTATGCGAAGCGCTTCGATGTCCCGCCGCAACACGCGCACGCAGAAGGAATGAAACGTAGAGATGACCGGCTTCGCAATGGACAACCCGCCCACCAACTTGTCCACGCGCTCCACCATTTCGGAAGCCGCTTTGTTGGTGAACGTCATAGCCAGAATAGATTCCGGCATGGCACCCAGATGTTCGATCAGATGAGCAATCCGATAGGTGATGGCGCGTGTCTTCCCGCTCCCGGCGCCAGCCAGAATAAGCACCGGCCCATCAGTAGTTTCAACAGCCTCACGCTGCTGCGGATTGAGTTGGGAGAGAAAAGACAAAGAGAGCCTGTTACTATTCTACTAGACGTTCTTCGAAGCTCATCGCCAGAATCCGCCAGCCATCAGTGCCGGGGCCGTCCGCTGTCGCGCGCTTCTCCCAACGCTCTGAGCTCTCGGATGATCTTTCGCAATCGATCTTTGTGTTCTTCATCTAATCCGACCCACTCTTCTGGAGCGGGGTGTGGGCCCACCAGCATACTCTTGCGCCAAAGCTCCTTCAGTTGCGGGTCGCGAATCCGGTGGTGTTCGAAATCATCAACGTCCCACCCCCAGTATTTCCCGTTAGTAATCGTTCAATTTCATCGGCCAAAGCCTGCGGAGTAGGGTCTTTGGCCAGTCTTTCATTCAATACGAGAACTGCGATTCCGACGAGCACGAATGCAAACAGCCAATTGGCTCTTGGGTAGAGCAGGATTGCCAACAGCGGCGCTAAGACTGCAGTCAAGCACCCTAGGCCAGACGCAAATTTTGCGGCTTTGATCATGTAATCAGGGTTAGTCTGCTACAAGAGGGATATTCAGGAGTAACTTGACTGAGAATTGTGGCATCTATGCTGAGAGAGTCGCAGGGGGCTGTGAGTACCCAAGAATTGTTTGGCCCCGAGAAATCTGGGCCATCGTATTTTCTAGTGATGAGCGCCAGCATGGCTGGTCCGAGCTGCCTTGCACTCCGCGCACGGACACCAGTCCCGCAAAAACTGCCACGAATAAATACCCAACTCGTGGCCGTCGTTGAAATGGAATTTGATCGCGTACTTGCCCACGCCGTCCGCCGAAGTCGCTTTGACGGCGGGCTTGAACATGGGCAGCGCCCCAGCCGCGGGTTTCGGAGGCTCTCCTGGCTGCTGGTGGGTCTTGGACCGTTCCTCGTCGCACAGCGCGCAAGGACATGCATCACGCAGGAACGGAAACGGATAATGCGACTGGTGGCCATCCTTCCACTCAATATCGACACCTGTGCCAGTGGTCAAGTTGACCTTTACCGATTTCGGGTCTGCCACTGCCGCCATGAATTCAGTATCGCACAGCAGAACTGGGGCTTTTGCGTCCGAGCTTGGAGAACTTTCCCGCGTAGGTGACTCGTGTACCAGAGAGCTATCGAAGGTAACCTGGGACTGACCGAAACACTCACGCTGTGCTATCAATAGTAGAGACCCGGAAGCACGTGGTTAGCCTCCGTTCTAATTTTTGATGCTGGATTCCACTCAGATAGAGGCGCCAATGCCGCCCGAGGTCAGCTCTCCGGAATCCGTGCGCCTTCTGTCGCACGGAATCGCTGACCGGCACGGGTTTGTTACCTCCCCGGATCAGACTCGCCTTTTCTATCGCCACTGGCCTGCTAGCGCGGCTTGGAACGGCCGGGCGGTCGTGGTGCTGCACGGCATTGGATATCACGGCGCCCCGTACAAGGTCGTCGCCGATGCAATGAATCCTCACGGCACGGACGTTTACGGGTTGGACGCTAGAGGGCACGGGCTGTCCCAGGGGCGGCGCGGATTCGTGGGCACTTCGGCTGAAGTCGGAGGAGACGTCGAATGCATGATCCGATTCGTGCAACAGCAGCGGCCTGCGGCAAAGGTTTTTCTGCTGGGCGACAGCATGGGAGCCGACCTCGCGCTCAACTACGCGAAGCGAAACAGCCGCGAGCTTGCCGGCCTGGTCCTTCTGGCCCTGGCTCTGAATCTGGACATGAGCCAATTCCTTCGCCTGGAGAGCTTGTGCCTGCTGCCTTACCTGGTACTCGCACACCGGGAACCGGTCATCAGTCTGGTGGGCAAGCGTCTTGAGGAAAGTTCCCGCGACCCGGAGTTCATCGCGCGTCGTCGCGTTGACCCGCTGGCCTACAAGAACGTCAGCTTCGGCTACTTGCTCGACGTGCAGCGCATCGTCTTTGGCTGGAGGTGGAAAATCGCGCCTCGCGTCCATGCTCCTACGCTGCTGATTAAGGGCGGGAAAGATCGGGTGGTAAGCCACAGGGAATGCGTCGCTTTTGATAGGCTCTCGGCTGCGACGGACAAGTGTTTCAAAATCTATCCGGACGTGCCTCACACCACGCTCTGGGATCCTGAAACGCCGGAAATCCTGGAGCTGGTCGGGAAGTGGATTCTGGAACACTGAACCGTGGTCGGGCGACACGCAGTTGTCGAAACTGCCTCAACTCCGGTAAAATCTATGTTTTGCACACCAAGTTCTGAACTTCTCTGGAGTCGTCATGGCACAAGTTTGTGATATCTGCGGCAAAGGGCCGCAATTCGGAAATACCATCAGCCACGCCCACAACGTGTCGCGGCGGCGCTGGAACGTCAACCTGCGCCCAGTTCGCGCCAAAGTAAAAGGCGGCGCCAAGCGCATGCGCGTCTGCACCTCCTGCTTGCGCAGCGGCAAAGTAGTCAAGGCCTAAACCGTCAGGAACCTTCGCGTACCCTCACCGTATGCGGTTATAGCCTACCGCACGCCCAGCAGGTCCACGTCGAAGATCAACGTCGCATTCGGGGGCACTGCACCGCCCGCTCCGCGATCTCCATAGGCAAGCGCAGGCGGGATCCGCAACTGCCGCTTGCCTCCGACCTTCATGCCGGCTACGCCTTCATCCCAACCTTTGATCACCTGGCCTCCACCCAGGTTGAACGTAAATGGCTCGCCCCGATCGACGGAGCTGTCGAACTTCTTGCCATTGGTGAGCCATCCGGTGTAGTGAACCTTCACCGTGTGGCCCGCGGCCGCGACGGGACCGGTGCCGACCTTGATGTCCCAATACTCGAGGCCGTCGGGCGTCTTCGTGGGCGCTCCGGTTACTTTTGTGGGCGCGCCGGTATAGGGTTTCAGGGAGCCGCCCTGCGCAAAAAGGGACGTCACCACGAATGTCACGATTGCAATCAAAACCGCACTCTTCAGCATCAAATTTTCTCCCGATTGGTGATTTCAAGTTAAGACCGGAACCTTGAATTCTAAATTGGCAAGTGAAAATCGCAAATTGCCAATTTCGATGTTCTTATGCCAACGCGATCACATCAATTTCGACCAGCGCGTCTTTAGGCAGACGGGCCACCTCGACCGTCGATCTAGCCGGTGGTGTTGAATTGAAATAGCGTCCATAGACCTCATTCATTGCGGTGAAGTCTCCCATATTTTTCAGGAACACGGTTGAGCGTACCACTTTCTCCAGCCCGGTTCCCGCAGCTTTCAAAATCGCGGAGAGGTTCTTCAGCACGCGGTCGCTCTGGACCGCAACATCGCCGCTGATCACCTGCTGAGTGGCCGGATCAATCGCCACCTGTCCAGAAACAAAGACGAATCCATTGGCTCGGATCGCCTGTGAATATGGTCCAATCGCCTGCGGGCCTTCTTTGGTCGCAATCACTTCTCGCATCCATCCTCCAAAAAGTTTACCGCTGCTGATTAACGCAGATGCACATTGAGGATGTCAAACAGACGAAACAAGGCGTCAGCGCAAGGATAGTTGAAAACCGGTTGTCAGTTGCTTGTTCCCTGTTCTCAAGTGTGGCTGACGGCCGATGGCTAGACCTTCTGCAGTCTTTGCACATCGTGTACACCGGGAATCTTTCGCACGCCGTTGATGATATTTTCCAGGTGCTTCAGGTCGGCAATATCGAGAACGACATCGACGTTGGCCTGCGCGTTCGAGCTGCGCACCTGGATGTCGCGGATATTGGTTTTGCTATCGCTGATCACGGCGGTAATCTGCTTCAGCATGCCGAAACGATCGTCGCAAAAGACCGTAAGCTTCACCGGATACGAACTCGGGGCTCCCTCGTCGTGCGCCCATTCCACATCGATGCGGCGTTCCGGCTCATACAGCAGGTTCACCACGTTGGGGCAATTCACGGCGTGGACGGCGACGCCTTTGCCGCGGGTCACATAACCTACCACGTCCTCGCCCCGGATGGGATTGCAGCATCGGGCGCGATACACGAGCAAATCGCCGTGGCCTTTTACACGGATGGCATTGTTGCTGCTGTCTCCGCCGAAAACCCGCCGGACCACGCTGGCAATGCCACCGGATTTGTCTCCCTCATGGTCTGCTGCGGGCGCGGCGGAGGCCGGCGCCAAACGCGCCAGCACCTGCCGCGCTGAGTATTTGCCGTATCCGATTCCGGCCATCAAGTCGTCAATCTGGCCCAGACCGTAGTCGGAGGCGATCTTGCGCAGCTCTTCGTCCTTGATCTCTTTCAATGCCACGCGATACTTGCGCGCCTCTTTTTCGATCAGCTTGCGGCCGATTTCGACGGCACGTTCACGCTGATGAATATTGAGCCAGTGTTTGATCTTGTTGCGGGCACGCGACGACTTGACTACCGCCAGCCAGTCGCGGCTCGGCTTATGCCCCGGCTGGGTAAGAATCTCCACGATGTCACCGCTGTGCAACTTGTGACGCAGCGGCACCATGCGCCCATTGACCTTCGCGCCCACGCAACTGTGGCCGACCTCGGTGTGAATGGAATAGGCAAAATCGATGGGCGTGGATTCCCGCGGCAGCACCACAACCTTGCCTTTGGGAGTGAAGGTGTAAACCTCTTCCGGATACAGGTCGATCTTGAGGGTAGAAAGGAACTCGGTGGGATCGGACACGTCGCGCTGCCATTCGACCACCTGCCGCAGCCAGGCCAGCCTCTGCTCGTCTTGGGCCGAGACTGGGCCATCTTTGTACTTCCAGTGCGCGGCGATGCCCTCTTCCGCCATGCGGTGCATTTCCTCAGTTCGGATCTGCACTTCGAATGGCGTGCCGTCCTCGGTAATCACCGAGGTATGCAGCGACTGATAAAAATTTGGCCGCGGCATGGCGATGAAGTCCTTGATTCGACCGGGCACAGGCCGCCACACGTTGTGTACAATCCCCAATACGGCGTAACAGTCCTGCAATGACTTCGTGATCACCCGCATGGCATACAAGTCGTAGACCTGGTCCACGCTGATTTTCTGCCGGACCAGTTTCTTATGAATGCTGAACAGACGCTTGATGCGGCTTTCCACTTCGGCCGTGATGGCTGCCTCTTTCAACTTGTCGCGGAGGGTTTGCTCGACCTTCGCCAGGAATTGCTCGCCCTTCTTGCGGCGAGCCTCGACGGCGTCGTGCACTTGCTGGTGGGTGAGGGGATCGAGATAGCGGAATCCAAGGTCTTCGAGTTCACCGCGAATCTTGCCCATTCCGAGCCGATGGGCGATAGGACCGTAGATCTCGAGCGTTTCCTTGGCAATCTTCTGCTGGCGTTCCGGCGCAAGATGCTCGAGGGTGCGCATGTTGTGTAGGCGGTCCGCAAGCTTAATCAGCACCACGCGAATGTCATCGACCATGGCCAGCATCATCTTGCGAAGATTCTCGGCCTGCTGCTCCTCGCGAGTGGCGAAGTCAATCTGGCTGATCTTGGTGACGCCCTCGACGATGTGGGCCACCTGCTCGCCAAATTCTTTGCGGATGTCAACAATCGTGACCGACGTGTCCTCGACCGAGTCGTGCAGTAGACCGGCGGCGATGGCCACTGCATCCATCTTCATTTCCGCCAAAACCTGTGCAACTCCGAGAGGATGAACCAGGTAGGGTTCGCCGGAGGCGCGGGCCTGGCCAGCATGATTTTTTTGGGAGAACTCGTAGGCTTTGCGCACCAACTCCAGATCGTCGGCGGGGCGGTTGGCACGCATGGTGCGCAACAACTCCCGGAACTTGGTCACCGTGAGGGCGGTGGTCGCGATCTGTTCGCGCAGCGTCGCCATGAAAGATTATAGCCGGGAACGAGACGTTGCAAGCAACGTCTCTACAGCCCTGTAGAAACGTAGCTTGCTACGTTTCCGGCGGACCGTCCCCATCTGTTCTGTGCATCGGCAAACTGATAAAGTTGATCACTGGTTGATTTGTTATGCCTGCCAAGATTCTAGTCAGCGGGTCTTCCGGTCTGATCGGCACTGCGCTGATGCCTGCCCTAAAGGCGAATGGATACGAAGTCGTGTGTTTGGTTCGCGGCACCGCATCTGGTAAAGGGCATGTTGGATGGGATCCGGCGCGGCTTCTCGCACCTGAGTCAGTATCCGGCTTCGACGTAGTCATTCATCTCGCCGGCGAATCCATTGTTGGTCGTTGGACGGAAGCCAAGAAGCGTCGCATTCTTGAAACCCGGGTGCAGGGCACACGTAATTTGGCTGAAGCTCTTGCCCTAGCGCCGCAGCGTCCGCGGCTGCTGATTTCGGCTTCGGCAATTGGATATTACGGGGATCGAGGCGAAGAGACGTTACGCGAAGACAGCTCGTCGGGAAACGGATTTCTGCCTGAAGTATGCCGGGAGTGGGAGGGTGCTACGGAACCCGCAGCCAAAGCTGGAATCCGTACCGCGCAAATGCGATTTGGTTTGGTCCTGAGTCCGTCCGGCGGCGCATTGCAAAAGATGCTCCTGCCCTTTCGGATGGGCGTCGGCGGCAACATGGGCAACGGGCGCCAGTGGTGGAGCTGGGTTGATATCAACGATCTGGTCGGCGCGGTTCAGCACGTCATCAAGACCGAAACGCTGCAAGGGCCGGTCAACGTGGTCGCGCCGAATCCGGTGCGGAACGCGGATTTCACCAAGACGCTGGCTTCCGTGCTATCACGCCCAGCGATTTTCCCCATGCCGGCTTTCGCGGCGCGCCTGGTGTTCGGGCAAATGGGCGACGAACTTTTGCTAAGCAGCCAAAAGGTGGAGCCGGCAAAGCTGATGAAAGGTGGTTATGTGTTCCAAAAGTCAGATCTGAGAAAAGCCTTGGAAGACATCTTGCGGCGGTAAGCGAACTGGCGACTGGCGAGCTTTTGCTCGCACCGACAGCCGGGGGCGGCTGTCCCCACGTGAGTGTTTGCGATTCTATTTTGCTTGTGCCTTGCCGAATTCGTCCACTCGCTCGCGTACGCTGAGCACGTGCTTGGGCAGATTCAGATGGCTGCCTGCTTCGAGGATGGGGATCAGTCTGTCGAAATCCGGGCCGGAATGTGAGCCGGTGATCACAATGCGGATGGGATGAAACAATTCCTTGCCCTTGACTCCGGTCTCCGCTTTCACCTCATTGACAATTTTCTTGAACTGCTCCGGCGTTAGTTGGCCCGCGCTCGCCGATTCGTCTTCCATAATCTTGACGGTGAATCTTGCGAATACTGCGATGGTGTTTGGCCAGCCGAGGACCTCGGCGTTATCAGGCGCGGCTAACGCAGCTTTCGCATCGTAGTTGAAAATTGGCGACGCGCGGTCGGGTAACTGGTCCAGGCGATCTACGTAGGGCGCGTAAAGTTCCGCGACTTTGGAAAACCAGTCGAACACATGGTGCTCGACGAACACGCCGCCATCCCAATCCAGCAGGGGAACTTTTCGAGGGTCGAGAATGCCTGACTTGTCCAAAAACTCCACGGCTAAGAATGTGAGTCGCGGCGGTCGGCATTCCTTGATGTACTGCCGGTTCAACCAGTACAGCTTCTCCATATCGAAGACGGCCGCGGAGGGCGTGATCCGCTCCAGGGAGAATTCTTTCACCAGTTCCTGAAGGCTGAATATTTCTCGCGTGCCTCCAGTCGGAGCCCAACCCAGCAGCGCCAGATAGTTCACGAGCGCTTCGGGCAGGACGCCCATGTCACGGAAGTTTGCGATCGAGGTGGCGCCGTGGCGTTTCGAAAGTCGCTCGCGGTCGGCGCCGAGAATCGTGGAAAGGTGAGCAAACTCTGGCACTGGCCAGCCCAGCGCCTCGTACAGCGCCACTTGCTTGGGTGTGTTGGAAAGATGATCGTCGCCGCGAATTACGTGGGTGATCTTCATGAGCGCATCATCGATCACCACCACGTAGTTGTAGACTGGCATGCCGTTGGAACGCAGAATGATGGGGTCGCTGACGACTTCGTTCGAAAACTCCACGTCGCCATGAACGATGTCGTGGAAGCGAATGGGATGCTCGGGAATCTGCAGCCTGATGGCGCACGGAATACCGGCCGAGCGTCGTCTCTTGGCTTCCTCGGGATCAATGGCGCGGCACTTGCCCGAATAAATTGGCTGGCCGCCTTCGGCTAGTGCCTTGTCGCGTTCTTTCTGCAAATCTTCCTCGGTGCAGAAGCACAAATACGCTTTGCGTTCTTTCAGCAGACGCTCGGCCTGTTCGCGGTAGAGTTCCAGCCGGTCGGATTGACGATAGGGAACATAGGGGCCGCCGACGTCTGGGCCTTCATCCCAGTCCAGCCCCAGCCACTTGAGGTCCGCGATGAGTTGGTCTTCAAAGCGAGCCTCGCTGCGCTCGACATCGGTATCCTCGATGCGCAGCACCATGGTGCCACGCTTCTGGCGGGCAAAGAGCCAGTTGAACAGGGCGGTGCGGGCGTTCCCCACGTGCAGATGCCCGGTGGGAGAAGGCGCGAAGCGCACGCGTACTGGAGGATTTGCATTCACGAAACGATGTTAACAGGAGATCAGGAAGCGCATCACCCGCGGCCAAAAGAAGAAAAGCACGAGCGTCGAGTCTCAGCCTTGGCTCGGCGGTTTGTCGCGGTGCATCTCGTCCAGCAGTTTCGCCAGTACTTCGGCTCGCTGGTCGCTATTCAATTCGCGCCGCAGTTCCTCCAGCGCCAGGGCCACAATGTGATAGTGGTGCGCTCCGGCGTACTTGGGATCCGTAGTGATATCGAGCCACACGCCGTGCATGAGTTCGAGATCCTGGGGGCGCATGCGCGGCGCGTGCGGCCCGAGCAGGTATTCGCGGATTTTTCCATTGGGCTCGTGTACCTCGAAAATCAACCGCGGTCTGGGCTCGGGCAGACGTTCCCAGGCGTCCCCAGTAAGCTTTGCCTGCTCGTCGCTGGTGAGCTTGTTGGAGAGTCCGCAGACGATCCGGCTCGAGTCCAGGCGTTGCGCGGTTACTATGATCGCCTCAAAGACATCGGTGGCGGGGACTACGAGCAGCGAAACCGGCTTGCCCTCTTTCTCCGCTGCCGCGACGGCGGCGGTGAACAGCTCCTGCTCGTAATGATCGAAGACTTGCGAGGCCTCGACTACCGCGCTGCCGCTGAAGGAATGCTCGCGGTGGTAGAGGCGGGCCGTCATTACGACCACATCCTGACGGTTTGTATCGGTGGTCCTGAGGACCTCACGCAAATAATACAGATTTCTAGGATCACGGACCGCGACCAGGATGTTTCCAGGCCTCACCCCGAGCGCTCCGGATCCCAGTTCCTGGTTTCCATAGACCCGGAATTGATCCAGATTCTCCGGCTTGCCATGCCTCTCTTTCGTGACTCTGTGCTCGGAGTAGGAAAAAATGGCAAAGAAAACCACGCTAAAAGTGACTCCGGCGATCGTGGCTTCGGATTTGGTGAACAGGTTTACCAATGCTGTAGTCAACAGCACTGCGGAGATCACGAACAGGCCCAGCGGCACTTCAGTACCACCGATGTGGATATTGCCTGGCACTTTCCACTGGCGATTCAGCGGCTCGGTATAGCGCAATACCAGAACGGCCAGCGACTTCAGGGCAAAGCTCCAGATCACGCCGAAGGCATACAGTCCTGCCAGAACATAAACGTTGCCTCGGCTGAGAATGATAGTGAGGAGCTGCAACCCGACAATCAAGTTGATGATGCGATAGCTGGTGCCATATTTTCTCTGCGGCTTCTGGAACCAGTCGGTGAGCACACCGTCTTCCGCCACTCGGTTCAAGACGCCATTCGCGCCCACGATCGAAGTATTTTGCGCCCCCGCTAGAATCAGCACGCCAACCAGCACCACGAACGCGTGGAAGAACAGCTTCAGCATGGTGGGACCGACCAGGTACATCGCGATGCCACCGATGAGGTTGGCGAAGTATTCGTGCCGCACGTGATCCGGAATAATCATTACCGCATAGAACGAGACCAGCGAGGTGAACAGCAGGCTATAGATGAAGATGACCAAGCCTGTTTTTTCCAGGTTCTTCAGCTTGGGATGTTCGATCTCGCGGTTGACTTGGGCCAGCGTTTCCTCGCCACTCATGGCCAGAACCGAGTGCCCGAATCCAACGAAGAGGATGATCCACGTGAAATGACTGATCCAGGTCCCGTCCAGCCAACCCAGGGATTCTTTGTTGAGCTTCACTACTCCGGGGTGTAGTGGGTTCGGTGGCAAATGAATCGGCGCGCTGAAAACGGTGATGGTGCACCAGATAATCAGAATCACAACCATGACGGTTGTGACGATCATGATCTGCAGTGCCTTCTCGCTCGATTCATGCATGCCCTGGATATTCTTCCACCAGAAATACAGCACGATCAGAACGGCGAATCCAGCGGAAAAGTGGTCTTCGGAAAAAGTCAGGGGATGGTGAACATATCTGCCGATATCTTCGATGAACCCCGCCAAATACTGGCCCGCGGAAACCGCGCTGATGGGGCCGGTGAGCACGTAGTCGAATAGCAACGCTGACACCGAAAACTTGGCCAGCGTGCCACCCATGGCTTCCTTGACCACGCGATACACGCCGCCACGCACAAACATGCTGCTGGACTCGATATAGAGCGCGCGCACGGCGTAGCTAAACAACATCACCGCCAAAATGAACCAGGGCGCGCTCTTGCCGATAACCTTCTCGGCGTCACCGCCAGCGTAATAGGCCGAAGAAGCAAGGTCGGCAAGGACAATGGCCGCCGCCCGCCAGAACGAGATGAAGGTCAGCATCACCGTGGTGGCGACGAATACCTTCACGGCGGGACGCCGTATGTTTGGGATGGATGAGGACATTTAAAAAAATGCCAGAAAGCGTAAGCCTACGAATTTAGCACAGTGGGGCAGGGGAATCTGTGACCGGGAGCAGCGGAAGTCCCAATTCCGGCTTGCCCGCCAGGCTGAGATCGAGATCAGGCAGATGCCGATTTCTCTAATTTTGGGGACCGGGGCGCCATATAGGTTCGGGTGATGCGGTCGTGCCAGCAAAGCTGGTCCTCATCGAGGAAGCACCAGGCGTACCCCAGCGCGAGCGACAATCCCGATAACATGGAAGCGAGTACGCGCCAACGCCGGATTTTCCTGGGAACCGCAGCGCCATCAAACCGGCTCAATTGCAGCCGCGCCAGCTTTAGTCCCGGAGTTGTTCCTGTATGGACCAGCAGGAGGTATTGATAGGCGGCCCAGAATAGCGCTATTAGACTCGCGGAAATGCTTACCGCTTGCCGCAGCGCGGGCACAATCGAGGTGACCCTAAAAAAAATGTAAGCGAAAACCGCAAATGCCGAAACCACGAGCAGGCTGTCGATGGCGCCCGCCAAGAGGCGCCTAGACATGGGAGCCGCTTGCAGGGGCAGTTCGAATCCGGGACGCCGTTCCCTTGCCGGTTCTTCGACGGGCTCCATCAGGATGCCGCCGAGCGCCGGTGGAGGAAGCAAAAGCTCAGGCACTTCCAGGATGCGAGGCCGGGCCACGACCGGCTCGGCAAGTTCGTCGAGAACGGGCGCTGGCGTCTCTGAGGAACGAGGAAACTCAAGAATCCTCGCGCTGGTTTCCGCCAGGTTCAAACCGTCAGGTGCGTCATCCGTTGTCGGCAGCGTAGACCGCGCCTCCCGAGCAACAGCGAGAGCATCCTGCATGGCAACCGCGAGCGGACTGGAGGCTGCGGTGGCCTCAGGCTGGCTCGTGGCAGCCTGCACCGTCCATAATGACTCAGGAGGCTCGAACCTTAGCTGCAATGACGGGTAACGCGGCGCACGTGGACGCCTGCGTGCCCGGTAATTGTTCACTCGATCCGCCACCTCGCGGCGCCACGAACCGGAGTCCGGCAGTCTGAGAAGTTCCGTCTGAAGCGAGGCGTCCGGTGCGGTTTCCAGATTTTCTTCTGTGCCCAAGCCGCTTCCTTCGGCCCGGTCAAGTGCCGTCGGGGGTTTGTCGGGTTCTCTGCTGGACTTATTGTCGTCACCCTCAGCCGGGGACGAACCGTCTCCAGCCGTCAAGTTGCTTGAAGGTTCCTGCACAGCATCCGCCACGAACCGCGGAGGCGCAGGGTTTTGTTCGACGCTGGCGGCAAACTGCTGTTCGCTGGCATCGTATGCTTCAGGGTCGATTAGCCGAACCGAGGGAGGCAGCCTCACGCCAGAATCAACATCGGGTTCAAATTTGGATTTCATGTCTGAAGGTCTTGGGCCAGACGGACTTCCGGGCACAGCGACAAACAGCGCCGCGGCGCAGCACATGGACCGGTCTTCCCATGTTAACCAGCAAGATCAACCAAGCAGGAACGAAGCCAGAGTCTTAGAAATACTCGCAGTCATCGCAATGCCCGCCACTTTGCCTCTCGGGCCAGCGCCGTGCTAACTTCACGATACCCCAGCGTGGACTTCACACTCGGGGAGTTCGTGCGCTTTCCGATGACTTCCCGCACTCGATTCCTTATCACGGCGGCGTTCATTTGTCATCTGCTACTCGCTCCTTGCTTAGTTACCAGCCAGTGGCTTTCTCCAGCGGCTGGGTCCAGTCCGGCTCAAAGCCTGCCTAATACGCCCTCCGCGTTGAATGAGGAAGATGTGACCATAAGCGCAATTACGCAGGAAAAGAGCGGCCCCATCTATAAGTTGCATGGCAAAGCTGAGATTCATTACGGCGTGTACGTCCTCCGTGCCGATGAAGTCACTTACAACGCTGAGACGGGCGAGTCCACGGCCGACGGCCACGTCGCGCTCGATGGCGGATCCAATGATGACCATCTCCAGGCCAGCCATGGAACCTACAACGTCCGCGCGGAAAGCGGGCGATTCGAGAACGTAACCGGCACTATTGGCGTGCGCATGCGCGGGACCCGGATCATGCTGACGTCCTCAAATCCATTTTTTTTCACCGGAAAGGTGGTGGAGAAGACGGGTCCCGATCATTACATGGTCTATGACGGCACGGTGACGACCTGTGAGTTGCCTCATCCCAAATGGCAATTCAATGCCAACAAGGTTGTGGTCAACGTCGGCGGCACGGCCAAGATCTATCACAGCACGTTCGGCATAAAAGGCATCCCGATTCTGTATTTTCCGTTCGCCACACTGCCCGCGGAGCGTCTCCCGCGACAGTCGGGATTCCTAATTCCCAATATCGGGACCTCCTCCGTCAAAGGAACGATCCTGGGTGAATCGCTGTTCTGGGCCATCAATCGAAGCATGGATGCCCACATTGGAGCGGAGTATTTCTCCGCTCGGGGATGGGCGCCGCAGGGTGAGTTTCGGGCTCGGCCCAGTGATACCTCTTTCGTCGATCTCAATTTTTTCAGCGTGCTTGACCGCGGCGCCGGCAACCCGTCGGTGAATCAAGGTGGCGAAGAAGTGCGACTGAATGCTGAAGGCGCATTTGGTCACAACTTCCGCGGAGTCGCCAATGTTGATTACCTCAGCTCATTCGTCTTTCGCCTGGCTTTTAATGATGTCTTCGCCCAGGCCGTGAACTCCGAAGTGAAGTCCGATGCTTTTCTTTCCAATACGACGCGAGGCTTTTTCTATAACGCCTCGATGCAACGCTATCAGGACTTTGAAAGCACGACTGCCGGGGATGTCATCACCATTCTTCATGCTCCCAGCTTCGAAGTATCAAGCGTCGATCGCCAACTTGGCCACTCGCCTTTCTACTGGTCGTATGAAGCTGCGGCCGAGGGACTCTCCCGCAGTGAGCCCGGTTTCAGCACCGCCGCTTTGGTCGGACGCTTTGACCTGAATCCCAGCCTGTCTCTGCCGCTGAAGTTCGGCGGGTGGTCGATTCGCCCAGAACTTTCGCTCCGGGATACGAGTTATACACAGCAACTTGCGGCCGCTGGCAGCGGGGTCAGAGTGGCGGGGTCTGATCCTATCAATCGCCGAGCTCTGGAGGGCGCGGTGGAGGTGCGGCCTCCTGCCTTGAGCCGAGTTTTTGCTGGCGAGTTCATGGGACGTAAGTGGAAACATGTCATCGAACCCCGCGTGGCTTACAGCTATGTGACAGGGGTAAACAATTTCTCCAACATTCTGCGTTTTGACGAACGCGACATCCTTACCAACACGAATGAAGTCGAATATAGCTTGGTGAATCGCCTTTACACGAAGCACAGGTCTGGGCAGCAGGAAGACTGCGGGAAGCCTGGAATGCCTTCTCTCTTCATCGGCGGAGCTCCTGTCTCCAGCCACATCCCGTGGGAGCGGCAGAGCGAAGCGGCCGAGGCGCCCTGCAATACCGGATCGCAAGTGCGGGAGGTCGTAACCTGGGAACTCGCTCAGAAATACTTTATCGATCCGAATTTCCCCGGCGCGCTGGTATCCGGACGCAGCAATGTTTTTGCCAGCACCGTGGATTTAACCGGCACTTCGTTCTTGACCGCGGCTCGTCACCTTTCACCGCTTATCTCGCGCCTGCGCGTTCAGGCCAGCGCGCGAACCGATGTCGAGTGGGATGTCGACTACGATTTCGAGCGGGGCGGCATCAATACGAGTACGGTTCTCGCCAATTATCGCGTCGGCCCGTTTACGGTGGGCGGCGGCGATGCCTATCTGCAAGTTCCGGGTGAGACTGTCGGTTCGAGTGTCACTTTCTCACCACAGCTCTTCAACCAGTTCCGGCTTTTGCTGGGCTACGGCCACCCCGGCAAACAGGGTTTCAGTGCGGCAACCAATATTGGCTTCGATGCGAAACTGGGGTTTCTGCAGTACGCTGCGGTGCAAACCACGTATAACTGGGATTGCTGCGGCGTGAGCATGGAATTTCGCCGCTTTGCCCTGGGCTCGGTGCGGAATGAGAACCAGTATCGCTTTACATTCGCGCTTGCTAATCTCGGATCGCTGGGGAATCTGAGACGGGCGGAAAAGTTGTTCTAAGTCCGTCAGGATCTCAGGCGATGACTGCTTTTCGCGATACCATGGACCTGCATCGTGAAGATTGTGGACGTTACCGCTGCCGGTGCTGGTGACCGAACCACTGCGGAATCATCTGCCCCTCACTCGCCACAGGGAGCCTCATCACCGCTGGAACTGGGCTTGCTTGCTCTCATCGCCGGCTTGGCGGCCGTCCTCCGCTTCCATTCACTGGCCGCGAAGTCCTTCTGGTTCGACGAGGGAGTAAGCGTCGCAATCGCGCGACTTGATTGGTACAACTTTGCGCGCATTCTATGGCGGCGTGAAGCCAATATGTCCTTGTATTACCTTCTTCTTCACTATTGGTTGCACTTTGGAGGCAGCGAGTTTTTCGTTCGCGCCCTTTCAGTTCTTTTTGCGCTTGGGTCTGTCCCCGCCATCTACCTGTTGGGTCGCCAGCTCTTCGACTCCCGAGTCGGTTTGATCGCAGCTGCACTCCTGGCAGTCAATGCTTATCACGTCCAGTACTCACAGGAGGCTCGCGGCTATTCGCTGATGGTGTTTCTTTGCCTGCTTTCGAGTTTGTATTTTCTGAAGTGCCTGAGCGAGCCGTCGCGCCGCAACCGCGCAGTTTATATCCTCAGCAGCGCGCTAGCGGTTTATGCTCAATTCTTTTCAGGATTGCTTGTCATCGCGCAGTGGCTCTCTCTCAGTTTTCTAGATGGGGAACAGCCCGCTCCGCAGACGCGAGCAAGAACCAGAAGCGACTGGCGCTGGATCGCACTCATGGTGTCGCCAGTCGTAGCCTTCGTCGCCACCACAGGGATAGGTCCGTTGCGATGGGTACAACGCCCCGGCCTGAAGGATCTTTGGGTATCTGCGCTGCATGTTACCGGAAACGGTGGCCCGTGGTTGCTGCTTGCATGCGTGGCAGCGTGTCTGGCAGCCCTGCTTCCCGCCTTGCGCTCGCACCGAGGGCGGCGAGTCTCCTGGGAAGCTTGGCGTTACCGCTTTCTTCTCTGCTGGCTAGTTTTTCCAATCCTGCTTACTTTGGGGCTGTCATTGGCCAAGCCGTTGTTTGTCCCGCGTTATTTCATTTTCTGTCTACCCGCACTCTTACTGCTTGTGGCTTGCGGAATTACCCGCCTTCGTTCTGCCTGGCTGACGGTGCCTGCTCTTTTATTTGTGCTTATTCTTTCCTTCCGGGGAACTGCCGGCTATTACAAGCAGGATCTGGATATTCAACGCGACGACTGGCGAGCCGCGACACAATACTTGCTGAACCATGCCCAGTCCGGTGATGCCCTGCTGTTTCATGTCCCGATGGGCCGTATATCCTACGAGTTTTATCATTCGGCGCTGGAGCCCGCTTCAGCCGCTCCGGTTGTGCTTTATCCGCGCCACGGCGATCGCATTACATTCCTTGATTTCGTGGAGAAGCCTAACGACACGGAGCTTGAGCGCTTACTTCCCCAGCATCCACGCGCCTGGCTCGTCCTTACTTACGCCGAAACTCAGTCGGGGCTGCCCGATTCGAGGTCGCTCGAACTTTCTAAATTGCTGGGGAATTTCTATCCCGGGGTCGAGCAACGCGACTTCCAGGGGATTGAGATTCTGCTCTACACCAAAAGAAATGCGGGAAATGAGTTCGTGGCGCCGCTATCGCGACGGGGCTTGGCGTATTAGGATATCTACATGCCTGATGCGGCCACGACCATGTGCAAGCGCGCAGCGCTCGACGCCCAGATCCGCACTTTGGGTCGAACTCTTGTTGCCTATTCCGGCGGCGTGGATTCGGCTTTCCTCGCTTGGGCTGCCTACCAGGTGTTAGGCGCTGACACGCTGGCGGTGATCGCCGATTCGCCCAGCCTGGCTCGCACCCATCTCGACGATGCTATAACTTTTGCTCGCGAGCAAGGTATTCCGCTCGAGATCATAACCACCAGCGAACTCGACCGGACCGAATACGTACGCAACGACGGCTCTCGCTGTTTTCATTGCAAGGATGAGCTATTCACCGTCATGGAAGCATTTCGCGCTGCTTGCGGATTCGACTCCATCGCTTACGGCGTCAATGTGGATGACCAAGGCGACTTTCGCCCCGGTCGAATTGCCGCCAGCCAGCATCACATTGCCGCTCCTCTGCTCGAAGCCGGATTGACCAAACAGGAGATTAGAGAACTGGCACGCAGCGCCGGTTTGCGGGTGTGGGATAAGCCTGCTTCGGCTTGCCTGTCCTCGCGTATCGAGTATGGACGCCCAGTTACGCGTGAGACTCTCAGCACGATCGAGCAGGGCGAAGATGCACTGCGCGAGCTCGGCTTCCGCCAGTTCCGCGTGCGTCACCATGGCGAGATTGTCCGCATCGAACTCGCTAACAACGAACTGTCTCGTGCCCTCAGTTCCGAGATGGCAGCAGAATTCACCCGCATTTTCAAGGCTCTGGGTTTCAAGTTCGTGACTCTGGACCTCGAGGGGTTTCGCTCCGGCTCCATGAACTCTCTGCTGCCGGCCGAACAACTCTCCCGTAAGGCTTGATCGGCGGACGCTTCATTGCGGTAGAATGCTCGCAAAACCCGCATGACTAGCCCCTCCGGTCGGCTCTGTATGAGATAATCTTGCTTACTTCCAATGTACAGGCGGTTTCTAGTGATGCTATTGCGACGTTCGATCCTTATTCTCGTGCTTGTTTGCCTGGGCTGTTCGGCGCAGTCCGCGCCTCCCGATCTCATTCAGAAAATCGAGCGGCAAGTGCGTGCTACTTACAGCATTCCAGCAAGTGTGAAGATCACCGTTGGCCCGCTCCGCCCCAGTGACTTTGCAAATTATGACGCCATAACCATCACCATGGAAGGCGGCGAAAAAAAACAGACCTACGAGTTCCTCCTTTCCAAGGACGGCAAGACCCTGGCTCGGATGACCATGCTGGACCTGACCAAAGATCCCTATGTAGAGGCCATGAAGAAGATCAACCTGAGCGGTCGCCCCACGCGCGGCAACAAGGATGCCAAAGTGGTCTTAGTTAACTTTGACGACTTCCAGTGTCCCTTCTGCTCCCGCATGCACCAGACGCTGTTCCCCCAATTGCTGAAGGAATACGGGGACCGCGTGCAGTTCGTCTACAAGGATTTTCCCTTGTCGGAGATTCACCCCTGGGCTACGCACGCAGCGGTGGACGCGAACTGCCTGGCAGCGCAAAATAATGACGCATACTGGGATTTCGCTGACCATATTCATGCCAACCAGCGGGAAGTTAATTCAGAGAGGGGGCGCGATGCTCAGTTCGCCATGCTAGACCGCTTGACTGCCGAGCAAGGGCAGAAGCATAACCTCGACTCGGCCAAACTTCAGTCCTGTGTGAAGGCGCAGAATGAAGACGCGGTTAAGGCATCGATGCACGAAGCCGACGGCGTGGGCGTGACCGCCACCCCGACCCTGTTTGTCAACGGGCAGGAAATGGATGGAGCACTGCCCATCAGCGAAATGCGTGCTGCCCTCGACCGGGCTTTGCAGCAGGCTGGAGTGCCGGTGCCGTCGCCGTCGCACTCCGAGGCCTCGTCTCCGGGGAAGTCAGAAGTGCCCAGCAAGTAGTGCCGAGAGGATCAATTGAAAACTAATTCGCTATTTCGTCTCGTGTTGACAGTACTGCCGGTCGTTTCACTTCTGGCTTTCTGTATCGCCTGCGGGACCAGGTTGGCGGGCGACGATGTTGCCGCCACAGTCGACGGCCGCAAGATCTACCGCGTCGATGTTGAGAAGTACTACGAAAACCAGACTGCGGGTTCCCAGCAGCAGCCTGCCGGAGAACAAGCCACCAGCCTGCGTCTCAGTATCTTGCGCGAGTTAATTGAGAATGAAATCCTTATGCGGCGGGCTGAAAAGCTTGGGCTCCTGGCCACCGACGACGAAGTCGACCGCAAGCTGAACGAGATCAAGTCGCCGTACACAAAAGAGGAATTCGACGCCCGCATGAAGGAAAAGAAACTCACGCTCGACGACTTCAAGCGTGATTTGCGGCGATCACTCACGGTTGACAAGGTTCTGAACAAAGAGGTGACGTCGAAGATCAACGTTTCCGACCAAGACATCTCAAATTACTACAACGCCCATAAGGCGGAGTTCAACCTGGTCGAGCCTCAGTATCATTTGGCCCAGGTCTTCGTAACCACAACGCCCAATCCCCAAGTCCACAATCTGAAGAACGACAAGGCGCAAAACGAGGCTGACGCACGCAAGAAAATTCAGATGCTTGTGAATCGCCTGGACAGTGGTGACGACTTCGGCACGCTAGCCATGAACTATTCCGAGGACACGGAGACGTCGGGGAACGGCGGCGACCTGGGCTTTACGCCGGAATCGTCCCTGAAAAATACCGACCCGGTTACTCGCGATACCGTGACCAAGTTAAAGCCCGGCCAGTACAGCCCGATCATCATTGTCGCCAATCCGATGACCAAGCAGGTAGTGGGCTTTCGCATCGTAAAACTCATCGCCAAAGAAACCGCGGGACAGCGCGAATTGTCAGACCCTCGCGTGCAGGAGGCGATCCGCTCCCAGCTCCGCGACCGGCGCGAACAACTCCTCAAGGCAGCGTACTACGAAGTACTGCGCGATCAGGCCAAGGTGGAAAACTATTACGCCGAGAGGGTACTGGACGGCAGCGGCGCCGCGAAATGACCGAAGCTAAAGCTAAGAACTGCCCTATTCCACAATCGCCAACACATCGCCGGCATTGACGTTCGTCCCTTCGGCGGCCACGATTTTCTGTACAGTCCCCTTCTTGGGCGACTTGATTTCGTTCTGCATTTTCATGGCTTCCACGACCAGAATGCTTTGTCCCGTCTCCACCGCGTGCTGCTCGCCAATCAGTACGCGCACCACTTTGCCGGGCATGGGTGCGAGCAGTTTTTTCGGACCTTTTTCATCCGCGTCTGCACCTCTGCGCTTGCGCAGCGATCTTGGATCGCGCAATTCCGCGAGGTAGCGGACGCTGCCGACCCACAGATGCATGTCCGTCGCGGTACACTCCCGCTTAATCTCGTAGGCTTTTCCCTCGATCAAAACCGAAAGCACATCGCGCCGGGCCAGCACTGCGTCCACTTGTATCTCGCGACCATCCAAGCGGCATCGCCAGAGGGCGTCCGCGCGCTCCAGTTCGAGCCGGTAATCGATGCCGTCGATGGTGACGTCGTAGACCATGAAAAAGTAGCGAGTGGTCAGGTACCTGGCTTGCTGCAGGGTCAGTGGACCTAGCCCCTGACCACTTCGTTTCACCCCAGCCCTTCTACCCTTGCCACCCTCTTCCAACCCGACGCGGCAGTTCCGTTGACCGTTCTGTTCCCACGATTCGGAAATGAGTTTCCATTGCCGGCAACCGCCGATGCCGGATCCAGGATTGCGAATATCCCAGCGGCAATGGCTGCGACGTCCGCATCTTCACCCCTCACCTCGGGAGGCTTAGACTTCAGCAATCGATCCAGGTAGCCGGTGTCCAGTCTTCCACCCTGAAAATCCGCATTGGTGAGAATGCGGCGGAACAGTGAGATGTTGGTCTTGATGCCACCCACAAAATACTCATGCAGGGCGCGAGTTAACGTCGAGATCGCCTGCGTTCGGTCAGTTCCGTAACCGATCAGTTTGGCCAGCAGCGGATCATAATCGATGGGTACCGTCCAACCTTCGTACATGCCGCTATCCAAGCGGATTCCCGGCCCCGAAGGTGACAGCAACAACGTGATCTTCCCCGGGCTCGGAAAATAGTTGTTGTCGGGATCTTCCGCGTAGATGCGGCACTCAATGGCGTGTCCACGGATTCGAACGTCTCCTTGCCGAAACGGCAGCTTCTCGCCGGCCGCGATCCGAATCTGCAGATGTACCAGGTCCAACCCGGTGATCAATTCGGTCACGGGATGTTCCACCTGCAGCCGCGTGTTCATTTCAAGAAAATAGAAATTCTTGTCCTGATCAACCAGAAATTCTACGGTCCCTGCGTTGGTGTAGCCAGCCGCCCTGGCCACTCGGACCGCTACCTCGCCCATGCGCTGCCGCATATCCGCGTCAACAATCGGAGATGGCGACTCCTCCAGCACCTTCTGATGCCGCCGTTGGATGGAACACTCGCGCTCACCCAGATAAACCGTGTTGCCATGCTCGTCTCCGAGCACCTGCATCTCGATGTGACGCGGATTGACGATTGCCTTCTCGAGGTAAACTTCACGATCGCCAAACGCACGCTCGGCTTCGCTCTGCGCCGCTTCCAGTGCGGGTTTCAGCTCTTCTGGAGCATGCACCAGACGCATGCCTTTTCCGCCGCCGCCCGCCACCGCCTTCAGCATCACAGGATAGCCAATCTTCGCAGCCACCTGTTTGGCCTGCTCGGCCGACTCTAGGCCTCTCGAAGTCCCCGGCACGAATGGAACTCCGGCTTTTTCCATTTCTTGCCGCGCCCGCGTTTTCGATCCCATCATTTCCATCGAGGCGGGACTGGGGCCAATGAACTTCACGCCAGCATCCCCGCACGCCTGCGCAAACTTCGCGTTCTCGGAAAGAAACCCGTACCCCGGATGGATCGCGTCCGCGCCGCTTCGTTTCGCAACGTCTAAGATCCTGGCGAAGTTCAAGTAGGATTCGGCAGCCGCAGAGAGCCCGATGTGGTAGGCCTCGTCCGCCTTGCGAACGTGCAGCGAGGCGCGGTCGGCATCTGAATAAACCGCAACCGAAGTGATCCCCAGTTCGCGGCAGGCACGGATCACCCGCACCGCAATCTCTCCCCGGTTGGCGATAAGGATCTTCTTGAACATGCCTGTCAGCTCTCCAGCTTCTTTGCCAGTAGCTCATTCACCATCTGCGGATTCGCCTGTCCCTTTGAGGCTTTCATCACCTGGCCGACAAAAAAGCCCATCACCGTCTTCTTGCCCGCGCGATACTGCTCGAGCTGCTTGGGGTTGGCCGCGACGATCTCGTCGATGATCTTTTCGATCGCGGAGGAATCGGTAATCTGCCGCGGCTTTTCTGTCTCGTAAACTTCGCCGAAGTCCTTCCCGAGCTCGAAGCACAGATCGTACAGATCCTTGAGCATCTTGCCCGAGATCGCACCGCTCTCCACCAGATCCGCGGACAGCGTCACGCCCTTCATCGAAATGGGCGACTGCTCAATTTCCAGGCCCTTGGCTTTTAGGCGTCCCATCAGCTCGCTCTGCACCAAATTCGCCACGCGCTTCGGATTCTTCGCGGCCTTGGCGGCCGCCTCGAACTGACCGGCAAATGACTTTGTGGCCGTCAGCACCTGCGCGTCGTAGTCGGTGATGCCGTAGTCGGCGACCATGCGCTTGCGCCGCGCTTCGGGTAACTCGGGCAGAGTGCTGCGAATTTCCGCCTGCCACTTCTCGCCTACCACGAGCGGCAGAAGGTCGGGCTCGGGGAAATACCGGTAGTCGTGCGCCTGTTCTTTCGAGCGCATGCCATAGGTTTTGCCTTCGAACGAATTGTAGAGCCGCGTTTCCTTCGCGATCTTGCCGCCAGATTCGACGATCCCGATGTGGCGGTCAATTTCGTACTCCAGGGCCTCGCGAATAAACCGGAATGAATTCACGTTCTTGATTTCAGTCTTCGTGCCGAACTGTTTCTGGCCGCGGGGGCGCACGCTGACGTTGGCATCGCAACGCAACGAACCCTCTTCCATATTGCAATCGCTGACTCCGGTGTACAGGATGATTTCCTTCAACCGGGTGAGGTATTCATATGCCTCGGCGGGCGAAGCGATGTCCGGGTCGCTAACGATTTCAATCAGCGGCACTCCACTTCGGTTCAAGTCGATGGCCGTAGTCTCAGCGGAATCGGCAAAGCCTTCGTGCAGGCTCTTGCCCGCGTCTTCTTCGATGTGCAGCCGTGTGATGCCGATCTTCTTAGCTCCGGCGGCAGTCACGATGTCGATCCTGCCGAACTCGGCCAGCGGCTTGTCATACTGCGAAATCTGATAGCCCTTGGGGAGGTCAGGATAAAAGTAGTTCTTGCGCGCGAAAATGGAAGTCTGGTTAATGCGGCAGCCCAACGCCATCGCCGCCAGCACCGCGTAATCCACCGCCTTGCGATTCAGCACCGGCAGAGCTCCCGGAAGGCCCAGGCAAACCGGGCAAACATTGGTATTCGGCGGATCGCCAAAACGCGTGGAGCACGAGCAGAAAATCTTGGTCACGGTCAGGAG
This sequence comes from Terriglobales bacterium, assembly GCA_035601775.1. GTDB lineage: Bacteria > Acidobacteriota > Terriglobia > Terriglobales > Acidobacteriaceae > JABDBE01. The sequence continues at coordinate 21,161 of DATNNO010000064.1, read as the reverse complement.
CTGGACGTGCACCTCCAGCCCGATGACCGGCTCGTACTTGGCGCGAGCCGCTACAGAGGTATCCGGCGTGGTGGCCATATCCAGCGATTATAAGGGGTTCCCAGCGCTGAGCCGCATCCGCGTGCGAGGTCACCCGCTAGTTCGGCTTAGCCGGCGCGCTCAGGTATTTCTCCAGCGGGACTTCGAAATACATCAGTTCATTTCCCTTGGCATCGCGCACGCCGGTCAAATAGAAGTGCGCTCCCGCCAGCGGCGTCGAAATCCCCGACACGTCAAAGAACATGAAACCAGATTGGGTGCCGTGTGGTTCAACCGCCTTGGCGGCAAATTGGGCGTTCTGAATCTCGTCCATCGTGTCCTTGCTCACACCGCCTTTCGCCTTCTTCGGCCAGGGCAGTGGATTCGGAGAAATGTTCCCCGTAGGCCGGGCGATGCGCCGGTAAATATCGTCTTCCGTTGCGGGCGGAATTTTGGTCCGATTGACGGTGACGAGTTCCACCTTCATTCCCGCCAGGGATACTGGCTGATCGCCGTCGTTGGTGATCACCACGAACATGGGTACGAAGCCCACGTCACCATAGTGAACCGAAAAGATGCTTGCCTTATCGGCCATATCGTAAGGATCAAGCGCCAGCGTAACAGCTTCACTGGAATGCTCGTCGTGTGCGGGATAGCTCTTCGCTGGCTGCGCTGCCGGCATGACAAAATGCTTTCCCGCCAGGCAAACGATTGAAGACAGCAACAGAACAGAAACCGTTGCCAGCGCTCGCAGCCGCCAAAATCTTGTACGTGTGCAGGACATGACTGTCGATTATAGGATGCAAGCTTCGTAAGCGGTGGCGCCTTGGGTGGCTGGTATGCAGGTAGAATGTTTCGTTCCCCCATGTATTTGATCTACAGTACGCTGCTGGCGGCGGGGCTGCTGGTGAGCCTCCCCTATTGGCTGATGCAAAGGTTGCGCCACGGTAAGTACCGCACCGGCTTGGGCGAACGCTTGGGGAGGATTCCGCGGCGGCTGTTGGCTCAGCCCGCGCGGCACGCAATCTGGGTTCACGCCGTGTCAGTTGGTGAGGTTCTGGCGATCAGCGGTCTAGTCGCGGAACTCGCGAAGCGATTCTCGCAACATCGAGTGGTAATTTCGACGACGACGGATACAGGGCAGAAGTTGGCTCGAACTCGCTTTGGCGCGGAGAACGTCTTTTACTTCCCGCTCGACTTCGCCTTTGCAATCCGGCCGTACTTGCGACTGCTGCGGCCCGAGTTAATCGTGATCGCGGAAACTGAGTTCTGGCCAAACTTCCTGCGGGTTACCCATGCCAGCTGCGCCCGGATCGCCGTGGTGAACGCCCGCATCTCGGACCATTCCTGGCCCGGATATAGGCGCTTCCGGCGTTTGCTGACTGGAGTTTTAGAGCAGGTGGATCTTTTCTTAACGCAGACGGAAGAAGACGCCCATCGACTTGAGGAAATTGGCGCGCCCGCGGAGCGAGTCCACGTAACTGGCAATCTGAAGTTTGATGTGCCTGCGGCTGCTGCTCCGCCCGTCGTTGCCAGCCTGCGCGCGGCGTTCCGACAAGCCGGCACCAGTCCGGTGATTGTTTGTGGAAGCACGGTCGAGGGCGAAGAACCGCTGCTTCTGCAAGCCTTCGAGAACGTTCTAGCCAGTCATCCTCGCGCCCTCATGATTCTGGCTCCGCGTCACCCGGAGCGGTTCGGCGAAGTGGCTGAATTGCTCGAACAACTTGGGATTCGCTTCTGGAGACGTTCCCTGTGGAGCGGCGATCCGATTGTCGGTGGAGTCCTATTGATTGATACGATTGGCGAACTCGCGGCCCTCTACTCGCTGGCCGACGTGGCGTTCGTTGGCGGGAGCCTCGTCCCTCGCGGCGGACATAACATCATCGAGCCCGCACTGCACGGAGTTCCCATTGTCGTGGGCAACCATACCGAGAATTTCCGCGACATTGTGAGCCTATTTCAAAGTCGCGACGCCGTGCGCGTGGTCGGTCCAGCCGAGCTTCCGCTAATGTTCATGGAACTCATTTCCAACCAAGCGGAACGGGTTGCCCTGGGCCGCCGGGCAGCAGAAACTTTGCGCGCACAAATGGGGGCAACGCAGAGAACTATGCAAGCCTTGGAAAAGCTGTTGGCTCCTGCGGGTGATCGTGTGCGGACGGATCGGAGCTTGTCCTGAGCGAAGTCGAAGGAACCCGTCCGGCCAGTAGCAAAATCGTGTCGTGAGCGCATTGAATGAATTTCTTCTCCTCCATTTTCGAAGCCGGTGTGTGGGCGCTCAATGCGCTCTATGACCGCGGCATCGCTCCCGCGCGAAAGCTACAAGGGCCTGTTGTAAGCGTCGGCAATTTGTCGATTGGGGGTTCCGGCAAGACTCCGTTTGTCCTGCTTTTGGGAGAATTGCTAAAGGCACGTGGGGTGAAGTTCGACATACTCTCCCGCGGCTACGGTCGCCGGACACGCGGCGTAGCCCTGGTGGATCCGGGAGGCTCCCCTCGGGACTTTGGTGATGAGCCTCTGCTCTTGGCTCGGCGCTTGAGCGTGCCGGTGATCGTGGGAGAGGATCGCTATGAAGCCGGTCTCTTCGCGGAAAGAAATTTCGGTCCACAGCTTCATCTGCTGGATGACGGCTTCCAGCATCGCGCCCTGGCGCGTGATTTCGACATCGTATTGGTCACTCCCGAAGACGCACGCGACCGTCTGCTTCCCGCAGGACGTCTGCGCGAGCCTCTCACGTCATTGTCCCGCGCCGACGCGGTTGTACTGACTAGCGGTGCTTCACCCGAATCGTTTCCTTTGAATGGCAAACTGGTATGGCGGGTGCGACGAGGCATTTCGCTGACGAATGTTCCCGCTCGCGCAGTGGTTTTCTGCGGAATTGCCCGGCCGCAGAATTTCCTGCTGCAACTGCGTACGGCAGGCATCGAGCCTGTGGCGCAGGCTCTCTACCGTGACCACCACGCCTATACCGACCGGGATATCCGAGACCTGTTGCAACTGCGCCAGCAGAGTGAGGCAGAAAGCTTTGTCACTACTGAAAAAGATGCCATCAACCTGGGCGGATTTCTCACTGCACTGCAGCCACTAGCCGTGATTCCTGTCAAGATGGAATTGGTGGACGCAGCTAACGCAGTCGATACCATGTTGAGGATCATTGCAGAACGAAGAGCAAGCCGTGAGAAAATCGGTGCCTGAGATCAGCGGAACTTGATTTCTAAATGACCAAACACCCCAAAGAGACGGAGCGGCTAAAGAAGATCGTTGAGTCCTTCCCCAAGATCACGGTCACCGTGGTCGGAGACCTGGTGGCCGACGAATTCATCTTCGGGGAAATCTCGCGCGTATCTCGTGAAGCTCCCGTGCTGATTCTGAAACATCGCGAGCGTACCGTCGTGCCCGGAGGCGGCGCCAATGCCGTCAACAATCTTGTCGACTTAGGTGTCAACGTTCTGCCCGTGGGCATCGTGGGTGACGATGAGGCCGGACGCTTGCTGCTGAAAGCTTTTCGCCACAAACATATTCCAGTGAGTGGCGTTTTGAAAGACAAGAGCTATACAACTGTGACCAAGACCCGCATTCTGGCGGGAATGACGCACACTGCCCGGCAGCAGGTGGTCCGCGTCGATCGCGAACCGGAAACGGAGCCCAACCGTCATCTGAAACGCGAGCTTGTGCTGGCTGCGCGGGAGTACGCGCGCGCCTCGGACGCGCTGCTCATCTCCGATTATGGCTATGGCGCGGCCAGTCCTGCGATTCTGAACGCGATCCGCGAGCGAGGACGTCTCGATGGAGTCCCCGTTGTGCTCGATTCACGGCACCGCATGCTGCAATATTCCGGCGTGGTCGCGGCCACACCCAATGAGCCTGAGGTCGAGGCGGCGTTGGGTGTGCGGATCGGCAACGATTGGTCGCGCTTGTGCTCAGCGGGCGAGCAGGTGATGTCACTTATGAACCTGCAATCGCTCGTGATTACGCGCGGGCGCGATGGCATGGCAGCCTTCGCCGGCAAACACAAGCCGGTGGACATCCCGATTTTTGGCTCGGATCAGGTCGCGGATGTGACCGGCGCAGGAGACACGGTGATCGCCACTTTCGCTGCCGCTTTTGCGGCGGGGGCGAGCACCGAAGAAGCTGCCCAGTTGGCGAATTATGCAGGCGGAATCGTAGTGATGAAGCGCGGAACCGCGACCGTATCGCGGCAGGAACTACTCGATGCGCTGGATCAATCGCCGCCGGTAACAAGGGCTCACTAATGTCGGCGCAGAAAATCCTAGGCCGCGAAGGACTGAAGCAGCGCGTTACCGCATGGCGCCACGCGGGCGAATCCGTTACGCTCGCCAATGGCTGCTTTGATCTGCTACACGTCGGACACGTTCGCTACCTGCATGCAGCCAAGCAACTCGGCGGACGCTTGATCGTGGCCATCAACTCCGATGAATCCGTGCGTGCACTGAAAGGAGAGGGCCGTCCGCTCATGCCCGCCGAAGAACGCGCGGAAATTCTCTCGGCACTGGCTGACGTGGACGCTGTCGTCATTTTCCCGGAGCGAGACGTGCGGGCCTTGATCCGCGAAGTTCGCCCCGACGTTCATGCTAAAGGCACGGACTACACCGCCGACACCGTGCCTGAGCGGGATGTGGTGCTGGAGTGTGGTGGGCGGGTGGAAATCGTGGGCGATCCCAAGGATCACTCGGCCACTGAAATTATCCGTTCGCGGATCGGACCACAGCATTTCTGAGCATGCAATCGCCGGTCACAGCTCCCTCGGAAAATGTTGCTTTATTCACTCCCCGGAGATTGCTGATTGTACGGCTGGGCTCGATGGGCGACATCATCCACACGCTCCCTGCCGCCACTGCGCTACGACGAGCGTTCCCCGAGGTCAGCCTGGGTTGGGTGGTTGAGGAGCGCTGGGCAGAGTTGCTGTGCACTTTGCCCGAGCCCCGCTCTGGGCCGCGTTCGCCGCGGAGGCCGCTGGTCGACCGGGTCCATACCGTGAATACGAAGATATGGCGCCGGTCCTTGCTCTCCATCCAGACTTGGGAGCAAGTCGCGGCCGGGCTCAGCGAACTGCGTGCGCAGCGCTACGAAGTGGCAGTGGACTTCCAAGGCGCGGTCAGATCGGCCGTGCTGGCGTGTTGGTCCGGAGCGCCCGTGATATATGGAGCGGCGCAGCCTCGCGAAAATGTCGCCAGCATGTTTTATACGCGTCAGGTGATTGCCCGTGGCAGCCATGTTGTCGAGCAGAATCTTTCGCTGGCGGAAGCCGTTGCGCGCCGCCCATTGGAAATGCCGAAGATCGAATTTCCGGACGACCAGGCTGTCGAAAAGCAGTGTGAAGACCGGTTGCAACGTGGCATCGGCGATTTCGTTCTGCTTAATCCCGGCGCAGGTTGGGGAGCCAAGCAGTGGCCCGCGGAGCGCTACGGGCAGGTGGCGAGGCGATTGGCGGAAGAAGGTGTGAAATCGGTGATCAATTTTGGCCCTGGCGAAGAGCTCCTGACGCAAGCAGTCGAGTCGGCCAGCGAGGGCGCAGCGAAGGGCAGTCCCTGTTCACTCACGGAATTGATTGCGCTCACGGGCCGCGCACGCCTCTTCGTCGGCGGTGACACCGGCCCCATGCACCTGGCTGCAGCTCTTGGGATTCCCGTGGTTGCAATCTTCGGCCCCACTAATCCAACGCGCAATGGGCCGTTCGGGACTCGCAGCATCGTTTTGCGCAGCCCTGCCAGCCCGACTACACACTCCCGTCGCGCACAACCCGATCCCGGCATGCTGGAAATCAGCTCTGATGAAGTGATTGCTGCCGCGCGGAAACTGCTACGGAGTAACCGTGGCTAACGTTACCTGGACGAGAATCGCGCGTCGCATCCGCGTACCTTTGGGCTTCGCTTTCGCCGGACTCTATTTGTGGCTCGCAACATCCACGGCAGCATCCATGCTGGTCGGATCCGCTCTCATCATTCCCGGCCTCGCGATTCGTGCGCTGGCATCCGGGCACGTGCAGAAAAACGAGCAGCTCGCCACTACAGGACCTTACGCGTATACACGCAATCCGCTTTATCTTGGTTCACTGATTCTGGCAGTGGGCTTTGCCATCAGTGCTCGAAACTGGTGGATTGGGGCAGGGCTGGTTTTGATTTTTCTGGCGATCTACTTACCTGTGATTCGTGGGGAAGAAGCATTCCTGGGAGAACATTTTCCAGAATTCGTGGAATACGCGCGGCAGGTCCCCCGGCTGTTGCCTCGGCTGAGTGCCTTTAACGCCGGCCGCGGAACATTTTCGTGGGACTTGTATTGGAAGCATCGCGAGTACAATGCGACTCTAGGCGCGGCGGCGATGATGGCGGCATTGACGGCTAAACTGCTCTGGATTCCCCGGTAAACGGGATCGCGAGTATCATCTCGACCTGGCACTCTGTGTCTCACCAGATACTGGAATCGTTCGTCTAAGCAACATGCACATTTTATTAAAGTCCAATCCGGCGTGGTGTTTGTTCGCAATACTCTCCGTCTCTTTGTCGCAAGGCCAGACTCACCCCTCGGCGCCATCGAACCAGCCTCCACTCCCCACTATAAGCGCGGCCCCCTCGGCGCGGATTGTTCCTCCGCCCCCGAATTATGGCTTTCCGAATGGGCAGACCTATGTGTATGACGTCGAGTGGCATCTGTTCAATGCCGGAACGGCCAGAGTCACGCTGGGGTTCGACGGCGGCCAGCAGCACGTGGCCGCGGTTGCAGACTCCGCCGGGGTGGTCAATGCGCTGTACAAAGTACACGATCGCTTCGAAGCACTCTTCGATCCGCGCACATTTTGCTCGTTGCGTGTTTCAAAGCATACGGAAGAAGGTTCTCACGCGCGCCAGACCGAACTACGTTTCGATTACTCCAGGAAAAAGAGCGTGCTCGATGAAAAGAATCTGAAAACGGGCGAGCAGAAACACGTGGAAAATGACCTTCCCGTGTGCATCACTGATGTGGTCAGCGGATTCTATTACCTGGCGTCATTGCCCCTGCAACCGGGCAACACGAATACATTTCCCATCAACGACGGAGGCAAGACAACGGAAGTTAAAGCGCGCGTTGAAGCTCGGGAACAGGTTAAAGTACCTGCCGGCGCATTTCAGACCGTGCGAGTAAAGGCAGAAGCGATTTCCGGCGCCTTGCAGGGCAAAGGCACAGTCTGGGCGTGGTTCACCGATGACGCCAACCACACTCCGGTTCAGATACGCACTAAATTGGGATGGGGAACTCTACTATTCCGATTGCAGCGGATAGAAAAGCTATAGCCTCTTTGAAACTGAGCGGATATAGGGACACTGGGAATCCCGCTTTGCCTGCTGGATTGGGCGGATGTTTCTTCTTGTTAGCCTTCATTTAACAATGGTAAATCACGTTCTAGGGTTTTGGCTTTTCTCTTTTGCTCCGAAATTATCTTCTTGATTGGCTCTTCCGTTGGTAACTCTTCCGGCATTGTTCCGCCAATGCGCTTGATGGCCTCTCTGACTTCGTTGCCGACGATACGGTGAGCACTGATCGCGGCGCTTTCGCCTTGGATGCGTTCACGCTCAAGTTTTTGCTGCGTCTGAGTAACCCGAAACTCATTCGCGGCAAGTTCTGCTCTGCCAGCACGATCTAGCAAGTCTTCTTTCGCTGGAATCCGTTTCCGTTGCTTAATCTCAGCCAATCCCATGCCGTATAGCCCGCGATAGCCTGCATCATTAAACAATCCGAATCGCGTGACTCCAGCACCCCGCGCCGTGCCGTGTAGTATCTTGTAGCCCTTGCGCACCCTGTCGCGTAAAGCGATGCGTTTTTCTTGGTCGCTTAACTCTTGTTTTCGTGTCTGTACTGCGAAATAGGTCTGAGCGGTCGCAACCTCGGGCTTGCTGGATTGCCCGTTCATTGCAATTAGGTAACAAGCATATCTGGTGAGAAAACAGTCTGCTCTTTCTAGTTTCGCACCCTTTCCGCTCTCGATCACCTTATTGACTCCGATAAAGTGATAGCGGGAATTCACTCCCGACCCATTGCAGGCTATTTTTGCTTTTTCGATAACAGTCTGAAAGTTTTGCCAATTGTCGTATCCGAGAACCAACTGAAGGTCTCGCCCCATCCAATAGTCTTCGCCATTTGGAGCCTCGCGTTTCCTTTCGTCCAGCGCCTTCATAACAACATCTAGGGCTTCCATGTCCGTAACCTCCTGGATTACGGGATTATAGCATCGAATGGGAAACCCCTACCCTCAATTTTCATACTTGCTTTGCGTTTCCCATTCGGCGTATATTCCACTCTTGGGTGAAAACATGGGAATAAGAGAAAATCTGCAAAAACTGATTAACAAGAAGCTGGAAGAGAACATGTCCTTGGAGCGTCAAGTCATGGAAAACAAGGCTTATATCCAAGGATTGCAAGACTCAATGAAGCTTCTTCCGCGTGATGGCAGCGCCGCCGCCGATTACATATTGCGAGAGGGAAGCGCTCTTGCCAAAACGCGCGACGTGTTAAAGGCTGCTCATATCCCACTGCCGATAGCCGACATCCTTAAGGCTCTCGGAAAGCCCCAAGATAAGAAGCACCGAATTTCCTTGGCGGGAACATTATCCGGATACGCCCGCAGTGGAAAGGTATTCACCAAGACAGCACCAAACACTTTCGGATTACTCGAATTCAAGGCTCAGTCAGACGGAGATGAAATTCCAGATGACTTCGGAAGCATGGAAAAGGACAGTTAGAAGGTATGTAGAAAACGGTCGGCATCATTGAAATGCCGACCGCTAGAGTGCGGCCGTGGCGAAACTGGTATACGCTGTCGATCTGGGATCGAAATTATTTCTGCGCCAGTAGCGCCTTTGCCCGGCTCGTAAATCGTAATCGCAATTAGCTTTTCACTGCAGGCGGAAGCGCTCGTTCATCAATCGCTGGAGGCGAGGTTTGTACAGGATGTCGTAAGCGAACTCTTTGTCCGGAAACATCGCCAGCGCGGCACGCTTGGCGCCGGCCACCAGCTCGGAGGCTTCTTCGACGGTGAGGTTGGGGTCCTGGCCAATCACGGACATCACCATGCTGATCATGATTTGCAGGCGCCGGATATTCCGCGCTTCCTGCTCTCCTTCGCTCGCATTTGGCGACTGTCCTCGCCGTTCCAAACTACTCATGAGGCCCCCACACTGCGGTCTATGCGATTAGATGTTCCTCGACGTAGGCGCGTTGCGCCCGCCCTTTTAGTGTTATTCTCGCGGCAACGCGAGCGGAGCGCAATGGCCTCATTGGTGTAGACCTTCGGTTACCTTAAACAAGTCAGGTACACCGGGGAACGAGTCGGCTGAATGAGGCTCATCAGCGAATCTGTCCCCAACCCCGCGTTGGTCGAGTTAGAATCAGATACACCGCTCCGGGAATATGCGCTATGGTCCAGGAGATCCTGATCGGAGGCAACGATGGCAGACTCGACTTCCACATCTGAAGCACAACGTCCGAATCCGAATGAGAAGCTGATCCGCGTGTTCGACACCGAACAGGAATCGGAAGCCATGGTGGTACGCGGTCTGCTCGAATCCGCGGGTATTGATTCAGACTTGACTTCCCTGGACGCGCAGCAGGACATTCTGCCCGGCGTAGGTGGGACCGTGATTCTGGTGCGCGAGGAAGATGCCGCCGAGGCGCGGCGACTGATTGAGGAATACCGGCAAACGCCGGAGGAAATTGAGACTGCAGAAATCGGCCTCAATGAAGAGCCGCCAACTGAGCGCTAACAGTTTTGCCGTCAAGATAGAAAGTGACCGCCCCGTCCATATCCGTCCTGTAGGTAACAACCTGCGCTTCTGCCAGGCGATCCAAAACTTCCCGCCTCGGATGCCCATAAACATTGCGTGCGCCCACTGATATGACCGCAAATCGTGGATGGACCGCGGCCAGCAGTTCCGGGATCGTAGAGGTCGCACTGCCATGGTGAGCCACTTTGAGCAGGTCGGCCTGCGGGTTCTTCTCGGCAACCTGCTTTTCCGTTTTCTTCTCCGCATCTCCCTCCAGTAACGCGGACGTTGCTCCATAACGGATTTTCATAACCAGAGACTCGTCGTTCGGCCGGGAAACATGCGCCTCGGCATCCCGTGGTGGCGCCAGCACGGCGACCATTGCGCCACCGATTTCAAGACTGTCTCCTGTCTTGTGAAGAATGACGGGAATTCCCAGTGCTTTCGCATCGCGCAGAAGAGCCTGCAACTCTGGGCTCGGTGAATCCACTCCCAGCCACAACTCGCGCGGGTGAAAGTTGGCCAACACCGCAGCCATGCCTCCCATATGGTCGGCGTGTGCATGCGTTAGCGCCACTACGTCGAGTTGGTGAAACCCCCGCGACCACAGGTAGGGCGATACCACGTCTTCGCCGATATCCAGTTCCGAATGCATCCAGAACGGTATGCCTCCGGCATCCACGAGGAGCGTGCGGCCCTGCGGCGAAACCAGAAGGATCGAATCGCCCTGGCCCACGTCAATAGCAGTGAGTTCGAGTACTCCGTGCCGCAGCTGCGGATGCGGCGAAACAGCGCAGATCCAGAGAGCGCTGACGGCTAACGCCGCCCATCCAGCTGCCACTAGCAACCAGCGGCGGCGACTCAAAACCATCGCCAGCACCAGCGCTCCAACGCCCAACAGAATGACGGTGCGTTGCGGCGTGGGTACGCGAGTGTCGGCGATCCGCAAAGCACCCAACCAATGTACTGATCCGTTCATTGCCTGAAGCGCCGATCCAGCAATCATTGCCGGAAACTTTGCCAGGGTTAGCGAGACATAGGTTGCGGCCACGGCCACGATGGCGGCGACCATAATGATTTCGGTAAGGGGCACGGCCAGTACGTTCGCCGGCAGTGAAACCAGAGTCGCGCGATGAAAGTAGTACGCCATTGGCAGTGCGAATCCCGCCTGGAGCACCGTCGAAATCACGAGAAACTCACAACCTACAAGGATCACCCGCGCCGTACCTGAGAGCACGATCAATGGAGTGCGCTTTCCGAAGAAGCGTTGCAGCCTGCCGGCAACCATCCTCAGGTCGAGCCGGACCTGAGCCAGCGGCGGAGATAGCGCGGCGTCGTAACCGGTCGCATCCAAGCCCCTTAAGGCGCGAGACAGAGGTTGCGTCGTCCGCTCCAGAATGGGCGTTCCAACGCCAGCAATGACCAGCACGCAAAGGAAGCTGAGCTGAAAGCTGGCTCCCAGCAGTGCCGCGGGATCGACGATCAACAAGGCCAGCGCCGCCGCTCCGATGGTGTTGAGAATTGATTTTCGCCGGTAAAGCAGCCTTGCGCCCAGGTAGAGCGTGAGCATCAAGGTGGCCCGCCACACCGGAGCGCCAACGTCGGTCAGCAGGGCGTACCCAACTGTGAGCAGAATTGTGATCGCGCTGGCGACAAGATCACTCACCCGCATCCGGCGCAGCATCCAAAACATTACCAGTGCGAGGACGGCGACTTTTAATCCAGAGATCACCAGTACGTGGTAAGTGCCGGTGCGTTGAAAGTCGGTGAGAGTTTCGCGCCCGAGAAACGAATTCTCCCCGATGAGTATGGCGTCGAGAAGTGGGGCTTCGTCCGGCGTCCATAGGATATGGATTCTCTCGATCAGGCTGTGACGGAGGCGCGTCCGCCAGAGTTCAGCACGGTTCCCGGCAAACCCCGGCAGCAATTCAACCGTCTCCGCCTTGGTTGACCCGAGTGCCACAATTCCGTTTTCTGCCAGATATCCCGTGTAATCGAAAGCGCCTGGATTTCGGAAATTGTGCGGCGGATATAGTTTGGCGGGAAACCGCAAGCGCTCCCCGTAGCGAAACAGGTGCATGGGCGGCACTACGGATTCTCCGAATTCAATCTTTAGTTCTTCATTTCTTGCCTCATGTCCGTAGATACTGACGCGAAGGCCGGAGCGGATGGCAAAGGTCTCGTTTCCCGTCCCTATTTGCTCCGTCTCAAGGTCCAACCTCTGTTGGGAATCGCCGGGAACCTTCTCCCGCAGATTTCCTTCCTTGGTTACATGGGCGGTGACCATTATGTCGCGGCCGTCCGCAAATGCGAGAACATCCGCGCTGCCATGATTTTCTGGAGCGCGCACTTGCATCATCAGTGCTCCTGTCACGAACAGAGCCGATAAACCAAGCGCAAAAGCGGCCCTGGCGCGGCGGCGAAGAAAATATGCTGCTGAGACGGAGAAGACGATGGCTGCAATCAGCCACCACAGCGGCGGCCGCCACACGTAGAAGCCGGTGACAATTCCGCCGGCATACGACAGCGCAGCCCAGAGCATGGGTTGTCGTGAGAGCGGCTGCTGAGGGGTGGCAGGGGGCGCGCTCGGCTGCGGATTCACAGGCTCGCCTGGAGGAAAGACTCAAGAGTTGGCGAAAGTGCTCGGATATTGGGCCTCAGTGACTTTCACAAGGGAAGGCCACATGCCAATTTCTATTGCAACTGCCTACCGAGCAAGATGAAACACGCTCTCCAGGTGATAGGTCTGGGGAAACAGATCGACCAGGTGCATCTGCTCGATGCGATATCCGGCCCTGAGCAGGCCAACCAGATCACGCGAGACGGTCGCCGGATCGCAGGAGATGTAGGTCATCCGGTGCGCTCCCAATCCGACGAGACTCTGGACCACACTTTCTCCCAGACCGCTCCGTGGCGGGTCCACCACCACTAGATCGGGCCGCAGCTTACCGCCAAGGCTCCGCAAGAAATCGGCGGAAGTCGCCTGGACAGCCTTCACGTTTGCTGGTGAATTGTGGAGGAGATCGGCATGAGAAGTCAGTGACGCTTCAACTGCGATCACCTGTGCAAATCTTCGGGATAGAGCGACGGAGAATAGCCCAACGCCAGCATAAAGATCGAGCGCCGTCTCGCCCGAATATCCCTCTTTGACGATCTCGACTAACCCATCGACCAAATGGCGGTTAACCTGGAAGAAAGCCCCGGCGCTGACTCGGTAGGAGGCAGAGTCGGTCTTGTAGATAAGTTCTCTCGCCCCAGACGCAGCCATTTGTTTTGGCTCGGCAGTCCCGGTCGCTCTGGATGGCCTTGCCTGGAACACTACGATGCCGGCGATTTCCGGCAAGGTAGTCGGCAAAGCGTCTGCCCATTCTCTAATTGGAGTACTCGAAGTTCCCGGTTCGCAGAAAGCCTCGATCAGGAATTGAGTGTCGTCTGCATTGGCAAAAAACTCAATCTCGTGAATTCCGTCGGGCACCGTGCGTCCGCGCCCCATTTGCCAGAAAGCCGCAATGGCGCGATTGATTAGCGGGGAACTTACCGGACACTCTTCAACTGGAAGCAGTTCGTGCGAGCTGAATCTGTAGTAACCGAGCGCGAACTCCGGCGCGGGTCGGACTTTAAGGCGGGTACGGTTGCGGTAGTTCCAGGGCGGCGAAGGATGAATTGTTATCTTTGTTTCCAGTTCCAGCTTGGCAATGCGGCGAAGATTTTCTTTGAGGATCGCGGCCTTAATCTCTAGCTGATGCTCGTAGTCGGCGTGCTGGTAATGGCAGCCCCCACAGCGGCGGAAATAAGGACAGAGCGGCTCCACGCGCTGTGACGAAGCTTGCAGAATCGTTTTCGCCTCGCCCCTGGCAAAGCCGCGCTTCTGTTCGAGCAGCGAAGCCTCGATTCTTTCGCCTTCAAGCACAAAGGGTACGAACACAGCTTCGCCGGGCCCGTGTTCATCGGCAGGCAGCCGTGCGAGGCCGTCGCCGCCATAAACGAGTTTTTCAATGGTGAGTTGCAAGCCAGGATTCTATGCTGGAAACCGAAACGCCGGATGAAAAGAATTGCCGATTGTCGATTTCCGATTACAATTGAAGATCGGCGATTGTGAATTGCTGACAACACTTCACATATAGAACAGACTCAGCCTCGGCAATCCATATTTTTCCAGCAACCGCTTGTGTACGTACTGCTTGAGCAATTGCTCGATTTGGGCTGACGGCATTTTGCGCCGGTAAGGCGCCAGTTCCCGATCAGCCTCGGCCCGCACGGTGACGATCTGCTCATCCGATGTCGCCGCCAGCAGGACCGCAAACAGTTTCTCTTCCGCCACCGTGAGCCGACGTTCAAGGTCTTCCAATCGCGGCAGAGTTTTCGTGACGTCCAGATCGGCGGCGATCTCGCGCAGCGTGCCTGCGGTCTCTTTAGCCAACGGTGTCGCGTCAATTCCTTTTGCCTGGGGGAGTTTCGCGGTATCGAGTAGTTCCGCGTTGCGCCAGAGAAAAGCGGAGATTTCGGATACCTGAAACCCGCTTGGGCGATCGCTCTGTGAATCCGCGCTCGCCGCACCCACGGCCGCCTCCTTCATCTCCTCCGCCGCCACCAGTACCGCCTGCGCACAATAAGCCAAGCTGTTGACCTTCTGTGACCTCGACGGCCGCTGCTCATACTTATCAAACGCCGCATCAATGCCGCGCAGCACGGCCTCGAGCGGAATGCCCGCGTCTTTCCAGGTTTCGATCAGCGCCCAATCTAGTGGAGACAGCTGAATGCGTCCGCGGCGCCTCTGAAAATGTTCCTCGATTTCGGTGAAGTAGTTGAAGTAGTTTTCCACGACGGCTTAGCGAGAGCGTAGCTTGCTTCCGGAAGGAGACTTGGACGGTGCGGCCTCACGAGCGGGTTTCGCTGCCAGGTTGCGCTCCCAGATAATGCGCAGGCCTTCCAGGGTCAAAAACTCATCCACCTGCTTGATGTGTTTCGAGCCTGTGCCAATCAGCGAAGCCAGACCGCCGGTCGCAATTACCTTGGTTTCATTCCCCAATTCTTGAACCAGCAACTCCAGGATTCCGTCCACCAAGCCGAGATAGCCATAGTAGAGGCCGGACTGCAGGCTGCCTACGGTATTGCTGCCGATGATTTGAGCGGGCTTGCGGATATCCACACGCGGCAGGCGCGCCGTACGCTCGAACAGGGCGTCGGCGGAGATTCCTATACCGGGGGAAATTACGCCACCCAAGTATTCTCCCTTGGCAGAAACGCAATCGAACGTGGTCGCGGTTCCGAAATCCACAACCACGCAGGGACCGCCATATTTTTCGAATGCGGCAACGGAATTCACGATGCGGTCGGCGCCGACTTCGGCCGGGTTGTCGTAATGCACAGGCATGCCCGTCTTCACGCCGGGTTCAATGAACAGAGGTTTCGTGCTGAAGTATCGCTCACAGACTTGCCCCAGGGTGGAGTCAAGAGGCGGCACAACGGACGAGATTACGATGCCGTGAATGCCTTTGGCTTCGAGGTTACCCATGGCGAACAGATTGCGGAAGAGCACGCCATATTCGTCTACCGTTTGGGTCGCGATAGTCGCAACTCGCCAATTCGCTACCAGGTGCTCATATTGTGGCGACGCGGCTGTTGTCGCCTTGGCTTCCTTGGCGAAGACACCCAGCACCGTATTAGTGTTGCCGACATCGAGAACTAGAAGCATAGAAGTCACTCGTGTGGGGACCGTCTTTGACCGGCCCAGGCCGCCGCGGTTCATGCGGCGGCAGTCTGCCGGCGGGTGCCCGGTGTTTTCAGCGGGGTCTTACCGTGCCACTGAGCACCGTACGCACACCCTCTGCTGTGCGAACCTGCAGGAACCCGCGTGAATCCAAGCCATCCGTCACGCCTTCGAAGCCGCTGTTTTCTTCGACCTCGACCTGCTGTCCCCGAACCGAGGATGATCGTTCCTGAAAGCGGCGCAGGATCGAATTGGCGGCGTCCGCATTCTCCAACAGATTGCGGTATTCTCGCTCGAGCGATTTTAGCAAAGCTGCGCACAATTCCACGCGGGACCACTCGGTACCCGTGGCCAAACGCAGGGATGTTGCGACGGTTTGCAAGTCCGCGGGGAAACTCGATTGATTCACATTGATTCCGATCCCGACCACGACATACCGCACGCGAGTGACCTCAGCATTCATCTCGGTCAGGATGCCGCAGAATTTCTTTCCGCCGATCAGGACATCGTTAGGCCACTTCAGGTCGGGGAGCACTCGCGAATCGATCTCCTGAACCGCGGAGTGTACGGCCAATCCGGCAGCCAGCGAGAGAATGAGCACATCGGATGGCGGCAGAGCCGGACGCAAAAGCGCGGAGCAATAAATTCCGGACGAGCGTGCAGAGTGCCACTGGTGGACGCCCCGGCCACGTCCAGCAGTCTGTTGCTCGGCCAGAAAAACGCTGCCCCCGGGAGCGCCGGCGCTAGCCGATTCCATGGCAACCGTGTTGGTCGACCCGATCTTGTAATAGTGATGAATGTGCTTTCCAAATATCGTGCCGTGTAAGTGGGGAGCGAGCATATCCGGCAGCAGCAAATCTGGCATAGATTTCAGGCTGTAGCCGGTTGACGGATGACCGGCAATATCAACTCCAAGCTCGCGCAATTGCTGAACCAGCCGCCAAACTTCCGAACGGCTGGCGCCGATCTCCGCCGCGATTTTTGTTCCGCTCACGACGACCGTGGCGTGGGCGATGAGCAAACGCACAATGCGTCCCAGCCGGGCGTCGGTTTGTGGCGCATGCTTGTGTGGCGCGGGCACTCCTCCCCGCAAACTCCGCTTTGTCGCTGATTGCTTGATGCGGGAATTATGAGGGATAGGCCGCGAAACAGCAATCGCGGCCCAGTGCCCAGAATTCCAGGGAGAAGTCACTGAGTCTGCTTCGAACCGATCGCCGAACCTAGACTGGAGCTAAGCGCATGCTCATATCCATTGCCTTCGCCGAGTGGGTGAGCGCCCCGACCGAGATGAAATTCACTCCAGTCTCGGCGTAAGCACGGACGTTTTCCAGCGTGATTCCGCCCGAGACCTCTAATGGAATGCGGCGTTCCACCTGCGAGCAGCGCGCGACTGCACGCTTCACATCCTCGACCGACATGTTGTCCAGCAGAATGGCCTCTCCGCCGTGTTCCAGGGCTTGCTCCAACTCTTCGAGAGAACGGACCTCGATTTCGATGATTTGCTCGCCGCGCCGGTTCTTGTGAGCGCGCTCCAGCGCCGGCACGATGCCTCCCGCCAGCGCAATGTGGTTGTTCTTGATCAGAACGCCGTCCGACAGATCGAGGCGATGGTTCTGCCCGCCTCCGCAACGCACCGCGTACTTATCGAGCATGCGCAGCCCCGGCACGGTCTTGCGTGTGTCCAGGATTCGCGCCTTGGTGCCCGAAACGGCATCCACGAACTGGCGCGTCAGCGTGGCAATCCCACTCAACCGCTGCATGAAATTCAGAATCACGCGCTCGCAGGAAAGGATCACGCGTGCATTGTGGCGGATAACGGCGATCGACTGCCCCTTGTGCAGGCGGATGCCATCGAATATCTCCGGATGAGTTGTGACTTCGTAATGCGAGGTCACAGCACCGTCCAGAGCCGCATATACGTCCAGAATGCGCGAAACGCAGCCAATCCCCGCGAGGATGCAGTCCTCCTTGGCGAGAATTGTGGCTGAGGCACGCAGGTTCGGGTCAATGCAGGCATAGCTGGTCGCATCGCGCGTGGCACGATCCTCCAGCAACGCGTTCTCGATGACAGCGGTAATGCGTCGGCTATTCCAGTCCATGGTCGCTCGTTGATGGACGACGGGCGTCCTCGCCCGTCCATCACTATTTCAATTCATCCAGCTTACTCTTTACTTTCTCGCGCAGACTTTTCAGCTCTTGCGCCCGCTTTCGAATTCCCTCCACGACCTTTGCCGGAGCCTTGGCCAGGAATTGGTCGTTGCTCAATTGGCGCTGGCCATTGGCGATCTCTTTTTCGATCTGCTCCAGTTCCTTCTTCAGGCGCTCGCGCTCCGCGGCAACGTCGATCTTTCTCTCGTAAATCACATACACGTCGAAACGCGCCGTGTGACGCGCACCAGACAACTTGGCCAGCGAGTTCTCGACAAACTCGATTTTCTCGATGTTGGCCAGCCGCTCCGCTGAGCCCTGATTCTGTTCAATCAGCTTACGAATTTCCGGCTCGGAAACGAAGACCTGAATCGGCACACGTTGTTTGTGCTCGATCTTCAACTCTGCCCGCAAATTCCGCACGCTGACGATCAGGTCTTGCAAGATTGCCATCTCGGTCTCGGCAGCCAAGTCCAATTGCTTCTCATCGGCTTGCGGGTATGGAGCCAGAGCTACCGACTTCAATGGCGGATTCCCATCGTAAATCGCATGCCAGATCTCTTCCGTGATGAACGGCATCACTGGATGCAAAAGCCGCAGTGCAGCTTCAAAGAGACTAAGCAAATTAACGCACGCGATGCGAGCTGATTGCTGGTCGGCCCCGTCCAACAGCCGCGGCTTGATCAGTTCAAGGTACCAGTCGCAGAACTCTCCCCAGAAGAAGTCATAGATCTGATTGGCGGCTTCGTGAAAGCGGTAGGTCTCGAGCGCCTCGTTCACGCCTTTGGTGACACGATTAAAGCGCGAGAGGATCCATCGGTCTTCGAGAGTAACCGCTACAACACCCGCCACGCCTGTGCTTGTGTGGGACCGGGTCTCAGACCCGGGTCGAAGACCCGGCGCCACGCGATCAATATTCATGAACATGAAGCGCGCAGCATTCCAAATCTTGTTGGCGAAGTTGCGGTAACCTTCGGTACGGCCTTCGCTGAACGCGATGTCCGTCCCCGGGGCCGCCATGGCGGCCAGCGTGAATCGCGTAGCATCGGTCCCAAAGCGCTGGATAATATCGAGCGGATCAATCACGTTGCCCTTGGTCTTCGACATCTTCTGCCGCTCGGCATCGCGCACCAGGGCGTGAATATAAACTTGGCGGAAGGGTACGCTGTCGTCTTTCTTTTCGCCCCAGCCACTGGCCAGCTTCAGCTTCGGATCCTGCCGATGGCCTGGCATGAAATGGCAGCCGAACATGATCATGCGGGCCACCCAGAAGAACAGTATTTCGTACGCGGTGATCAGCAGCGTGGTTGGATAGAAAACTTCCAGGTCGCGCGTCTTCTCCGGCCAGCCCAGCGTCGTGAATGGCAACAGGCCCGAAGAGAACCACGTATCCAGCACGTCAGTATCTTGCTTCAGCTCTGAGCCGCCGCACTTCGTACATTTCGCAGGAGTCTCGCGGGCGACAATAATTTCTCCGCACGAGCAATGCCAGGCCGGAATCCGGTGTCCCCACCACAGTTGCCGCGAGATGCACCAGTCATGGATGTTGTGCATCCAGTTCAGGTAAATCTGCTTGTAGTTTTCCGGAACAATCGTTATTTCGCCCTGCTCCACGGCCTCAATTGCGCGCTGCGCAAGGGGCGCAATCTTGATGAACCACTGCGTCGAAAGACGTGGCTCAACCACCGTGCCGCAGCGGTCGCACTTTCCGATCGAGATGGTGTAGTCCTTCTCGCCGACCAGGAAACCTTGCTGGCGAAGGTCTTCGAGCACACGCTTGCGAGCTTCGTAGCGGTCCAAGCCAGCATACGGACCCGCGTTCTGGTTCATGTGCGCCTGCTCATCGATCACCTCAATCTGTGGCAGATTGTGGCGGAGTCCGGCCTCAAAGTCATTGGGATCGTGCGCCGGAGTCACCTTCACCGCCCCGGTCCCGAATTCTGGCTGGGCCAGATCATCGGTGATGATCGGAATCTCACGATTCATCAGCGGCAACAAAACTTTCTTTCCGTGCAAATGCTTATAGCGCTCATCTTTTTCATTCACAGCGATCGCCGTGTCGCCCAGCATGGTCTCCGGCCGCGTGGTCGCCACCGTGATGAACTCGTTCCCGCCGATTACTGGATAGCGAATTTCGTACAGCTTGCCCGCAACATCCTCGTGCTTGACTTCGAGGTCGGAAATTGCGGTCCCACACCGCGGGCACCAGTTGACGATGTACTTGCCGCGATAGATCAGCCCTTCTTCGTATAACCGGACGAAGACTTCGCGCACCGCGCTCGAAAGGTTTTCGTCCATTGTGAAATACTCACGATCCCAATCCACAGAGGCGCCGAGGCGCTTCATCTGGTCGAGAATGGCCCCGCCGTAGTGCCGTTTCCATTCCCAGACGCGCTCGATGAAGGCCTCGCGCCCCATGTCGCGGCGCTTCTTGCCTTCGCTGGCGAGCTGGCGCTCCACCATCATCTGGGTTGCAATGCCCGCGTGGTCGGTACCGGGAAGCCACAAGGTCAGGAAACCGCGCATGCGATGCCAGCGCACGATGATGTCCATCTGCGTCTGGTTGAGCATGTGCCCCATGTGCAGCCGTCCGGTGACATTCGGTGGGGGCAACAGCAGCGTGAATACCGGACGCGTCTCTCCCGTGTGGGGCGGGCGCCCTCGCCCGCCTGCGCTCGCACTCGAACTGCTGTTTTCCGTGGTCGTCTCGCTCGGTGCCGGCGTCTTCACCGAGAACAGTTTCTCCTTGATCCAGTAATCGGCCCAACGCGTTTCAATCGCGCCCGGCTCGTAGGATTTCGGTAGATCGTGGGCCATGGTTTCGGGTGAGCAATCAGTACTCAGCAATCAGCCAGCAAGGGTTGCTTTGCTATTGCAGGATGCCAAGAAAATTCAAAGGGCTGACTGCTGAGTACGGCTGCTCGAAAGTAGTGAACTTTGATATTACAGGCGGGTTGAAAACGCGGTCAAACGGCGGAGGGGGTTGGTATCTGGCGACGGCAAAATGCTCCCTCCCCCTCCCGGTGCCATTACCCGATAGGAATTGGGCTTCTCAGGCGAGTCACGAGGGGGTTCTGAGTGTAATCGCCTGTGGCTGTTGAAAAACTCACGTGCGAGAAATCCGTAGAAAAAAGATCGCGTCAGGATGCCCTACAAACGACTTTCTCTGTCCCGCTAGACATTTTCTATCCCCAAAATTTCCTCTGATTTCTGAAATCTGGAGTTTTTCAACAGCCACGCCTGTTAGCGACAATTGACCGACTTTCTGGAGCTATAATGGGAAACGTTTGACTGGGGGAAGTCAATGAAACTGTCACCGCGTCCGCCCAGAACACCTGCCAGACTCTCCGATTCCGTTTGTCGCCGCCTCAACATGTATGCCCTCGCGTCCAGTGCGACGGGCCTGGGGTTGCTGTGTTTGAACCAATCGGCTGAAGCCAAGATCATTTACACCAAGGCAAAGATTGCAATTACTGTGGGCGACGCTCCTGTTTCGTTAGACCTAAACAACGACGGCATTCCGGATTTTAAAT
>DATNNO010000063.1:0-6685 GCA_035601775.1 Terriglobales bacterium | reverse complement strand
GCATGATTTCTGGCGTATCGATACAACAAGTTGCCCATCGATGCACAGGGCCACGTAAATGCACTAGTTAAACAGAGTGAGCATCCTTCTCCTCTTTCAGGTTCCCTGAAACTAAGTCAGCCATCTGAAGTTCGCTCCTCTTAGCGACGACAACTTCAATCGATTTTTCAAAGAGGACACTATGCCTCTAATGCAAAATGCAGAAACAATCAATAGGCTGGTAGCACAGGGCGAAATTCTTCTGAAATCTTTCCACGCCGAGTACGAGAAAAACCCCGCAGGGTACGCGACCTGGTTCCTGCGTGGCGACCTCGCGGGTTGGCGCGATACATTGCACACCCTGTACCACGATTGCGCCGAAGAGATTGTTGACCGCGTTTTCGCCAAGACACGCTTGGCCATGCCCGATAGCTTGGTTCACTCGTCCGCGCCACGAGGATTTCAGAGAGCAGGAATGCGAAATTGATTGTTGACGTGAACGCGACGTGACGACCGATCTGTGGGGGACTTGAGGCATGGCGAAACGCAAGTTTAGGATCGTCAAACGAGAGAATAATATTCCTGTGCTGGGGGTGTGTGAATATTGCAATGCCGAGTTCACGGCAGATCCCGAGACTATATGCCGACCAAAGGATGGGCACGCCTTCATCCAAAAACAGTTCATCGCACACAAATGCAAGCGGCTGGACGCCAGCCAAAACGCGGTGCGCATTGTGCGCGAAGGCGCCGAAATCGCACTGAGCACGTCCCGTATCTGGGACGCCGCCCAACAACTGTCGCAATCAGGCCGTTACACGTTTTGACCGCTGGTCATTGCGCGCAATGGGGATTTTTCGTCAGTTGAATCCCCCCGGTCCGATGAAGGGAATCTATTTCGTCGGCGTCTTATATAGAAAACCTTGATAGGCCAAGTACGCCGCGATCGCGAGCCCTATCCAGCTAATCCAGACTGGCATGACTGCGCCTTCAACGGTGACCTGCCACCCACGAAGGAGGCGGACGGCATGAAGGAGAGCCATCAGAAAGAAGAGTACTGCAGTGACTAGAGAAAAGGTTCGGTGCGTCATTTTCAATCTCCGAAGAACTTGGGGGGCGAACTTCAAGGCCGTGAAGCACGTCCCGTCGTGACATACGCAGTCAGTTTATCGGTTTGTTGACGAGAACGGGCGAATAGCGCTCAGAACCGGGTCAATGAGTGATATGGCGATTTTTCAACAATTGAGTGAACTGGGTGTATAAAATGATGCCATTTCGTGCTGGGCATAGGAGGTCCGCTGATGAAAGCCATCCTTCTTGTATCCGCGCTGGTCACAGTACGGCATGGTCCGCCTCGGCTGCATGAGAATCATGCTGAGGTATTTGTGAGCGATTACTCGTATCGCAGCGCCACCATGGGATCGACCTTCGCCGCGCGCCGCGCAGGCACATAACCGGCCAATAAGGCGATGCCGCACAAAACCACCGCGACCAAGCCGAATGTAATCGGGTCGGTCGGCTTAACACCGAACAGCATGCTCGCCATCAGTCGGGTCAATCCCAGGGCGGCGACGATTCCAATCGCCGTGCCGGTCAGCGTCATGCGCGCTCCGTCTTGCAGCACCATGCGCAGTACATCAAGCCGCTGCGCCCCCAGCGCCACGCGCACACCGATTTCCCGTGTACGCTGCCCGACCAGGTACGACAGCACACCATAGATTCCAGTGCCAGCCAGCAACAGAGCCAGCCCTGCGAATGCGCCCAGCAGGATGAGAGAGAAACGCTCGCTGGCGATGGAGTCCGCCATCACTTGTTCCTCGGATTCGTTGTCGTAGACGATCATGTCCCGGTTGCTCGCCAGGAGTTTCTGGCGAATCGACTCGAAAAAAGCTCCAGGGGCGAGCGGCGTTTTGGAGCGAACAAATACATTGAATCCTTGGGCGAGATCCTTCGTGTCGACGGCCCCATTTTGCATGATTGGCCGGTACATCTGGGCTTGCAGGGGACGGCTGGCGTCTTCGGCGAGTCCCCACTGATTCACGTGCCCAACCACACCAACAATCACCAGAGGAACAAGGACGCGGTTGGAATCGCTGTCGAATTCAAAAATGCGGATGCGTTTGCCGACCGGGTCCTGGCCGCCGAAATATTGTTGCGCGAAGCTCGCGTCAATCACTACCACGCGCGCAGCGTTCTCATTGTCCTCGTCGCTTAGGAAGCGGCCCCGAAGGAGGGGAATGCGCATGGTTTTCAGATACTCCGGTTCTACTATGTGTTCCAAAGTCTGCTGAATATTCTTAGTTCGCTCGGTGGGCGGCTCTTGCCCTTCGAGCAAAAAACCCCTCTCATTGTCGTATTCCATGGGAAGGGCGCCATCATGCAGGGACACGGCCTCAACTCCCGGCACACCATGGAGCGTCGCGCTGATTTGCCGAACCGCAGCGTGGATCGCATCCGAAGATTGATTTCTTAAAGAAGGCGGTGGCGTCACTGCGAAACGCGACAGGTTGCGCGGATCGAAGCCAGGATCGACTCTCCACAATTGCACCAAGGTGCGGCACATCAGCCCCGCGCCCACCAGCAGCACCAGCGCCATGGCCATTTCGCCCATCACCAAGGCAGACTGCATACGTGTCCGGGGGCGGGAGATGGCGCGCCCGCTGTCCTTGAGGCTCCCACTGATGTCGGTCCGCGACATCCTTATGGCAGGCAGCAAACCAAACATGATTCCGGTAAGGACCGAAACCAAAATGGTGAAGAGCAGCACCCGAAAATCGATCACGATTTCCTCGGCACGCGGAACGGTTTCCGGGACCGCCAAAAGCGCGGCGGCTGTTCCCCACCTCGCCAGAATCAGCCCGAACCCACCGCCCAGCGCCGACAGCAGAACGCTTTCGGTAAGCAGTTGGCGCAGAATCCGTATCTGCCCCGCACCAAGCGCGGCACGCACTGAGAACTCGCGCTGGCGCGCCGTTGACCGGGCAAGCAGCAGATTGGCGACATTCACGCAGGCGATCAGTAAGACGAATCCCACCGCCCCCAGCAGCACCAGCAGCGCCGGTCGCATGTCACCAACGATGTTGTCTTTCAAAGGGATGATGTTGGCCTTGATATTGCCGTCAACGTTTGGATAGGCATCCGCGAGGCCGGCATTCACTCGCTTCATATCGTCACGCGCCTGCGCAAGCGTGACCCCGGACTTCAACAAGCCAATAGCATCCATGCCCCGATACGAATCCCGGAGGTAAAAGGTCGGATCGGTATCTTCCCCGATGGCTTCGTACACATCGGCGGTTCTGAAGTTGAAGACATGCAATCGAAACGAAGCTGGAATGACGCCGATGATGGTGCGCGGCTGCCCGGCCACGATGAGCCGTTGGCCAATCACGTTCCGGTCCGAAGCGAACTTTCGCTTCCACAACCCTTCCGAGATCAGGGCCGTCGGGCTGGCGCCGCGCCGATCCTCTTCGGAAGAGAAATTGCGTCCTAGGATTGGGTTCACCCCGAGAATCGGAAAGAAGTTTGCAGACACGCGCTCTGCCAGCACATTCTCCGGCTGGCCCACGCCCGTGATGCTGCCATCTGTCGAGCGGTATGCGGCCATTGCCTCAAAGGAACGATTGTCGCGCTGCCAATCAACAAAGTTGGGATAAGAAATCGAGCCTTTGAAAAAGTTCGGCGTCGCCTCAAACATGGAGACGATGCGGCTGGCATCGTGGAACGGTAAGGGGTTCAGCAATACTCCGTTCACGACACTAAAGATGGCGGTATTAGCTCCGATACCGAGGGCTAAGGTGAGAACCGTGACCGTAGTGAAGCTAGGGCTCTTGCGCAACTGCCGCAGCGCGTAGCGAACGTCCTGTGCGAGGCCGGTCATCTCAGGTTCGTCCTCCTGGGCAAGCTGATTCCGTGGGCCAATACAAGGCAAAACGGATCACGTCCGCTGCAAAGCTGCGTGCAATGCTCTTACCAATATAGTGCAGGGCCTAAACCACTGATAGTACAGAGACAAGAGAACACCGCTCTCGTTCAAAGGTGTCCATAGTCGGACCGTGATGTCCGGAGGCGAACAGGCAGCCATGGGTCAGTCTGGGTTTATGAGACCGGTTGCAGAGCTCAAATGTCTCTCAGGACGGCGCCAGTCCGGAAGCCGGGTTGATTTTTGACGCGACCGGAAATCTGTACGGAACAACCTATAGCGGAGGTTATGGCAGGTATGTCTGGGGTACAGTCTTCCAGTTGACACCGCATGCGAACGACAAATGGACAGAGACCATCCTGCACACTTTCAATTATCACTATCAATTCAAAAAAGGCTATGGCCCCATGGCTGAGGT
This sequence comes from Terriglobales bacterium, assembly GCA_035601775.1. Classification (GTDB taxonomy): domain Bacteria; phylum Acidobacteriota; class Terriglobia; order Terriglobales; family Acidobacteriaceae; genus JABDBE01. Next base: position 2,372 of record DATNNO010000063.1, on the reverse strand, counting down.
CGTCCTCGACACAGGCGGGAACTTGTACGGCACAACCGCCTACGGTGGTGATGGTTTCGGTACTGTCTTCAAGCTGATGCCGGATGCGAACGGCAAGTGGGGCGACACGGTCTTACACACATTCAATGGTAAGGACGGGGCTTTGCCCTTTGCTGGTTTGGTCTTCGGTTCCTCCGGCAAGTTATACGGCGCGACACAAGGGGGCGGTACCTATAACACCGGTGCGCTCTTCGAGATTACGCCGTAGGCGGGTCTCCCGTTTCCCGGCAAGGCATACGTCTGAAGCAGAGCACTGAAGTTCACAATTGACGATAAATCGCCATTACACTCATTGACCGAGCTCCGAGTGGTAACGGCCTGGTTCCTTCCAAGCCAGCATGGGCTCTAAGAAGGCATTCCTTTTGGGAGGGCGAAATGATCAGAATTCGCTCCCTGCAGATCAGTAACTTACGGGGGTAGAAAAACAGGCCCTTTCTTGAGGGGGATAAAGGGTTAATTGGGCTCCCCCATCTTCCAGATTGTGGAGTGACTGTATCCACAACCTTATATCGACGATTCCGTCTGCGGATGGGTAGGGGTATTAGACTCCCCATTTGTTCGCCTGAAGTGGACTGGAGGTCTCATTGACATTTTGTGTCAGAGGGGTAGGATTACGAGGGTTTAACAGAAATGGTGACCTTGATGGGACGCGGAAGACTCACTGTCGGCTTGGGCACAGCTCTGGTTTTAAGTGCGATGGCTCTGATGTTTGTGAGGGTTGTTTGGGCGGCTGATAAAGAGAAGGTGCTGCACGCCTTCGGAGCTTGGAGGGACGATGGTGCACTCCCATATGCTGGCCTGATCTTCGATGCAGCGGGTAACCTCTACGGTACCGCCGGGGGCGCGCTTACGGACAAGGAGTCGTGTTCAAACTCGCGCCCGTGTCTGGCGGCAAATGGAAGGAGAGCACACTCTACAGCTTCACGGGTGGCAAGGACGGAGCGAATCTGTTTGACGGGGTGATCCTCGACTCGTCAGGCAATCTTTACGGCACAGCTGCCTACGGGGGCCGCAGCGGTTGCAATGGCGCTTATCAGGGTTGCGGTGTGGTGTTCAAGTTGACGCCCGTGTCTGGTGGCAAATGGAAGGAGAGCACGCTCTATAGTTTCACTGGCGGTAAGGATGGAGGGAATCCTTATGGTGGTCTCATCTTCGATGTGGTGGGTAATCTCTACGGCACGACCGGTTCGGGGGGCGTCGGCGGTTATGGCACGGTGTTCAAATTGGCGCCCGTGTCTGGTGGCAGATGGAAGGAGAGCACGCTCCAAAGCTTCACCGGCGGCAAGGATGGAGCCTTTCCTGAGGGTTTGATCTTTGACGCGGCAGGCAATCTTTACGGCGCGACCGGGGGACAGGATTGGCTCGTGTTTAAACTGACGCGAACCTCTGGCCACAAATGGAGGGAAACAGTGATCCACCACTTTGCGCTTGGTGGGCCAAGCTACTCCGTAGGGCACCTCATTTTCGACGCTACAGGTAATCTCTACGGTATGACGAATTTCGGGGGTGCGCATAGTTACGGTACGGTCTACAAACTGACGCCGATGTCCGACGGTCGCTGGAAGGCGAGTGTGATCCACGCTTTTGGGAAATTCAAGGACGGAGCAGGTCCCACTGGTAGCCTAGTCTTCGATGCGGCTGGTAATCTTTACGGCACGACCGGTTCGGGCGGCGTTCATGAAAATGGTGCAGTGTTTAAACTAATGCCGACAACGGGCGGCGGCTGGAAAGAGAGCTTGTTATATAGCTTCACTGTGGGGAATGATGGTGGTGCGCCCGAAGGCGGCGTAATCTTGGACAACGCAGGCAATCTCTACGGCACGACATTTAGGGGCGGCGCTCATTCGGTAGGCGTCGTGTTTGAGCTCACGCGATAAATTCCGTACACTCTGACCCTTTCGATGTTTGAGCTATATGCGTCCGGGGAAGGATCGGATAGACCACCAATCAGGACAAAAAGACCTCTCCACGGTCACGCGGCGCGCGCGCTAGCGAGTGGGGCGAAAGGGGTGAGAGGGAGCGAGAGTGGGCGAGCGGAGCGGGAAATTCTCGTTAAAAGTCCCGAGACTTTGCATCGCACTCTTATGATTAGTGATCGAAATATGGCCAGGCGCGGTAAGGGGAACCTAATGATCCCGAAAACGATTACAAAAGAACATATCATTGAGGCTGCACGGTCGATTGACAGCAATCTTCCCGAGCCCATATTACTTCTTGAGCGCGGATACTTGTATGGAACCACCGTGTCTGGAGGCACGTCGACCTGCTCCTATCCCGGAAGCTCAGGATGTGGCGTCGCTTTCAAGTTGACGCCCTAAGGCATAGAGCGGTAG
>DATNNO010000062.1:0-5132 GCA_035601775.1 Terriglobales bacterium | reverse complement strand
GCTGTGCTTCAGCCGCTCCCGTACAAAGGCAAAACTGATGTGCGTTTCGATCAGCCGCAGCAGATGATTCTCAGGAACTTGATCTTCCAGGCGAAAGTAGTAGAACAGCGCTTCCGAACGATCCTGTTGCCCCATCATGATTCGCAGGCCTCCGAGAATGACGATCCAGAGCATGGCCAACAATCCCTCCTTAACTTATTACCACGCTTCTGCCCTCACTCCGCCTGCTATTCACAGTGACTTTTTCAACACCCACGCCTGCTTTCGACAGTTATCCCTTTGTAAGCCTCAGAGTTCGGCGCCTGACCGTGTTGCGGCTGGCTGCGACGGCTTGAGGCTGAAGTCTGGACGCAGCGTCCTCGGGTCGGGGCGTTGGGACGCTGCGTCTCGTTTCGACCCATCACCGTCCGGCAGGCCGAAGGCGTACACGTTACCGTCATAGGAGCCGACGTACACCACCCCATTCGCAACCACGGGCGAAGAATACACATACCAGCCGGAGGGATAGCTCCACAGCAGGGCGCCGGTGTCGGCGTCCAGCGCGTACATGCTATCTTCGGGCTGGTCTGAGCCGACATAAACCACCCCATTCGCCACGGCGGGCGAGGAAAGCTCTTCGTTAGGGAGAGGGTAGCTCCACAGCAGGGCGCCTGTGTGGGCGTTCAGCACGTATAAATGGCCGTCGAAAGAGCCGACGTAAACCACCCCATTCGCTACGGCGGGTGAGGAAAACACATAGCCGTCGGTAGCATAGCTCCACAGCTTGGCGCCAGTTTGGGCGTTTAACGCGTATACGTTGTCGTCGGCGGAGCCGACATAAACCACCCCATCCACGATTGCCGGCGAGGAACTTACGTAGCTGTCAGTGGCGAAGCTCCACAGGCGAGAGCCGGTGTGAGCATTCAACGCGTAGACGTTGTTGTCCCACGACCCCACATAAACCACCCCATTCGCTACGGCGGGCGACGAAGTTATATAGCTGCCAGTGCGATAGCTCCATAGCTGTTTGCCAGTGCGGGCGTTCAGCGCGTGGACGCTGTAGTCGGGATCGCCCGACCCGATATAGACTATCCCATCCGCAAGTGTGGGCTCGGAGAACGCGTCGAAGGCGATGTCGTAACTCCAGAGCAGCTTGCCGGTGCGGGCTTTCAGCGCGTACATGGTGCCGCTTTCCGAGCCGATGAAGACCACCCCATCCCCCACTGCGGGCGAGGAGGCCAGAGCGCGGCCGGTATAGTAGCCCCACAGCTTGGCGCCGGTGCGGGCGTCCAGCGCGTACACATAGCCGTTGAGGGAGCCAATGTAGACCACTCCATTCGCCACGGCGGGCGAGGAATACACAGCGTCGTAAGTGTTGTAGCTCCACTTCACACTCAAGTTGGCCGCCGTTCTAGGGTTGAGCACATTCTCATACGGGTTCAGCCTGGTGCCGTCAGAGTCGAAATGAAATTGGCTCCAGTCAGTTTGCACTAGGAACGACCTCTGTGCGCCCTTGTCGTTATTCCGCTCAAGCGCGGTGACCCAATGTTCGCCAGGACGCGCACTGCGGGGCGCATAGATTCTGGAATCGTGGAATTCTCCCTTTCCGTTGGTGACCACCAGTGCTTTGTCCTTTGTGTCGAAAAAGATGTCCACTCCGACGTTCGGTTCAAAGCCACGGCCCGAAACAAGAATCTTGCTCGTTGGAGGTCCAGATTTCTTCGAGAGATTGATGGACGGCGCTGCGCTGGCTATCCCGCAGAGTAGCAAGCACGCAACGGATAGGAAAACAGAAATGGCGATTGGCTGAGAGTGTTCCCGAGGGGTCAACATACTCTCTCCTAGTTCAAGCCGCGAATAGGTGTCCCGCACAACAGAGAGCGTACTTGAAACGTGCGGACAATCTTGTCCGCTTTCTACCGCTTTGTCAATTGTTGCGAGTAGTTGCGACTCAGCTAGATGGTTGCCTCACAGGACAATTGGCGCAAAATCGCCGTTACACTCATTGACCTTTGAAGGGGGTTTTGAGTGCTATGTGTTAAACGTCACCTGAGAAACCAGGCGCGTTGACTCTCGATCCGAGGAGATGGATAATGAACCACTTTCGGAGAGGACCTATGGAACGCCCTTCCCGGCCACGTACAACCGCCGACCTTCCCGATTCAGTTCATCAACAGCTCAGCATGTATGCCGTCGCGGCGACTGCGGCAGGGGTGGGCTTGCTGGCCTTAGCGCCACCAGCCGAGGCGAAGATCATCTACACTTCCACCCACCATGTCATCCCGCAGAATCACCACTACAACCTCGATCTCAATCACGATGGCGTAGCCGACTTCAACCTCAGTAATCACTATTATTGTGGTACGGATTTCTGCGTTATCTGGCTGTACGCGCTTCCCGCCGCAGGCAATGCCGTCGAGGGGGTCAACGGACCTCTCGTGCCCCAACAGAGTTGCGACCCGAACGACTCCATGATCGCCTCCGCGCTTAGCCGTGGATCACGCATCGGGCCGAAAGCTCCTTTTTGCGGCGGAATGATGGCTAATGTGGGCTGGCTGGCCACCTACGGTAAGTGGTGGAACGTCAACAACCGTTATCTTGGATTGAAATTCCAAGTCAAAGGGAAAACGCATTACGGATGGGCGCGGCTGAGCGTGAAAGGTGGCGGAGTCAAAATTACCGCTACCCTGACCGGCTACGCCTACGAGACGATCCCCGGCAAAGCGATCATCGCAGGTAAGACCCACTGCCCAGCAGAAGATCCGACCAACGATTTCGCCCCGGGTGCTTCCCTGCCCAATCCCTTTCCTGATAAGCCGCAACCCGCATCGCTAGGTGCACTGGCAATGGGAGCACCTGGACTGTCGATCTGGCGGCGAGAAGAGTTGGTTAGCGCCAGGCAATAAGCACCAGCAAGACCCGCGTTTCCACGCCAATGACAGCATTACTGCCCGCCGTTTGGACCGAATAAGTTGGATAACTGTTGAAATATCGCGATTTCACTCATTGACGCGCTCGTAAGCCTAGCGCTTCTTCATATTGCCCAAAAACCCATCGCCGCTTGCCACCGCAAACAGTTGAAAGTGCGTGATCAGGGTGCAGTTTCCTCTGCCCACAAACAGATGTTTGCGGGCAACATTTAGGCATGGTATTTCGTATGGCCGGAATCCACATCCTCAACGCAACTGCGGAGACACACTTTCCGCACGCAGAAATGCCACTTCATCATTTCAAATAAAGACTGTCATTGCTGACCGACAATCAGCCGTACAGTCGCTTCAGGGCGCGCGATGCTCTCCCAACACTCCTTGCACACCAGACGGGCGCAACAGCTTGTTTCAGAATTCGGGTTGCCGGTGAGAGTACTGTGGAGCTTCAAGATCGTGACTCTTCCCATTTCAGTGTGCGAGAACCGTTCTTCGCGCGCCATGCTGACCACTTTCGCATCGACCAATAGACCTCCATCGCTTCGTGACTGGAGAGTCGTTTGCCGATACGCATCTCCACGAAGTCTGACTCGACATTCAAATGTAGACGGAATTCGGACGAACCTGAACCGAATACGTCGCGATGACGCGCTCCAAGGAATACCTCTTCGGCACCTGGGCACGCCGTCGTCGCGGCCCCACCGCACGCGCGGGTGCGCCGCGCGTCGCCCAGCGTCGCGAGTTGTGCAGACTTTCTCCGCGGGGGTCCGGTGGCATCGCAGGACGGGGAGGCATATTTGCAGCGGCGGTAAGCGCAGCAGGACTAGGACCGCTCACAGGCGCGGGCCCAGTGGGCGCCAATTGAACACGATTCTGAACACAAACCGCGGGCCGTTGATTTTGCCCACGCCGGCGAGGATCGAGATCTTCCGTCCATCGTTATCTCCCAAGAGCGGCGCTGGAAATTGTTGAGGCGAACGCCTTCCAGCGCCCCTTTGACTTGGGTGGTCAGTTTGTGTTGTGGCACGTCGCCTTTCGCCCCCTGGGCCGATCAGCGTAATCTCTCGCTGAAATGGGATTAAGCTTCGCATCACGTTCATTCGCAGAGGCAAGCTAAAGTCTACGCCGAATCATTGCCCAATCGCATAGTCCGATAGGTGTCGGAACCACATCCCGAGAGTAGTTGTTGTAACATCGGCATAGCACTCATTAACCCCGGTTTTGATGCAAGTCGCCGCATTTTCGGTCAACGACCGTGGCGTAGAAATAGGAAATAAAAGAGAAGCGCACCGGCAGCGAAAGCTAAGTGCAAACGCCGTCCTCGTTCCGTTTTCTCCATCCAACCATAGAGGGAGAGCCACACGACGAAACCAGTGGAAATTTGTAGCCAACCCGGCCAGTCTGCAAACTTCGGGATTGTGAGGCTCTCCATTGACGGTAGTACTTTACCTCAGAGAAGGGAGCGGCGGAGACTGTTTGGCGGGACAGTGCAGTCGAAGATCTTGCAGGCCTGACCTCGACCGACCCTTTGCAGTGCACCGCGGTGCTGCGCCAGTTCCTGCTTAAAGGTTCGGAACTGCGCCGGAACGAGTCCAGCCGATTCCCTATCTTTGCTTTCCGGCCCCTCCAAGCCCGTTTATAGCGACCAATCCGAAGGCATTACCTCCGGGTCTAGTCTGTACGGTTGTCGACTTGATTAGGACGAAACAGGGGCCATTCCATTCGATGATCAATCTTGCTCAGCCTTCAGGAAGTTAGGAGATTATAAGGAAGATAGACCCTAGAGTTTGACTTCTGCTCGACAGGTCGGGCTGTGCCAATGGGTTTGGAGCCAAGAGAATGGCAACGGTAACGGTTAATCCTGTCCCTATACTCGTGCCAACTGTGAGCGATGCACATCCTACACCTCAAAAAGTTCCTCGTGCAGCATCCCTCTGGCAGAGACGCCGCTTTTGGCTGATCGGAACCGTTTTGATAGTGGTTGCAGGAGCATTCGTGTATCACTCGTTCTTTGCGACACCCAAGGTTGTCTACACGACTGCGACCGTTCAACGTGGCGATATCGAGAGCACGGTCGTGGCCGCCGGTATCGTTCAGCCTGTCAAGTATGTCGATGTTGGGGCCCAGACTTCCGGCATGCTCAAATCACTGAAGGTCCAGCGCGGCGACCACGTAGAAAAGGGCCAATTGCTCGCGGAAATTGACCCGGCTCTGGCGGACACCGCG
>DATNNO010000061.1:0-11770 GCA_035601775.1 Terriglobales bacterium | reverse complement strand
GGTCGAACTTGCGCGGCGTCGATTGAGGCATGTGTGGAGGGCGTCTCAGAAACAAAAAGAATAGCGTCTACAGCAAAACCGTGGCAAGCGCCGACGCGCATCCCGACGAGCTCGGCGCGTTTGTCTTTTGCTTCGGAGCGGCGTATATTGGTGATTGGAAACTGTTGTGTAGTACCAGATATTGGCGGAGCACACCAGTGGGCGCAAGCCCACTTTTTAGTTTGCGGCGCTTTCGGAACTGTCCAACAGCCCGACAACTTATTGGTTTCATGGGATTTGAGCTCGATCAGGTGCGCGAGATCGTGGAGCGGGTTGCCACCACCAGCGGGTTGGAGGTGGTTGAAGTGGATTTGCGCGGAGCGGGTAAGGCGCGCATGCTTCGCATTGTTATTGACAAGATTCACGGGGCTGCCGCAAGTGATAGCGACAAGCTTGCCGGCGTGACCCATGAAGATTGCGCGACTTTGAGCCGGGAGGTCGGCACCATCCTCGACGTGGAGGACGTGATTCCTGGCAACTCGTATGTGCTGGAGGTTTCCTCTCCGGGGCTCGATCGCAAGCTGTTGCGTCCCGCCGATTACGAACGCTTCATGGGCAGCAAAGTGAAGCTGAAGACGCGGAATCCAGTGAATGGAAACCAGCACTTCGAAGGACGGTTGCAGAGTTTTCGCGAAGGTCGGTTGACCTTGGAAGTGAGTGCGTCGCGGAAGAAGGCGCGTCCAGGAGACGCTGCGCCGCAGACTTTGGAAATCGAGTTTGCCAACGTCGAGAAGGCGAACCTGGTGCCAGAGATTTAAGAGAGGTTGGCTCTGTTTGCACCACCGAGGGCAAGATGCCCTCGCGATAGCCGGGAAGATGCCGGCGCTACAAAGATCTCAACGATTTTTATATCGGATTCATTTATGGCAAGCGAGCTTTACAACACTATCGACGCCCTCAGCAGGGAAAAGGGCATTGATCCACGGATTGTGGTGAGTGCGGTGGAAGATGCGATCGTGGTCGCCACGCGCAAATATTACAAGACGCAGGAGAATTTGCGCGCTGAACTCGACAAAGATACGGGCAAGATTCGTGCATTTGCGGTTAAGACGGTGGTGGAAGCTCCGGAGCAGGTGGAAGATCCGCTTCTGCAAGTCACGCTCGACGATGCCCGAAAAGTTGATCCCAATGTGGAAATCGGCGGCGAACTGCAGATTCCCAAAGTGACGGAAGGGATTCTCGGGCGAATCGCGGCGCAACTGGCGAAGCAGGTGATTTTCCAGAAGGTGCGCGAAGCTGAGCGTGACACGGTCTACAACGAGTACATCGGGCGCGTAAATGAGATTGTCAATGCCACGGTAAAGCGCATCGAGGGCCCGGATGTGATTTTCGATCTGGGCAAGGCGGAATCACGCATGCCGCGCAAGGAACAGTCGCGACTGGAGTCTTTTGCCATCGGGGAGCGCGTGCGGGTAGTGATTGCGAGGGTGGAGAGAGCCTCGAAAGGGCCAGCGGTGGTGGTCTCGCGGGCCGCACCGGAGCTGGTGCAGCATTTGTTTCAGACGGAAGTGCCGGAAATCTACGACGGAACGGTGGTCATTCGGGCAATTGCGCGCGAGGCCGGCGAACGCACCAAGATCGCCGTCATGTCGAAAGACAAGGATGTGGACGCAGTTGGCGCGTGCGTTGGCATGAAGGGCATGCGTGTGCAGTCGATCATCCGCGAGTTGCGGGGCGAGAAGATCGACATTATCGAGTATCACGAGGATGCGGTGACTTTCGCCGAAAAGGCGTTGCAGCCTGCGAAAGTGAGCCGGGTTAGCGTGCTCGAGGGAGCAGAGAAGCATCTGGAAGTCGTGGTGGACGACAGCCAGCTTTCCCTCGCCATTGGTAAGAAGGGGCAAAACGTTCGCCTGGCGGCAAAGCTGCTGGGTTGGAAGATTGACATCAAGAGCGAGGAAGAGAAGCGGCAGGAAGTGGAACAGCAGATGTCGCAACTGGTGGCTCCTGCTTCGACTCCGTTGGCAGACGTGCCCGGGCTGGGCGAAGGGTTGGTCGAGAAGTTGAGCGCGGCTGGCGTGACCACGGTGGAAGCTCTGGCGGATATGACGCCCGAACAACTCGAGGCGATCGAGGGCATTGGTCCGAAGACGGTGGAAAAAATCAGCCTGGCGGTCAATAATTATTTTTCCAGCCTCGAAGGCGGGGAAGCGGCGGGACCTGAGGGAGAGGCAGTCGTGGAAGCCCCTGAAGGTCAGGAGGCTTCGCCGGACGGATCGCCCACCGAAGAGGCAGCGCCGGAAGGTGTGGCGGGGAATGAGACGGCTGAAGCTGCCAGCGAGATCGAAACCGCAGAAATAGCACAGGCAACCGTAGAGCAGACGCAAGAACCGGCGGAGGAGCCTGCTTCTTCCGAAGGAAAAGGGTAATGCGAACTTTACACACTCTCCGCGAACCGCGGAAGCGTGCAACCCAACGCCGACACCGTGAGGTTGATATGAAGACTTAGCGGGACAGTCCGGAGGAAAGAAAGGGCGGATGAGTAAGATTCGAATTAACGATCTGGCCAGGGAGCTGGAAGTCAAAAGCAAAACGATTCTCGACGCACTTCCTGAAGTAGGCGTCACTGAGAAAAAGACGCACTCCAGTTCCGTGGAGGAGCACGAGGCGGAGAAGGTCCGCCTTTACTTGCGCGGGGCCAGCGACGCGCAGACCTCTACGAAGCCCTCGCGCCCCCCCCGCGTTGATAGCGATGAGATTAAGACCAAGATCGATCTCTCCAATATTTCCAGGCCAGGCGACGTTCTGAATGCCATTCGTAAGCAACAGGCTCCGGTGAGCGTAGCTGCTCCTTCGCCCCGTCCAGCCGCTGCCACGGGGCCAGCAGCACTGACTGCGACTCCCGCAGCCCCGGCGTCCACTTCCGCGGCGGTTCCGACGCCGAGGGTCATCGTTCCGACGCCGACGCTGAGGCCGACATTTTCCGTTCCAGCGCCGCCTGTTACCCAGCCCCCAGCGTCTGCAGCCACGCCCCCGGCGGTGCCAGTTCCTGCGCGTCCGGTTAATCCGCCGGCTGCGACGGCTGCTGTGGCGCACGCCGCGCCGCCAGCTTCTCCCACGCTCCCGCCGCCGGCTCCAGTGGCAGCGAAACCAGCGGCTCCAATTGCGCATTCGCATCCGCCGTCGCCCCGCATGATCGTCCCCCAGACGGGACCTCGGCCGGTGTACAAGGCGCCACTCAGGTCATCAGCGCCAACAGCTCAGGCGGGAACACCTGCGCGTCCCGTGCCTGGGCGTCCGGTGCCGGGGCAGCCAATTTTCCAGCGCTCGCGCCCAGGCAGTGCGGCTCCGGGTACGCGTCCTGCACTGCGTCCAGGCGAACGTCGACCGATGCATCCCACTCGCCAGTCGCCCACGGGTACGCGTCCCCTTGGAGTTGGCCCAGGATCGCCTCCGCCGGGCTCGACCCGCCCCGGCAGCCGTCCGGGTGCGCCCGCGCGCAGGCCCGGTCAGCGCTATGTTCCGCGAGGCGTAAAAGAAGGCCCGATGAAGGGCTTCGTTCCGCCGCCGCGGCTGTCGCTTTCGAACGAACCGCAGCCGATCACGCGTAACATCACCATCACGGAAGGGGTTAGTGTCAAAGACCTGGCAGAGAAGCTCGGAATCCGCGCCAAGGATTTGATCGCCCGCTTACTGGCTCGCGGTGTATTTGCCACCATCAACCAGACGCTCGATACGGAACTGGCCAGCGAGATGGCACGTTTCTTCGGAGCGGATACGAATGTAATCACCTTCGAAGAGCAAGCCGCCAAGGAAGTTTCCGACGCCGCTGCGGGTGAGGAAGGCGCAGCCAGTGAAGGTGTGCCGCGTCCGCCCGTGGTCACAATCATGGGCCACGTGGATCACGGTAAGACCACACTGCTCGATTCGATTCGTTCCACGGACGTGGCCGGAGGCGAAGCTGGAGGCATCACCCAGCACATCGGCGCGTATAAGGTGACGGTTCAGGACAAGCAGTCGCCTGCCTATGGCCGCCAGATTGTGTTCCTGGACACTCCGGGTCACGAAGCGTTTACGCGCATGCGTTCCCGCGGAGCCAAGGCCACGGATATCGTCGTGTTGGTCGTGGCCGCCGATGATGGCGTGATGCCGCAGACGCTTGAGGCGATCGACCACGCGCACGCGGCGGAAGTTCCGATAATTGTCGCGGTGAACAAGATTGACAAGCCGGGCGCGCTGCCCGATCGGGTAAAGAAGCAACTGGGCGATCGCGGCCTGATGCCCGAAGACTGGGGTGGAACCACGGTATTCGTGGACGTTTCGGCAAAGCAAAAAACGAATTTGAACCTGTTGATGGAAATGATCTGCCTGGTGGCGGATCTGCAGGAACTCAGGGCGACGCCGGACCGTCCGGCTCAAGGGGTTGTGCTCGAAGCCAAACTGGATCGTGGCCGCGGACCGGTAGCGACGGTGCTGGTGCAGAACGGTACACTGCACGACAGTGACAATTTCGTAGTGGGCAATGTGTACGGAAAGGTTCGCGCCATGTTCGACGATCGCGGGAATGCGCTTGAAGAAGCTCCGCCCTCGACGCCCGTCGAAATCCTCGGCATGGAAGGATTGCCCCAGGCGGGCGATCAGTTCGTAGTGGTTGCCGATCGCGACAAGGCGCGCGGCATTTCCGAGTACCGCGAACAAAAGACTCGAGAAGCGACGCTGGCCAAGAGTTCGCGGGTATCGCTCGAAGGGTTGGCGGAACAGCTCAAGACGGCCGGCACCAAGGAACTCAATATCATTTTGAAGGCCGACGTCGGGGGCTCGGTCGAAGTGCTCACCGATCTGCTCTCCAAGCTTTCCAACGACAAGGTTCGCTTGAAGGTGTTGCATTCTGGAGTGGGCGCCATCACCGAAACCGACGTGCTGCTGGCCTCAGCTTCGAATGCCATCATCATCGGATTCAGTGTGCGTCCGGAACGCAAGGCGCAGGAATTGGCGGAGCAAGAGAAAGTCGACATCCGGCTGCACTCGATCATTTACGAGTTGCAGGATGAGATCAAGCGCGCCATGACTGGGCTGCTCGAACCGACCATCAAGGAAACCTACCAGGGTCGCGCTCAAGTGAAGGAAACCTTTCGCATTCCCAAGGTCGGAACCATCGCCGGGTGCTCGGTTACCGATGGCCTCATCAAGCGCGACTCCGAGGTCCGCCTACTGCGCGACAATGTCGTTGTCTTCAAGGGCAAGGTCGGCTCGCTGCGCCGCTTCAAAGACGACGCCAGCCAGGTTACCAACGGCATGGAATGCGGCATCTCCATCGCCAACTATGGTGACATCAAAGTCGGCGATGTGATCGAGGCCTTCGTGACCGAAAAAGTTGCGGCGGAAGCGATGGCATAAGGGTAAAGAGTGAGCAACGACCTTCAAGAACTAGCATGGAAGTATTTTGAACTCCACGCTGGCCAGAGATTGACAATCTTCAATTTTTATATCGCTTTGTGCTCCGCGATAGCCGCTGGGCTGGTAGCGACCTTTGGCAAGGACTTCAGCTATCCAAATGCGCGAATTCTGCTCGGATTGCTGCTGGTCTTGTTTTCATTTGTTTTCTGGAAGCTCGACGACCGAACGAAGCTTTTGATAAAAAACGCCGAAGCGGCCTTAGAGTTTTACGAAGAGCAAGATGGAAAAGAAATACTCGTGACTCATGTATTCAGGAGAGAGAAAGTTCTGACTGCGGAGAAAAGGTCGTCTGTCCGACTGCACCTGAGTTATTCGAAGTGCTTCAATATTGTATTTACGGCGTTCGCACTTCTAGGTGTGGGCACTCTCATTTGGGAGCTTCGAGTCCTTATTCACTTCTGACACATGATGCCAATCGCCTTTCTCACCCTCGAACTGCGCATCGAAGCCGCGCAGTCCCTCAAAGACAAGCGCCAGGTCGTACGCAGTTTGAAGGACCGGCTGCGGGCGCACTTCAATGTCGCGGTGGCGGAACTGGACGCGAGTGGATTGTGGAACCACGCGACCTTGGGAGTGGTAAGCATTTCTGACTCGCGCGATTACCTTGACGGCCTGATGAAGAACGTGGAACGTCAGGCGACGCGCATCGCGAATAACGGTGGAGCGGATGTCGCGGACTCGTTTCTGGAATACCTGTAACCCTCGCCGGTTGTAATCCATTCCATTCACGGCACTTTCAGCTCGACACGAAAGTACCCCAAAAGGCTTGCCGATAGTGAGGCCGCGAGCTCGATTTTCTGATATTCTCATTCGTTTTACTGAGGGAAGAGCAGTGGAAAAGCGCGGGGTTAAATATCATCGGGAAAGGCTGCGGGAGGCCCTGCGCGAGGAGATTGAGACCATCGTAGAGGGCGAACTGGGCGACCCTCGCATCGGACTGGCCAGCGTGAGCAGTGTGGTGCTGGGCAGCAATTCCCGCTCAGCCCGGATTTTCGTGGTCGTCCAGGGCGACGATGCCGAAGCCGAACTCACGTTGGAGGGATTGACGGCGGCGGTTGGTTTCATCCGTCGTGAAGTGGCTGAGCGTTTACACTTGCGCCGTTCACCAGAATTGTATTTTCAGTTGGACCGCTCGCAGACGTACGCTGCGAGAATCGATGAGCTCTTGAAACGCAACAAGAAAAGGAGCCGATAGCGAGTCGGTGGAGTGCAGGCAGTCATGTTGAAAGAGGTTCTCAACCACATTGAGCGGCGCGATCGTTTCCTGCTGACTTCGCACGCGCGCCCGGATGGGGACGCGGTCGGTTCCGTACTCGCGTGCAGCCAAATCCTGCGCTCCATGGGCAAGCAAGCTGATGTTGTTCTGCGCGATGGGGTCCCTCGCATCTATCAGCCGCTGCCTTTTGCCGACACAGTCGTGCGCGCCGAGCGCGTGAACGGGAACTATGAAGCCGCCATCATCCTCGAATGCGACAGCATTCAGCGCACCCGGCTGGAGGGACTGGAGAACCGTTTCCTGATCAGCATTGATCATCACGTGAGCGGCCGGCCTTTTGCCCATGTGAACTGGATCGATCCCAAGGCAGTTGCGACGGCGGAGATGGTGTATCGTCTGGCGCGCGAAGCTGGCGTGAGGATTTCTCCCGAGATCGCAACCTGCCTGTACACGGCCGTGCTCACCGATACCGGTTCGTTCATGTTTGAGGGCACCAACGAGCACACTTTTGCTTTGGCGCGGGAGCTGGTGCTGGCCGGCGCCGATCCTTCGCATTGCGCCCGCAATGTGTATTTCGGACATTCCACCGCCAAGATGCGCCTGCTGGGCGCGGCGCTCTCGAACCTGCAGCGCGAAGGGCCGCTGGCCTGGATTTGGGTCACCAGTGAGCAGATGGAGCGCTTTGGAGCCAAGGAAGAAGACTGCGAAGGGCTGGTGAACTATGCGCTGTCAATCCAGGATGTTGAGGTGGCCGCATTTTTCCGCGAGCTTCCCGACGGCCGATACCGCGTAAGCCTGCGCAGCAAAGGACAGCTGGATGTGGCTGCGGTCGCGGAGCAGTTCGGCGGCGGCGGACACGCATGTGCCAGCGGATGCGCTCTCGACGGCCCCTTATCGGTCGCGGTGGCGCGGATCATGGCGCAACTTCGGACCAATCCCTCCGTACAATAGCTGTCTATGGATATTTCGCTGGCGCGGCAGGTCGCTTCGTTTGTCGGCGCGCTGCTCATCCTGGTTGCTTATGTGGGCCACCAGATGAGCTGGATGGATTCCCGCAAGGCCGGGTACAACTTCCTGAATGCCGTCGGCTCCGCTATTCTTGCCTACATTGCCTTTCATCCCTTTCAGGTCGGTTTCGTCGTGCTGGAAGTGACCTGGGCTTTGATCAGCGTGTACGCGCTGGCAAAGCAAAGAGGACATGAGTCACGGGGACATGAGTGAAGACCTCCCGCGCGTCCACTGATTGGTTTCTGCTTGCTGGATTCTGCGGGTTCCTGTTTTTCTTCGGTCTTGCGTTCTTTGGACTGATCGGCGTCGATGAACCTCGCTACGCTCAAGTCGCGCGCGAGATGCTCGCTCGTCACGATTGGATTACCCCCACGCTCGGAGGCAAACCGTGGCTGGAGAAACCGCCTCTCTACTACTGGCAGGCGATGCTGGCCTACAGCGTCTTCGGAGTGAGCGATTGGGCCGCGCGTTTGCCTTCGGCAGTAGACGCGACACTTATGGTGGTCGCGATCTATCTTTTTCTGAAACGTTTTCGCCCCGGCTTCCACCTCGACGGTGCGCTGATGACCGCCTCTGCGGCGGGAGTCGTCGGCTTCGCCCGGGCAGCTTCGACAGATATGCCGCTGGCGGCCATGTTCACCATCGCGCTGCTCGCGTGGTATGCGTGGTACGAGAGCGGAGCGAAACGATACTTGGCGCTCTTCTATGCCTTCCTGGCTCTAGGAGCGCTGGCGAAGGGGCCGGTGGCGCCATTTCTGGCAGCGGTGATCGTCGTGATGTTTGCCATGGCGAAACATGACCACCGGCTAGTTTTGCGCACGCTCTGGATCCCTGGGATGCTGCTCTTCTGCGCAATAGCCCTGCCCTGGTACCTCGCTGTGCAGGTGGAAAATTCGGAGTTCGTGCGCATCTTTATTTTTCAACACAACTTGGCGCGCTTCGGCACCAACCTTTATCACCACAAGGAGCCATTCTGGTATTACGTGCCGGTCGCGCTGCTTGGTTTGATTCCCTGGACCGTGTTCATGGCAGCGGCGTTTGCAGAAAGCATTCGCATGTGGTGGGCGGAACGGCAGACGATGATTGAGTCTCGAGACGCCCTCAATGCGTTCCTGGTGATCTGGCTGACCGTCCCGGTCGTGTTTTTTTCTCTCTCCCAATCGAAACTGCCCGGGTACATTGTGCCGGCCTTGCCCGCGGGCACGCTGTTGCTGGCGGAGTACGTCCGCCGTCGTGTAACGGCCGGCGAGAGTCCCAGCATCTTCTTGATTGTCCCGCACGCAATCGTTGCGGCGGCGCCCATTGTTCCGGCGCTGATGATCCAGTACATCGTTCTGCAGCACCGGCTTCCATGGGGTAAGGCAGCCGCAATCTCGGTTACGTTTGCCGCTGTATTAGCGATCGGGATTGCTATCACGCTACGCACGAAGCTCGGCTTCAGTGCATTGCGTTTTATTACGCTTGTTCCAGTAGTCCTGGCCCTTGCGGCGATACTGCGCCTGGGAGTTCCTGCGCTTGATAGCACGCTCTCGGTCCGTCCGCTGGCAAATGAGATCAGCCACCTGGAGAACAAGCCACTCCCGCTTGCGGTATCGGGTGTTTCTCGACAAACCGAATATGGCCTGGCGTTCTATCGAAACCAAATCGTCGATCGATATGAATTGGGACAGATTCCCGACGGGGAACATCTGTTGGTGGCCCCCGAGGGATCGCAGGCCGCGATTGCAAAAGAAGTTGCCGGTCGCCGCGTCTCCTACCTGGGTAGTTTCGCGCCGCAGGGATTGGACTATTACTGGGTGTCAGGGTCAAGAGCTAGCCCTTAGCGAGTACATTGCGTGAATCCTCCGAGATACTCCCGTTTGCCTCCCGGCGTGCGAAGCTAATACACTCAGTTTTCGCGGCCGCAAATTAGTCGCATCGCTGAGGCGCAGCCCTCCAGGAGCCCCGGGTGGAGATTCTCGATCTCAGGCATTTTTCCTCCGTCGATCTGCGTCCCTTATTGGACGACGAGATCAGCGTGTGGTCACGCCTGCTTTCCTGGGATTACGGTGGCTCCGCCGACATGATCCTCCGCTACGTGGACGCCAAGATCCTGCCAGGCTACGCGGCCATCGATCGGGGACAAATCTTCGGCTACGCGTTTTTTGTTTACGAAGGCAGCAAGGGCGTCATCGGAGATCTTTTTGTCGCCAACGGTGGCCGCTCACCAGCTCCTCACGAAGTAGAATTTCGCCTGCTCACGCACGTGATCGAAACCCTGCAGCAGTCTCCCGGCATTCATCGGGTCGAAGCGCAATTGCTCATGCACGAAACCGGAGTCGTCTCCCAGCCCTTTGTGGAGCAGGGTTTCAGCCCGCATGCGCGGCTCTTCATGGTCTTGCCATTGGAAAATGCAACCAAGCCAGCGCTGCCGTTGCATACGGATATTGAAATCCGGCCATGGTCGGAACAGGATTACCAACCCGCCGCCGCCGTGATCACCACCGCGTATCGAGGGCACGTCGATTCGGAGATCAACGATCAGTACCGCACCTTGAGCGGTTCGTTGCGCTTTCTGAACAACATTGTGCGTTTTCCCGGATGCGGGACGTTTGATCCCGAATCGTCCTTCGCGGCCGTGCACAAACAAGCTCGCACTCTGGTCGGGCTGATTTTGTGTTCTCGCGTACGCCATGACGTGGGCCATGTGACGCAAGTGTGCGTGCTGCCGGAGTACCGTTCGCACGGGATCGGCGAATCGTTGCTGGCAGCGACTACAGCCAACCTGCGCCAGCGAAAGTTTTCCCTGCTGTCTTTGACAGTTACGGAAGCCAATGCCCGCGCCGTGGATCTCTACCTTCGTCTGGGATTCGATACTAAGCGGGTATTCGATGCATTCGTGTGGGAAGGATAGTGAAAAGCTCTCAGCTTTCAGCCGTCAGCTATCAGCTGGATGTCTCCTCTCCGGTTCTGTAGCGATAGGGCCAGAGAGTTAACGCGTGGGCCGGGACTTGATCATTAAGGTCGAGAGCTGAAGGCTGATAGCTGGCTTAGTGCCTCAACACCCACATCACCCAACCCGCCACGAAGACTCCGCCAACGAACATTGCAAAGCAATACAGGCCATAGCGAATCTGCTCGCGGGAGGTGCTGCGCTGAGTGATCCCGAAAACCACCGAAGCAAACACGCCGAATAACACAGCGGCACTGAAATGGGAGAGTTGCAGGTTCATGGCTTCTTCCCGATCGCGATGTGGTATGCGTCGGCCGCGCTGATGAAGTTCAGCAGGCCCGCAACAATGATGTACTTGGTTCCGTAGTCGGCCGTGGCATGGGCAACCGCACCTTGTCCGAGATCCATGACCCGGGTCACGATGTACAGTCCTCCTGCGCCCACGTCGCCTACGAATCCGAGAATATCCAGGATGTCGCCGCCATTGGGCCGATACACGCGTCCCTGCATCGCCAACCCAAGCACGAACATGATCACGATAGAGCCCATCAGCAGCAGGCCCCGGATCCAGCGTTTCTGGATCAGGTGTCCCGCGCCTGGAATTAGCCAGCCGATTGCCGGTGCGACCACCGACATGGCGGTCATAGGTTGAAGTGCTGCCGTTTCTTTAGTTGTCGATGGATTTGCCATTCAGATGATTACAATCTCGCGTTGAATTTTACCTGTGACTTCGGCCACCTTGGGCCGCACCAGTACGTTTACTTCGCTGCGCACACCAAATTCGGGCAGGTAGATACCGGGTTCGATCGAGAAGCAGGAATTGGGCAGGATCCGGCGCTCGTCGTGAATTTCCAAATCGTCCATGTTGGCGCCGTTGGCATGGACCTCGGTTCCAATGGAGTGCCCGGTCCGATGAATGAAGTAGTCGCCGAAGCCAGCTTTTTTGATGTGATCTCGCGTTGCGCGGTCCACTTCCCATCCGCACATGGTGCGACCGCTGGCGATGCCTTGCTGCACTGCCTTTACGCCAGCGTCGCGGGCATCGCGAACCACAGTGAAAATCTCCTGCATTCGAGTCGAGGGCGCTTTGCCCACAAAACCAGTCCAGGTGATGTCGTAATAGACGGCTCCGGGAGTATTTTTCTTGGCCCAAACGTCGAGCAGAACGAAATCCCCTT
>DATNNO010000060.1:0-35936 GCA_035601775.1 Terriglobales bacterium | reverse complement strand
GTTCCGCCTTCCTCAGGCGGAGCGAATTGGTGATTACGGAGACTGAGCTGAAGCTCATGGCGGTGGCGGCGAGAATCGGGCTCAGCAGCAGGCCAAAGAAGGGATAGAGCACGCCGGCTGCGATCGGCACACCGAGCAGGTTGTAGATGAAGGCAAAGAACAGGTTTTGGCGGATGTTGCGCATGGTGGCCTGGCTGAGTTTTCGGGCGCGGACGATTCCGGCCAGGTCACCTTTCACCAGGGTCACGCCCGCGCTTTCAATGGCAACGTCGGTTCCGGTGCCCATGGCGATTCCTACGTCAGCTTGCGCCAGCGCGGGCGCGTCGTTGATGCCATCGCCTGCCATGGCGACTGTGCGTCCTTCTTTTTGCAGGCGGCGCACTACTTCGGATTTCTTTTCGGGCAAGATCTCTGCTTCGAAGTCATCAATGCCAAGCTTGGTGGCTACGGCTTGGGCTGTGCCGCGGCTGTCGCCAGTGAGCATAACGATGCGCAATCCCGCGGCTTTGAGATCGCGAAGCGCTTGCGGCGTGGATGGTTTGATGGGATCGGCAATCCCAATCAATCCCGCTGGGCGGCCATCGACGGCGGCGAAGACTACGGTCTGGCCTTTGCGGCGCAGGTCTTCCGCTTTTTGTTTCAGTGCGTCCGTGGGCAGTTGCACTTGGTGAAAGAGCTTTTCGTTTCCGGCGGCCACGGTCTTTCCGTTCACCTTTCCGCTGATGCCCAGTCCGGTGTGGGATTGAAAGTCTGTGGCGCTGGCCAAAGATATGTTGTTGGCCTTGGCGGCAGCGACGATTGCGGAACCGAGAGGATGCTCGCTTCCCTGCTCCAGGCTTGCTACCAGGCGGATCAGTTCAGTCTCGTCGATTGCGGAAACCGTGACTACCGATTCGACCGTGGGCTTGCCTTCCGTCAGGGTGCCGGTCTTGTCGAAAACCAGGGTGTTGACTTTCTCCAGGATCTCCAAAGCTTCGGCATTCTTGATGAGGACACCGGCTCTGGCGCCGCGTCCGGTGCCGACCATGATGGCCATGGGCGTGGCTAGTCCCAGGGCGCACGGACACGCGATGATGAGCACGGCCACGGCATTCACCAGCGCGTGGGCCAGGCGCGGTGCGGGCCCGAGGAAACTCCAAACGATGAAGGTGAGAACGGCGATGGCGATTACCGCGGGGACAAACCAGGCGGCGACGCGGTCGGCCAGGCGCTGGATCGGGGCCCGGCTGCGCTGCGCCTGACTGACCATCTGGACGATGCGAGCGAGTAGGGTTTCGCGGCCTACATGCTCGGCTCGCATTATGAATGATCCCGTAGCGTTTACGGTCGCGCCTATCACGCGGCTGCCAGGCTCTTTCGGAGTTGGCATGGATTCGCCGGTGATCATCGATTCGTCCACGGAACTTGTGCCTTCTAGGACTACACCGTCGACGGGGATTTTTTTGCCTGGACGCACCCGCAGGCGGTCGCCGGATTTTACTTGATCGAGGGGAATGTCCTGTTCCGTGCCATCGCGTAGGATGCGTGCGGTTTTGGGGCTTAAGTCGAGCAGGGCGCGAATGGCGGCGCCGGTGCGGCTGCGAGCTCGGAGTTCGAGCACCTGTCCCAGAAGGACGAGGGTCACGATGGCGGCGGCCGCTTCGAAATAGACCGGCGGCGTGCCGTTCATGTCGCCGTTCGTGCCACCGTTGGTACCACCGAACGACGCTTGAAATATTCCGGGGAAGACGGTTGCGGTCAGGCTGAAAAGATAGGCCACCCCCGTGCCCATGGCGATGAGCGTGAACATGTTGGTGGAGCGGTTGACGATGGACGCCCAGCCTCGCTGAAAGAAAGGCCAGCCTCCCCAGAGGACGACGGGGGTGGCGAGGAGCAGTTCGATCCAGACTAGCCAGCCGCTGGGTAGCGCGTGTTCGACTGGCATGCCGGGCAACATGTCAGCCATGGCGATGGCCAGCAGCGGGACGGTGAGAGTCAGGCTGATCCAGAAGCGGCGCGTCATGTCGCGCAGTTCGGGATTTTCTTCCTCGGTTGCGGTGACGGTGCGGGGTTCGAGCGCCATGCCGCAGATGGGGCATGATCCGGGGCCGGGCCGGACAATTTCCGGATGCATGGGACACGTATATTCGGTGCTGCCCCCGGCGGGCGGCATCTCGGGATCAAGCGTCATGCCGCACTTGGGACAGGGTCCGGGTTTGCTTTCACGCACCTGGGGACACATCGGGCAGACGTAGGTTGCTTGATGGGCAGAGGAACGGGTTACTGCAGCAGGTAAGATTTGTAGAGGAGGCGTGGGCTGGGTCAGGTATTTTTCAGGATCGGCCTTGAATTTGTCAGCGCAGCGGCCGCAACAGAAGTAGTAAGTCTTTCCGGCGTGTTCGAGACGGTGTTTTGCGGTCGCGGGGTTTACACTCATGCCGCATACCGGATCTTTCACAACGGTTGCGGATTTCGAGAGATTATCCGTCATGGCGCGAACCGCCTCACAAACTTCCCTGCGAGCCAGTTGGACCTAAGATTCCCACATTCCACATTTCCGCCCAAGGTCTTAGATTCTCATTCACCCCATCTTGATTCTTGCTCGCTCAATCCTACGCCGCCGATTGTTGTATCTTTAAGAGTTGTATCTTTTGGAGACAGGAGCAAATAAGCCGCATGACACAATTGGAAGTCGCCTACCGTTACGGCACATCGCCGGGAGAAGCGGAGATGCGTGCGCTGGATAGTGTGCGGGAAGTATATGGCATCCGGCGGATGAGGTTTGACGCGAAGGAGCGGATTGTGCGGGTAGAATTCGACGCTTCACGCTTCAAAGAGCCGGTGATTGCGGGATTGCTGCGGCAGGCGGGATTGGACGTCCAAGAAAAACTCATACTGGCTTGAGTTAGGTTACCGACACGGTGCTTGGGGAGGGCTGCCGTCGGCCAGGTGAAACCGAGTTGAAGGGAAAATGCAAGGGGCGTCCAAGAAAACCTCTGGCCGAAGTTTATCTTCAAGGGCGCCCCGTTGCGCGCCACTTCGTCTGGGGGTAGCGTAGCATCCGGTTTGCCAATTCCAAGCTCCTGAAAACACAAGGCCGGCGGGGGCGAGGTACAGAGTAGGAATTGCCAGTGCCGAGAAAGATTTACGTTGGCGTTGGCAGAGGCATGACTGGTGCCAGAAGGCTGCTGAAACCGTAAACAAGAAAGATTTAGGGCTGACAGGCGGTAAGGTGATTACTGTATGCCGAAGCGTTTGGCGGCGCCGGTAGCGTCTCAGTTTGAATTTAACCGTCTGACTCTGGCCATTCGGTCCCTTGAGAAATTATTCTAAACCCGAGCCGCTCAAGAGTCGCAATGCTCTGTGCTACGGAGAACTCGTTGTACTTGAGATACTTTTCATTATTGACGCGGCTTGATGCCAATGAGATTAGGTATTTCGGTGGATAGAGACGGTCTTGGCGCGTTCTTAGCGCGTGTGCTTTAGAGTTGCGCCGTTTGGGAACATGCCTTTTGCCATCAATGTAGCGGATCGCAGCCGCTACATGCTCCTTTTTAATCGCACGGAGGATGCCTGACACTTTGGGCGGCATGTTGTAGTTTCAACGTCGTCATTATGCCACAGTTCAGCGGCTATTTTGAAACTGAGACACTACCGCGGCGCCCGGTACCTTCATCAACAGCAGAGTTTCCGCTATAATCGAAATCTCCGCTGGCTGTACCGTGTCGCGCCCGTAGCTCAGTTGGATAGAGCATCTGGCTACGAACCAGAGGGTCGGGAGTTCGAATCTCTCCGGGCGCACCATTCTTCAAACCTGGTCCAGCCTAAGTGTCCAGCGCAAAATGTTCCAGCCCAAAAACAAAACGTCCCAGACTCTTCTGAGTCCTGGGACGAATCGTTCGAACAGGTTCCTCCCCCGAGAAACTGTCCACAGCCAGAATAATAGCCGTACAGTGGCGGGATGGGAATGGCACTAACGGGCTATAGAAACGGCTGCTTCGATTGGGTCGGTAGATCGTTTGAATGGCCTCGATCGTTGAATTCAGACCGTCGAATGAATGAATCTTTGAATTCAAGAATGCTGTCCGTTTCTTTCCGTTTTCCAGCCGCCTTCCAGGCCCGTCGATCACCACCGGCCTGAATTATCCGGTACAATTCATCCCATGCAGAAACTCAAGGGATTGGAAAAGATTGTCACGGAGTTGAGAACGGAACGAGCGCACCTGGTCAGCAACCTCCGTCACGTGGACGCGGCTCTTGCCGTACTGGGTAAGTTGGAAGGAGGGAGGTTCGCTACCGAATCACGTCGTACTTTGTCAGCCTCTGCCCGTCGAAAGATCAGTCGCGCGCAGAAAGTCCGGTGGGCGAAGATCAAGACCAAGTCGCAAACTGCACCTGGCGGCATGGCGAGCACAACCAGGCCAAAGCGAACTCTTTCGGCAGCAGCCCGGCAGAAGATTGCCGCGGCGCAACGTGCGCGATGGGCGAAGGTCAGGTCGAAGCAAAGGCAATCGAAATAAGAGAAGGGCTTAGATACTGGTCCAGATTGCGACCTGTACTCCCAAAACATAAAAATGCCCGAAATCCTTTCGAATAACGGGCATTCTCGTTTGCCACTTAGACAGCCTGAACGTTCTCAGCTTGCCAGCCCTTGGGGCCCTTGGTCACGTCGAACTGCACGGCTTGGCCTTCTTGCAGGCTGCGAAAGCCGCCCGCCTGAATAGCGGAGAAATGCACAAAGACGTCCTCGCCATTTTGACGGCTGATGAAGCCATAGCCTTTGGCGTCGTTAAACCACTTCACTGTTCCTGTTTCTGCCATTGATGTTTCCTTTTTCTATTTTTGGATTGTGCTGAGAAGATTCGCTGCTAGTGAGAGGGGGTGACGCTGGTTGGCGATACCGACTTTCAATTGCGTGTGAGTCAAACTTAGCTGAGACCCAGTATACACGGTAAAACCCGGAATGTCGCAAAATATTGCAACACCTTTAGTTTGAGGTGGTCAAACACCAGAACCCTTCTCCGGCATGCCCACCACCAAGGCCCGTCTGCGAGGCAGTTCTTCATCGGGGATTTCCGCCACAAATTGCAGATTGAGGCCCAGGCGGCCGCATTCCTGGTGCGCCGCATCGTTGAAAAAGTAAACCACGTCTCCTCCAAATCGGTCCTTGGCCCGCCGGCGCTCATCCAGGTCGAACGGGCTGGCCGAATACACTTTCAGTTCTCTCGACTCGCGCAGGACGGCTCCGAGCTGGCGCTGGAATTCGAGCGCTCCTTGCCGCACTTGAGCCATGGTGAAAGCCACAACATGGTAGGACATAAGCGTGCACCGAGAATGGCAGAGGCAGCCCGGTCTGTCCAGGGGCTTTCTGACCAGCCGCCAGAACCCAGGGAGCATCACCTCTTCCCGACGTTCCGCGTTCCAATTCTATTTGCACGAATCGAACTTGAAAGCGACCATGCGGGTACTCCAGTCGACACTCGAACTTCCGCCGTGTTTCTTGTTGTAGTACATCTGGGCATACCAGAAGGTGCAGTCGTCAACCGGGTCAATGCTCATGCTGCTGTAGTCGCCCCAGCGTTGGCTATCGCCTATTTCGACAGCGGTCCCTTTCACGGCAATTGTGGGTGCCTCCATTTTCCCGAGAGGATCGGTTGAAAGCCGACCGGTGTACCAAACGCTCGGTTTCACCGTGTTGCTGGAGGCGCTCATCCCGAGGGCCATGTTGCCCTGTTTATCCATGGCTGTGCTTCCCATCCACAGGCTGGTCAACTTGTTCTGGAAGGTTCCCGCCTGGTAGAGCGAAAAATTTCCTCCCGCAGGCGTGGACCGCAGTTCATACCATCGCATGGCCGAGACGGCGGTCGAACCTTTTCCCGCGGTCACGCTATGAGCCACAACCATGGATTCGTGGTCCCCGAAATTCCGATAGGCCAGACGAAACAGCAAGCGATCGCCCAGCGACTCCACTAGTTCTCCCGGAGACGGCTGAGGGATGCAGTTGCCGCCGCCGCAGGCGAGAGAGTACGACGGCACCGAAATGGAGTGCGGGCCCGTAAAGGTGGACTTCTTGGGATGAGCAAAGTCCACGTGAAAATCGTATTCATCCAGCGAGTTTGTGCTGTTGCCAAGCTCCACGTAATGATTAGGTGCTCCCGTAGGAGGAAGCGTGGCGCCGTCCAAGTCCGAGGGCAGGAAGCTGAAATTATTGTTGTTGGGAGTGAAGCAAATCATCGCAGCTTTGCTCTTGCCGCTCAGCATCGCGTTGCGATTGAAGGCGCAGGGTTCGGCGGCGCCACTTCCGAAGGCGTTCACGGAGGCATAGTAAGCGTCCGGCCAAACCGCGTATTTGGGATAGTCCGGAAGCGTGCCGCCGAAACCGTAGGAGTAACGGTTGTAACTTCCCGTCGAGTCCGAGGTAGTCGATACCGCGATGCACAGCGTGAGATTGGTCGTGTAGTTGAAGTATGTCACCAGCCAACGCTGAGCCAACTTGTCCCACACCACAACCGGGTCGCCTGGATTTGTGCCCTCGCATGCCCCACCGAAACCTGAAAAGATCGTATTGGTGTTCGTGGGCTTCAGGATCACTTTCCCGGTGGTTTTATCGAACACCTCATAATCGAAGTTGGTGATCTCAACGAATTGAGTAGCTCCCACCGAGCCGTTCGTGTCGGGCACCTGAGCGTTCCCCTGATCCTCTCTGGTCCCTTCAAGGTTCAAGAGCTGGGTGGTGTGAACGGTTGGAAGGTACACGTCCTGCACGACCGTGTCTTCGCCGGGAAGACCTACGGTCAGCCCCAGGTTGCGCTGAGGTTCGATCATTTCCACGAAGCCATGCTTCGGTTGCGGGGCGATTCGCGCCAGATAGCTGAGCGGCAACGAAACGTCGTGCTTGATTTCGTAGCTGACCTGGGGATCGGTCTGTATCTCCTGGGCGGCGACCGGAATGATCAACAGCACCAGGCCAGCGGCTAGAAATGAATTGCGCAGCATGGCAGGACGTGTCTTTTTCATGCTTCCTCCTACTAAAATGACGAAACTGGTTCGGAACATCATCAGAAACACTCTTGGGATCTAACCATGTCTCGCCCGCAGATTTCTGAGTCGCGGTGCTAGAAGCCGCGACCAGGGCCGAATTACTATGATGCATAGCTGGACAGGCTGTCAATGAGTCCTTCCACTCTGCGTCCGGTAGTGGTGACGTTTCGCATCCACAGGCGCTACCCCTGGTCCTCGTCTATTTGTTCTGCTTCTTGGCCTCTGCTTCATGCCTGAGTTTCGCCTCACCTTGCGGACCTAGTGGTCTATGTGTGACCGTTATCCACACCCACGGTGTTGTGGTGGACTGTGTTGATGACTTGTATTGGGCGTCAAATCCAAGCTGTCGTAATTCTTGTGCAAGGGCCTGCGATGCCGCGACGCTATTGGCATCAGCGGTACTTGCTAGCTCTGCTCCAGTGTCTAACTTCTCCATCGGAGATGCCGTGGTAGGCGGAGAAATCTCTTTCATCGTTATCATTGACGCTGACGGTGGAACGGCCCGCCATCCTGCTGCACGAAGTGCGATTGCGATATCCGACGAGAAGGAAAAGGCTTCCATGTCGCTCATCAGATACCCACAATCGGCAAGTTGTCCGGAAAATCTTCGCAACGAGGATGCAAATTCCTTCCGCTGGTCATCGTTTAAGCGGCGCCATGCAACTCCTTCTTCTATCTTGACGCGAGCTAGCCGTTCGCCCTCAGCATCCTTGCGTAACTGCTCCGCTTCTTTATTATTTGCAGAGGCTCGCTCATCCGCTTCTCCCGCCTTTTGTTTAGCCTTTCCTGCGCGCTCCTCTATGTTTGCAATGATCTGTCCCGATAATTGGGATGTTCGGACTGCGCTTAACAGTTCCCCAGCTATCCCAAGGATGAGGACTATCAGAGATAGCCGCGCCAGTTCATTACCCGTTTCCTTGGTCTTCGGAAGAGGCGTGAACTCCGCTACAAATTCTCCCACGCAGCCAACGAACACAATGGCTGTGGAAGTATTTCCAAACCATTCCCAGCAATTTAGTGCCGCTTTTAGAGACCCGACTTCGGAGTCCGTCAGAATCATATTGCTTCACCAGAAACGCGAACAAAGGACCCTGATCGCCTGTTTTAGGTAGCTTCGCGCACGATTCGCAGCGCGTTCTGACTGCTGTCTACGGGCTTGGACTTGTGGGCATCAAACCGGGATTGGATGGAATCCTTTGCATTGCCGAGGAGGTGCGGATCGGCTGCAAATTGCGCGTTGCACCGCTCGCAGATGCCGAGCGGTGGGACGCCTCCGGCTTCCTTTACGATCCTGAGTTTGCGCTTCTGCATCGACTAGAGTCTAGCGCATCGGTCCGGACGGACTCTAGCCCTGTGGAAATCAAACGGCACCACTACCCTGCGTCCATTCCGCTTGACAGCCGTTTCCTAGCCTACTAATATGCTAGCCGCTCTGGTAGCCAGTTCCGCGGTGCGCTCCGACTACGTCTCCCCTGGCTTGCGCACGAGCAATACCAGCCACCATCGAGCACACGCACTATCGGTTTGATGTAACTTTCAAAAATCGCTGTCTTTTGGGGGACGCCGATGAGAACTTCCAAGCTGGTTCTGAAATCCAAAATCATTTTCGCTGGAATTGTGCTGCTGCTGGCCTCTGGTTTGGCAGCTCAAAAGGTGACGACCACGGCCGGTGGATTTGTCGGCGACGGGGGCGCGGCCACCAAGGCAAGTTTTGAACTCCCCGGCTTTGTTGCCCAGGACAAAAGCGGCAACCTTTATGTCAGCGATTTTTCCGGCCAACGGATCCGCAAAGTAACTCCTGCGGGAATCATCAGCACCTATGCCGGTACCGGGATCTCGGGCTTTAGCGGCGATGGCGGTCCGGCCAGCTCCGCCCAACTGAGCTACCCTACGGGACTGGTCTTCGATTCCGCCGGGGACCTGATCCTCGCCGACGGCCTCAACAATCGAATACGGAAGATTGACCCGAGCGGAACTATTACGACCATCGCGGGAACGGGCGCCGCGGGCTATACCGGTGATGGCGGTCTCGCCACCAACGCTACGTTTAATCAGACCTGGGGCGTAACCTACGACCCGAGCGGCAATCTCTACATCACCGACATCGGCAATTGCGCCGTCCGGATTGTGAATACGTCCGGCATCATCAACACCTATGCGGGAAACGGCACCTGCGGTTACGCGGGCGACGGCGGCCCGGCGATTCACGCCAACCTGAACCTTCCCCGAGGCATGGTATTTGCCGGGGGAAACCTGTATATCGCCGACACTGCCAACCACCGCGTCCGCAAGGTCAACGCTCACGGAACCATCAGCACGTTTGCCGGCAATGGACAGCAGGGCTTCGGCGGCGATGGAGGCAAGGCAATCAGCGCAAGAATTGGCAACCCGAAAGGTCTGACCTTCCGCAGCGGGACGCTCTACATAAGCAATGCGGGGCAGGGTCGCATCCGGACGGTGACGGTCAGCACGGGAATCATCAATACCTACGCGGGTTCTGGCGTCGGCTATGATGGAGACGGAAATCCACTGCTGCCCTCATTCTTCTTTTCGCCGGGCGGCTTGCTGTTCAATTCTTCCGGCAATCTCCTGGTGGTAGATACCTTGAATCAACGCCTCCGCGAGGCTGCGGGTGGCGTCATGAAGACAATCGCCGGCGGGGCCATCCGCGACGGCCACGCCGCTACCTCGGCTGCTCTGGTGGAGCCCGAAGCCATTGCGTTTGACAGCAGCGGCAATTACTACATCGCCGATGCCGCCGGAAATCGTATTCGCAAGGTCAGCACAACCGGGACCATCACCACGGTCGCAGGCACGGGAGTCAGCGGCTACACCGGAGATGGAGGCAAAGCCACTGCCGCTACCTTATGGTACCCGCTTGGAGTCGCGCTGGACTCCAGCGGCAACCTCTTCATCGCCGACGACTTCAATAACGTGATTCGGAAGGTGGATACCGCCGGCAACATCTCTACCTTCAGCACCAACGCTAACTTCAGTGGCTTGGGCGTAATGGCCGTGGATGGGTTGAACAACTTGTATGTCGTCGACCAGTCCACCTGTGTGGTTTGGTTTATCAGTCCGTCGGGTATTGTCAGTGTTGCGGCCGGCGTCCCCTTCCAGTGTGGCTTCAGCGGCGATGGCGGCCCCGCTACCAGCGCTGAACTGAACCTTCCCTTAGGAGTAACGGTGGACAAGAAAGGGAACATTTTCGTCGCCGACGCTGGCAATAACCGCGTTCGCCAATTTCAATATGGGGGAAACATCAATACCATCGCGGGAAACGGAATCTGCGGCTTCAGCGGAGACGGCGGCCCGGCTACTTCAGCCGAACTGTGCTTTCCGGCCGACGTTGTCGTTAACAAGAAGGCTCTCTACATCGCCGACGAACTCAATCTCCGCATTCGCAGAGTGGATTCCACCGGCAAGATCAGTACCTACGCCGGCACTGGCTCCACCGGCTACAACGGAAATGGCTTGCCCGCCCTCGGTACGAACCTGGATGACCCGGTAGCTGTTTCCGTCAACTCCTTGGGAACTTTATACCTGGTGGACGACCTCACCATGCGGGTGCGGAAAGTCCATTAGTGTCGTGTGCCGTAAGTTCGCAGCATAAGTTTGATTGTATGAATTGAAATGTGGCACGCTGCATCAGGGATGCGCCGCAAACCTTGCGCCCCGCCCATGGCGTGCGCCACATCTGCTACGCTTGTACTCACGAAGAAGTGGACCCGTAGCTCAACTGGATAGAGCACTGCGCTTCGAACGCAGGGGTTGGGAGTTCAAGTCTCTCCGGGTCCACCATTCCGGGAATCCCCTCGACCCAACCGCAGAGCCGCTGCTCGGGCTCTAGTGTTGTGTCGCGTAAGTCCGAAATACAACTGCAGACGCCTTGAAAGGGCGCGGCTTCCAGCCGCGCCGTGACCCGAGTCCTCAAACCCGGGCTTTACAGTTTGCTGAAAAATACCAAGTTCGGCAACAGAACGATCTTCGGCAACAGGTGGGAAACCCGCAACCGGGGCCGAATCTGGAAAACTCGTTACTGGCAACAGAGAGTCCGAAAATGAGGTTTTCAGCAAACTGTTTAGCCCCTGAGGTGACGGTCGGTTCAAAACAGAGCCGGTTAGTTATTCACTGAATTACGGGACACGACACCAGCAGCCCGCGGTGCAAGTGAGATTCGTATCAGGGCATGCCTTCAGGCATGCCGTAAGCGCCGCCTTATCAGTGCGCCTTCAGGCGCTGAATCTCTAGGTCGGAGTTCTAACACGGGCTGCTAAAGACGCCCGGTTTTGACTTTGGAGGTTACCCCCAGCGCTAAGGAGTTGCAGGCCTACGCCTAAGCCACGTCCATACCCCGCACAGAAGCAATCCTATGAGACCGTATAGAACGAAGTTCGTTCCAAACACGAATGCCAACAGAAGGGCTAAGGCCCCTGGCGTAGGCGGGTCTGACAATCCGAGGCCGAGAACCATCTCCGGACACAGGACTACCGAGACATGAACCACGAAGGCTCTACTAAAAGTAAAGGCTCCAAGAATGTAGAGAAGCAGTGCCACCAGCACGCCTACTCCACCCGAGAACAGAAACCACCTTGCGAATCGTCTTCTGATAGCCATCATTAGCAGCCTCTCACTGTTGCTGCGGATAGAGAGAATATATTTGGTTTACCAACGTGCCTGGATCCTGAGTCGAGGCGCCAGAGTTTATGCCTGGGAGCACCACGCAGGGGCGATTCTGTGGTCTGGGCGTCCGAGATCAAGCAGACGAGCGTGAGGCCGTCGAGGTGGGGACGGGAACACTGATCGCCCTAACAGCTGAAACGAATCCTGCGCCCATCATTGCCACCCGCCACCAATCGTAAGTCACCCACTGGCGTGCCAACCGTATCACCTCCACTTCGCCTTTAGCTCCACCCGTCGCGCCGGAGGCGGCGGCATACAACGCAGCGTTGCTCGGCCAAAAGGCGACGGCGGTGAAGACCCAGACGGCCAGAATGAGCAGGGCAGACAACCACAACCAGACGCGATACCCGAATGGCGTCTTCCATCCGCTGATAAGTGCACCGAAAGCCGCCACCAAGGTCGAGAGCGACGTTGGTATGAAGAATTTACCGGGGTCGACCGGGAAATGGGGGCCGTATGGCAACAGTGAAAGCGACTCCGGCGGTGCCGCGCTCCAGGCTCCTGCGACCACTCTGAGGTCGTAGAGCTTTGCACCCACGCCGATGCCCCATGCCAGCACCGCAACCCAGAGAAACATCCGTGTCAACCGTATGCGCCATGACATCGTGAGGCTCCTTTCGACCATTTCGTGCGCCTAGTGTAACCAGAATATCCTCTTGTTTCCACAGCACGCACTGGTAAGAAGAGGGCATGCGTGGAAAAGATGAGCAACAGTTGGATGTTTCAGCTACATCAGTCCCGAGCAGCGCGTTCCGCAGGCCCACCCGTTGCGTCCGCTGCGGGCCGCGGGCCGATGAAGCGCTACAGCAGCTGAAATCTCGGTTCAACAACTTGTACGCCAAGATTGCACGGCCCTCGATTGCGCCAGAAAAGTTGTTGCGAGCACTCCTGCTGCAGGCGCTGTACTCGGTGCGCAGCGAACGGCTGCCGCTGGAGCAACTCGACTACAACCTGCGCTGAATTTCTGGATCGGATTTCCACCACCCGCTGCAAAAGACGCCAGCCCTTCATCCTGCGGCTGGTGATTGTGTCCTTTACAATGCGAGAGTGAAAACTTGGGACGTCATCATTGTGGGTGGCGGAATCATTGGACTCACACTCTCGATTGCCTTGCACAAGCGGGGCGTGCGAGTTCTGGTGGTAGAGCGCGGAGAACCCGGCCGCGAAGCTTCCCACGCCGCGGCCGGTATGCTGGCCGACTGCACGGTGGAGACTCCGATTGCTTTGCAGTCGCTGGCTACGGCGAGTGCGCGCATGTATCCAGAGTTTGTCCATGAGTTGCAGGACGAATCCGGAACCAATGTTGATCTGCGCGATGACGGCACGCTCTTGTTTCTTCCTCCCGAGTATGCCTGTACGCGGCCAGGGTTTGAAGTAGAAAACCCGCTTCCCGCGCCTCTGGCCGAACTCGAGTCGGCTCTGGCAGACTTGAAAGGTCCAGCCATTTACAGGAAAGAACGCAGCGTCGATCCGCGCGCGCTCGTTGCGGCAGCGTTAAAGGCCGCCAAACACCGCGGCGTGGACATCTCTTCCGGCGCCACTGTCACCGATGTGCTTCTCGCCGACGGCCGAGTCGCCGGCATCCGCACCGATAGAACCCATTACAGCGCGCCCTGCGTGGTGAATTGCGCTGGCGCGTGGGCCGGGAGTTTCTCCACGCAGCGCTTCCCTACCCGCCCAGTCAAGGGTCAGATGCTCGCGGTGGCCTGCGCCCGGCATAACGTCCTGCGTCACGTGATCCGCGCTCCCGAAGTTTACCTCGTGCCCCGCAGCGACGGACGAATCCTCATTGGTTCCACGCTGGAAGAAGCCGGATACGATAAGCGCACCGACGCGGACACCATCCACCGCATGCATCGAGCGGCGATCCGCATGGTTCCACCCCTGGGACAGGCGCGGATTCTAGAAGCGTGGGCCGGACTGAGGCCGGGGACTCCCGACGATCTACCCATCCTCGGCGCCACCAGCACCCCCGGATACTTCGTGGCCACGGGACACTTTCGCGACGGTATCCTGCTCACGCCTGTTACAGCACACACCATGGCGCAAGTGATCACAGGCATGCAGCCCGACTACGACATCTCGGCGTTTTCTCCAATGCGATTTCAGAGCTGACCGCCGGACCGTCGACCAAAGACCGCAATCCGGACCCGGCTGCCAACTCCGCCGTCGACGACCTGTTCCGCCAGATGCAGGGTGCATTCATAATCGAACAGAAAGCAGCGTCCGTCAGCCAGTGAAAAGGATGCAGAATTGTTCGCGGAAATGAGCTACAATTTGCACCTACTGCCGCGAATGCCGACCGGTTAACCAATATCAATCGAGCCAGCGCGCGACTCCGCGACTTCACATCCGCACGCCAGGAGGAAAATATGGCAACAGCTCTGAAGATCGATCCATCCGAAGGTAGAGTTTCCAGCTTTGTTTCCCAAACTCGCAAAATGCTGATTAACGGTAAGTGGGTGCAAGCGGCATCCGGCAAAACCTTTGACACTTATAACCCGGCAACCGGAGAGGTTCTTGCTCGCGTGGCCGAGGGCGATCGCGAGGACATCGACCGCGCCGTCAAGGCGGCTCGCGCTGCCTTCGAGACCGGCCGATGGTCGCAGTTAACCGCCTCCGAACGCGGCCGCCTAATCTGGAAACTCGCCGACCTCCTCGAAGAAAATCTGGAAGAGTTCGCCGAACTAGAATCCCTCGACAACGGCAAACCCCTAAAAATAGCCCGCGCCGCCGACGTCCCCCTAGCCGTAGATTTATTCAGGTACATGGCGGGGTGGGCTACCAAGATCGAGGGGAATACTATTCCGCTTTCTGTGCCTTATACGCCTGGAGCGAAGTATTTGGCTTACACTTTGCGGGAGCCTGTGGGCGTTGTTGGGCAGATTATTCCGTGGAATTTTCCGTTGCTGATGGCGGCTTGGAAGCTGGGTCCGGCGCTGGCTACGGGAAACACTGTTGTGCTTAAACCGGCGGAGCAGACGCCGCTCACCGCACTGCGTTTGGGTGAACTGTTTCAGGAAGCTGGATTTCCGGACGGGGTTGTGAACATCGTTTCGGGCTACGGCGAAACTGCTGGGGCCGCGCTGGCTGCTCATCCGGACGTGGACAAGATTGCATTCACCGGCTCGACCGAAGTCGGCAAGCTCATTCTGCAGGCCGCCGCGGGAAATCTGAAGAAGGTCTCGCTGGAACTGGGCGGCAAGTCTCCAAACGTTGTTTTTGCCGACGTTGATCTCGATACCGCGATCGCGGGCGCCGCCAGCGCCATCTTCTTCAACCACGGACAGTGCTGCTGCGCGGGCTCGCGCCTCTATGTCGAGAACAGTGTTTTCGACAAAGTCGTAGAAGGCGTGGCCGAGCACGCGAAGAAAATCAAGGTGGGATCGGGGATGGAGCCATCCACTGATATGGGCCCGCTGGTTTCCGCCGAGCAACTGAATCGGGTCTGCGGATATCTCGAGTCAGGAATCTCCGAAGGCGCCAAGGCGGTCGCCGGAGGAGGCCGGCACGGCGACAAAGGATACTTCGTCAAGCCCACCGTTCTGGTGAACACGAACGAGAACATGAAGGTCGTGCGGGAGGAGATCTTCGGACCGGTGGTTACGGCCATTCCTTTCCGCGATGCCGGGGAACTGGTTACGCAAGCCAACAATACGGTTTACGGCCTGGCCGCGGGAATTTGGACGCGCGATATCCAGAAGGCGCATCGTCTCGCTGCCCAACTCCGCGCCGGTACGGTGTGGATTAACTGCTACAACATTTTCGACGCTGCCCTGCCCTTCGGCGGATACAAGCAGTCCGGCTGGGGCCGCGAAATGGGCCACGAAGTACTGGAGCAATACACCGAAGTCAAGGCGGTCTGCGCCGCCTTGTAGATGACCATGGGTAGATTCACTGAGTTTCCTGTAACGATGGAGGACGGGCATCGCGCCCGTCCAGCCGGGCGAGGACGCCCGGCCTCCATCGCCCAGGGCTAAGCTCCCACCCTTCGCAAAGAACGCGAAGGATGGGGCACCCATCGTTTATTTTACCCGCTAATATTTCATCCGCCAATATTTGATTCGCCAAAGGACGGGCGAGACGCCCGTCCTCCATCGTCAGGGGTTTCGTCACTTCTTGCGCTTTGCGTCCCCTTGCCGACTTATAAAATCTTTCCGGGGGCGACCTATGCGAGGGACGCGGATTGGTATCGGCGGTTGTGTGTCAAGACGTTTGTTACCAAACTTAGATCCTTTGTTTTCTAGATTTTGCACGGCAAAGGGGGAGGGGGGTACCCGGCGCCCGGCTTCTCGCCTTTGGAATTCTCGAGCTGATGCCTCAAACCACAGATCGTTCGGGATCGATGAGAAATGCCCAAATAAGCGCGCCGGTGAGCAGGACACCCGCAGAAATAAAGAACGGAGTAATCCAGAACCCCCGCTGAACCAGGGCCCCGAAAATAATCGGAGATATGGACGCCGCCAAACTGCCCGCCATATTCATTACGCCCGACACCGTGCCGCTGTATTCCCCGCCGACGTCCATGGGAACCGCCCAAGCGGGGCTGATCACCAACTCAAGGAAGAACAGCGAGGCGGTCAAACAAAGAATTGCCGTCCATGCAGAGTGGGCCATGGCTGCGGGAATCAGGCAAGCCCCAGAGACCAGCATGGCGGGCGCGGCCACAATCCGGCGGGCGAACTTGAGCTTGCCCGTTTTCCTGTATACCGCGTCAGTCAGAGTTCCTCCCACAATGTCTCCTACCATGCCGGCCAACAAAGGAAGGGATGCCAATACACCTACAGCCTTCAGCGACAAGTGGCGGTATTCAAGAAGGTAGGTGGGAAACCACGTCATGAAAAAGTATGTGCCGTAGTAGAAGCAGCAATATCCGGCTGCGATGTACCACATGTTGGCTGAGCGAAAGATAATTCTCCACGGCGGTGCAAGCTGAGGATGGAGATCAACCGGTTTGATGGTGCCGTCTGGGTCGCAGCCTCGGATGTAGGCTAACTCTGACCGATTGACCTTCGGATGTTCTTCGGGAAGGTTACGGTACAGCAGGTAGAACGCCATCGACCATAGCAAGCCCGCTGCTCCGAAAACATAGAAGATCCAGCGCCAGCCGAATGCGACCATGATGCTCACTGCAAGGAACGGAACGATGGCAACGGCAAATCGGCTGAAGCTATGGGTGACGCCATGCACGATGCCGCGTTCCGCCTTGGGGAACCAGAGCTGCATGGCTCGTGTGGCTGTGGGGAACGCGCCAGCTTCCGCCAATCCGAAAACAAAACGTATAACAATGAGCGAAGCCACGCCGCCAGCGATGGCGGTCATTGCAGTCATGAGAGACCAGAAGGGCACGATAATCAGAAGCACTAATCGCGGTCCCAAGCGGTCTGCGAGCGATCCTAGCGGGATCTGCCCTATGGCATAGGCCCATAAGAAAACGCTGAATACAATGCCGATCGCAGTCTGACTGAGTCCGAATTCTTTCGCCATTGCGGGCGCGGCGATTGAGATGCCCGTTCGGTCCATATACGTGATCATGTACATCAGGCTGATCAGTAGCAGAACCATCCAGCGGGTCTTGGTGGGTTGGGAGGTTGCGGTCTCCGAAGAGGCATTGCTTTCCGGGACGCGCGTGCGATTGGGACGCAACATTGTTGGTAGCAGGTTTAGGAATCGTTCAGGTGCGCTCAGCCGTGGCGTTCTTGATGGAGTCGGCTTGCCGCGGCAGTGCCCGCTTGGAGGGTAACTCGGGCGGCAGGATGTCGATCGGACGCCCCTCTTCCGCCGATTTATCTGCCGCCTGATAGACCTGCATGACCATGCGCGCGTGCTCCGGGGTCACCAGAGGCTGCCGGTTCATGGCTACGCATTCTAGAAAATGGACGGTTTCGGCTTCCATGGGTCCCGCATAAACGTGGGCTACCCTTTCTCCGGGCATGGTGGAGATGGGAAATTCGATGCCCCTCTTCATGGTGTTGAGGCTGACGTCACGATGAGTGTCATCCACCATAATCGCTCCTTCGGTACCGACCATCTCGATCCAGGTAGAAGAAAAATTCGGATAAGCGGGAGGAAGCACCCAACCTGCGCCGATGGTAAATGCGCACCCGTCGTCCAAGGTGACGATAATCCAAACGCAATCGGGTACATTGTGCGTGGCCTGCATAATTTTGCGCACTTCCTGGGCATAGACGCGGACCGGTCTTCTGGGCCCAAAACACCAGAGCACGAAGTCGATGTCATGCGTGGCTTCCATGGCGGCTGGAGACAGCTTGATGCGGCCTCCGATTTTGTTGCCAAGATTGCGCGTGATGTGCCGGCTCACCAGCGCGCTGACTGGCTGACCTATGGTGCCATCGTCAATCGAGCGTTTGACATAAGCGAACTTGGGATTGAAACGCTGCGAATATCCAATCGTGAACAGCAAGTTCTTCGAGTGTGCCAGGGCGATCAGCTCATCGGCTTCGGACAGTTCCAAGGCCATCGGTTTTTCAAGAAAAACATGCTTGCCTGCCAGTAAGCTTTCCTTGGCCATGGGGTAGTGCGTGGTTTCCGGCGTTGCGGAAATAATCATGGCATCGATACTCTGATTTTCGAGTAGAGTTCGGTAATCCGTCGTGGTCGTGGCTGGCTTTGTCTTGTCTGCAACTTCCTTCAGTCGCGTCTCTTTGATCTCGGCCAAATGCAGCTCGCTCACATAGGGACTCGCTGCACAGACTTCGGCACGTATGCCTCCACACCAGCCTGTCCCGATGATTCCGACATTGATCCTGGTCATGAATCCTCCACCAGTCGCCTGTTCATACAGTACCCGATCCGTGCCGGAATCACTTGCTGACGAGCAGGACACCGAACGTGTTTGGCTTCATCGCAGGCTCGTCCTGACCTTTCGGAATAACTGACTCAAAGTCCGCGATAGGAAGGAAAATGTTATGCGTCTTAAAGTCTATTGCCATGGTGCGGGCATATTTTTTCGTGGGGACGTTTTCCACCACGGTGTATTTGTCGGCTGAATCCTGGTGAATGACGGTGAGATCTCCTGATTCGCCGTTCGAGCTGAAGACGAGTTGGGTGTCGGGATCGAAGCCGGCGGCGTCCGGATCCTCCCCGATGGCAGGGGTCGCAACCACTTTGCCCGTATCCGCATTCACAACCATCATCTTCTTGTTGCCGCAGACGGAGAAAAGACGGCGGCTCTTCTGATCGATGGCGAGTCCTGAGGGTTCTTTGCAACCGGCGAGCGGCCAGCGATGAAGCACCGAAAGTTTCTGAGCGTCGATCTCGAGCAGTTCCGACTTGTCTTCAATGTTCAGATAAATGTGCCCTTGGTCGTCGCCAGCGGCAAATTCAGGTTTGCCCCCTACGGGAATAGTGCCTACAACCTTGCCATCTGTAGCGTTGATCGCGGTGGCGTTGGCGCTACGACCGTTGAAAGCAAAAACACGTTTCGACCCAGCGTCGTAGTAAATGGCATCGGGATTCACGCCGCCCGACTTGACCGTGCTGATCGTTTTCAGTGTTTTAAGATCGAAGATGGTGACTGTGTTGGCTCGTCCATTGCTGGTGAAACCGCGG
This sequence comes from Terriglobales bacterium, assembly GCA_035601775.1. Classification (GTDB taxonomy): domain Bacteria; phylum Acidobacteriota; class Terriglobia; order Terriglobales; family Acidobacteriaceae; genus JABDBE01. Next base: position 16,661 of record DATNNO010000060.1, on the reverse strand, counting down.
CCGAGATCGGGCGCCAGCGCAATACCATGAACGCCTGAAGTGTCGGGAATGTCACCTACGATGGCGTCGGAGTCAGCATCCAGAACGACGACATGCGTACCGTGCGAAACATAAACACGGCGGGCGGCACTGTCCACGACGCAGTAGTCCCATTTGCCTGCGCCACCGATGGGGATGGTTTTCACCACATGGTAGCCGGAGGGGCCGGGCGGAACGGCACGGGCGGAGTCAGCAAGCAGAAGACTGGCTGCGATACAGAGAATGGCGGTCGCGATTACAACCGTACTTTGACGACGCATGATGTTACCCTCCTCATTTTTCTGAAATGCATTTGATCGTTATACGATCGACAGAATGCGGTAAGACAAACAGCAGAAACACCGCATGCGGCTGGTTGACAATATCTGGCACCAGCGAACCTTAAGCTACCCTTAAGCCATTCGGAACCAGCGGTAGCGAGCGGAGACGCACACCGCTCGCGTCGAAAATGGCGTTGGCGATTGCGGGAGCCACACCCACCAGAGAACTTTCGCCAGCTCCCGCCGAAGGAATGTCTTTGCGGTCGATCATCACGGTCTCGATCACGGGGACATCGCTGAACCGCGGAAGACGATAGTCCGAGAAGCGTCCGTTCATGATCTGGCCGTTGTCGAATTCAACGGCCTCAAAAAGCGCGCCGCCCAGGGCCATGATGTTGGCGCCTTCGAGTTGATTGCGCAGACCATCGGGGTTGACGATGGCGCCACATTCGAATGCCGTGACCAGGCGAACCACTCTGACCTCGCCTGATTTCCGGTCGACTGCAACTTCGGCGAACGTGGCGACATTCCCGCCCTTCTCGAATCCGCCGCCCATGCCGAAACCCTGGCCGGCGTTGGTTTTCGCTTGTCCCCAACCGAACTTCTTTGCAGCCGCTTCAAACACCGCGCGAAGCCGTTCGTTCTTCAAATTCTTCACGCGGAACTCCAGCGGATCCATTTTTACCAGATCCGCCAGTTCGTCCATAGATGACTCGCGGGCGAAATGGTTCGCCGTGGCCGCGAGCGCACGGTATGAGCCCTGCCGCAAAAGAGTGCGCGCGGGATGAAACTCGATTCGCTGGTTCTCGATGTCGTAAAAGGTGGGGATGCCTGCCGCACCGGAATTGTAATTATGAAACTCCCAGCCGGTGATCTTGCCATCCTTGCGCATAGCACTGCTGACTTCGATGACCGCAGCGGGACGAAAGTAGGCCCAGGTAAATTCCTCTTCGCGCGTCCACATTATCTTGACCGGCCGCTTCGCGGCACGCGCCAGTCGCGCAGCCTCGATGGCGGTTTCGCCTGTGTGCTTCCCACCATAACCGGAGCCGGTATCCGGCATCAGGACACGGACTCGTTCTTCTGGCATACGGAACGCCGCGGCGAGTTCCGTCCGTACACCAAAGGGACGCTGTGTACCGGTCCATACCGTCAAATCGTCGCCAGACCACTGCGCCAGCGCTGCCCGCGGTTCGAGCGGAGCATGTGCAATGTAGTTGGCCATGTAGGTCTGTTGCAGGCGATGATCGGCAGACGTCAACGCCTTGTCCATTGAGCCTGTCTCATAGCGGAAGGGGGAATCCAGAGGCCCACTTCCTTCGACCGGATTCTTTTTCAGATATTCGAACAGTTCCTTATTCGAAATCTGCGGCTGGGATTTCCATTCGGCGCGGATTGCCGCCAGAGCGCGGGACGCAATCTCCGTGCTCGGCGCAGCCACCCCGACAAAATTACCATCGTGGACGACGATGACCCCGGGGATTTTTTCTGCGTCTTGGGTGTCGAGCGAGGAAAGCGTAGCGCCAAAAGAAGCGGGACGCAGGACTTTGCCATAGAGCATATCCGGCAGTTTTTGATCGGATGGATAGCGATGCTTGCCGGTCACAAAATCGCGGCCGTTGACTTTGGGCAATGGCTGACCGGCCACCGTCCACTGCGCGGCAGGAATCGGGGGATCTTCGACCGGCAGGGTTTCGGTGAGCTGCTTACCCTTTACGAGCGCGGCATATTCAACGGTGCGTTTGCTTTCGGAATCGGTAATCTTCCCGTCGGCGGCGATGAGACGCTTGCGGTCAACCTGCCATTGAGCTGCTGCCAAGACAATCAGAGCGTCGCGAGCGGCAGACGCCACTTTCCGCAACTGCAAATTCATTTCCGGAGTGGTGCGGCTGCCAAATGTGCCCCGGTCATAGGGGGTGAGCTTGGTATCGCCCATCACCATCTGGATCGCGCTCACAGGGACGTGCAACTCTTCCGCGACGGCTTGGGTGAGAGAGGTCCGGATATTCTGACCCATTTCCACCTTGCCGGTATACACGGTGACGCTGCCGTCTTCGCCAATGTGCAGCCAGGCTCCGATTTCCTTGGGGAGCGAGGCGCCTTGTGCCCCTTGGCTAGCGCCCGATTCCTGAAGGGCACGCGCGTCCTTCAATACACAAACAATCAAAACGCCGGCGCCGAGGAATCTGAAAAATTCACGCCGATCGACATCGAAGTGATAGGTGGGCGGAGCCGTGAGTTCGTACCGTTCCGGTTCAAACGAACTTTCGAAATTCAAATCCTTGCTCATTGCTTGGACTCGTTCATGGCTTTCGCCGCCCTTTGTATCGCCAACACAATGCGTGGCTGGGTTCCACAGCGGCAGATGTTGCCCTCCATCGATCGGGCGATCTCGGCAGCGGATGAATCGCGCTTGGCCTTCAACAGCGATACCGCCGTCATAATCATTCCGGAGGTGCAGTAGGCGCATTGCATGGCGCCTTCATCCAGGAATGCCTGCTGCACGGGATGAAGGCGGTCGCCTTGGGCGAGGCCTTCAATGGTAGTGATTTGTCTCTGGGCGACATCGCCCACACGCGTGATGCAGGATCGGCGGGACTTACCGTCGATCAGGACGGTACAGGCGCCGCACTGGCCTTCGCCGCAGCCGTACTTGCTTCCTGTCAAATCGAGATGGTCGCGCAACACGAACAGCAGGCTGGATTCCGCATCCGCTTCGGTGGTATAGACGCGCCCGTTGATGTTTAGTTGCCGGACTGTAGCCATCCGAGAGCCTCCTTTATTCGAGGAGTGTTGAAGGAAAGCGACTCGAAGCACTATCCCACAGATTCCTCGCAAGAGGGTGCGCTTCCTACGAGCAGGGGTTCAGTTTATGTCACGGCCAACGGCGATGTCCAGTCGTCCCCTCAAATATACGAACATGTTCATGTTCGACCGATCACACCGTAACATCGCGTTCTCGCCTCGATTTCATAGCCTCGGGATTGACTGGATTTCGAGGCATCTGCCCGGTGAGGACGCGGACGACTTCCTCGGCCGCCTTGGTCTGCAATTCCACCAGCGACTCCACCGAATAGAAGCTCATATGCGGCGTCAGGATTACGTTGTCGCGGCCGATCAGCGGAGAGGCCGTCGGCGGCTCTTGCGACAAGACATCAAGAGCCGCCCCGGCGAGTTGTCCCGCGTCGAGTGCGTGCGCCAGAGCTGGTTCGTCCACGATGGGGCCGCGTGCGGTGTTAATCAGGTAAGCGGTTGGTTTCATCTGACGAAACACATCGGCGTTGAACAGCCCCTGAGTTTCCGGCATCAGCGGAGTGTGGATGGAAACATAGTCGGAGACCTTCACCAATTCAGCGAAATCAACTCTCTCCACGCCCGCCGCGGTGGCGATCTCTTGCTTAACATACGGATCGTAAGTCACAACTTTGAGACCAAAAGCTTTTGCTTTAGGCGCAACTAACTGGGGGATCCTGCCAAAACCCACCAGACCGAGAATGCTTTCCCGCAAGCGATGAATGGGAACAACCGCAGACATTTCCCATCGGCCCGCATGTGAGCGGGAATTCGCGTACGGGATCTTGCGGACCAAAGCAAGCAGCAAGGCCAAGGTATGATCGGAAACTTCGTCGATGCAGTAATCAGGAACCCTGGTGACGACGATTCCCGCATCGGTTGCGGCTGCGATGTCCACATTGTCCACGCCAATTCCGAATCGAGCGATGATTCGACACCGCGCCATTTGCCCGATCATGTCGCCTGTAATCTTGGCATAGGTGACGAGCACGGCATCGGCATCCCGTGCGACTTGCACGATGCCCTCGGGCGTAGGTTTTTCCGCCAGGCGCAATTCGGCGCCGATCTTCGACAGCACTTCACGCGCTGGGTCAAGGTTCGGAAAGACAGAGTCGGCGACCGCGACGAGTAATTGCGGCATGCTAACGCGCCATCGCTTCTTCCATGTGTTCCATGAGGGTGAAGACCACGGGCCCTTTGGCCGTGACCAGAACATTTTCTTCCAGCCTCGTGGTCTGTTGAAGGCCGGGATGCCCGGCGAAGGTCTCAATCGCGAAGTACATATTTTCTTTTATTTCGGCCGGAAACTTGAGCGAATAGGCTCGTGAAATCCACATACCCTCATAGAGGGTAAGGCCGATACTGTGGGCAAACTGCTGCAACGTAACCGTTCCGTATTTGTCGTCGTCGTACTCGGGGAAGGCCGCCGCTACGTCTGCCGTGGTATTGCCGGGGCGCAGCTTTTCTAATCCGGCATACATCGAATCGTAGACTTCGCGATACAGGTCGATTTCCTTCTGGTTCATCTTCCCCGCGCATTTGAAGCAGCGCACAAAATCAATAAAGTAGCCGGAGGGTCCCACGGCATTGATATCAACGATCACAAGGTCACTTTGGCGGATTATCTTTTCAGTCGCCCAGCGACGATACGGACTGGTGTTGCCGCCAGAGGCCACGATGATGTCGTAAATAATCTCGCAACCTCGTTCCAGCATGAACTCGTGAACCTTGGCTTCGACCTCACGCTCGCGCACTCCAGGCTTAAGCCACTCGTTCTTGATCCGCCACATGGCAGCATCGCCGATGCTGGCCGACTGCTTGAGTAACTCGATCTCGTCACGAGTCTTGACGACCCGCGCGGCGGATACTGCCGGCCACGCATCTACGATGTTCACCCCGCATTCTTGAAACGCCTTCAGCGCCGGCATATCGAAGTTGTCGATGCCAATTCGTTCCTTGCGCACTCCGTGGGCTTCCAGGACGTCGACCACGCTCTTCGCCATTCTCCCGGCCATGACTGGAACCGCGCCCTCCGCCCATTGCCACGTGATGGCAGGGTTGATGCGGCCTTCCATCCAGGGCAGGTCAATCTCGGCGCAGTGCAGGTCCGATCCCGCGGTCTCGAACAGAACGGGCTCCGCGCCGTTGGGCAGCACCACATAGCGGATATTGATGTTGTATTTCCAATTGCCCTGATAGGAGCCTGTGACATATCGAATGTTAGCGCCTGCGAATAGAACTAAAGCGCCGAGGTCACGAGCATTCATCTGCTCCTTCACGCGCTGCAAACGATCTTTGCGCAGCCGATCGAAGTCGACGCGGTATTGCCAGTCAGCGCCGGTCTGGCTGTAGACGCGACGAGGATCCCACTCATGTGGCTTGCCGATGAAACTTGTATCCATTTGCTTTAGGTCTCCTTGGGTGTGCGACCCGAGTATTTGACTGCGACGAAAAAAAAAGAGTTCAGCGCATTTCCGCACCCTGCACCTAGGTCACTCGTGAACGAGCTTCAGTCAAGCATCGTAGACTATTCAGGGCATGTTCACCAGTAGCCGTGCGAATCGAGCACAGCCGTGAGATTGCCTTAAGAGGTGAACGATCAGCAGCTTTTTGTAGTAGAGAAATTCCTTCCCCACGCGTCAAGCAGGCTGTTCACCACGGCAAGGCCGCGACAGATTGCCACGACGAAAATATTTTCGAGACTCCCCACAAGCTTGGCGGCCTTCGATGAGGCCTTGGACATCGGGAAACTCTAGGAACCAGTGTAAAGCTGAAACGGAGCCCAGTAGAACGGCTTGCGGAAAACGCCGTTGGAGTGGAGTAAGGAAAGCTTCGCGGAACGAAGAGCCGCTTCCGGGCTTTGGCCCTTCTTGAGTTCGCCATAGAGTTGGTCCATAAGGCGGGGCGTCGAAGCGTCGCTCACTTCCCAAAGTGCACCGATCACGTTGTGCGCGCCAGCACGCAGAAATGCCCACGAGAGCCCCACCAGTCCCTCACCCGTATAAGCCCGGGCGCCGGCGCCGTAGCAGGTCGAAATTGTCACCAGTTCTGCATGTAAGGGGCGCTGAATGATGTCCCGTGCGTACAACTTGAACGAATCCTCCTCCGCCGAAGCCTTTGACAATATGACGGCGGAGTCCAACGGACTTAGGCGGCTGGCTGTGCCGTGAGCTACGAAATGGATGTAAGCGAACTGCTCGGGGGAACTACCCAGATAAGCTGGAGCGGTTGCTTGAGCGCGTGTATAAACCCGTAGCCCCGCAGGCGTGAAATGTTTCTTGATACTCTCGATCTCCGCCGCAGCCTTAGGCAGTTCGTCATATTCGTGGTTGGGAGCAACGGCGTCACCGATGAGCAGGAGTTTACCCACGCCAGTCTTTGATGCCTCCCGCGGCGATGAGCCATGCAACGATGAGCCATGCGACGATGAGTCAGGCGATGAGTTATGGGACGCGGCCAGAAGCCGGAGTGAGTTGGCGTCGGCGATGGTCGCGTCTTCAATCCAGTAGTGCAACTTCGGCTCGGGCACTAACAAGGTCTCGAAATTCAGGCTATTCAAGCTGCCGTCCGGGATGATGAAGACTCTCGCGTCTTTCGTCAGTAGATGTTGTGCGGGGGCCACGAGCATTTGGTAGAGCGCGGTCCCATCAGCCTTGGCGGTTTCGAGAACCTCCTGTGGCCCAACCAGGGCCTTTCGATACCGCTGCACGACTGAATCGATTTCTAATGCGGCCGGGAGGGTAAACAAGCTGGTTTTCAGCGGCGTGATCGCCCACAAGTAGGATTGCTTCTCTCCGAGCCAATAAAAAAGGATTGTGCCATCCGCTCGCCTAGCTGCTTGTTGCGCATTCAGCGGGTCAGGGGCGAATGAGGCTCCCGTTCGCAGCAGCCCCAGTCCTTCGGTGAGGGTTCGGGCACGGCTATAGTCTGCGACTTGCAAGGCCTCGTTGGTTTTTCCCTGAGCCACAAGAAAATGAATGTAGTCGTCGTAAATGCGCGAAGCATTGGTGAGAAATGGCAGTTGGGAACTCATGTGCCTGATCTTGTGTCGAGCCGCTTCAAACGTGGACAGCGCAGTCTCGTACTCCCGCTCGGCTGAGTCTGGCTGGTTTTCGTCTTCATAGAGCCGGGCGAGCGAGTGCTCCGCCTCCCACTTTAGAAACACTGGGCTATCCTCAGCTTGCGCGACCTCGCGGAACGCGCTTTCCGCGGCGGCGACGTCGTGCTGTTGTACAGCAACCCGCCCGTCTACCAGCAGCGGATAGACCTGGTCCCGCAGGTTGCCATCCTCTCGCGCCTTCGAGAGCGCCTCGCCCGCGTAGTGCTTCGCCTGAGCCAAGCCTCCGGTTTGTTCATAGATAAACGCCAGCGCTATCAGCGCGTTGATGACGTCTTCCCTGCTGTTGATTTGCTGTGCGAGCTTGAGTGACTGCTGGAAGGACTGTTCGGATACTTTGAAATCACGGGCATCCATGTAGATATACCCGGTGACCGTGAGCCACCTCATCTGGTCGATTAAGTCGCCGAGCTTCTCAGCCTGTGTCGTGGCCTCGGTAAACATCTGTTGAGCCTTGTCGGCATCGCCAAGTTTGTAATAGGCCCATCCCATGTTGCCCAAGGCGGTCTGTGCGACGTCCGCAAAATCCATACGTATAGCCATTTGGCGCGCAGCGTCAGCCCAATCGAGCGCCTCGTCGAAGTGCGTTTGTTCGTTCGCAGACCAGCTCAGATCCATCAGGGTGTTGGCTTCGAGAAATCGGTCTCCGGTCGCTCGAGCCGTGGCAAGAACACGCTCGAAGATAGCTTGGCCCTTATCGTACTTGCCGCGTTCCATTTCCATGATTCCTCGGGAACTGATCACATCGGCGCAGGAAGGGTAGTTGGAAGCTGCGCAGAACCGTTCTGCCTCGGTCAGTTTCAGCTCCGCTTCCACGAATTTGTGTAATGAGATATAGGCGGCAGCTTCGGTTCTGTTCTTTTTCAGTGCCAGTTCGCCTGGAGGAAGTGCCGCGGTCTCCGACGCCAGAAGGGCTAATGCCTCATCATTTCTGCCTTCCCAGTGCAGCACTCTTGCCCTGAGGATTGCGAACGTCCACGCCCACGCAGGGCTGACTCGGTAGAAATCTCGGTAGCCCCGCTCGGCCTCCATTTCTGCAGCAGCGATGTTGCCATGCTCGAGGGTCCCCTGTGCGCGGTCGAAAGCTGTCTGAGGGTCGCCGCGGCTACAGGCGCAAAGGGACATCAAGGCGAGAATTGGCAGGATCGCTTTCGGCGCGCGGCTTCCCAACAAGCTCCGCATCGGGCTCGCCGGGCTCGCATCTTGGATCCTCCGCAGGGAAAACATAGCAGGTCCACTTGCTCACAGATTCTCTTGAAAAACCGGAAAGCGGCTTTCAAGAAGTGTACCTACTATATCGTTACGGCCCGGGAAAGGATTCGGCCTGCCGTGGGCGAGCAAAACCCACGCATCACAAGGTTATGCAAGATATATTCTTCCTCAGTGATGGCCGCCGCTGCCGTTTGTGTCGAAGTTCACGATCTTGGCTCTGCCATGCGCGTGGCATCCCAACTCCAGCCGGATCATCGTCAGGTAGAACCTGTAGGTATCGGGTTTCGGTGGACCAGATCTTGCCTTCTCGCGCTTCACTGTCAGCTCGGCCAGGAATATCTTCCCAAAGTGGGGCACGTCGATCACGTGTCCCAATGATGTTCCGGGACCACCTGCCACGCGGTTGACCAATGAGCAGACCACCTTGCCCTGCTGCTGGACCGCAGCCGGGTCCCAGCGGTATTGGTCTTTTGCCCATTGGGGAAGATTGGCATGTTGCTGGGAAACTCGGCTGAGGACACCCGGGTCTTCAAGATACGATTTGTCGCCCGCGGGCTTGGGGCCAAGAATGTCCACATTCTGGTCCACTTCGACCTTATGTCCACCAATCCTCAGATTGTCGAAGCGGGTACCCAAAAACGTGACGGACGGCACTTGACCTTCCCCATAGAAAGGATGGTTCGTGGCAATCTGGCCTACTACGCGATCGGCTGTGACCACGTCGAGAATGTTGAGATCCTCAACAACGGAAGTCGCCAGCGTCGTAAAACCACGATCCGGCTGGAGGCTCGGGTGCCCCGCAACCTGCGTGTAGCCAGACCGATAGGAAATCACCCCGTCCAACCGGAAGGGATCCGCCTGTTTGAATTGGTAGTGCCCGTCCTCGGGCAGCTTCACATGTACCCGCGGCTTGATGTTCTCATGCAGGGGTCGTTCGATCTCCGCGCTAAGAACATCCGCGGCGGCGTAGAACGTGTGTGATGGCTCGATTGTCTCCAGTGGTGTTTTCACTAGTGTCGCCATTTTGTTCCCTCCGCTCGATTGAGCTATTTCTGAATTTGTACTGCAATCGAATAACGACCGAGGTCTGAACTCTCGCCGGTGGCCATACTGCCGCGTACCGCCAGCGTGTAGACGCCTTGCTCCTGATTCCCTCCCGGAACATAGATCGACCGGGCCTCGTCGGACGATGCCGCCGGGATGGTGCGCGACCATTCTAGTCTTCCTGAAGGGCTCGACAAGTCGAAAGTGTAGGAGGTGTAGCCGCTCTCAGGGGGAATGTTCACCAGTAGATGGAACCCCTCTCCAACGTGTGGCGAGATCTGGGTTGTACTGGTCCCGCGGGTGCTGATGTTGATCGAGGCCCACGGCAAAATCTGCGGACTGTTGGCCGCCTGCTTCAGTTGCGGATATGTCACTAGATTCTGATACCCAATCACCGCCAGCAGAGCTGCCAGAACCGGCACGACAAAGGCAGCACGTAACCACCCGAACCAGCCCGAGTTCGCGGGAGCCGGGCCTGGCACCTTCATCGGAGATATGGCAACCGGCTCCGACAACACGACCTTACTGTGTTCGACGAACGCAGCACCTGTCCGCACTTCGAGAGCGCACTCCTGGCAGTCGAAGAAGTGCTCCTCGAACTGTTCCCTTGACTCAGGCGTAAGTTCGCCAAGCAGGTACTTTTCAGCAGCCATCAAATCGATCGCTTCGCTATGGTCCATGTCCGCAAACATCCCCTGTATGGATGGTGAAAAAACAAGACAGATCGTTACATGTTATTAATCTGCTGCCGTACCCTCATACCGCTGGTATCTTCTTCAAATAGACTGCCTTAAACGCCTGCTTGGCGCGATGAAGCAGGACTCTAAGATAGTCCCGGTCCACGCCAAAGTCTTGACATACTGCGTCCTTGTCACGTTCTTCCAGGAAGATCTCCCGCAACAGCCGCCGATCTCTCTCCGGCAACTGGTCGAGAACCTGACGGACCCTTTGCTCCATCTCTTTGTGCGACAAAATCGACACTACATCTAGCGATGGGTCGGGAACGTCCGCGCCTTCTTCGTCTTCGATCAAATTCTCCCGAGAAGTCGAACGATAGTGCTCAAGTAACACATTGTTGCAAACGGAATTCACAAAAGCTCCTAACCGTTCCGGTTGTTTCACTCTCCCCTGGCTACGCAAAGCAACGAAGACCCGGGCAAAGGTTTCTTGCCGCAGGTCTTCGACGGCGTGAGTGGAATTTACCCGAGAACGCAGCTTCAACTGGATCAGTTCACTGAAATAGGCGACAAAATGACTTTCTGTCCGGAAGTCGCCTGAACAGAGCCGTTCTAAGTAAGACGCGTCGAATGCGTGGAATTGCAAGACACTAGCCTCACAGTGCGCGCAAGGTGGCAGCTATTCTACACCCCGCCCCTCACGGAACAATGCCCGTCACCAATTGTGCCGAGCCCATGCCTGACAGGATTCTAGTCCCGAAATGTAGCATGAGACGAAATTCGCTCTCTGTGCACCATTGCTATGGGCATCGAACCGGGTTCACCGTGACTTGGTGGGCAACCCAGGTTCTTGCTCGCGGGTCCACCCGCGGAGCAAACCGCTTCGCCGGGTACCAACCTCCCGATGGAGGACCTTGTCGCCGGGTGTTTCAAGAACATTTCACCCCAAAACTTGTGGGTGAGGTGAACGACTTTCAAGGTGAAAGTTGTTAAACTCAAAGGCGAATTTCCTGGCTCGGCTTTCTGCGAAAGCCGAGTGCTTGTTTGGTCGACGGTCGCTATTAGCTATGACAACTGCGGAAGAAGTGATGCAGCGCGAACGGCATTTTCTGTTGCAGACTTATAGCCGCTACCCCCTGGTCATCGCGCGAGGCAAGGGAGTCTTTCTCTTCGACCTCGACGGCAAAAAGTATCTGGACTTCGTCGCCGGGCTTGGAGTGAATGCTCTTGGCCATGCCCACCCGCGAATCGTTAAGGCCATACGCGAGCAGGCGGCGCGGGCCATTCACCTGTCGAACCTCTACTACAACGAATATCAGGGACGCCTCGCCGAGAAGCTCTGCACCCTCTCCGGACTACAGCGCGCCTTCTTTTCGAACAGCGGCACCGAAGCGATCGAAGGCTCCATCAAACTTGCGCGCCTCGCCGGGCACCGTGCCGGAGGCGCCGCCAAGAGCCAACTGGTCGCGCTCGAAGGCTCGTATCACGGCCGCAGTTTCGGATCCATGTCCGTAACCGGGCAGGACAAATACCGCAAAGGTTTTGAGCCGCTGCTCGAGGACGTGAAGTTTGTCCCGCGCAACGACACTGAAGCTTTGCGCGCCGCGGTGAACGACAACACTTGCGCCATCGTGCTCGAACCCATCTTCGGCGAAGGTGGAATCCACGAGTGTTCCGTGGAGTTTCTGAAAGAATGCCGAGCCCTCGCCGACCGCCATCGTACCGCGTTGATTTTCGATGAGATCCAATGCGGGCTCGGCCGCACCGGAACCATCTTCGCCTTCCAAACTTTCGGCGTGACTCCGGACATCGTCGCCATCGCCAAGCCCATCGCCGCGGGAATCCCGCTCGGCGCCTTTCTCGTCAAGGAAGAGTTCGCGTCGGCGATCTCCCCGGGGCAACATGGAACCACTTTCGGCGGAGGCCCACTGGCGTGCCGGGTCGCACTCGAGTATCTGGCCATCGTCGAAGAAGAGAACCTGCTGCAGCATGTTGTCCGCGTCGGCACGTATTTGCAAGAGCAACTGAAAGCGCTGGTGGAACGCTATTCCGTAGCTCGCGAAGTTCGCGGCCGCGGCCTGATACAGGGCTTGCAGCTCGACGTTCCCGCGCGCCCCATCGTGGAACAAGCTCTCGCGGAGGGCGTACTCTTCAACAGCACCCAGGACACGGTGCTCCGATTCCTCCCGCCATTCCTGCTCCAGGAAAAGCACGTGGACAAGGGCATGCGAGTGCTCAAGAAGTTGCTGAGAAAGTTCTAGAACCCCATCCGGCGGACGATAATCGTCCGCTGTTCTGGCCATGACAATAATGTACGCATCGGAAAAGTAGTCCGCTCAACATCTCCACATTCCGATACACCTCTTTTCTACTATTGAGCCCTCATCGCGACAGCCATCTTTGCAGCGAGTCACCCCTGCTGTTCGCGATGCTTGGAGCCGGCAATACGCATTATCTCTGTTCGTGCGTGCTAGAGGAATTCGGCGGTTGCGGCGGTTGCGGCGTCATTCCTTGGGTCACGAATTTCATGAAATCCGATTCCGCCAGGCGCGACGGATGCACCTCGCCGCCTAGTCCGAAGAAGCGGCAGAAGCTCATGATCAGCGGACGCCAGCGGACTGGATCGATATGGGGGCGCGGGCCATCGCCCACCAGCAGTTTTTCGTCGACATGCAGCTTCACGATATGCACCTCAAACACGTTGGCGCTCACGTTCTTGCCGAAGGAACGGAAATCGTGGACGATGCCCTCCATTTGCACGGGACACTCGCGTACGCGCGGCGGCGCCACCGATTCCGAATCCACCGAAGTGAACCCGGCAATGTCAAATTTGTTCGGTTCATGGCGATATCCCCACGGACGCTTCTTCTCCGGCACAGGATTCTTGCCGGTGGTGAGCGCGAGGCGATCGACATGCGTGACCAGATCTTCCGAGGGCAGATTGATCACACACTCGCGCGTGCGGATGAGGTTGTCGGAGGTCTGGCCCATCTGGCCCAGACCCAGCATACAACTCCAGCCCAGCCACCACGCCGACGACATGGGCGCCAGGTTCGGCGAGCCGTCTGGGTTCAAGGTGCTGATGAGGGCTACGGGTGTTCCGAAATAGAGGATGGTCGGCTCGATCGTCTTGTGCATGCGCAGACGATATCGGTTATCGCGCAGACGGCGCTATCCGCATCTTGCGGTCAAACCAAGAGTCTTTGCAAATTGCGCGATTGCCCAATTTCTCGTCCCGATTTCCTAAATCGGTGCAGGCTTGTTAAATCAGATCCCTGCTTCCTGGCTGAAATATTGGTAATCCTCCCGCCAGCCGCCTTGGCCCTGGCCAATGGTTTTGTAGTCCGCGATGAACTCGATTGCACGGATGTATTTCACCATGGTGAAACCGAGCTGCGTTTCCACGCGAAGACGAAGCGGCGCTCCGTGCAAAATAGGCAGGGGTTCGCCGTTCATTTCGTAAGCCAGAATAGTCTGCGGATCTTCCGCCAGCTCCAAGCGAATCGTGCCATAGAAGTATCCAGGCCCTTGGGCATGTGGCTCCGACGTGGATTTGTTGTCGAACGCGTAGAAGACAATGTAACGAGCGGAGGGAAGCGGTTGGCAGAGTTCAACGATATGACGCAGAGATACGCCACCCCACTCTGCAACGCCCGACCAGCCCTGGATGCAACAATGCTTGGTAATTTGAGTCTGTTTCGGCATTGCTCGGAGGTCCTCCAGCGTCAGATCCAGCCGCCTTTCAACCAGTCCGCCAATCTCCAGACGGTAATTTGCGAATTGATCGCGTGCCATCGCCAAATAAGATTCCTCTTTGGGGGGCCGGCCGTTCACCCAGAAGTAGGGCGAAATGTCCGCAGAGGAGTAGTGCTGCGCAGAACTTTCATGACCAAAGAGAAGTGTGCGCAGCGGGTCTGTGATCGACTGAGTTGCTTTTTGAACGAAGCGGGGGCGGCGACGCGAGCACACGGTGGTCACGACATGGATCGCGGCGATGCCCGTCAACCCGGCAAGCCAGACAACGAGAGCCAGCGTCAGGTGTGGATTGTGCGTCTGGCCCAGAACAATCAGCGCCAGCTCTCTCCGGAAACCATGCAGAGCCACGATGGTGACGTGTCCGATAAAGAATACGATGAACGCGCAAAGAGCCAGGAAGTGCAGACTCCGTGCGCCCTGCCGTCCGTGAAAGATTTTGATATACCACGGGAAACGAGCGGCGACGGCTGGGGACATCGCTACTCCCGTCGCAATGCTGAACGGTGCGAGCAAGAATATGACGGCCGCGTAGCTCAACTGCTGTAATGGGTTATAGGTTCCCGGAGCTTCCACGATGTGTAAGCGTAAGTAGCTCAACATTGCGTGCCCTGCGTCCGGGACGATCTGCCAGGAAGTCGGGATTAGCCGTCGCCACTCCGGCGTGACAAAGAGCATCACCACATATGCCAAACCTGTCAGCAGCCATGCGAAATCCGCGAGAAAGTGCCAGTGCCGTCCGAGACCTAGATTTTCGTGGCCCGGCAGGGCAATCGCGGATGGGAATGAAGTTTCCTCGTCACTCGCCGTCCAGAGTCGATCCTTAGGTCGCTGCTTCTTGGTGAACTTGAGCCATTCGCTACCCGGCGTACAGTGGTCGTTCCAGTAGAATCTTGGATGTGCGCTCAAGATCTCGAGCCCGCTGCGGACGAGAAGCGATAGGAGGAGAAAATTGAAGAAATGCGCCGCGCGGAGCCATAACGGAAAGTCCAGAACCTGCACTAGGACACGCTCCCGCATCCGAGCCCAGAGGTTTTCGCGCAGTGGCTCTCCCAGAAATTTGGCGCGCCTGGCTCAGGCAACTCGCCGCGCACTTCTCCTAGGATGCTCACGCAGGATTCCTTCGATATGCGCTTGTAATTCCGTTGCCATGTTCTTCTTGGCATCTTCGAAACTACTGCCCTGAACCGTGACCGACGGACTCTTGCAGAGCCCCTTCCAGCCGTCATCTTCCGACCAGAAATCGCAGTCAATCGGTACGCTAGCGGTCACTTGTAGGTTCACTATTTGACAAGTCATAGTTTTCTCCACTCGAATGTTGGTTGTGCAAGTCGATCATCGTGAGAACGCACTGTCGCCAAGCTTGGCGTGTACACCAAGTGAGGGCAATCCTCTGGAGAGCCTCAATTGGACCTTTGGTGCATTACGCTCTGAAGGACCCTCCGTTTTCGTTATTCCTTTCATCTCGGCGCATGTCACGCAATGCGAGCAGGCCGAATTCCGGCCTTTCGGGCTGCCTGACTCTCAAGCAGCACCCTGCGTTTCTCCTTCAACGAGGCCAGCAGCTCGTCCAAAGAATGCGTGAAGGCGGTGATGCCATCGGCCAGGAGTTTTTCTGTGATTGCCCCCAGGTCGATACCCAGCTTGGCCAAGCGAGCCAGCGCCTGTTCGGCGTCTTGCTCTCCCGCTTCGAGGGTTGGCTGCACCCGGCCGTGATCACGGAATGCATTCAGGGTCGCGGGTGGAATGGTATTGACGGTGTGTGGTCCGATTAACTCCTCGACGTATAAAACATCCGAGAAAGCTGGATTCTTGGTTCCGGTGCTTGCCCACAACGGACGCTGGAGTCGTGCCCCGCGACGTTTGAATTCCTCGAAGGGAGTTCCCAGAAAGATTTCGCGAAAGCGCCGATAAACAACCCTGGCATTCGCAATCGCTATCTTTCCGCGTAGCGATAATGCCTCTGGAGTTCCGATCGACTCCAGCGCCCGGTCCACTTCGGTGTCCACGCGGCTGACAAAGAAAGAGGCCACCGACGAGACTTGGTGCGGCTTGGCATTCCGCTTCAGGCCACGCAGGTAGGCCTGAGCCACGGCTTCGTAGTGGACAAGCGAAAACATCAGGGTGATATTGATGTTGATTCCCTCGGCGATCAAGACCTCAACCGCCTGAACACCAGGCACGGTGGAGGGGATCTTCACCATCAGGTTGGGCCGGTTTACGGCCTTCCACAGACGTTGGGCTTCCGCGACGCTTCCAGCGGTGTCATAAGCCAGTCGCGGGGACACCTCGATGCTGACGAAGCCATCCGCGCCTTTAGTCTGATCGTAAACTGGCCGCAAGATGTCCGCTGCCATCTGAAGATCCTCGATTTCTAACGTTTCGAAAAGCGTGAGAGCATCGCTATCAGAGTCCGCCGCCAGCAGCAAGCGCAATGCATCGTCGTAGTCGGTCCCCGCTGCAATTGCCTTGTCGAAGATAGTTGGATTGCTGGTGACACCGTGCACGCCATCGTCTTCCACCAGTCGCTGGAACTCACCGCTCGTGATCAGATCGCGACGAATATAATCCAGCCAGATGGATTGCCCAAACTCTCCGAGTTGTTTGAGTGAGTTCATCCGTTTTCTCCAGGCGCTGGCAAGACAATCAACAACTGCGTTTCCAGGCTGGGTCGGCCACAGCCGATCGCGTCCCGGTATCTCAGTAGCGCCGCTTCGGTAGTCATAGACAACCTCGTTTGCACAACTGTACAAGTCGGGCTCTAAC
>DATNNO010000059.1:0-3298 GCA_035601775.1 Terriglobales bacterium | reverse complement strand
TTCCGGGACGCAACTCGGCATCCCAGAGGAACGAACTATTGGCCTCCAGGCAAAGCAAGGGATTGTAGCTGCGCTTGCCGCGATACTTCGGGTTGTAACCAACCTCGGCGCCGTCCTGTTTACCGAAAGCCGTGACTACCGTGCTGTCCAGATCGAAGATCAAGCGCGAACGGCGATCAGGCAAATGGATGAACTTTTGCAGCAGTTGGTCATTGGCGCGATGGAGATGTTCCCACACCGAGGGCGGCGCGTTTAGCAGGAAGCGGCGCAACGTCTGCGGATCGGGGAATCCCGGCAAACCGGTGAGGTACTGAAAGGTGCTGCTGGAACGTAAGAATGACGCGGTTTCGATGCGATCCAGGCCCAGCACGACGGGGTACACCAGAGCCAGCAGCATCTGGGAAACTGAGTAGCGATGGTTGCGTCGTGGGTAAGGCACCTGGCGGGCAAGGAAGCGACGTATCCGCAGCACTTGAAGAAATTCGTGCAAGAAGTAGGCCCCGCCGAAGTGCGTCAAACCCCTATGATCAAAGGCGATTCTGAGGTTCCGCGGCGCACGGCGCATTCTGACCCTTACCTAATACTACTGGGTCATAAAAGAACATTCTGATGTAGAATTGTTTTGTGGGATCACGCCTCTCCGCGCCAGGCCCACAAGAGAGACGCTTCGCGGCATATATAGAGGGCCTGGCGACCGCCGCGGGGCACGAAGACCGGCAGGCACCTTTGAAGAACTATTGCAAGGGATTGCTTTTACCCGGGGAACGCAAGAGCATAGAGCCGATGGCGGCCCGCCTGGATCCTAACAACATCCAACCGATGCGCCAGTCGCTACACCATTTGGTGGCGAAGGCGCCATGGAGCGATGAAGTACTGCTGGAACAGGTGCGCAACTATGTGTTACCCACGATGCAAAAGCAAGGACCCGTGGTGGCCTGGATCGTGGATGACACCGGATTTCCGAAGAAGGGCAAGCATTCGGTCGGGGTCACTCGTCAATACTGCGGTCAAGTGGGTAAGCAGGAGAACTGCCGTGTCGCAGTGAGTTTGTCGGTGGCGACATGGAGTTCGAGTCTGCCGATTGGGTATCGTCTATATTTGCCGAAGGAATGGGCCGAGGATGGCGAGCGACGGGAAAAGACGGAAGTGCCCGAAGAGGTGGAGTTTCAGACCAAGCCGGACATCGCGCTGGACCAGATTCGGGCAGCGGTGACGGAGAGGGTGGCCCACGGGGTTGTTCTGGCCGACGCCGCTTACGGCATCAACACCGAGTTTCGCGACGGACTCACCGAACTTGGCCTGCCATATGTTGTGGGAGTGCAAAGCTCGATGACAGTCTGGGAGCCTGGCAAACGGCCTTTGCCAGCCAAGCCACGCGGGAAGATGGGACGACCTCCGCGGTTATTGCAGCGGACCACGGACCATCAACCCGTCTCCGTGAGGCAGTTGGCGATGAGCCTGCCCTCCACGGCCTTGCAGGAAATCACTTGGCGTGAAGGCACAGACCGGAAGTTGCGATCCCGCTTTGCCGCCGTTCGCGTACGCGCAGCCCATCGGGATTACGAGAAAGCGGAACCGCACGCGGAGGAATGGTTGCTGATCGAATGGCCGCGAGGGGAGGCCGAACCCACCAAGTACTGGATGTCGACGCTGCCTCCGAACACCAGGCTCAAAGCATTGATCAAGATGGCCAAACACCGCTGGATCATCGAACGGGATTATGAGGAGTTGAAACAAGAGTTAGGGCTGGGGCACTTTGAAGGTCGTAACTGGCGCGGGTTCCACCATCACGCCACGTTATGCATCGCAGCTTATGGGTTCCTGGTGGCTGAGAGGAACCGTTTTTCCCCCTCTGCCCGCGCCGGTCATCTTGGATTCACTGCCCGCGGGCCATCCCGGGACTTCCGCCCGCGCGGGTCGCCGGGTCCGCCCCGAGCGGCATAATCCGCACTCGATCGCGACGCTACGAATTATCCTGGCGCGCCTGTTGCTGCGGCAATTGCCTTACTGTCCCTACTGCGGATCTTCCTCCGGCTGAGCGTCGGCGTCGAAATCGATTTCATCGATGCAAGTTTGCCGCGGGGATCGTGGCTCGGTGTGCCATGCGCCCGCGCGCAGTTCGACTTGGCTGAATTTCTCCACGGCGAGGCAACGCCAGTCACCTACTCCATCGGGCGCCATCGGCAAGCCGCTGTTGCTGCTTCCTCCAAACTGATAGCAGAACACGTGCAGCCGGCCTGACTTTCGGCCCAACACATGGGGGCAAAGCAACCGGAGTAGGCCATCATAGACTGCCACCACCGGCTGCCTGCGAGCAGCCGCAAAGCGGAGGAGTTCATAAATCTCGCTCACGGTTTGCGCTTCGGCAGGATGTGGAGTCATACCTTACTCAGAATACGCCCACTCCAGACGGCGAAAATCCCATGGCGCATTTTATGACCCAGTAGTACTAAGCATTTCCTGCTCTCATTCTCCAAAACGTATCAGAACCCGGCCGGTCCCGAAACAACGTATCAAAACGCCTAAGCGCATTCCTTCTCGTTGGCCTGGGGGGCAGTTTGGCCAGCGCCTCCCTCTTCATTTGCAGCTTCATCTGGGAGTACTTTTTGAACACCTTCGCATCGGTCTGCCGAAGGAGCTGTGTGACCCATTCGTCCGCAACGCCACCCGCACTGAGGCGAGTAGCGTGTGTGGACCGGAGATCGTACAGCCGGAAGTAGGGTATGCCAGCCTTCCGCAGAGTTCGCTCCCAGGTCTTCTTGAAGTTCGTCTGATACTCGGTTGGGCTTTTCGAAGTGCGCTGGTTCCGTTTTCACCGCATCTAGGCAAGACAGTAAAGTTCGGTCGGAGAGCACCCGTCCCGATTATTATGGGGCTTTTTCATATGGCCAACAGAGATCAAGGGTCCCGGTTAGGGCTTCTATCGCGGTTGTTCCACCGATGCTCTTCAACGCATTCAACGCTACCCCGAAATCAACGCTAACCCTAAAATCATTCTGTGGGTCGAAATATACGGCGGTGGTGTCTTTGTGCAACACCGATGCCAGTATGGGGGGTCTCGAATGGAGGCTAGGGCAAACATTGCTCGGTTGCGAACCGCTTGGCTCTGCTGCTTCAGGGCCGCAATTCAGAGCCGCAATAAGGGGCTCCACTGCTCGCCTGTCGCCGATCTTACCTAGTGCGAAAGCCGCATCCGCCCTTTCTTCGTCGTCGCCTGTTTGTAGAATTCGGACTAGGAGTTCGACAGACCGTTCATCTTTGATTCTCCCTAGCACGTCGGCCGCTTCAATCCGAGGGA
>DATNNO010000058.1:0-7556 GCA_035601775.1 Terriglobales bacterium | reverse complement strand
ACGCCTCAGTGCTCGGTACGGCATGGCTCACCGCCTACAGGGCCCTGTTCACCAGGTCACGCATTCAGCCCGGTCAGACGCTCCTCGTCCAGGGCGCGTCGGGCGGCATGTCCACGGCGTTAATTCAAATGGCTCGCGCCGGCGGTGTTGAAACGTGGGTGACGAGCCGGAGTCCCGAAGGCCGAGCGCTTGCCGAAAGGCTTGGGGCGCGTCGAACGTTCGACCTAAACGAAAAGCTGCCGCGCCGGGTCGATGTCGTTGTTGACAATATCGGACAAGCCACTTGGGAGCATTCGCTTCAGTCCGTAGTTGCGGGCGGCACGGTCGTCACCCTGGGTGTCACTACGGGGAACGATCCCAGCGCGAATTTGCTTCGCCTCGTCAGCGAGAAGATCACGGTCATGGGCTCGATCATGGGGACGCTCGAGGAGATGAATAACATGATCCGCCTCGTGATCGATGGCGGGATTAAGCCCGAGATCGGCGCGCTGATGCCCATGGTGGAAGCCAGGGAGGCGATCCTGGCCATGGTCGAAGGTCGCACCCAAGGCAAGACGATCTTTACCCGCTGAGTCGGGAACCATTCAATGGATGAACTTCATGACATGTCGAAACAAATAGCTGACAAACATACGAAAGCCAAAAACCTGATAGCTAAAAGCAGCATACAGATAGATAACACGATTGACGAGGTCTGGAAGGCTTTGGTTAATCCGGAAATCGTTGAGAAATATATGCTGGGCTCACAGCAGTTATCTGACTGGCGGAAAGGCAGCAGCATCGTATGGAAAAAAGACTTTAACGGTAAAAAGTCTGAGGACAAGGGGCGAATACTGGAGATCACTCCCCAAAAAAGCCTGAAGTACACGCATTACTCGCCGGCCTCCGGCAGGCCAGATGCGCCGGAAAATTACCAGACCGTTTCAGTTACCCTGAAAGAGAACGCCAAAGGAACAACCATCGAATTAAGATCAGATAACAACGCCAGCGAAAAGGAAAAGGAAATGAACGAGCACATATGGGCCTATTACTTTCAGGGGCTCAAGATCATCATGGACAAAAAGTAAGCAGCATCAATCGCGACCGTCTCTGCCCGTTGTTGAGCGATAACCAGATCCGGCGGCTGGACGCGGCGACTGCCATCGCGCTCGACTATCCGCACAACCTCAACAGAACCAAGAGAAATCAAAAAATGAATGGTTCTTGCAGGATCACTCCCGAGTGGTCGGCATCTCTTACCTCGTCGGGATTATGGAAGGGTTTCTCGTCATTCGGGAGTAATCCAATCACGCATACTTCAGTCAGAAAGCATCACGTTCCACATGCCGACTAATAGGTACTGACGGGGACACACGCCCTTATCAATGACACCAACCTGAATCCTCACTTGCCGCTTCGCACCGACCTTTCACGCGCAGACACTTTCTTGTTGGCCCTCTTTTTGGTGGGCTTGATTCGGAGTGCTTAATTCAACGAGAGCGGTAAAGCAATTTTGTTTGTACCCAAATCGATGAGTGAGTAATCAGATACCAAAGAGGTGTGAAACGAGATGAACAACGCACCGTGGACGGTCACTGATATTTCCGCCACAGACCGGAAAACTGGCGGCCGGAGTAATAGACCGTTAAGACCAGAATTATTTAAGAGGATTTCATGAAAAAAGTTTGGTTGATTACCGGAAGCGGAAACGGATTGGGGCGAGATATCGTCGAGGCAGTGCTGGCCGCGGGCGACAGCGTAGTAGCCGGAGCGCGTCGCACGGAGGAACTGGAGCCTCTGGTGGCGCAGTACGGAGGGCGGGTGAAGCCCGTAACGCTGGAAGTACGTGATGGGGCTGCAGCAAAAGCGGCCGTGCAGGTAGCGGTGGACAGTTTCGGGCGGTTGGACGTTTTGGTCAACAATGCCGGTTATGGGCAGTTTGCGCCGTTCGAGCAGATGAGCACGGAAGATTTTCAGGCTGTCGTGGATACGTGCTTCTACGGCGTCGTGAACACGACACGGGCCGCGCTGCCAGTGATGCGGAAGCAGAAGAACGGCCACATCTTTCAGGTATCTTCGGTCGGCGGCCGCCTCGCGGTTGCTGGCAATACGCCCTATCACGCGGCCAAGTGGGCCGTAGGCGGTTTCAGCGACGCACTAGCGATGGAAGTCGCGCCCTTTGGGGTCAAGGTCTGCACGCTAGAGCCGGGAGGTATTCGGACCAATTGGGCCCGGCGCGCTGGTCAGAATGCGCCGGACCTGCTGCCGGACTACGAGGCCTCGGTCGGTTCGACACTCAAGATGTTGCGAAGCCTCGAAGGGCGTTCGGAAGGCGACCCGCGCAAGATTGCGGATGTAATTGTGCAACTGGCAAATAGCGACGAGGTGCCGGTGCGGCTGATCCTCGGCATCGATGCGGAAAAGCGAGTGCAACAGGCAGAGGCCGCGCGTGCGAGCGAGGCCGCGAAATGGCGAGATCTCACTGTTTCAACGGTTTTTGAAGATGGGCGCTTCGACAGCCGATTGTATGCCAAATAGCGGAATCGATTCCTGAAGTTGCTGAATCATTAGCTCGCAATACTTGAAGAGCGACTCTCGCTTCGCCCAGTTCAGCGGGTGTGAACCGATGACTCATCGGCGAGCCCTAGGTAAAACTTGGCCTCGGCGGCGCGCACACTGAGTCAAACCAACGACTGATGTACACCTCGGCGTGAGCTTCACCGCAGTAATGCCGGGCTCCGGCCGCGTTGGCGGTTTCAGAATTCCACCGATGCACGGTGAGATCGGAATCTCCACATCGAATCACGAACCAGTGGGTGGGATTGGTGGTCACGAGTCCACAGACTTCACACCTGAATTCCTGCAGCGTTGTCATGCGCTCAGTTCCTTCTATGAGTGGTTCGTCACGCTTACTTCGCGATCGAGGTTTGTCGCAGATTTGGTGTCAGAATCGTCAGTTCGCCGACTTGTTCCCTCTTCGCGGTACCCCCGAGGTGGGCATGATCCATCATCCAAACCTCGGGAATGATTTCGCCGACCAGTTGTCCATGACAGAAAAGTCGCACCACCGAACTCTCAGAGACCACAATACCCACCGCCTTGGTGACAGCACTCATGTTGGCGGCCGCAATGTGACGGCTGCCGAGTCCCAGCGGCACGTCCACTTGTGCGGCCACAGCATCGAGGTAGCGGCACGCGGAAAGGAAAATTCCTTCCCGACTTACCACGAACCCGCCATCCAGCTGCGCCAATTCCTTGATGGTTCCGCGTAGATTGAGATTGGTGACGTGGAGTGAAGACTCAGGATGCCCCGATAACGGATCCAGAATCAACGGTCTAGATCTCGCGAGCACGGCACTCTCATCCCCGAGTGTAAAAAGCGTGCCTACCCGTCTTCCTTCTCGTCCCTCGCGAGCAATTTCGACTGCGAGCTCAATCAGGGACTCAAGGACCTCAGGATCATATTCCGTTACCTGGCAGAGAATGCTCTCAAACATCCATCAACTCCCCGCTTCGGCTAGACGCTACTGCTTATAGCGTAAATGCACTCTGCTTTGGATGAAAGCTACACCAAGAAAGATGCAGGCGTCCTCCTGCTGAAAAAGAAATCGGACTCTGCCGCATGGTCCGTTATCCGGTCGTGATCGGATTCAAGCCTTGTGCTTCAGAACTTGCACTCACAAAAGCGGCTTCAGCCGTCCTGTCTCACGAGTTCGCTCATTCGCACGAATTGTCCGGCGCGGTACTCAGTGAAGAGCCTGACGATATCCTCTTTCGAGTCTCCGACAAACGGCCCGTACGAGATGATTGGGTTCCCTTGAGGCTGACCGGCATACAGCACGAGGCGCGCGCCCTCTTCGTCGGCAGCCACGTGCAGCACACTCGGGCCCTCGCCACGAGGACGGTCAAGCCATCCGACCTGACCAGTCTTCAGCAATTCAGCCTTCTCACCAATCGTGACCGAGCCACGGATCACGAACGCAAATCCGTTGTACGAGGCCGGAATCTCCTGATCCAGTGACACGTGAGGGTCCATCGTGATCTCTACTATCGTGACGGGCACATGATTCCCCGTTCTCGAACGCAGGCCTCCGGATGCGCCGCTGTATATCCGGACCTGCACACCAGGCGCGCGGCGGACGGGTACAACATCCGCTTTGATCGTCTGAAACTCGGGCGTGGTCCATCGCTGTTCCTTCGGCAGCGTCAACCACAACTGGAGCAGACGAACCTTTCCCTTCGTCGCCACGTTTTCTCCGTGGATGATTCCGCGTCCGGCCGTCATCCATTGCGCCTCGCCGGCCTCGATCACGCCCCCTTCATCGCGATCATAGATGGCGCCGTCGAGGAGGAGAGTCACCGTTTCGAATCCCGCGTGCGGGTGCGGATCGCCCACCGTGCGGTCGCCGATGTCGAGATGGTCATCCATCAGCACGATGAACGGATCGTTGAGGAGGAAATCTTCAGGCGACACGACCTGCGAAGCCAGGTGTCCAGCGCCAACAAATCCGGGCGCAAGTGGAGGAACGGTGACGACACGAGCGATACGACGTTGCGGTTTCAATGATGACCTCTGTGGATCCTGATTCGACGATCGGCTTCGAGCTAGTAGCTTCGCGTTCGTAAAGTTAAACAGCAAGTCCGAGCAAAGCGTGATCCGGGCAGAACCCTCGACAGCAGCGTCTGGCCCTTTGCTTACCTCTAGCGAGAAAAACGCCCGAACAGGACAAACACTGCCCGCAAGAAAAGGATGCCGGGCGCGACCGGCGACTCGTGGCGGCGCACGTGAAAGCCAATTGCCAGGAGCATGATGGTCGAAAGTCCTACTGCGGCCCACATGCTGACCGACGGAGCAATGTTAGTTGCCATCGGCAGGACGATGCCGATGCCTCCCGCAACCTCAGCGGCGCCAATGAAGGCCGCGAGGCCGCGTGCGATGCCGGTTGGTCCCTTCTTCTCGGATCGGGCTTTGAACTTTTCGTAGGCAAACAGCTTCATCGTACCGACGGCGATGAAGGCGAACGCCAGGGGGCCCCGAACGATCCATAGGGTCACATTCATATATGCTTCCTTATCCTTATCTCAATGAGATCTCAATGAGCAACTTGCTGGCTTTGCTCGGCAGCCAGGCGTTCAATATGTTCAGCCGCGGCTGCTAACGATGGACCGGCCCCCTCACGCGACTGGTTCTCAGTGTGGATGAATGTCACATCAGTGAGACCGATGAATCCGAGAATGTGACGCAAATAGGGTTCCTGGAAATCGAACTTCTCTGCGGGAGTGCCCTTGGGATAGGCGCCGCCTCGCGCCGTGACGACAATCACTCTTTTCTTGGCTAGAAGTCCGCGCACACCGCTTGGTCCATAACCAAACGTCTTCCCCAACCTCACAATCTGATCGATCCACGCCTTAAGGGAAGAAGGGATCGCGAAGTTGTGCATGGGCGCGCCAATTACGATGATGTCCGCCGCCTCCAATTCTTCGATCAAGTGATCGGACATGGATAGATAATTCCGCTGAGCAGGCGTCAGCTGAGACGGTTCGAGACGGGTCGCGCCCCAATCATCGGTGATGTGCGGGAACATGGTTGTGGTGAGGTCTCTCTGTATAACTTCGCCAGTGGGGTAATTCCTTTTCCATTCCTCAACAAACTTCGCGGTTAATTGCCGAGTTACTGAACTGGACCGAGCACTGGAATCAATTTGAAGTAGTTTCATATGCACCTCTTGAGCCGTGCGATTCATCCAAACTGATAGAGTAGATGTCCGTGCGGATGGACGGGACCTGTCATTTAGTCCAGATAACTTGTCTAATCGTCCAAGAGAGGGGCTGCAGTTGGACCCGCTTACAGATTTGTTCCACACCATGCACGTGGCCAGCGTAGTGCACGCCCGTTTGGAGGCCACTGCACCCTGGGGTCTTATGCGCGGGGCTGAAGACGCGAATGAAGCAGTGGCGCATTCGTCTGCCCTCAGGAATTTGCCGTCCCAGTTCGCGCACTTCGGCATGGTTTCGCGTGGCAATTGCTGGCTGAGCGTAAAAGGGATTCCGGATCCGATTCCGCTCACCGGCGGAGATTGCTTCCTGTTAGCTCCGGCGAGCACGTACGCCTTGCGGGACAACCCACGCACACGTGCGCGCAGTTTTTGTGAGGCCGCACCCAAAACCCGTAGCAACGTGATCCATTATGGCGGAGGCGGCGTCCCGACCACCCTAATCTCGGGATGGTTCAGCTTTGGCCAGACCAGCGTCAAGCCTCTAAAACGTTTGCTTCCGGAGTTGATTCTGGTCAAGGCAGATCAAGCCCGAACCCTCGCACTCGACGCGACTTTGCAGTTGCTCGCATCGGAAATGGCAGAACCAGCGCCTGGCTCGGAAGTAATGGTCAACCGGCTAGCGGATATTTTGTTCATCCAGTGTGTCCGTGCCCACATAGCATCGAGCTCCGAAACCTGTAAAAGCGGATGGCTTCGCGCCATTTTCGATTCAAGAATTGGAGCCGCGCTCAAAGCAATGCACGAGAGAGTTGAGAATCCGTGGACCGTGGAAACGCTGGCCGCGGCAGCAGGGATGTCCCGCTCAGCCTTTGCGTTGAGATTTAAACAACTGCTTGGGGAAACGCCACTCGAATATTTGACGGACTGGCGAATGTACAAGGCTACCGGCTTGCTGCAGGAAGATGATAGGAAGCTCTTCGAGGTAGCGAAGTCCGTTGGCTACGACTCTGACGCGGCGTTTAGCAAGGCTTTCAAACGTGTCTTGGGTGTGGCACCAAAACAATATCGACGAAATGCCACGGAGGCGCATTGAGGTTGAGAACGGCAACTCCATAGTCGCCTTTGCTAAGATGCATTCCCGAGTTTTAGTGGGTCTTCTTCGAGGCACGAGCGACTAGCTCGTCCAATCTCGAAAGCAAAAGCTTGAGGATCGGAGACTGGTTCGACTTTCTGTAGCCGAGGACCAGATCGACCGTTGGCGACTCTCCCTTCAGAGGGCGACTCGTTACAGACGCAGGGAGAAAGTTCTGTGCGTAAGCAGGTAGCAGCCCTACGCCACGTGTCGACATTATCAAGGATATTCCCATGGTGACATGGTCGGTCTCGTGAGCTGGCGTGATATTGATTCCCGATCGCTTCAGGTAATTGTCGATGACCGCACGCAGTACTGGAGCCGTATGAGACACAATCACGAATGTTTCGCCTGCCAGATCCTTCGGACTGATCGCTTTAAGCGCGGCGAGACGGTGGTCACCAGGCAAGATCACCACCAAAGGCTCCTTCACGAGAAGACGGAACGCCAGGTCTGGCATCGCTCGTTCCTTTCGAAGAAAAGCGGCATCGATTTTTCCTTTCGAAAGGCCCTCAGCAAGTAGCGGGGAATATTGACTCGATATCATCACGTCAATGTTCGGCAGCTCGTCGCGCAGGATACGCAAAGCTTCGGGCATCCAGGTCAATTCGTGTCCGGTCAGAAAGCCCATCGAGAAGCAGGGCTTGGCGGGATGAACGGCCCGGCGTGCAGCTTCGGCCGCCGCGTCAACCTGCAATAGAACTCCGCGCGCGTGATCGAGAAAGGCT
>DATNNO010000057.1:0-25952 GCA_035601775.1 Terriglobales bacterium | reverse complement strand
TACCTCAGAACGATGATGGTGCAAAGCGCGCATCACATACTGGGGCCGTTTGGAGCCGACAGCGACCTGCGGCGCTGGGGTCTGAAGCTGGCCGAGCGTGGAGGGAAGAACGGGAAGAAACGAGCGGTAATCGCGGTGGCTCGAAAGTTAGCGGTCTTGCTGCATCGCTTGTGGGTGAGCGGTGAGGGGTACGAAGCGCTGCGCCAAAGCAATCGGGACATGCTGTCGGCGGCAGCCTAAGTTTAGATAGAAATAGATCGGAACACCAAGCCCAAGCGCCGAGTTCCGGTGACTGCGTCTATGGCCTGGCCCCACTTCCATCGCAAGATGGAAAGAGAGGTCGATAAACAGGTGGCAGCACCGGCTGAAACGAGAACACCCAACTTGCACCGAGCGAGGAATCGCTCACACCAGAGTGCGGATGGAAGGGTGGCGACAGTGGTGGCGCGCAACGGGCATGGCCGGTTCTAACTGGGCAACCGTGTGTCGCACCAAAGCAGGCAGAGTGGCCCACCTTCCTTCCTAGCGGAATGGTGGCAGAGCGGTCCTCGCCGTCAAGGGTCCGCTCCCGCCGCACAGAACGCGCCCTTAACCGCTCCGGGCCGCTCTGAAAACCCTCCGCTAGGAAGGAAGGTGGATTTTAGGAAGGGCAAATCAAAATCTGCTTGACATAGACCGGCCTTCTCATGGAAGGCCATAACGCTCAAAACCCCCTTCAAGGGTCAATGAGCGTTATCGCGATATTACAACAGTTACCCATTCGTTAAGCTTTCCAAGAGGAAGAAAAACCGCAAGCTGCCGGGATTACTTCCGAGTTGCCGACCACCTTGGACCTAGTGCATCCCGTTGATCTTCCAAGTGACCAGGTCTCGTTCATGCAAGTACAATGTCCAGCGCGTAACCATTTCGCCACAAAGCGAACGCGATCCAACATTAAGGCTCCCAAAGGCCGTCGCCATCAACGGCCACGCCGAGCCCCGAGAGGAGCAAAGCCATGAGATCATCACGGATAACAAGTGTAATCCTCAGCGCATTGCTGGCCGTTGGTACTATCTGTTTTCCGCAAACCGACCCAAAGAACGTTCCTCAACCGCCCACAGCAGAGCTGGCAAAGTTCGATCCATTCTTGGGGAAATATGAAGCGTCTGGGGATTTTGTGAATTTGCCATGGACGGGTTCACTCGAACTGAGGAAGGTCATCAAAGGCTGGTATATCGAGCAGATCATTCTGGTCGAGACAGAGGGAATTGATCGTGAGTTCCGGATATTGGCCACCTGGGACAAGAACGTTCAGAAATATCGGTTGTGGGGATTTCAAACACTTCCCATGATGCTAGAAGGAGAGGTTCGCTTTGAGGGCGACGAGATGATCACCGAGTGGGTCTCGGTCAGACCGGACGGGAGCCAAGCGCGGTCCTCCAACCGCTACCGATGCGTTTCCAAAGACGAATTGGAGATACTGTCGTATAGGCAAGTCGGAAACGGGCCGACCGAAAAAATTGGCTTCCTTAAAGGGAAACGAGTGAACCACGCAGAGGAAGCGGCGGAGAGGGCTTCCGACGAGGCATCTGCGAACTCAATAGTCGCGTCTGCGGCAGAATCTGAACTCCGCGCAGTTATGGCCGATCGCCGTAAGGCCGCACTCGAAGGTGATACCGAAAAAGTCGCCAATTCAATGGCCGAGGAATATGTCCAGACTGACATCAACGGATATGTCCAGGACAAGAGTGCATGGCTCGGCGAGTACTTCAAGCCCCTGGCCGAGCTGATCAAAGCGGGCAAGTTCCGCTGGGAGGTCTATGAGCAGAAGAACGTGCAGGTTCATATTCACGGAGATGGCGCAGTTGTGATCGGCAGTCTAGAGGCAAAAGGCAGCGGAGCGCGTGCCGACCGCGAGCGACACACCTGGGTGGCCGACCCAAACGCCAGCTTCAGTCGGACGCTACGCTTTACTCACCTCTATGCCAGGCGCAATGGCAGGTGGCTGCTGGTGGCACTACACAATTCTGTGCCCCTTCCACCGGCCGACAAGTAGCACCTCAATCGGCTCATCGCGGCTGTGCTCCGCCGTGACTCTGGCGGTTGTGCCCGAAGTCACGGGCTACTGGCACGTAACTGTTGTAATCAGGCGTGGCTGTTGAAAAACTCCTTCCCGCGAAATTCGCAAAAATAAAATCGCGTCAGGATGCCATACAAACGACTTTCTGGGTTTTCCTAGAGTGGGAAAAACAGTGAGCCTCGGTCACCGGCGGAACGTGCTCGTGGGCTTCATGCAAGCACCACAAAGGTGACCAGCCTTGCTGACTACCCTCCTTGAGCGGCGTCGCGGTCCGCTTGGACTCGTGAGCCATTGTGCCCCAAATTGTGCCCCCTACTTGCCGTTACTGTGCCACAATCTGATACGGTGTGTTTTGAGCAGTTCGAGGGGGCAGCAGTAAGTATCGAAAATAACACGAGATAGCAGGAGAGAGTTGGTAGCGCTACCGGGAATCGAACCCGGGTTTGAAGATTGAGAATCTCCTGTCCTAACCCCTAGACGATAGCGCCAATGAGTCGACGCTGAATTATAACAAAGCATGCGGGCTGGAGCATCGCTCCCAGCCTCGGCATTAGCTGGAAGACTTCAAGATATGAAGCTCCTGCCTTTTACCTTGCAGATGGCGTTCCCACCGCCTCTACTTTATGAATCCTTTGCGCAATTAATTTTTATATGCTTGACAATCTCCGCTGGCAGTAGAACAATTAAAAGCGAACAAAAGGCGAATATTGATATCCGCCCCAGAGCCTGGTCGCGGCCCTGATGTTCCCGAAATCCTGAGGTCTCCATGTCGTCTTTACCGCTTGTTTCTACTGCGGCCCCAGGCCACCCTGTTGCCGTTGCTGTCCCGGCATGGCCCGCGCTGGTTTTCAAACGCTTGTCCGCGATGCCTAAGCTCGCCGGGGTGACTCCTGCATCGCGATTGGAAGTGCGGCCCACCCCGCAGATGGTTTCCAGCGGCGTTCGCGAGATCGATACGCTTACCGGAGGACTTCCTCGCGGATGCCTGACCGAGGTTTGCGGACCGGCCTCGTCCGGACGCACCAGTATATTGTTGGCCGCCTTGGCGGCTGCGACTCAACGGCAGGAAGTGTGTGCTCTGGTGGACATCAGCGATGCTTTCAATCCTCACTCGGCTGCGGCTGCGGGAGTGAATTTCGAAAAAATGCTTTGGGTCCGGTGCGGGATGCGTTTGCAAAAATCAGGTTCACCACAGAGACACCCTTCGGCTCTGCTCAGGGCAGGCTCCGCCACAGCGAAGAATGAAAAAATCGAAAAGCCAGTCGAGCAGGGGTTGCGGGTTACTGATCTGCTCTTGCAAAGCGGCGGCTTTGGGCTGGTGATTATCGATCTCGGCGATACTCCATTGAAGACGGCTCGCCGCATTCCGTTGACCTCGTGGTTTCGTTTTCAACGCGCGGTAGAGCACACAGCCACAGTGTTGTTCGTCATTAGCCAGGTACCGTGTGCCCAGACCTGCGCCTCGCTGCTGCTGAAAGTCTCGGGAAAGAAGCTGTCAGCTCTCAGCTGTCAGTTCTCAGCAAAAGATTCCTCTCCGACTCACGCGCAGCTTCTGGATGGACTTCAGGTACAAGGAGAACTTTTGCGGTCGCGGCTGGATCGCAAACCGGCTGGATCGGTTACGGCCGCGTTCGCAACGAAAGTGCGAGCAGGATGAAGAATTGAAATCATTGAGCCATTGAGTGATTGATTCATTGCCTGCGCAATCATCAATGACTCAATGAATCATGAGTCAATCGCTCAATCATGCCTGCCTTTGCCTGCATCTTCGTTCCTGATTTTCCCCTGGAAGCGCTGTTGCGTGCTGAACCGGAGTTGCGCTCGCAGTCTCTGGCTGTGCTCGAAGGCAAAGCTCCGCTACAAAAAGTTTTCGCCGTGAATGAAAACGCGCGCCGCGCCGGGGTGAGTCCCGGGATGTCCAAGTTGCAGAGAGAAGCCTGCACCAGTTTGGTGTTGCGTGCCCGCTCGCTGTCACAAGAAGCCGCGGCTCACGCCACGCTGCTGGATTGCGCGCAGTCGTTTTCGCCACGAGTGGAGGCCGCGGGTTGCGACACAATCGTATTGGATCTTGCCGGACTGGAGCCGCTTTTTGGCCCTCTGCCTAAAATTGCGCGCGCTTTGGCACGCCGCGCTTCCGATCTCGGACTCGAGACCAGCGTGGCCGTGGCGGGCAATCCGGATACGGCCGCGCTGGCGGCTCGAGGATTTTCTGGCGTGACCGTGATTCCTGAAGGCAAAGAAGCGGAAATGTTGGGCAGTTTGCCAGTGGAGGTATTGTTTGGAAACTCGGCTCAGGAATCCGGGCAGCTTTTGGAAACCTTCAGCCGCTGGGGAATTCGCAAGCTGCGCGATCTAGCGGCATTGCCAGATATCGCACTGAGTGAGCGCCTCGGGCAGGCAGGAATCCATTTACAAACACTGGCACGTGGGGCCACTTCGCGCACATTGGTTCCGTTCGAGCCGCAGCTGATTTTCGAGGAAGTAATCGAACTGGAATACCCACTGGTTCTGCTGGAGCCATTGGCATTTCTGCTTGGCCGGTTATTGGAGCAACTGTGTGCTCGTCTGGAGGCGCGCGCGTTAGCGACGCAAGAACTCCGGCTATGTTTGGAGTTGGGAAATGGGTGGCAGACAGAAGAAATCATAACGGGGACGGAAGCTCGACGAAGCTTCCAGCGCACCCTCCGGCTTCCTGTCCCCTTGCTTGACTCCAGGACTTTTCTCAAGCTGTTGCAACTTGATTTGAAAGCGCATCCTCCCGGCGCTCCCATCGTCAAGATTCATTTAGCGGCAGAACCGGTGCGGCCGCGGGCTGCACAAAACGGGCTTTTTCTTTCTCCCGCGCCCGAGCCGGAAAAACTCGAGCTTACGCTGGCCAGGATTGCGGGCATCGTCGGGGAAGACAAAGTGGGATCTCTGGAACTGCTGGACACGCATCGCCCCGAGGGATTCCGCATGCAGCGCTTCGCGCCCAGCGAACCGTTTTCACCACGGAGACACCCTTCGACTGTGCTCAGGGCAGGCTCCGCCACGGAGAAGAACAATCCACATTTTTCAGTTCAAATGTCTTCAATGAATTCCTCCGTGCCTGAGCTTGCCCTGAGCGAACGGTGCCTCGGTGGTGGATTTAGCACCGACAGTTCCGATGATCTCGTGACCGCGCTGCGTATCTTCCGTCCGCCGGTGGGCGTTGTGGTAACTATGGAGGACGGCAATCCCGCGTACATCAGTTGCCCCAAAAACAAAGAAATGCAGGGAGAAATTCTCTGGGCCGCTGGACCATGGCGCTCGTCCGGAGACTGGTGGGAACAGGAAGGATGGGCGCGCGACGAGTGGGACATCGCGGTGCAGGGAGAGACTGGCATCGCTCTATATCGTCTGGTCCGCGATCGGCTCGGCGGAAGATGGTTTTTGGAAGGAAGTTATGACTAGCAATCGGCATTCAGCCAAGACAAGGAAATACCGATTTATTGGCTGAGTGCTCAGTGCTGAATGCTGAGTGCCTCTTTTAATGTACATCGAGCTTCACTCTCGTTCTGCTTTCAGTTTTCTTGAAGGCGCTTCTCTGCCCGAGAACTTAGTCGCAGCCTGCGCCAATCTGAATATGCCGGCGATGGCGCTGCTCGACCGCGACGGTGTCTATGGCTCTCCGCGTTTCCATATGGCGGCACAGAAAGCGGGGATTAAGGCGCACATCGGAGCGGAGGTGACATGCGAACTGTTTTCACCACGGAGACACGGAGGCACGGAGAAGAACGCAATTGGCCACAGATTCACAATTGCCGAAGATCAAATACACCATCAACAATCCGGAGTCAAAGATTCCTCCGTGTCTCCGTGTCTCCGTGGTGGATTTAACCTTCCCCTGCTCGTCGCTTCTCGCCTCGGATATCAGAATCTCTGTCGCCTGATTACGAAGATGAAGCTGCGCGCTGCCAAAGGCGAAGGCGCAGTGCGGGAAGAGGAACTGCAAGAGCATGCCGCCGGGCTTATCTGCCTCACCGGCGGCGAGGACGGCCCATTGGCTCTTGCTCTCGCTCACGGTGGCATGGAAGAAGCGCGCGGTTACGTCGAGCGGCTGGCAAACATTTTTGGCTGGGACAATGTCTATGTGGAACTACAGCGTCATTTTCATCGTGAGCAGGAAGTGCGCAATCGCACCGCCATCGAAATTGCCCGCTCTCTCCAGCTTCCCTTACTGGCGACCAATGGCATCTGTTATGCCACAGCTCGTGAGCGTGAACTGTGCGACGTTTTCACCGCCATTCGTCACCATCGCACGCTGGCCACCGCGGGGCGACTGTTGGCACGCAATTCTGAGCGTCATCTGAAATCGCCGCAGGAGATGCAAGCGCTCTTCGCCGACCTGCCCGAGGCAATTGCGAACACGGTAGAACTATCTTCCCGGCTCATGTTTACGTTCAAGGATCTGGGATATGAATTCCCCAGATATCCCGTGCCCGAAGGCGAAACCATGATGTCATTCATGCGGGAGCGCACTGGGGAAGGATTTCAGCTGCGTTATGGCCGGTCTACATCAGAACTCCAGAGTCGTGCGCGCTGTCAAATTGAACGCGAACTAAAACTTATTGAAAAGCTCGACCTCGCCGGCTACTTCCTCATTGTCTGGGATCTGGTCCGCTTCTGCCGCGAACAAAACATCCTGGCGCAAGGACGAGGATCCGCTGCCAACAGTGCGGTCTGCTATTCGCTTGGGATTACCGCAGTCGATCCCGTTGGCATGGATCTGCTCTTCGAGCGTTTTCTTTCCGAGGAACGCGGCGAATGGCCCGACATTGACCTCGACCTTCCCAGCGGCAACCAGCGCGAACGCGTGATTCAGTATTTATATAAACGCTACGGCGAACGTGGCGCTGCCATGACCGCCAACGTCATCACTTATCGCAGCCGCATGGCTTCGCGCGAAATGGGCAAGGCTCTGGGTTTTGATCCGGAAACCCTCGACAAGGTATCGGCCGCCGTTTCCACCTGGGAATATCGCGACGCCAACGACGCGCTCAATCATCGTTTCCGCGATGCTGGGTTGGATTTGAATCATCCCTGGCTACGCAAATATCTCGAGTTGAGTGTCGCGGTGCAGGATTTGCCGCGTCACCTCGGCCAGCATTCCGGCGGCATGGTGATTTGTCAGGGACAACTCGACTCCGTCGTACCCCTCGAACCTGCATCGATGCCGGGCCGCGTCGTGGTGCAGTGGGACAAGGAAGATTGTGCCGACTTAGGCATCATCAAGGTGGACCTGCTCGGCTTGGGCATGATGGCCGTGCTCGAAGATTCCCTGCGGCTCATCCACAACCATCACGGCGAAGCAGTAGACCTCGCCCACCTGCCGCCCGACGATCCTACGGTGTATTCCGCCCTGCAGAAGGCAGACACTATCGGCATGTTTCAGATCGAGAGCCGGGCGCAGATGTCGTGCCTGCCGCGTCTGCGCCCAAAATTTTTTTACGACATCGTGGTGCAAGTCGCCATTATTTGCCCGGGACCAATCGTGGGGCAGATGGTGAATCCTTATTTGCGACGCCGCATGGGACGCGAACCTGTCAACCACCTGCATCCGTCGCTCGAACCCGTGCTGGCGCGCACTCTGGGCGTACCTCTGTTCCAGGAGCAATTGCTACGCATCGCGATGGTTGCCGCCGGATTCACCGGAGGCGAAGCCGAAGACCTGCGCCGCGCCATGGGATTCAAGCGCTCGCAAGCCCGCATGAAGGATATCGAAGCCAGGCTCCGCGCGGGCATGGAACGCAACGGCATCTCGCGCGAGGCGCAGGAGCAGATCATTCTGTCCATTACTTCGTTCGCTCTGTACGGATTCCCCGAGTCTCACGCCGCCAGTTTTGCGCTCATCGCCTACGCCAGCGCATATTTGAAATGTCATTATCTCGCCGCCTTCACCGCTGCCCTGCTCAACAACCAGCCCATGGGCTTTTATCGTCCAGCCACGATCGTGAAAGATGCACAACGGCACGGCCTGAAAGTATTGCCGATCGACGTGATGAAGTCAGAGTGGCAGTGCACTTTGGAGCATTCAGCAATCAGCATTCAGCACTCAGCCAGTTCGATTGTTGGATCAAACACTGATAGTGTTTCACTACGTCTAGGTCTCCGCTACGCTCGTGGAATACGTGAAGAAGCTGCCCAAGCGATGGTTCATCAACGCAATCTTGCTCCATTTGTTTCTGTTCGCGATCTGGTCCATCGCGTACCAGAGCTAAGAAAAGATGAGCTGAACACCTTGGCAGAAATTGGAGCGCTGAACGAAATCAACAGCCGTAGAGACGTAGCTAGCTACGTCTCTACAAAACTTCATCGCCGCGACGCCCTCTGGCAAGTCGAACGCGCCGTTCGCCATTCTGGCCCGTTGCTCGATGAATTACCCGAACCCGATGCCAACTCCCCGCTGCATCCCATGAATCAGGAAGAACGCCTGGTTGCAGACTTCCGCGGCACAGGCATGACGGTCGGCCCGCACCCCATGGCCTATCACCGGTCACGAATGGACGCGATGGGCATCCACAAAGCCAGCGAACTCAGCCGTATCCCCGACGGACAGTATTTGCGCATTGGAGGATGCGTCATTTGCCGCCAGCGTCCTGGCACCGCCAAAGGTTTCGTTTTTCTCAGTCTTGAAGACGAGACTGGAGTGGCCAATGCGATCGTCACGCCCGATCTGTTTCAGAAAAACCGGCTGCTGCTAAGTTCCGAACAATTCCTCATGGTGGAAGGAATCCTGCAGAATCAAGACAATGTCATCTCCGTGAAAGCCGAGCGCGTGTTGCCGCTATCCATAACCCGCGCTCCCGCCGTTTCTCACGACTTTTACTAACCGTTATCCACGAAATCAATGTTTCAGAGAGATTAATTCTTTCCACCTTTCTCACAAATCCACAGCCTTTCGGTGTATCATTAATTACACACTCACTACATGCACTTTGTGGGGTTCCATCAGGTAGGGCCGCAGTGTATGCGGCCACTCATAAACTATTTTAATTCATGGACTTAGCAGTCCAAAGGAGCACCAATCATGGCTAAAGCAAAGACTCCCAGCACCAATCCGACCAACAAACAAGTCATCACCATGCCCGAAGCAGGTTCTGTGCCTCTGGCTCGGAAGACCTCGCCGTTGAACGACTCACCGGTTGACGTGGCAGCTCAAATCCGCGAGCGGGCATACCAGTTGTATCAGGAGCGAGGAACCACCCCTGGCCACGAGAATGAAGACTGGCTCAGAGCCGAGCGCGAAATTCTCACCCGCCAAAACCATCAGCAGACCGCATAAGGGTGAGGGTTCCGCCAGCCTGGGCTCGAGTTCTCACGAGGCGCACGTAGACCCGGAAGCCCCGGTCCGGGTTCCGAAGGTCAATAAGGCTCTGGAAATCCAGTGGCTTCCCGGCTTAGTGGTTGCTTCGGTGAAGCGTTTCTGAAAAAATACGGGCCAGGATCCTCCCATGTCGCAAATAGGCAGTTTTACGCTCCTCCTCGCGTTGGCCCTGAGCGCCTACTCTTTCTTGGCGGGTCTGCTGGCGATCGTCATCAAGGGACCCGGATCCGGGCGGTTGGGTGAAACCGCACGCCGCGCCGGCATTGCCAGCTTCGCGGTGGTTTTCCTTGCGGCCGTGGTGCTGGTGGTGGCGGCCTTTCAGAATGACTTCTCCATCGCCTACATTTTTCATCACAGCAATCGCGAACTGCCCGCACCTTACAAGTTCGCCACGCTTTGGTCAGGACAGGAAGGATCGCTGCTGTTCTGGTCGCTGCTGCTCTCCGCTTACGGGCTAGTTCTCAGGTTAAGATACAAGACGGACGTCCGCCTGTTTGCGCACGCTTCCGTCATCATTGCAGCCGTCCAGGTCTTCTTTTTATTGCTGCTGAACTTCGCCGCGAATCCTTTCGGCGTAATGCAAGGCGCATTACCCGCCGACGGCACCGGACTCAACCCGCTGCTGCAATATCCAGAGATGGTGATCCATCCGCCCATGCTGTACTTGGGCTACGTCGGGTTCACGGTTCCGTTTGCGTTCGCACTGGCCGCGCTGATCATGCGCTATCCGGGCGAGAAATGGATCCAGATCACGCGCCGCTGGACCATGGTCACCTGGGGATTTCTCACCTGCGGGGTCTTTCTCGGCGCGCACTGGGCTTACTCGGTGCTGGGGTGGGGCGGGT
This sequence comes from Terriglobales bacterium, assembly GCA_035601775.1. Taxonomy (GTDB): domain Bacteria; phylum Acidobacteriota; class Terriglobia; order Terriglobales; family Acidobacteriaceae; genus JABDBE01. Next base: position 15,703 of record DATNNO010000057.1, on the reverse strand, counting down.
ATTGGGGATGGGATCCGGTAGAGAACGCCTCGCTGATGCCATGGTTAACCGGCACCGCGTTCCTGCACTCAGTAATGATGCAGGAAAAGCGCGGCATGCTGAAAACCTGGAACATGTGGCTGATCTTTTCCACCTTTATGCTCTCGATCTTCGGCACTTTCCTGACCCGCAGCGGCGTCGTTAGTTCGGTGCATGCTTTCGCGCAATCCTCGATTGGCGATTGGTTCGTTGCGTTTCTCGCAATCATATTCGCAATCTGTCTCTTCTTCTACGTGAAGAACCGCTCGCACTTGCGCAGCGAGCACAAGCTGGAATCGCTGATCTCGCGCGAATCCAGTTTCCTGTTCAACAACCTGTTGCTGCTGGTCGCCTGCTTCACGGTGCTGTGGGGAACGCTTTTTCCCGTGCTCTCGGAGTGGGTTCAGGGAACCAAGGTGACTGTCGGACCGCCGTTCTTCAATCGCGTGAACGTGCCGGTCGCGTTGCTGCTTCTACTGCTGACCGCAGTCGGCCCGCTGCTCGCCTGGCGTAGGACATCTATAGACAGCTTGAAGCGCAACTTCCTGTGGCCCGCAATCGGCGCGCTCGTCACAGGCGTGCTGCTGATCGCGCTCGGAATGAGGCCGTGGCGGGATCAGTCGTACTTCTACTCGCTAGTGACCATCATGTTGTCCGTGCTGGTGGCGCTGACCGTAATTTCCGAGTTTGTTCGCGGGGGCCGCGTGATTGGCCGTCATACTGGCCAGAATATTTTCGCCTCCATGGGGCAACTTGCGCATCGCAACACGCGCCGTTACGGCGGATACATCGTTCACTTCGGCGTCATCGTCATCATGATCGGATTCGCCGGGGCCGTGTTCAATCAGGACAAAGAACAGGAGATGGGCTTCGGCGACAAGATGACCGTCGGACCTTACACTCTGGTCTGCCAGTCTTATACCCAGGATGACAATCCGAATTACGGCAGCGAGTGGGCCGTCCTCAACGTTTTTAAGGGCGGGAAGCAGATCGCCACACTCAACCCGGAGCGCCGTTTCTACAAAGCGAGCCAGCAGACGTCCACCATGGTCGCCAACCGCTCAACCCCTCGAGAAGATCTGTACGTCGTGTATGAAGGCCAGAATCTGGACACGGGTCGTCCCATCATCAAGGTGCATTTGAATCCTCTGGTCATGTGGATATGGGTTGGAGTGTGGATCATCATTGCCGGCACGGTTGTGGCACTGATCCCGAATGCTGTTCCGGTGCGGGTCTCTGCCCCGGCTCGAATGCGAGCCGAACCGGTGGGAGTTGGAGACTGATGAGGATTCCACGGCTGGCAAAAACTGGGAAGGGCACGGCTTCCAGCCGCGCCATAACCGCCAACCCGCGATCCGGAGCACTCTTCGCCGCTGATCAGGGCAGGCTTATGGACGCTGTACCCTCCCGCAACCGTCCCAAGTTTTTTTTGAGACGTAGTGCTCAACTGGTCATGCTCGCGCTGGCCGTGTTCGCCCTGCTCGGTGCCGGCGACGAATCAGCCCGCGTCAACGATCTCGGCCACCGGATGATGTGCGTCTGCAGCTGCAATCAGATTCTGCTCGAATGCAATCACGTGGGCTGCGCCTACTCCGACCGCATGCGCGCCGAACTGGTCGCTGCCGTGGACCGTGGCGACAATGACGACCTAACTCTGCAATCCTTCGTACAGAAGTACGGCACAACGGTCATGGCGGCACCGACTAAGACCGGCTTCAACCGTGTGGCCTGGATCATGCCGTATCTCGTCTTGGTGCTCGGGCTGGCCATGGTTACGCTGATCGTGCGCGCCTGGAGATCGCGTCCGCTGGTGCTGCCAGCTGGCGCCGTTGCCGCGGTTCACGGAGCGGAGCTTGAGCATTTCCGCGATCAAGCCAGGAAGGACACGGAAGTATGAGCATAGAGCTGCTTACCTGCATCCTGATCACAGTTAGCTCTCTGGTCTATGTCTTTTATCTGCCCGGGAAGTTGTACATGGGGCCGGAGAAAACGCGCGTGATCTACTTGCGTGAGCGCAAGGAAGCGATCTACGAAAACCTTCGCGATCTGAATTTCGAATTCAAAGCCGGTAAGTTTCCAGATTCTGACTACCAGACCATGAAGACCTCTCTGGAAGAGGAAGCCGCCGCAGTGCTGGCGGAGATTGCACGACTGGAAGAAGCCGCTGCCACTTCGTCAGTCCGCAACCGAAAAGGAGCCAGAGTTTGAAATTTTCACCACCGACCACTTGGGGACGCAACACTCTCGCCCGCGAGATCCAAACCGGGTGTCCCATTTTTCGCGTTCTTTGCGAAAAGTGGGGTCTTTTTCTTGTGTTGCTACCGGCGCTCCTTCTCGTCTCCGTCTCCGCCTCCGCCCAAACTCTTACCGGCACGGTCAAGAACGGCACTACCAACAAGCCCGCGGCAGGCGACGACGTCGTGCTCCTCAGCCTGGGCCAAGGTATGGAAGAATCTGGCCGCACCCAGACCGACGCCAAGGGCAACTTCAGCCTGAAGCTCGACAATGCCACCAGCCCGCACCTGGTCCGGGTCATCCACCAGAGCGTGACTTATCACCGCGTGGCTCCTCCGGGAACGACCTCGGTCGAGGTGCAGGTTTACGACGTTTCCAAGAAGGTCGAGGGCATAAGCGTAACCGCCGACGTGATGCGTTTTCAGGCACAGGGCAGCGAGTTGCAAGGTATCCGCCTTTTCGCGGTGAACAATGCTTCTGACCCGCCACGCACGCAGATGAGCGATCAGAGCTTCGAGTTCTATCTGCCCGACGGCGCCCAGGTCGACCAAAGCATGGCGATGACGGCCGGGGGGCAACCCATCAACTCGGCTCCGGTTCCGCAGAAACAAAAGAACCGGTACGCTTTCCTGTTTCCTCTGCGTCCCGGAGAAACTCAGTTCCAGGTCAGCTATCACCTGCCGTACAGCGGCGAAGCCAGCTTCGATCCCAAGACTCTATACGGTGCTCAGCACTTTGTGGTGGTGCTGCCCAAGACCATGCAGTTCTCCCCCGGACCTGGCGCAACCTTCAAGGCGATGCAAGACCCGCGTCAGTCGGAGGCCGTCGTACAAGTGGCTTCCAATACCACGGCAGGCCAACCTCTTGCCTTCAAGATCTCCGGGAGCGGCACGATGTCTGACGAGGCAGAGGAAACCAAAGGAGGCGGTAGCCCGGTCGGCGGTGCTCAGAGCAGGGGCGCCGTGGCCGGACGCGACTCCCGTCCCGGCGGCGGACTGGGCCCGCCGATTGACGCTCCCGACCCGCTGGAAAAATATCGCTGGTACATTCTCGGAGGCTTCGGGATTGTGCTGGCCGCAGGCGCGGTCTACATTGCCAGCCGCTCCAAGACCGCCACAGTCCCCGATTTTGGCCCGACGGACGCCGAACTGGCTGATCTTCCACCCGCTCCCAAGCCCAAACCCGCGGATCGTACCGCGCTACTACTCGAAGCCCTGAAAGAAGAGATCTTCCAACTCGAAGTCGAACACAAGCAAGGCCGAATCTCGCAGCAGGAATATGAAAAGGCGAAGTCCGCGCTAGACCAAACGCTAGAGCGCGCCGTGAAGCGAGGCGCAGTCAAAGTCACTAGCTAATGTGAGGACTGGCGTCTCGCCCGTCCGGGATGGAGACTCATCTTAATAAAAGGTCGTGGGGTAAGCTGGTAAACACGCCCTATCCCCTAGGTGAATCCCCCGGCTCGGCTTACCATCTAATGTAGTGAGATCTCCTATGGGAAACACATTCAAAACCGCATTCCTGCTTACTCTTCTGACGCTGCTGCTGATGTTCATCGGTCGCGCCTTCGGCGGACAGAACGGGATGCTGCTGGCCTTGGCGTTCGCAGCGGTCATGAACTTCGTTTCCTATTTTTACTCCGACAAGATCGCGCTGGCGATGTATCGCGCCCAACCGGTCACACGCGAGGAACTGCCGCGCGCCTACGCCGCCGTCGAACGGCTGACGCAAAAAATCGGTATTCCCATGCCGAAGATCTACGTGATTCCCAACGATTCCCCCAACGCCTTCGCCACCGGACGCAATCCGCAACACGCTTCGGTAGCCGTGACTCAGGGCATTCTCAACCTGCTCAACGACGAAGAACTGGAAGGCGTCCTGGCGCACGAATTGGGCCACGTGAATAACCGCGACATCCTCATCAGTTCAGTCGCTGCGACGATTGCCGGAGCCATTACCATGCTGGCCAGCATGGGACGCTTCGCCATGATTTTCGGCGGCGGCATGGGTGATCGTGAGGACCGCCAAGGCGGTGGAATCGGCGCGCTTTTCATGCTCATCCTCGCGCCCATCGCAGCTACCCTAATCCAATTGTGGGTGTCTCGTACGCGTGAATACGACGCCGATGCCACGGGCGCTCACTTCACTGGGAATCCGTATGCCCTGGCCAGCGCACTCTCAAAACTCGACGTTTACTCGCGCCGCCTACCCATGCAGGCGACGCCTTCAACCGCACACCTATTCATTATTCAGCCATTCCTGGGAATGAACTTCGGAAGCCTGTTCTCGACCCATCCCCCAATCGCGAAGCGTATCGAACGACTGACCGGGCGGCCAGCGGAGTTTATGCAGTAAGCACTCAGCATTCAGCAGCTAGTTCAAGTCCGTTCTCAATCCCAGCACGCGGTTAAGGGGCTGAATACTGATTGCTGAGTGCTCTCTGTAACCTCCGTAACCGCTCAGTCCCACAGCCCCATAGTAGAATTCCAGTAATGTCCCCTGAAACCGCCAGTGCCGTTTCGCATCGCGCGGCGCAACTGGAAAATGCCCTCCGCAAGGTTATCCGGGGCAAGGACGACATCATCCGCTTGGCGGTCGTCTCTCTGATCGCTCGTGGGCATCTTTTGATCGAAGGCGTCCCCGGCGTCGGCAAAACGACTCTGGGACAGGCCCTTGCGCGGGCTCTCGATTGCACTTTTCAGCGCGTGCAGTTCACCAGTGACATGCTGCCCTCGGATGTAATCGGGATTTCGATTTACTCAGCCATCGAACAACAGTTTGAATTCAAACGCGGCCCGGTCTTCACCAACGTTCTGCTGGCCGATGAAATCAATCGCACCACGCCCAAGACGCAGTCGGCGTTGCTCGAAGCCATGAACGAAAGCCAGGTTACCGTGGACGCGCACTCCTACCCGCTGCCGCAACCGTTCCTAGTGATTGCGACGCAAAACCCGGTCGAACACCACGGAACCTATCCTCTGCCGGAATCCCAACTCGATCGTTTCCTGATGCGAGTGCGGATGGGCTATCCCGACAGCAACGCCGAGCGCGAGATTCTGCGCTCGGAAGCGGGTACTTCGCAGTTGGAAGCCATGCAGCCGGTGCTCAGCGGCGCTGACGTCCTGGAAATGCAGCACGCGGCTACGCAAGTCCGCGTGGACGAATCGCTGGTCAGCTATGCCCTTAGCATTGTCAGAAAGACACGCGAGTCGGAGCAGTTCTCGCTGGGAGTCTCACCCCGCGGCTCGCAAATGTTCTATCGAGCCGCGCAAGCGATGGCATTTCTCGATGGCCGGACTTTCTGCACGCCGGAAGATTTTAAGCCGCTGGTCGTGCCTGTCTTTGCCCATCGGGTAGTGGTGAATGGGCTCTACTCATCCACGCTGAAGAAGTCCGAACAGGCGGAACAGATCATCCAGGAAATCGTGGACAGCACGCCTGTGCCAGTGTAGCTTCACTTGACCTTCTATTCCCCAAGGCTGTCATCACCAGAATGGCCGCGAAAGCTATAATTCTCCCATGTCCTTTCTTCGTTATCTCATGCTCTTGTCTCTGATCGTTTGGCTGGGTGGACTGATCTTCTTCGCCTTCGTTCTGGCACCCACAGCTTTTTCCGTATTACCCAGCCGGCATCTGGCGGGAACACTAGTCGGGCGCTCCTTGGGCACGTTGCATTGGATGGGCATCATCTCCGGTCTCATCTTCATGGGCGGTTCGATTCTTTACAGCCAATTGAGCACGGGCACGGCGCATGTGTTCGCCGCGCGTCACGTATTCATCTGCCTGATGCTTGGGCTTACGCTGATCTCGCAATTCGGAATCATTCCCCGCATGGATACGCTGCGAGCATCGATCGGCGAAATTGACTCGGTCCCTCCCGATAACCCTGCGCGCATGCAGTTCGACGCTTTGCACGTCTGGTCAACCCGCGTCGAGAGCGGAGTGTTTCTGCTGGGATTGGTAGTTGTGTATTTAACGGCTTCAGCTCTTAGCGCCTGACTTTCGAGGGGAATCTTTCGCTGCACGTTTTGGCGATCAGCGCCGCATCATTTATTCTGCACTCGCACCAACTAAGAGCCAAAAGCTAACAGCCAAAAGCCTTCTTATGAAAACTGGCATAATTGGTCTGCCTCAGGTAGGCAAGACATCTCTTTTCGGCATTCTGACCAAGGCGCGTCTCTCCGAGCAGGCTTATGCCAATCCGCGCGAGGCGCATATCGGCGTTGCCAAGGTGCCCGACGACCGTCTCGACCGCCTGGCCGCACTTTACGATCCCAAGAAGTTGACGCACGCTTCCGTGGAATACGTGGACGTCGGCGCCATTGGCCAGGATGCCCTTAAAGAGACCGCCTATCTTGCCCATTTGCGAAGCGTGGACGCACTCGCCCACGTCCTGCGGGCATTCGATGATCCCGCGATCCCGCATGTCGGCGGCGTCGATCCTCTGCGCGATATTAAGAATGTCGAGTTTGACCTCATGGTCAGCGACCTCGGGCAAATCGAAAAACGGCTGGAGCGCGTGGAAAAAGACCTCAAGAAAATGCGCACCGTGGATCTCGAAAAAGAATTCGATCTGCTCAAGCGCGCCAACGCTCATCTGGGATCGGAACGCCCGCTCCGCGAAATGGAGATGACGGCCGAGGACAAGAAACGCCTTCGCGGCTTCATGTTCCTCAGCGAGAAACCGATTCTCTACGTCCTGAACGTAAACGAAAGCACGGAACTGGGGAAAGAACTCGAAGCTGCGGTCAGCAAATATAAGCTGACGGAAGTGGCCTCTCGCCCGAATGCAGGCGCGGCAGCCATCTGTGGAAAGGTCGAGGCCGAACTCGCGGAAATGAGCGACGCCGATGCCGCCGAATTCCTCTCCAGCTATGGCCTCACCGAGAGCGGCCTGGTTCGCCTGATCCGCACCACATACGCCTTGCTCGGCCTTATTTCTTTCTTCACCGCGGGCGAGGATGAATGCCGGGCCTGGACCATCCCCGTCAACACTCGTGCGGTCCAAGCCGCTGGCGCCATCCACTCGGATCTAGAGAAACATTTCATCCGCGCCGAAACCATCCGCTGGGATCAACTGCTGGATGCTGGATCAGAAGCCAACGCCCGCGCACGCGGTACCCTGCGTCTGGAGGGGAAGGACTATATCGTTCAGGATGGCGACGTGATGCACATCAGGCATAGCGGCTAGACTACTTTTGTAAACGGCCTCATCGTGTCAATTCGGCCAGCCGCCTAACTGAGAACCAAGAACCGTGAACTGAGAACTGATATTATCCTTCGGCACATGCATCCCATCGTTCTTAGTCTCCTCCTGGGCCTCACTGCCGCCGCCGCCAACGTGTTCGGCGGCGCCATCATCGTCCAGAAACACTGGGAGCGCTCCTACCTCAAGTACTTTGTCGCCCTGGGCGCGGGATTCATGCTGGCCACGGCCATCGTGGAAGTTTTCCCCGCCGCCCTGGAACTGCGCGGCAAGAGCGCCGCGTTTCTGGTTCTGGTGGGCTACCTTATCATTCATTTCTTCGAGCACACGGTCACGCCACACTTCCATTTCGGAGAGGAAACCCACAAAGACCAATTTATTCACGGGCACAAGGGGTACTCGATTCTCATCGGTTTGACCATCCACACATTTTTTGACGGCATCGCCATTGCTTCCGGCTTTCTCGTTTCCAATTGGCTGGGATGGATCATTTTTCTGGCCATCTTCCTGCACAAGATTCCTGAGGGATTCACCATCACGTCGGTAATGCTGGCGAGCGGCCAGAGCCGCCGTGTAGCCTGGGGCGCGTCCGTGCTGCTGGGGGCCGCAACCTTCGCCGGAGTGCTGGCCATGGCGCTCTTTCAGCACGAAGTGAGCTTTGGATTGCCGCTGTCGGCGGGGGTGACGATCTACGTCGCGGCCTCCGACCTGATCCCGGAAGTAAACCGCGAGCCAGGAATAAAGATGGCCTTAGTTGTTTTTCTCGGAGTCGGGTTCCTGTTCTTACTGGACCACTTCGCGCATGTCCACTAGCCTTCACTCCACCGTGTGCTTCGCCGTGTAGCCTTCGCGCGCGATTACCTGAATCTTCAGATCCTTCCCCTTCTGATCTCTGAACTTGAGAGGACCTCCATCCGGCGCGACTACTTCGACCTTCAGCTTGCGGTAGCTGCCGTCGAGCTTGGGATTGGTGGGATGATAGGCAATGCTGTACTGGTGGCGGATGTCACCGCCGATGTCGCGAAATATCTCCGGAAACTCCGCCTGAAATCGCGGGAAGTAGGCGCGGCCGCCAGTCAGGCGCGCAAAGGTGTTCATCTCGTTGTCGGCCTGCAAATAATCCATCTGATCAACCCGCGTGCCCATTGCCCCGTGGGGCGCTGCCCTGCCCTGCGCTTCGAAATAGGCGCGCACTGCCCATCCCACACTGATCGGGAAGATGGTTACATCCTTCGTGTTCTTGATCTTCTTCGTAATCTGGTCCAGATTTATTCTGCTGAAAGTATCGATCCCCGTCGTCATCAAGATGATGTATTTGTGTCCTTCTATCCGGTCCACTCGATCCAGTGCGTCGTAAAGAGCGTCAAACAGATTGGTCTCCGAGAAACCTGGAATTCGCAACTGGTTCAACGCACCGTACACCTCTTGCTTGTTCTGCGTGAAGTCCGCCAGAATATAGGGCTTCATATCGTAGGAAATCACCGCCAGCCAGTCATCTTTTTTCAAGGTATTCGCGAATGTGTAAGACCCCAGCAGGATGTCATTCATGAAGTAGTAGTTCCCGGACGCGAATTCTACCAGCAGCACGGCGGTGATCGGCGCGTCTGAGATGGTGAAGCTGCTAATCGTCTGCTGTGTGCCCTCTTCAGAAATGCGAAAATTTTCCTTCGTCAGGTTGGAGATAAACTGCCCATCTTTGGTCGTGACCATGACCGGCACTTCCACCAGGGGAACGTCCACGCGAATGGAATAATCCGGCATCCCCTCAATCTTTTTTGGCTTCTCCGGCGGCGGAGGCGGAGGAGGCTCGTCTTTTTTCTTGGGAACCGCATAGGGACCGACGTCGGTTTGTGGACCACCAGCAGCCGGCGGCGGCTCCGTCTGCTGCCCCTTGGGAGACGTGGATGACCCCTGATCCTGCGCTCGGGTCAACGCCGTAAAGCTCCCCAACACCAGAATCAACAATAAGATACGGCAAAGGCACCCTAGCGACACACGGCCAAAGTCCCTTCCAAAGCGCTCGCAAGCCTGCCAGAATCGACTCGAAATCATTTGAAGCCCTCAGAAAACCCTGTGCTAGTATAGACGCAGAGCTTCGCGATTGGGATGTTTTGCTCGGCTTTCACTTTCCCTCTCCTAACCCGGCAAATCGCGTACGAAGCGCGAAGTGTAACTCTGTGGTTAGAGAACCGGTTGGCGGTTCTCTGGGGAAGTGTGTGGGTGAGCCTGTAATGAGACGAGCTGTTCTGGCCGTTGCTGTTCTCTGCTTTCTACTCTCTCCCATAACGCAAGCCCAGACTCCCAAGCCGGTCGAAACTATTCCGATCGAGCAAATCCATGCCGGAATGCGAGGCGTGGCCTACACCGTGTTTCAGGGCACGAAACCGGAATCCATGGACGTTGAAGTGCTCGGCGTCCTCAAAAATGCCAATGGTCCCAAGGGCGATGTCATCCTGATTCGCCTCGGCGGAACCAAGGCCGAATACACCGGCGTGGTCGCCGGCATGAGTGGCAGCCCGGTGTACTTGAATGGCAAGCTGGCAGGTGCCCTAGCCTTCCGCATCGGCGAGTTCTCGAAAGAACCTATCGCGGGCGTCACACCGATCGCAGAGATGCTCGAGATCAGCGCACTGGATCGAGATCCAGCCTCTGCGCCAATCGAAGCCACATCGGCCGCCCATTCCCCGAGCAAGACTGCGAGCCCGGGCATTGCAAACCCGCCTTCAGCCGCCAATCGTGATCTCGCTAATCATGATTTCACCAACTATCTCAAGCCCATCGAAACCCCGCTAGTCTTCAACGGATTCTCCGAAGACACGGTTCAGCGCTTCGCATCACAATTCTCCGCCGCCGGAATCGTGCCCGTGATGGGCGCTGGCTCCGTCAGCGACGCCAAGCAGCCCGAGCCCATGGAGCCCGGCTCCGCTGTCAGCGCCATCCTGGTTCGCGGCGACATGGACATTGCCGCCACCTGCACCGTCACTTACATGGACGCGCTACACCTCTTGGCTTGTGGCCATCCGCTGATGCAGTTCGGCATGGTGGACTTGCCCATGACCAAGGCCCAAGTGCTTGCCACTCTGCCCTCGCCTCTCAATGCCTTCAAGATCGTGAATGCTACCGAACCCGTGGGCGCATTCGTGCAAGACCGCCACAACGGCATTTTGGGAGAGTTCGGCAAGAAGCCGGAAATGATTCCGGTCACGCTCACCATCCACGGCGAATCCGCCGACAAGCAGTTTCACTACGAGGTCCTGAACAACGCCCGCCTAAGCCCGATAGCGATGATGGCCACAGTGTTCAACGCATTGCACGGCGTGAACGAGTACGGGGAGGAAACCACCTACCGTATGAATGGACGCATCAGCGTGGACGGATACCCGGACCTCACCATGCACAACATGTTCGCCGCAGTCGATGGCGGACAGCCCGGCGCCATGCTGGCCGCCATTTCTCTAGGCGACCGCTTCAGCCGCATCTTCGATAATCCCTACAGCGTGCCTGCGATTCACGGCGTCCAGCTTGATTTCAACGTAGTCCGCGAACGCCGCTGGGCCCGCCTCGAAAGCGCCCGTACCGACATTACCGAAGCACGTCCCGGAGACGATATCACGATTGAAGCCATGCTGCGCCCTTACCGCGGCGAAGGCGTGGTGCAGCACATACCCATCCACATCCCCACCTCCACCTCCAAGGGACCCCTGCGCATTCTGGTCAGCGACGGCGATACCCTCGACCATTTCCGGCGCGGCTCGTCGTTCCTCGGGCGCAAGCTGGATCTCGCCGCGACCATCGCATTCCTCAACAAAGAACATGTCAACAATCGAGTCTACGTTTCGCTGCTGGAAGCCGATCCCGAGGCCATGATCGCCGACAAAGTCATGCCCACGCTTCCACTCTCCATCATGAACGTGATGGACGGCATGCGCGGAACCCAGGACATGGTTGTCTCAAGCGAGTCCTCGGTAAACGAAGCCGCCACCGCCCCGCTCGACTACGTGGTCGCCGGCGCCCAAGTGCTGACCATCAACATCAAGTAGCCGCGTGCGAAGCAGTCAAGTGTGGAGCCGTTCGTGTGGAGCGGACACTCTTGTCCGCTGCCTTTGACGTTGATTTTGAAATCGGAAGATCAAAATCAACCCCCAAAATCGAAGTCTAGGGCGGCGGACAGGAGTGTCCGCCCTACACGTTCCCGCTTGCAAGATTCCAATACTTATGTTCGACCGCACATCAGATGATATCGAATGTGCGACGTGGTAACCTGAACTCTCCTTCCAAAACTGTATCTTGAGGTATCACCTTGATCCGTCTGCGTTGGCTGTTGGCTATCTTTCCAATTCTTCTTCTGCTTTCTTTCGTGTTTGCCGAAGGCACGCGCACCTGGGAACAGTCGAAATTCGAAGATCTGATCAAGGGCACGACCAAGGGCGTGGCTGTACGCAGCACCGGTGGCCTGGAACTGGCTCCGGCTTTCACGGCGCTGTCTACGACTCCATCGACTTATATCTGGTCGATCGCGGCGGATCGCGAGGGCAATCTCTATGCGGCCGCAGGTTCGCCCGCGCGAGTGTATCGAATTACGCCCGATGGCAAATCCACCGTGATTTTCGAGCCGCAAGAACTCCAGGTGCAGGCGCTGGTAGTGGATAAGAGCGGGGTGATCTACGCGGCCACCAACCCCGACGGCAAGGTTTACAAAATCGAGCATCGTGCCGTTCCGGCAGACAAAGGCTCCAAGGACAAAGACTCCAAGGACAAGGATAAGAAATCGGCGGACAAGCCAGCCGCTGATTCTTCCTGGAGTTCATCGGTCTATTTCGAACCCGGCACCAAATACATTTGGGACCTCGTCCTCGACGATGCCGGCAGCCTCTTCGTGGCCACGGGGGATCACGGAGAGATATTCCGCGTCACTCCGAAAGGCGATCACTCCGTCTTTTTCAAAAGCGACGAAGCCCATATCCGTGTGATGGCCTTCGATACCAAAGGCAATCTGATCGCCGGCTCTGACGGCAGCGGTCTGGTCTATCGAATCTCGCCCAGTGGAGAAGGCTTCGTCCTCTACAGCGCACCGAAAAAAGAGATTACCGCCCTCGCCATCGACAAAACAGGCAACATCTACGCGGCGGGCGTTGGAGAGAAGCATGGTGGAACAACTTCCCTAAGTTTCCCCGCCGCGCCTGTCTCCATGCCAATTTCTCCAACGACTCCGAGCGCCGGGCCGCAGACCGGCATCGTGATCACCAATTCTCCTGGCAACCCGCCGCCATCATCGATCACCTTCCCTGGCACCGGCTCAGGGGCGGCCGGCGGCTCGGAAATCTATCGCATCGCACCCGACGGCTCGCCCAGCCGCGTGTGGAGTTCTCGCGAGGACATCGTATACGCCCTCGCCTTTGATCAGCACGGCCGTCTCCTGGCGGGCACGGGAAACCGCGGACACGTCTTCGCCATCACCGGAGACGACGAATTCACCGATCTGCTCAAAGCCAGCGCAACCCAGGTCACCGCCTTCGCCAACGCTCCCCAAGGCGGGCTCTACGCCTCGACCAGCAACCTTGGCAAAGTGTTTCGGCTGGGTGCTACGCCTGAATCCGAGGGCAACTACGAGAGCGATGTTTTCGACGCGCACATCTTCTCGCGCTGGGGACGCGCCGAATTCCGTGGCGCCGGCAACGTCGAACTATTCGCCCGCAGCGGCAATGTGGACAATCCCGACCGCAACTGGAGTCCCTGGGAGAAAATCGATCCGCGGAAAGATGGCCTGGTCAATGTTCCTGCGGCCCGTTTCATCCAGTGGAAGGCCGTGCTGCGCTCAGGTGACCCGGCGCCGCGCGTCGAGAGTGTAATGCTCAACTACCTGCCCAAAAACGTGGCCCCTGATTTTGACGACGTCACGGTACAAGCCGGGGTGCGCTATCAATCGCTGCCCAAGCCTGCCGGCGTGGATCTGAGTGCCGGAGGCGTCCAGCAACCGCACTTCGATGCGCCTCCGCCAACCACGCGCGACCGCGATTCCATTGGCGCCAAGTGGAGCGTCCACGACGACAACGACGATCAGATGGTCTACTCCGTGTACTACCGCGGCGATGGCGACACCCGATGGCTGTTGCTCAAAGACAATTTGACCGACAAGTTCTACTCCTTCGACGCCTCGCTTCTGCCCGATGGCGGCTACACCATCAAGGTCGTAGCCTCCGACGCGCCCTCCCATTCTCCCGAGCAGGCCCTGAGCGCGGAAAAAGAAAGCTTACGATTCGAAGTAGACACGACTCCGCCGCAGATCGAGAATCTCGCCGCTTCCGCGGAAGGCGGCAAGATCCACGTAACCTTCCGCGCCGTGGATAGTTTTTCGAATATCAAGCGCGCCGAGTACTCCGTGGACGCGGACGAATGGCAGTTCGTTGAGCCGGTCGGCCAATTGTCAGACTCGAAGACAGAGAGCTACGATTTTCGAATCACAGTGCCAGCTGACCGTCCCGTATCCGCCGCAGTCAAGGCCGCCAGCGCTGGGCAACTTGAGCACGTAGTCGTAGTCCGCGTCTACGACCGCTACGACAACATGAGCTCAGCAAAAACGGTAATCCGCGGAAAGTAGCGCCGGCTCAATCACGCGATGGCTCAATCACCCAATTCGTGAGCTGATCTGCTTTCCGTAACTCGGGAAACCGCCATGCCCAGATAGCAATCACGATTAGCGTTCCTACACCCCCCAGCACCACGGCGGGCACGGTTCCGAACCAGTGCGCCGTCAGGCCCGACTCGAATTCGCCAAGCTCGTTGGAAACCCCAATGAAGAGCATGTCCACAGCGTTGACCCGCCCGCGCATTTCATCCGGCGTCCCCAACTGAATCAGCGTGCCGCGAATGATCACGCTCACCATATCTGTGGCGCCGATCAGCAGCAGAGAAATCAGAGAAAAGACAATGCTTCTCGATATCCCGAAAAGAATGGTGCACACTCCAAAGCCGGCCACACACCACAGCATCGTCGGTCCGGCCCGGCCGCGCAGCGGCCGATGAGCCATCAAAATTGCCATCGCTGCCGCGCCTACTCCCGGTGCGCTGCGCAGCAATCCCAGGCCCCATGGTCCGGTCTTGAGGATTTCCCGCGCATACACCGGCAGCAGCGCGACCGCCCCGCCAAGTAGAACCGCAAACATGTCCAGCGAGATCGAGCCCAAAATCAGCTTCTGCCGCCAGATGTAGCGAAATCCCGCTAGCACGGTGGTCAGGCTCGCTGCTTCCCGAGGCCTCGCTTTCGTCTGCGGTTTGATTCGTACCGTGGACAACAATGCCACCATCGACGTCAGCATCGCAGTCAGGTAAACCGCCGAGGGGCCGCGAAAGAACGCGTAGATAAGTCCACCAACCGCCGGGCCTAGAATCGTCGCGCCTTGAAAAACGCTCGCGTTCCAAGCCACTGCGTTGGGGAAGTGTTCCTCCGGAACCAACTGTGGCAGCAGTGCCCGGCTGACCGGCCCGCTGAACGAGCGCACGACACCGAGCAACACCAACACTGCATAGATCGGATAAACGCGCGGATACACGCGCGGATAAACGCTTGCGTAAACCGGATGCGCTCCTCGCAGCGTAATCTCCCACAACAGGCCCGAGCACGCGGCGAATCCGCCATAGCACAACATCAGCAGCTTGCGACGATCGAAGCGATCCGCGGCATGCCCCGAGACCAGAAACAAAAAGATTCCGGGAAGAAATTGAGCGAGTCCAACCAGGCCGAGATCCAACGGACGCTTCGTGATTTCGTAGACCTGCCATCCCACAGCGACCGACTGCATCTCCAGGGCCACCACGATGAAGAATCGCGCCACCTCGTAAACGGTAAAATCCGGATAGGTAAACGCAATACTACCCGCGAGCCTGGGATCGCCCCGTGCAGCCATCGCTCCCTACTGTGCCACAAAACCAACCAATGGAGGACGGGCGTCTCGCCCGTCAAACCGAAGACGCACCCAGCTCATAACCACGTAGAGACAGCCGCCCCGGATGTCCGGTCGAGCGAAGCTCGACTCAGGCTGCTGAGAAACCGAAGATTCGTATACAGGATATGGCTTTAGCCATATCGCAAGTGCGCCCAAGTCAACTCGGCTTCACAGTTTGCTGAAAAATACCAAGTTCGGCAACAGAACGATCTTCGGCAACAGGTGGGAAACCCGCAACCGGGGCCGAATCTGGAAAACTCGTTACTGGCAACAGAGAGTCCGAAAATGAGTTTTTCAGCAAACT
>DATNNO010000056.1:0-36554 GCA_035601775.1 Terriglobales bacterium | reverse complement strand
TTAGCATTCAGCCCCCAGAGGCTTCGCAGTACCTTAAGGAGCCGCGGTTAAGTGGAAGCTGTTGCTGAATGCTGAGTACTGACTGCCGCTTCTGTTAGACTTTCTCCATGCTCGCCGACTACGCGGTGCGGGTGGAGGAATCCCGCGGACGCCGTTATCCCGAGCCTCAGCATCCTTACCGCGACGACTTTCAACGCGACCGTGATCGCGTCATCCACTCCAGGGCTTTTCGCCGTCTCGAGGCCAAAACACAAGTCTTCACTCGCCGCTACTCCGACCACTTTCGCAATCGTCTGACCCATACTATTGAGGTCGCGCAGATCGCCCGAACCATCGCAGCCCAGCTCGGCTTGAACGTCGATCTGGTCGAGGCCCTGGCCTTGGTGCATGACGTCGGCCATCCGCCATTCGGCCATGCCGGCGAAAAGGCTCTCGACATCGCCATGCGCGAGCATGGCTACTTTTTCGACCACAACCTGCACGCGTTGCGTATTGTCGAGGACTTCGAGTTGCGCTACGCCGCCTTCCGCGGGCTTAACCTGACCTTCGAAGTCCGCGAGGGCATCATCAAGCATTCCCACGATTACCCTGCCGTCCAGTTCCCCGAACTCGCCGAATATTTTCTCGACCGTCGTCCGCCCCTCGAAGCTCAGCTTATCGATGTCGCCGATGAGATTGCCTACAGCACTGCCGACCTCGACGATGGTTACGAATCCCGCCTGCTCACGCTCGACCAAATCCGCAGCGGCATACCCGTCTTCGAGCGCTTCTACGGCGAAGTCGAATCGATCTATCCGGACGCGATCGATAAGCTGAAATTCAACGAGGCGCTCAAGCGCACGCTCAACCGTTGGGTAGGGGATCTAATCGACAATACGAAAGAGCAAATCCGGCATGCAGGCATCAGGGATTCGGAAGATGTGCGCTCCTGCTCTGATCGGCTCGTCACCCTAAGTCCGCCAGTCGAGCAGGAACGGCGGGGGGCCAAAGGATTTCTCTACAAGAACCTCTATTTCAGCGCAACGCTCGAACCCGAAAAGAACGATGCGGAGCGAGTGATCAGCGAACTGTTCAAGTTCTGGATGGCGAAGCCGGAAAGTCTGCCGTCCAGTTACAGCGAAAAAGCCACGGCGGAACCCCTGCCCCGAATCGTCTGCGACTACATTGCCGGCATGACGGATAACTACATCTACGAGCAGTACGAAAAGCATTGCGGGCAGAGATAATCAAGAAGGTCAAAAGCCTCGCCACGGATTAGCGCGGATCACGCGGATCAAGAAAGAGAAAAAGGCCTATCTGCGAGATCGGCGTGAGAAGATCGGGGTAAGAAGATCCGCGTAAGTCCGTGCCGAAAGCTTTTCCTACTTACTCCCTACCGTGGTCACCACGTCATAGAGCACACGGAACCCACGCCGCACCTCTTCCACCCGGATGCGCTCGTCGTTTCCGTGCTCCGTGCTGCCTTCTTCTTCTGTCGAAGTATAGGGGGTAAATCCATACGAGATGATTCCCAGGGGACGATAGCGCTGGTTCTCCGTATAGCCGCCATCCAGCCGGGGCACCACGGGCGTTCCCGGAAAATATTGTGCTGACACTTTCTGGATCGCACTGTACAAAACCGTATTCGTGGGCGAGGAATTGGCCAGGCGGAAGTCCGCATTCAGCGGCTCGACGCTTACATTGGGATCATTTACCACGTGCCGGATTGATTCCAGAAACTCCTTCGGATCATCTCCCGGCAGAAGCCGCACATCCAGGTTGGCCCAGGCTTCCGGCGGAATCACGTTGGTCTGCTCTGAACCGCCGAGCATGCTCAGCGAAATAGTGTCGCGCAGAAGGTAGTTGAGGGATTCGTCCTGTTCGACCTCGTGCTGAAAGTTTTTGTCCTCTAGGGCCTGGCGGATATTTCGAAACTTCTCGGCGCGCGCGGGTGGCTCGTAGGGTGCCATGGCACGCAGGAATTCGTCCGCTACTGGCAGGACCTTAAGCGGCGTGCGGTAGGCGATGATCTGGTTCAATGCCTGCACCAGCCGGTTGGGGGCTGAGTCTGCAATGGGAAGCGAGCCATGCCCCGCGCGTCCGTGGGCCACGACGTGCAGCCAAAACGCTGCCTTCTCGCCCACATCCACGCCGACGTACTTTACATGGCCGTTGTGCTCCAGAAGGTTCTCGCCCCCTTCATTGATCAGAAACTCGGCATTTCCGAGCAGGTCGCGCTGATGGGCGATGAACCAATCGCTGCCCGTCCCATCGACTTCCTCATCGCTTACGGCCAGGAAAATCACATCGCGATCAAGCTCCACCTTCTCGCGCTTCAGCATCACCATGACCATGAATTGCGCCAGACCCTCATTCTTCATGTCCTGGGCGCCGCGACCGTAAATCGAGCCGTCCACAATCTCTGCGCTGAATGGCGGAGCTTTCCAATGGGACGCGTCGCTGGTGACCACATCCATGTGGTTTAGCAGGATGATCGGCCGCTGGGGAGACGGTGCGTTGTGCGGAATACGCGCCCACAAATCGGCCCGCACCGGAGCGTAGTTGAACACCCGGTTCTCAATCCCTTCCTGATCGAAGATTTTCTTGAAGAAAGCAGCCGCGCGAGCCTCGTTGCCGGGAGGATTCGTGGTGTCGATACGCAGATACTCCCGTTGCCACTGCACCGCGAGGTCGGCATACTGCTTTAGACGATCCGCGGGAATGCTATCCGAGGTGAGCGTATGCCTCGCGGCAGCAGTTTGGGACCAGCCGAGTGCTGTAACTACAGCGAAAACGAACCCTAAAAAGCAAACTCTTCCGTTCCTTTTGGGCATCCAAGCTCCTGTGCTCCTTGAGTCTAGGCCACGCAGTTTTTATATCAGCTTTGCCAAAATTACCCTCAAAGCGGATTATTATTCTCCTCTCTCCCCGCTGCAAGGCTACAATGTTATTGCACGCCAAGGGGTTAGCTTTGCCGCAGTTTGGCAATCGACCTGTTATAGAGACCTGTGGGTGCCAGAGTCAAACGGGTGCCGATATTTTCTGATTTTGGCCATACGCGGCGTCAGCGTTGGCCGGCAATGCGAAGCGAGCTTGCCTCAATCAGCGGTTGCAGACGCAATCACAAATCACGCAACACGCCCGTAAGGCGTGCCAGAGCGGAGCCCCCCAGGTGCTCCCTCCCTCGGAGGAAGTTGAAAATGAAGAATCGTGTACTTGTAGCGTTATTCGTCGCAGTCGTACTCGCGCTGCCAGCCTTTGCGCAGCAGACGGGTTCGACCTCACAGGACCAACCTGCCGCCAGCCAGCCCATGCAAGCTGCCCCGGCCGCTCAGCCCACGCCGGCCGCTTCATCGAGCACTGACCAAGCATCTTCCACCTCTTCATCGACCGTCGGGGCCTCCGGGAAGCAGCCTTTGCAGGCTGAGACCCGCCAAGGTTTCTGGGGCAAGATGAACCCTTTCGCCCGCAAGAAGTATGTGCAGCGCCAGACCCAGCCAATCCGCGACCGCGTGAATGAACTCGACGAACTCACCGCGGGCAACACCAGAATGATCAAGGACGTGGATGCGCGCGCGCAGCAAGGCATCCAGCTGGCTTCGGCCAAGGCCAACGAAGCTGACCAGCACGCCATCGACGCCGGCAACAAAGCCCTGATGGCCCAGCAAACTGCCACTCAGGCTAACACCCGCCTTTCCACGGTGGAACAGGTAGTCGGCAATATCGACCAATACAAAGCCGCCACCCAGACCGAGATACGCTTCCGTCCCGGCCAGAGCGTCCTGAGCCAAAATGCCAAAACCGCCCTTGATGACATGGCGACTCCGCTGAAGAATCAGCGCGGCTACATTGTCGAAGTGCAGGGTTTCTCCTCGGGCCATGGGCAAGCTGCCATTGCCACTTCGCAGAAGATGGCGGATTCCGTGGTCAGGTATCTCGTGCTCAACCATGACATTCCGGTATACCGGATTTATGTGGTAGGCATGGGCAACGCTCCGGTTCCGAGCGCGAACGCCGATGAACAGGCCAAGACCAAGCGAACCAGCGGCGGCCGCGTGGAAATAAGCCTTCTGAAGAACGATCTCGAACAGCTTGCTTCGACCTCGATTGCGCCGGATCAGCAAGCACCACCGAAATAGTTTCAGGACGACGGGCTCAACGCCTGGACGCCCTCCCCCCAGAAAAGCCTCTTGCGTAAGCAAGAGGCTTTTTTGTTCCGCTGGAGGTCGGCGAGCTTCTCACGCTCGAGCTTTCGCAATGCCCACGTGACCCGGACCGTCCGGGCGGGCGAGCAAAGCTCGGCAGGATTCGGCTCAGAGCATGACTTCACGGCTAGCGGAGAAACGCGCGATTCGTATCAGGGCCCGACTTCAGTCGTGCCAATAAGTCGGAAAAGTAAGTCCGGCTTCACAGTTTGCTGAAAAACTCCTTTTCGGACTCTCTGTTGCCAGTAACGAGTTTTCCAGATTCGGCCCCGGTTGCGGGTTTCCCACCTGTTGCCGAAGATCGTTCTGTTGCCGAACTTGGTATTTTTCAGCAAACTGTTCAGCCGCTGGGGTTTGGTTTTCTCTAGCGAACGTCATTTCACGCAAGCCGCTTAGACCACGCTGGCGGTTTCCTGCTTCATTTTTTCCGCCTGATAGTGGGTAGTCAGGGCTTCGATCAACGGCTGCAGTTTCCCATCCATGACTTCCTGAAGTTGATGGATGGTCAAGCCAATGCGGTGGTCGGTGACGCGGTTCTGGGGAAAGTTGTAAGTCCGGATCTTCTCGCTGCGGTCGCCCGAACCCACCATTGCCTTGCGTTCCTTGGCAAGAGCGTCCTGCTGCTTCTGCATCTCCATCTCGTAAAGCCGCGAGCGCAGCACCCGCATGCCCTTCTCGCGGTTCTTGATCTGTGATTTTTCGTCCTGGCAGCTGACAACCGTATTGGTCGGGATATGCGTAATGCGCACCGCGGAGTACGTCGTGTTCACCGATTGCCCGCCCGGACCCGACGAACAGAATGTATCTATTCGGAGGTCCTTAGCCTCAATCTTGACGTCCACATCTTCCGCCTCCGGCAAAACGGCGATGGTGACCGCCGAAGTATGAATTCGGCCCTGCTGCTCAGTCGCCGGCACGCGCTGCACCCGGTGTGTACCGCTCTCATATTTCAAGCGCGAAAACACCCGCTGACCTTCAATCAACGCGATGACTTCTTTCAAGCCGCCGGCGGAAGACTCGGAAGTCGAGAGCACTTCCACTTTCCAGCCCTGTGTTTCCGCGTATCTGGTGTACATGCGAAACATTTCCGCGGCAAACAAAGTGGCCTCGTCACCGCCAGTGCCCGCCCGGATTTCCAGGATCACGTCCTTTTCATCATTAGGATCTTTGGGCAAGAGCAGGACCTTAAGCTCTTCTTCCACCGCGCCTACCCGCGCCTCCAGCTTGTCCAATTCCTCCTGCGCGTAGGCTCGCATTTCAGGGTCTTTCTCGTCGACTAGTACGGCGCGGCTCTCTGCAATACCCCGTTTCAGGTCTTTATATTCGCGGTATCGCTCGACGACGAGCACAATCTCGCTGTGCGCCTTGGCAGTCTTCTGATACCTCGCCGAATCATTCATGATCTCGGGCGAAGCGAGCGTCTGCGTCAGCTCCTCGTAGCGTGCTTCGATTTGATCAAGCCGTTCAAACATGATGTTCCCTGTAGAAACGTAGCTTGCTACGTTTCGGCTGCGCAGAGACGCAGAAATCGTACGTATCCACTGCTTATTCTAGTTGTAGAAGTGAAGATGAGGTAGAAAGAGTTTTCGCGGCAGGGCCGCTAGGCGATGACCAACTCGCCACCGCGCTGCTTTTCCAGCGACATAGCCTGGTCCAAAGCCACGATGGCGCATTCCGCCTGCTCATCGGACGGAGGCTTGGTGGTGATGCGCTGCATCCACAAGCCAGGAGCGGTCATAAGGGCAAAAAGCGATCCGCGGTGCTTGGCGGCAAAACGAATGATTTCGTAAGACAACCCGGTAATCACCGGCAGCAGGGCGATTCGAACCGCAAACCGCGCCCAGAACGTCGTGACCGGCACCAACATGTATACAAAAATCGAGATGATCATCACCGTCATTAGAAAGCTGGTGCCGCAGCGCGGATGATAGGTCGAATACTTCTGCACTGCAAGCGTGTCCAGCTTATCGCCGTTCTCGAAAGCGAATACCGTTTTGTGCTCGGCCCCGTGGTACTCATACACCCGGCGAATATCCTTCCACAGCGAGGTCCCCCAAATAAACAGGAGAAACAAACCGAGACGAATGATGCCGTCCACCAAGTTGAAAACAATCTGCTCACCAAAAACGGGGTTCACACGCTTCAGTTCGGTGGTCGCCACCAGGGGCAGAAACTTGTACATGAAGATGAAGAAGCCGACGGAGAAGACGATATTTACGGCGGCGATCCAGCCGCTGATTTCCAGCTTCTTTTTCTCGGGCTGCCCGGGCTCTGCCTCCGGTTGCAGCTCGTCGAGCGCAACGTTGGCTGAAAACTTCAGCGCTCGGAAGCCCAGCGTCATGGCATGGCCCAAAGTGACGACGCCGCGCATGACCGGCCAGCCCATCCATTTGTGCTTTTCGGAAAGCCGCTCCAACGGCTCGCTATGGGTAGAAACCTCGCCCGAAGGCTTGCGGCACGCGATGGCCCACGCATGCGGCGAACGCATCATAACGCCCTCAAGGACGGCCTGGCCGCCGACCAGGGTCTCCTCGCCGCCCTCCAGCGCAGGCAGAAGCTGGATAGCTACGAAGAACCGCAATAGTGTCCGTAAGAACTGCATGGTAATTGGATGACGCTTCGGGGGACGAAGTATCAGTAGTTAAGAGTATCACAGCCGGAGTTGATTTAGGATGGGCTGGCTTGAGGCCGTAAGTGGCAGGTTGACGAGACTTACAACGTCGTAAGTGGGCGAGGAGACTGTGTGGGGACGGGCGACTCGCCCGTCCAGGCCGAGCGAAGCTCGGCAGCACGTTGACGGACGGATCAAAGCCGACCCTAATCGCGAGCATTCAACATGCGCAAGTTCGCCGAAGCCTGCGAGCGGATCGCAGGCACCACGAAGAAGTTAGAAAAAACCGCAATCGTCGCCGACTACCTCAAGTCGAACTCGCCGGAGGAGGCATCCGTCGCGGTTTTTCTTTCGGGCAGGCCCTTCCCTGTGTGGGAGGAGACCACGCTGCAAGTAGGAGGCAGGCTGCTATGGCAAGTGGTCGGGGAACTCTCCGGGAAAAGCCAGCAGGAACTAACTGCCGCCTACCGCAAACACGGAGACTTGGGAGCGGTCGCCGCAGAAGTCTTGCCCCAGGGTCGTGTGGGGACGGGCGCCCTCGCCCGTCCAAGCCGAGCAAAGCTCGGCAGTGCAGGAGAAAGCGACGCTGCAAACATCGCCGATGGATCCAGTCCGAGCACTCTAGAAGTGCAAGCCGCATTTCGGAGGATAGCTGCTGCCCGTGGCCCTGCCGCAAAAGCTAGTCTCGTGCGCGAACTGCTCTCGCAAGTAACGGCGCTCGAGGCCAAGTACATCGTGAAGATCGTCACCGGCGATCTGCGGATCGGGCTGAAAGAAAGCCTAGTGGAAGAAGCCATCGCCAAGGCTTACGGCAGCAAGTTAAGTGAGGTGCAGCGCGCCAATATGTTGCTTGGCGACATCGGTGAAACGCTGCAACTCGCAGCCAAGGGCAACATGGGAGAAGCGGGGTTAAGCGATGTGAAGATGAGGCTCTTCCATCCCCTGGGATTCATGCTGGCCAGTCCAGCGCAGTCCGCGGAAGAAGGGCTCAGTTATTTCAAGAACGCGCTGGTCGAAGACAAGTACGATGGCATCCGGGCTCAGGCACACTGCTCCGGCGGCGAAGTGCGCATCTTTTCCCGCACACGCGATGAAATCACAGAATCGTTTCCTGAGCTGCCAGACGCGCTCGCCGGGCTTCCTCAAGACGCAATCCTCGATGGAGAAATCGTGGCCTGGAACTATCTGGCTGCTGAATCTGGCGAAGCAGGCCGTGCGCTGCCATTCAGCGCTTTGCAGCAGCGGCTGGGCCGGAAGAAAGTAAGCGATCAAATGATGCGGCGGATGCCGGTGGCCTATCTCGTCTTCGATGTACTGTACGCCAGAGGCGAATTGCTGATCGATCGCCCGCTGCGAGAGCGGGCAGAGATGCTCGACGAGTTGATGGCAGCTCCACGAATTCCGACCCAAGCGAGGTCCGGCGGGGCGCAGGGTCAGTTGATGCTGGAACCGACTGAGCCGACAATCACCGCGCAGGTCTTCCGCGCATCCGTGTTTCGCGCATCCTCGCCCCAGGAACTCGATCAACTGTTCAAAGCAGCCCAAGCGCGCGGCAACGAAGGATTGATGATCAAGAACCCCGAGTCGGCCTACACACCGGGAAGGCGAGGAAAATCCTGGTTGAAACTAAAACGTGAACTGGCCACGCTCGACGTGGTGGTGACGGCAGTCGAATACGGTCACGGCAAGCGCATAAGCGTTCTCAGCGATTATACGTTCGCAGTGCGAGACGGCGAGCGGCTGGTGAATATCGGGAAAGCATACTCAGGCCTGACCGACGCCGAGATCGCCGAGATGACTAAGTGGTTTCTGGAGCACACTGTGGAAGACGAGGGTTCCCGGCTGATTGTCGAGCCCAAGATCGTGCTGGAAGTGGCATTCAACAACATGATGCGTTCCGACCGCCACGAAAGCGGGTACGCGTTGCGCTTCCCCAGGGTCGTGCGCTTGCGCCCAGACAAACTGCCGGAAGAGGCAGACGCGATTGAGCGAGCACAAGAAATTTATGAGAAGCAGAAGCGCGAGCCCAGCAATTAGCCTGCGGCAGCGCACTTAGCCCAGGTTCCGGTGATTGCCAAGGAGTTCAGGGGCTAAGTCCCGAATGCTAACTGCTAAGTGCCGAATTTCAGTGTTCGTGGCCATGCTCTTCGCTCACCGGAATCACGCATCCATGCGCCACTTCACAGATCACGTGCTCAAACTGAATGGTGGTGTGATCAATATGAAACTCCTCGTGCAGTCGTTCCTTCACGTCGCGCAGAATCCGCTCACTGACTGACGGCGGAATGTCTTCGATCGAAATATGACACGACAGCGCCCGAGTCTCCGAACCAATATTCCACACATGCAGATCGTGGACGTCGTTCACCCCCTCGACCGCGCGCATAGCAGCCTCGACCCGATCCAGTCGAATGCCGCGGGGCGTGCCTTCAAGCAGGATGTTCAGCGTCTCGCGACAGATGCCGAACCCCGACCACAGAATCAACGCGCCGATGCCGAACGACAGCGCCGAATCAATCCAGTACTGCCCCGTCGCCAGGATCACCCAGCCGCCAACAATGACCGCGGCGGTCGAAACCGTGTCGCCAATCTCGTGCAGCAGGGCGCTGCGGATGTTGACGTCACGGCCAGAGCGGTAGAGAAGCAGGGCAATCACCCCATTCATCACGACGCCGGCGGCCGCCACCCAGATCATCGTGCGGGCCTGCACGTGCTCCGGATTCTGCAAGCGCCGGAAGGCTTCGTAGAAGATCAAGAACGAGACCACAACCAGCGATCCCGCATTCACCAGCGCGGCCAGTACTCCCGCGCGATGCCAGCCATAAGTCTTGGTAGCACTGGGCGGACGCGATTCCAGGTACACCGCGCCCAGCGAGAGCAACAAAGCGGCGAAGTCAGAAAGGTTATGACCAGCTTCCGAGAGCAATGCCAGAGAATGAGCTCGGATGCCGGCAACCACCAGCAACACAATGTAGGCCAGCGTGACGACGAGCGAGACCCGCAAAACCTTTGAGGTTCGCTCCCCCGCGCCATGGCTATGCGTGTGCATCTTGATTCAGTTTAAGGCGGCGGCAAGAAGCGTTCAAGGTGAACCAGATTTGTCCTCATGAAATACAATGCGGCGGTATGCACACAGCGGAAGTCGTCATCATCGGTGGGGGAATTGTTGGGTCAAGCATTGCCTATCACCTGACTGCCGCAGGATGTAACAACGTATTGGTGATCGAGCGGGAGACCGCTCAGGGCAAGGGTTCCACGGGTAAGAGCATGGGTGGAGTGCGGGCGCAATTCTCCAC
Organism: Terriglobales bacterium; assembly: GCA_035601775.1. GTDB lineage: Bacteria > Acidobacteriota > Terriglobia > Terriglobales > Acidobacteriaceae > JABDBE01. The sequence goes on along the minus strand of DATNNO010000056.1, from coordinate 26,463 downwards.
TCCGGTCAACATCCAGATGTCGCTTTACTCCATTCCCTTCTATGCCACCTTCGACGAGAGGCTCGGTTATCCGGCTGGCTACCGGCCCCAGGGTTACCTGTTCTGCGCCACGCACGAAAAACATCTGGCCTATCTGCGGACAAATTACCAGAAGCAAGTTGCGATGGGGCTCAAGGATGTGCGGCTCATGCCCGCGGAGGAGATCCGGGATATGTTCCCGCAGCTTCGCTCCGATGACATCGTGGGCGGCAGCTTTTGCTCGACCGATGGCTTTGTCGATCCCTACAGCGCGATGATTGGATTCATGACGTGGGCAGCGGATCACGGAGCGAAATTGTGGAAGAACACCCAAGTTACGGGCGTCGAGCGCGATGCCCAAGGGATCGCCGGTGTGCAGACCACCCGAGGGCTGGTGTCTACCCGCAAGGTCGTCAATGCTGCCGGTGCATGGGCGAAGCAAGTCGCCAAAATGGCCGGCGTAGATCTGCCAGTGGAGCCGCTGCGGCGCATGCTCGTTCCAACCGAACCCTTCGATCAGTTCCCCCACAGCGCTCCTATGATTATCGACATGTCCAACGGTTTTCATTTTCGCCCGGAAGCCTTGGGATTTCTTCTCGCCTGGAACGATCCGGAAGAAACTCCCGGATACAGAATGGATTTCGATCCTGCATTTATCGAGAAGATCCTGACCCGAGCGGCAGACCGGGTGCCGGCGTTTGAGAATCTGGCAGTCAATCCGAAGCGGGCCTGGGCTGGCCTGTACGAGATGACCCCGGATCACCATCCGATTCTCGGCGAGGCGCCGAGCATACCCGGATTTTTTCTGGCCAATGGGTTTAGCGGCCACGGCGTAATGCACGCACCTGCAACCGGAAAAATCCTGTCGGACCTGATACTCACTGGGAAATGTGATCTTGTGGATACGTCATTGCTGGGATTGTCTCGCTTCGCGGAGGGGAGGATGGTCGAAGAGACAGCGGTGCTGTGACCATATCTTGTGTGTTCAAATGATCCCGTGCTCCTCAAGGACGCCCTCACGTCAGCGGTCGACCGCCTCACTTCAGCCAGAGTCGGCTCGCCGCGCATGAATGCCGAGTCGCTCTTGATGTTCACTCTGGGCTGCGATCGCGCATATCTCTTCGCTCATCCCGAGCGCGAACTCGCGGCCGAAGAACAAGCCCGGTACCAGGAAACGCTCAACCAGCGCGCCCACGGAATCCCGGCGCAATACATCACCGGACACCAGGAATTCTGGGGCATGGACTTCATCGTCACGCCCGCCGTGCTTATTCCCCGTCCAGAAACCGAGCACGTAATTGAGACCGTGCTGCAGTTGAGCAAGGAAAGCGACGATGGAGGCCGCGCGTCCTCGCCCGGCTCTTTTCCCCGCATCGTCGATGTCGGCACCGGGTCTGGCTGCATCGCGCTCGCGCTCGCCAAGGAACTGCCGCAGGCGGAGATTCATGCAACCGACATTTCTCCGGCTGCCCTCGAAATCGCTCGCGCCAACGCCTCCCGCCTCCAATTCGAGAACCGTGTGCATTTCCATGAAACTGACCTGCTGCAAGGTCTCGATCCCGGCGCGTTCGACTTCGTAGTATCCAATCCTCCCTACGTTGGTGAATCCGAAGAAGACCAGGTGCAACTCGAAGTCCGCAAGTTTGAGCCGCGCAACGCGGTTTTTGCAGGGCCCAAGGGTCTCGAAGTGATCGAGCGCCTGCTTCCGCAGGCGCGAGCTGCCCTGCGACCGGAAGGCTGGCTGGTCATGGAAATCAGTGGAGCCATCGCTAACAGTGTGCAGCGGTTGCTGAGCGGCTGGCGGCAAGTGCGGATTGCGAACGATCTGCAGGGCATTTCGCGCGTGGCCTCGGCACAAAACCGTTGATTTGTGTGTACCTGCCTTAACTGGAGCCCCATCGTGACGCCCAAGCGGGCGAGGGCGTCCGCGCCACACGTGCGTTCCTACGAGCGCTGGTAGTACAGGGCTGGGCAGGCTAGTCTCATAAACGCTCTGTCGAGATGAAATCCAAATTGAAGAACTTGCTGAAGTGTGCCGCCCTTGTCATGTTCTATTTGACCTCCCTCCCGCTCTCCGGGCACGCGCAGAACCCGAGTGGCACTCTGCGCGGGGTTGTGCAAGACCCAAGCGGAGGGAGGGTCGCCTCAGCAACCATTACAGCTCAGTCCGAGGGATCAGCGCTGAAGCGCGAGGTCACGAGCGACGCCCACGGGGAATTCCGGCTGAATGAACTGCTGCCCGGCACTTATCGCCTGGTGGTGAACGCACAGGGATTCGCCGAGGCCAGCGCGAATGTTGCGGTGGTGGTCAGTTCGGTGCGAGACGTTGCGGTCACCCTGAAACCGGCGGCCGCCGCGGAAACGGTGAACGTACACGCCCAACCTTCCTCCATCACCACCCAGTCTATTGACTTGGCCAGCGTCGTTCATCAAGGTACCGTTAGCAGCCACGATCTGCAGGTTCTTCCTCTCGCTTCCCGCAGCTTTGCAAACATCGCGTTCCTTGCGCCTGGGACCGAACCCGTGGAGCCTTCGGATCCCACCAAGGCACGCATTACCGCGGTTTCCACCGGCGGAAGCTCTGGCCTGAATAATGAACTCTCAGTCGACGGCGGCGACAACTCTGACGACTGGATTGGCGGGTTTTTGCAGAATTTCTCGCCCGATGCCATCCAGGAATTCGCCGTCCGCACGGCGAATGAAGATGCGGACACGGGCGGCACAACTGCTGGTTCGGTGGTCATCACAACCCGGCGCGGCACCAACGAATGGCACGGCAGCGGCGCCTTCTACGAGCGCGCTGCTTCTGTGGACGCGCGCTTCCCGATTGAGAATCCCGCACCCAATCCCAAGCAGCCGTTTTCCCGCCAGAACTACGTCACAACTCTCGGCGGCCCGATCAAGCACGACAAGATGTGGTTCTTCGCCTCCTTCGAATACGTTCACGAGAATGCAAGCATCGCCTACAGCCCAGCCAGCACTACACAATTCGATGCGCTGGCACAGGTCGCGTCGGATGGGTTGATTCCCGGAGTAAGCTCCATTCCGGTTCCGAACAGCGTTCCGATTCCGTTCCGCGATTACATCAGCTCGCTGCGTTTCGATTGGGCGGAATCCGCGAAATCGCAGTGGTTCCTGCGCACTTCAGCGGATAGCTATCTGACGCATAACAACCTGGTGCAGCAGGCCACGCTGCCATCCACAGGGCTGACCACGCACAACAACTACTTCAATACCGTCATCAGCAACACGTATTCTTTCAGCCCCACGTGGCTCGGCACATTCGTTTTCGACGCGAGCGAATTGCACCTTACCCAGAAGCGCAGATCTACCCTCGGCTTCGCTCTGCAATTCCCCTTCAGTCTGACTTCGCTGACTGTGTCTGGCCACGAAACATTCGGCGACAACCAGTTCGCCACACCCATCACCGCATTCCCCGAACTCCGCAACCAGGAAAAATACCAGTTCCGCTATGACGTCAGCCGCGGCTCGGGCGACCATGCGCCCAAGTTCGGGATCAGCTTTATCCACGAGCCGGTGCTCAGCGGGGCGTTGTCGGCAAACGCCGAAACCCTGTACACGTTCCCCAACGACCCCACGTTTTACACCGCGAACCCCGCTAACCTGGCCCAGTTCCCCGTGGACCTGGCTGCTGGCGCCGTGAGCACTCCCGCCGGCGACGGCAGCTTCTCGCAGAATGTTCAACGTCTCGCACTCTACGCCCAGGATTCCTGGCGAGCGTCGCGCCACCTCACCTTCAACTATGGCCTGCGCTATCAAACGACCTTTGGCCTCTTCAACGCCTCGGGGCGCAGCCAAGCGGACAACCCCACCTTTCTCATGCTCCCGTTACACGGAGTCCCCGCTGCCGTGCCCCATGATTACCGCAAGGAGTTCGCCCCCCGCGTTGGGATAGCCTATTCCCCGGGTGACAGCGGCAAGACCGTCATCCGCGCCGGCTTCGGACTCTTCTACAACGACCTGGCGCAGAGCGGTTGGGTCACTGCGTTGCAAGCGGTTAACGGAGGAATGGATAACAGTCCTCCCTCCTTCATCGATCCGAACTACAAGGCGCCATACGCGATCCACGCTACAGGCGGCGTGCAGCACGCCTTCAATGAGCACTGGAGCGTGAGTGCCGACTACACCCACGAAGAGGGCAACCACGCTTATCGCGCCTACGCTTTCCCGGAGTTCAATCTCTACAAATCCGACAACCGTTCCACCTATAACGCTCTCATGCTTCATTGGCAGGGGAACGTGTCCCGCCGTTTCAATCTGGTCGCGAACTACACCCTAGCGCACGCGCAGACCTGGGGTTGCATACTGGGCGAAATCTTCGACTATGTGAACGCCGTGTGCGATCCGTTCAACGCCTTTGCGCCAGGTGACTACGGGCCCTCCGGGGAAGACGTTCGTCATCGCTTCGTCGTGGCCGGTACGGTGAATATCCCCGGCGGCTTCGAACTGACCACGCTCACCCAAGCAGAGAGTGCTCGCCCCTACACCATCACCAACGCCAACAACAGCGGTCGAATCTCGGTGAACGGAGTGCCCACCCGGCTCGACGAGTTCCGCGGGACTCCCTATATCCAGATGGACCTGCGCGTCAGCCGGCCGATCAAGTTCGGCGACCGATGGCAAGTTCTGCCCTTCGCCGAGTTCTTCAATCTGTTCAACCGCAACAATCCCGGCGCCAATTATGTGGCCAACGTGAGTGCGCTTTCGATTGTTCCGCCCGCCGAGGCACAAGCCGGCAACGTCACCGACATTTGCACGAACGCAAACTGTACGGCGACAACTCCCATTACCAGCCCGAACCAGTTGCGTGTGCCGGGCGGCGCTCTCGGAGATTTCTTCGGCCCCGGCACTACCGTCGGCATTCCCCTTGCCCTGCAACTCGGTGTCCGTGTGACCTTCTAAAGCTGGTTTCATAGATGCCCTTTGGAAGGGCAGGCTGGCGAAAAACGCAAAAGGGAAGTCGAAAAGACTCTACGTCGAACTCTCGCAATGCACGCGTAGGCCCGGACGCTCCGGTCCGAGCGACGGGCGACAGACCAGCTTGGCCCCAACACTCACTTACCTCTTGCTGATGCTGGCAGGCTGAATCTCTTCCACGTCCACCCAGTTGGTGGGATAGACGCCGGTGTAGCAGGCCGTGCAGTAGCTGGTTTTCTCGCCATCCCCGCAGGCTTTCTTCATTCCCGTGAGTGAGAGATAGGACAGCGAGTCCGCGCCGATGAACTCGCGAATCTCTTCCACCGATTTATTGGCGCCGATGAGTTCTTTCTTGGACGGTGTGTCAACCCCGTAGAAGCAGGGGGAAATGGTTGGCGGGCACGAAATGCGCATGTGCACTTCCTTGGCCCCCGCGCTTCGGACCATGCGCACGATCTTGCGGCTGGTGGTGCCGCGCACGATCGAGTCGTCAATCAGCACCACGCGCTTACCTTCGAGCAGGCTGCGCACGGGATTGATCTTCAGCTTCACACCGAAGTCGCGCACGCTTTGTCGCGGTTCGATGAAAGTACGTCCGATGTAGTGATTGCGGATTAGCCCGAAGCGAAAGGGAATCCCGCTCTCGGCCGCATAGCCCATGGCGGCGGTTACACCCGAGTCCGGCACCGGGACCACGATGTCGGCTTCTGTCGGTGCCTCCCGCGCCAGTTGCCGCCCCAGTTCTTCCCGGCTCTCCTGCACCGCCCGCCCGAACACTAGGCTGTCAGGCCGCGAGAAATATACGTGCTCGAAGATGCAGCTCGATTGCGCCAGAGCGGGAGCATAAGTTCGCGAGGTAATTCCCTCCGGGCCCACGATGACAAGTTCTCCGGGCTTTACATCGCGCTCGAAGGTAGCGCCAATCAGATCGAACGCACAGGTTTCGGAGGCAAACACAATCGTGTCCTGCTTTTCGCCGCCCTGCGCCGGAATTCTCCCCATGGCGAGCGGCCGAAAGCCGCGCGGGTCGCGGGCCGCAAAGATCCGGTCTGGACTGATCATGACCAGCGAGAACGCACCCTCGACTCTGCGCAGCGCGTCGGCCATGGCTTCGGGCAGTGTCTGTTCTTTCGAGAGCGCGATCAAATGCACGATCACTTCGGTGTCGCTGTTGGTCTGAAAAATCGACCCCTGGCTCTCCAGCCGATGGCGGATATCCTGCGCGTTGACCAGGTTGCCATTGTGCGCCAGCGCCATCATGCCCTTATTCGATTGCACCATGATGGGCTGCGCATTCAGCAGCGCCGAATCCCCAGCGGTCGAATAACGAGTGTGACCAATGCCCAGCGTGCCCGGCAACTTCGCCAGAACGGCTTCCTGAAAAATATCGGCGACCAGGCCCATGGCTTTGTGCATATGCAGAGCCATTCCGTCGGAGGTTACAATGCCGGCCGACTCCTGCCCACGGTGTTGCAGAGCGTGCAGCCCCAGGTAGACGAGCTTCTCCGCCTCCAGGTGCGAATAAATCGCTACCACCCCGCACTCATCCCGAAATTTGTCGAAAGACATTTTAGCTCCAGCCCTCAGCTTTCAGCGGCTCGGCCTGAAGCGCCGCCTCCAGTGCCCCTTCATACGAATTGCGCAACTCGCTCACCGTCGCCGACACCACGACTCGGCCATCCAGCTTGATCTCGATTTGTCCGGAAACAGTGTCGCCGATCTCTTCCGCAGACAGCCTATATTTTGCCGCCACCTGTTGGATTCCCAATAGGTTACTCTGGTCGCACGAGATCACGACACGGCTCGCGTCCTCGCCGAAGAGAACAAACTCTGGCGGCAACCCCAGCGATGCCAGATTCACTCGGATTCCAACGCCGTTGTGGAAAGCGGATTCCGCCAGCGCGACCGCAATGCCGCCTTCCGAGCAGTCGTGCGCGGATTCCACTAAGCCCGCCCCGATTATCTCGACCACCGCCTTCTGCAGTTCGGCCTCTCGTTCCAGTTCTAGCGCCGGAGGAAATCCCCACATCGCTCCCAAAACCTCCTTGGCGTACTCGGACGAGCCAAACTCGGATTCCGCGTCGGTGAGATCGCCCGGTTCCGAAGCGCGCAGCAGAACGAGAGCACGTCCCGGCTCTCGAAGGTTTGGGAACACCGCCTGGTGAACGTCTTCGAGAATGCCGACGATTCCGATCACTGGCGTCGGATAGATTCCCTCCCCCAGCGTTTCGTTATAGAAGCTGACGTTGCCGCCGGTAATCGGAACGTCCAGTTCCTCGCAAGCTTTGGTGATGCCATCAATCACTTTCGAGAACTGCCACATGATGTGCGGTTTTTCAGGATTGCCGAAGTTCAAGCAATTGGTCGCGCCCACCGGAGTCGCTCCCGAGCAGGCCACGTTGCGAGCCGCATCGGCTACGGCATGCATCGCTCCGAGCTGCGGATCGAGATAACACCAGCGGCTGTTGCCATCGAGCGCCATCGCCAGTCCACGCTGCGAGCCCTGTGGGTCGGAATTCTTGATGCGGATCACGCCCGCATCACCCGCGCCGGGACCCTCGACCGTGTTGGTCTGCACCATGTGGTCATACTGCTGCCATACCCACCGCTTGCAGCAAATATTCGGACTCGCGAGCAAGCGCCTCAAATTGCCGGTGAGATCGCCCGCCTCGGCCAGCTTGATAGATTCGGGCATCTCCCGCGGCACCGGCGGTTCCCAGCGTTCGAGTGGACGCTTGTAGACAGGCGCGTCGTCGGTGAGCGCCTCGTTGGGAATTTCGGAGACAACACTCCCGTGGTGGAGGACGCGCATTTTGCCGTCATTGGTGACACGGCCAATTTCGACGGCGTCGAGACCCCACTTCTGGAATACGCGGAAGACTTCTTCTTCGCGGCCTTTCTGCGCCACCAGCAGCATGCGTTCCTGGGACTCGCTGAGCATGATCTCGTAAGCAGTCATGCTGGTCTCGCGCTGCGGCACGCGGTCGAGTTCGATCTCGGTCCCGACGTGGCCGCGCGCTCCCATCTCACAGGTGGAGCAGGTCAGGCCAGCCGCGCCCATGTCCTGGATGCCAACGATGGCGCCAGTCTGCATGGCTTCAAGGCAAGCTTCGAGCAGCAGCTTCTCGAGAAAAGGATCGCCGACTTGAACATTCGGGCGTTTCGCCTCCGAAGCCTCGCTGAATTCTTCGCTGGCCATGGTGGCGCCATGAATGCCGTCGCGACCGGTTTTCGATCCGACATAAATCACTGGATTGCCTTCCCCGGCAGCGCGCGCATAGAAAATCTGGTCGCGCCGCACTAGCCCCAGAGCAAAAACGTTCACCAGGGGATTGCCCGAATAGCAAGCTTCGAATTTGGTTTCACCGCCAAGGTTGGGGACGCCAAAGCAGTTTCCGTAAGAGGCAATGCCACTGACCACGCCTTCGAGCAGCGAATGATTCTTGTGAATCTCGGCTTGCGTGGGGCCAGACATCCCCATCTGCACTGCCGAGCTTCGCTCGACCGGGACGGGCGAGTCGCCCGTCCCCACACGGGTACTGATTGGCCCGAACCTCAGGGAATCCATCACCGCAACCGGCCTTGCTCCCATGGTAAAAATATCGCGCAGGATCCCGCCCACTCCGGTGGCCGCTCCCTGGAATGGCTCAATGAACGATGGATGATTGTGCGATTCGATCTTGAAGGCGCAAGCCCATCCATCTCCTATGTCAATGATGCCCGCGTTCTCACCCGGCCCCTGCACGACGCGCCTGCTGCGTGTCGGCAGTCGCTTCAGATGCACGCGGGAAGACTTGTAGGAGCAATGCTCGCTCCACATCACGCTAAAGATTCCTAGCTCGGTAATGGTGGGCTCGCGTCCGCCGAGAAGTTGTTTGACCCTTTCGTATTCCTCAGCCGTGAGGCCGTGCTCGCGGACAATTTCTGGAGTGATGGCAAGAGTGGAGACCGTGGTCATGAGGAAATACTATTGTCGCATCTGAAGCGGGCCGAGGAAAAGTGTTTCCTCGTTTACATTAAGCCGGGCCATGTCGCGCCAGTTTCAGCAGCCCCTCTAGGGTGGCTGTCAATCTTTGCCAGTCGTGTTATGATGAGGTCGAAATCCCATCATAGAAAGGGCTGTCGCCATGCCTACCCGTAACGTCAATTTGACCGCCGAACTTGACCGCTTCGTAGCGACAAAGGTTAGGAGCGGGCGTTACGAAAACGCCAGCGAAGTAGTGCGCGCCGGGTTGCGGACGTTGGAGCGCGAGGAGCAGGAGTACGAAGCGAAGCTTGCCGCGTTACGGGCGGCTATTGACGAAGGCGACGCCAGTGGTATCGCCGAGGGCAACATCTTTGGCCGTGTCCGTAAGGCCCTGAAGCTTCCCGTGTCGCGATAGCCGTGCGCAAGTTTCGATTTTCGCGCCGCGCTGAAGCTGACTTACTGAGCATCGGCGATTACACCCTTCATAAATGGGGCAAGGCCCAAGCCGCCCGCTACATCGGCGAACTTGAGGTTTGTTGCCAGACCCTTGCCGACAATCCGGCGCTAGGCCGACTCTGTGATCACGTTCGCCCCGGCTTGCGCCGTCATGAGCATGGCACGCACGTTGTGTTCTACCGCCAGGAGCGCGGTGGTATTTTGGTTTCTCGCATCCTGCATCAACGCATGCTGCCCGATAGACGCGCCATCGACGGTGAAGATGACGAGAAGTAAAGAAGCAGACATAGCCTCCCTGATTCCTCTCACCGGACTTTCGCAGAACAGCGCACGCACCTAGAGCAGCTAGTCCTAGAAGCGCTGAGCGCACAACAATTAGGTCTAGGACATCAAAGACGCGGTTTATTGCGTCGGGAAGCTCATTAAGAAGATTGTGCATGGGCTTCTCACTCCTGCTTCGCGGGCTGAGCTTCTTCGAGCACCTTGCTCATCGCCACCGCCAGCGCGAACACTTCCTCGGTCTTGTCCTTGATCTTCTTCGTTGTATCCTCGGCCTGCTTAAGCAATGCTTCCAGCAGATCGGGGATTTTTCCAACGGCTTCGATGCGCATCCAGCGGGGAGCATCTTTGAACAGCCACTTTTCCTCTGAATCGTGCTCCGGCCACTGATAGTTCCCGCTCGCCGTTTTGAGCGCAATGCCCCATTTGTCTGCGATTCTTGTGTAGCCGATCTCTCGGCTCCACCATTCGCCGCTTTGATCGTCGTTCCCGCTCACAACGACCCAGGCTGATATGCCTAAGTTCAGCTTCTTGAGCGCGACGTCAAAAACGGACATCGCTTCGCCTAAGCCGTCAGAAGCGGTGTTGAGGCTGGTTGCGGCGAGGGAAAGTTGCTTGTAGGAAGTTTGGACTCTATCGGCGGGCGGACCTGCGGCATTTGTTTTGCGGCCATACCTTCATCTCCTTAATCGACAACTAAGAAGTTCATCGCGACCGCGCGACGGCATCGACTCCCGAACCAAATCGGACGGTGGAAGCACCGATCGATAACTTTTTGATTATACCCACGCCCCTCAAGTTCTAGCGAATACTCAGCCTGCGACCGTTCGCCTAACGCGTCTCAGCGGCAAAAGCCCCCCGCCCTGCTCCGCTCCGTGCGTCGAGAATGCCGACATGGCGTGCGCCCTTCCTCAGGCTCGTCTCGCGGCGAACCCTGGCATAAAGAAAAAAACAGAAAACTGAACTCGCTTGTGCAAGGGTGAAAGCGGCAGCTTGTATCATCATTGTGGAATGAAATCTGTCATCGTAGGCACCGCCGGGCACATCGACCATGGCAAAACCGCTTTGGTGAAGGCGCTCACTGGCATCGACGCCGATCGGCTTGAGGAGGAAAAGCGCCGCGGGATTACTATCGATATCGGCTTTGCCAATCTTGAGTTGCCCATGCCTGATGGCGAAACTCTGCGGTTGGGGTTCGTCGATGTGCCGGGACACGAACGTTTCGTGCGCAACATGCTGGCTGGCGTGGGTGGGATTGACCTGGTGCTGCTGGTGATTGCAGCGGACGAATCGATCAAGCCGCAGACCCGCGAACATTTCGACATCTGCCGATTGCTTTCGGTGCGCCGCGGTATCACGGTGTTGACCAAATCCGACGCCGTCGATCGGGAAACGTTAGACGTAGTGCGGGCAGAGGTGGAAGACTTCCTGCGCGGGTCGTTTCTTGGTTACCCCAACCCCATTGTGGCTGTTAGTTCACTGACCGGCGCCGGAATTGGCGATCTGAAGCGCGAACTTGTAAGGGTCGCTGGCGAGGTTCCGGCGAAAGATTCGAACGTGCTTGCACGCCTGCCGATCGATCGCGTGTTCACCATGAAAGGCTTTGGTACGGTGGTCACGGGGACGCTGGTGTCCGGCACCATCCGCAAGGAAGACGAGCTCGAGGTTTTTCCCAACGGGCGACTTGTGCGGGTGCGCGGCGTTCAAGTGCACGGAAAGTCCGCCAAGCAGGCAGTGGCTGGACAACGGACGGCGTTGAACCTTGCTGGCGTTACCACGGAAGAATTGGCGCGGGGGATGATGCTCTCTCCCGCTTCAACTTTTCAGGCCACGTCTCGCGTGGACGTGGAACTGTCACTGCTACCTTCTGCCAAACCGCTGAAAGACCGGGCTCGCGTGCATTTCCATTCGTACACCTCGGAAACCATCGCCACCGTCGTACTGTATGGCAAGAAGCAGGTGGGTCCAGGCGAGAACGCTTTCGCGCAACTAAGGCTGAGTGAACCAACGCTGCTGCTGCCGGGAGATCGCTTCATCATTCGGCAGTTCTCGCCTGTGGTCACGAGTGGCGGGGGCGTCGTTATCGAGAATGCTCCCCCGAAGAAAGTGAAGGACGCAACTGACTACGCTCGTTTCCTCAAGATGCTTACAGAGGAATTGCGCACCGGCATGTTGCGCGCCCGGGTGGCCGCAAGCGGCGCAAGGGGGCTGGGCATCGCGGAAGCGGTGGCTCGCACGGGCTGGCCCGCACAGCAGATTATTTCAGGGGCCTCGGCTAATCCTGAGATTGTCCGCATCGGTGACATTCTTATCTTCAACCCGGCATTGGACCTTGTCCGGAAAGATCTGATTTCAGCTCTCGAGGCCTTTCATAAACACCATGCCCTGGTTGCCGGTATGAGCAAGGAAGAGTTGCGTGGACGTTTTTCCGAGGTGGCGCCGACGGTCTTTGCCAGCCTGTTCGACGAGGCGCTGCAAGCTAAGAAAATTGAGCTTGCTGGCGAACTGGTGCGCCTGCCAGGACGCGGCGTGATGATGAAAGATGAAGAAGCCGAGTCGAAAAGAATCATCGAAGAGGCTTTCGCGAATGCCGGGCTCAAAGTGCCCGCGCTGAAGGACGTGCTCGCGGGATTGAAGGTGGACAAGCCGCGGGCGCAGAAAATCGTCACACTAATGCTGCGCGATAAAGTTCTGGTGAAGATTTCGGACGACCTGGTTTTTCACCGGGATGCGCTCGCTGACCTCCGCAAACGCCTGGCTGCGGAAAAGGCAAAGTCTGCCAAACTCGATGTGGCGCGCTTCAAAGACTTGACCGGAGTCAGCCGCAAATATGCGATTCCCCTGCTGGAGTATCTGGACCGCGAGCACGTTACGCGGCGAGTGGGGGATGAGAGGGTGATTCTTTAGCAAGAACCTCGTCGCGGATTCGCACGGACAAATCCTTAACTGTCTTCCTATCCGCGCAAATCCATTCAAATCCGTGGCGGATCTAGATTTTCTCTTCTGGGAACTCTAACTCGAGCCCCAGCGGATCGGTAAAGCGGTTGGTCAGATTGGCTAAGCCAACCAGCAGGTGTAAGTCGACAATCTCCGCTTCAGAGAAATGCTTCTTTAACTTTTCGAAGTCAGCGTCGGCAATATCTCGCGAGGCACGGGTGAGCTTTTCCGCGTAGGCCAAGGCCGTCTGTTCTTTCCCGGTGAAGCGGGCGTAGTTGCCGTCGTTCAGCGCTTTCCAGTCTTCCACTGTTAGCCCGACTCGCTTTGACGACGCGACGTGATGCTGCTGGCAGTAGTGGCAGCCATTGATGAATGAGACGCGGAGGTAAATCATCTCGTACAGCTTGCGGTCGAGCGATCTTCCCACACTGGCGTAGAATGCCAGAAACTTCTTCAGCATGTCCGGACGATGGGCTAACGCCTTTTGCGCATTCCCCGGTTTGCCGCGCAGAGTTTTCTCGTAGACCTCTTTTACTTCGGGAGCAGCGTTTTCAGCTTCAACTAACGAAATGCGTGCCATGAGAACCTCGAGGGAAATGAGAATCGCAGTCCGTATAATAAAGCAGCGGTCTTGAGAACGGCGGGTGTATCCGGCCAAGGCTCGGGGTTCTGCGGCCCGAGAGGTTGCAGAGCAGCGTCTCTACGGGAACTGTGATGCTTTCAATTCGTTCCGCCACGCTTGAGGACGTGAAATTGTTGAGCAAACTGATACGGGAACTTGCCGAGTATGAGAATGAACTGGACCAGGTGCAGATCACGGAAGCAGACCTGGCGCGGGACGGGTTTGGCCCCCAGCCCAAGTTCCGCGTGTTGCTTGCGTATTGGGATCAGGAGCCCGCAGGGTACGCGCTTTTCTTTGATTTCTACAGCACATGGAGAGGGCGGCAAATGTACCTGGAGGACTTGTTTGTCCGCCAGGCTTTTCGAGGACGAAAGATCGGCAAGGGCCTGCTTGCGGCGGTCGCTGGCGTTGCGACGCGCGAGAACTGCCACGCGTTGCGTTCGGAGGTGCTCGACTGGAACCACGCAGCCGTCGAATTCTACAAGTCGCTAGGGGCTGAGTTTCTGGACAGTTGGCGCTTGGTTTTGCTTAAGGATGAGGAGTTGCGGCGACTGGCGGAGATTGCTCCGTGAGCCACCGAGTGAAAATCATCGGCGCGGGTCTGGCGGGATCGGAAGCGGCGTGGCAGTGTGCTCGGCGGGGCGTGGGCGTGGAACTCTGCGAAATGCGGCCGGTGCGCTCGACTGCGGCGCACCAAACCGGGGATTTCGCCGAACTGGTCTGCTCGAATTCGTTGAAGTCTGACACCGAAAACACCGCCCCTTGGTTGTTGAAAGAAGAGATGCGGCGGGTGGGATCGTTGCTGATAGAAATTGCGCGGGAATGCGCCGTCCCCGCCGGACATGCGCTGGCCGTGGATCGTGCGACGTTTGCCGCTCGAGTGACTGAAGCCATCTCGCGCGAACCGCTGATCACGATACGGCGCGAAGAAGTTGCGCAAATTGACGAAGATCAGATCACGATTATCGCCACGGGGCCGCTGACCTCGGATGCTCTTTCGCGGGAAATAGGACGGCTGAGCGGGGCTTCCCACCTGTTCTTCTACGATTCGATCAGCCCGATCGTCGAGGCCGATACGATTGACATGACAAAGGTGTATCTGGCGGCACGCTATGACAAAGGCTCGGCCGATTACATCAATTGTCCCATGTCCAAAGAAGAATACGACCGCTTCTACGACGCGTTGCTGGCGGCGCAATCGGTCGAAGAGCGCGAGTGGGAGAAGCTGAATTATTTCGAGAGTTGTCTCCCCATCGAAGAGATCGCACGGCGCGGCCGCGACACACTTCGTTTCGGCCCCATGAAGCCGGTCGGACTGAAGGATCCGCGCACCGGGCGCATTCCTTATGCGGCGGTTCAATTGCGGCAGGAGAATCTGCGGGCAGATTCCTACAACCTGGTCGGATTCCAGAACCACTTGAAATTCGGTGAGCAGGCGCGCGTGCTGCGGTTGATTCCTGGGCTCGAAAACGCCCGCTTCCTGCGCTATGGGCAGATCCATCGCAACACCTACATCAATGCCCCGACGCTGCTTTCGGAAACTCTGCAGATGAAAAAATATCCGCAGGTATTGTTTGCGGGCCAGATTTGCGGGGTCGAAGGATACGTGGAATCGATCGCCGCCGGGCTCATGGCGGGAATTTACGCGGCGACACTGGCTACGGGCGCGGAGCCAGTTCCGCCTCCTCGGGCCAGCGCGTTTGGATCGTTGATGAACTACATCACAAACGCTGACCCCAAGAAATTTCAGCCGGCCAACATAACATTTGACCTTCTGCCGCCGCTGGATCGAAAAGTTCGGGACCGGCAGGAACGGCATCGGCAGCAATGCGAGTTGGCGCTGAAGGAATTTGAAGGTTGGATGGAAAGGGTTGGACCGACGCAGAGTGCAGCACTGTAGGAACGCAGCTTGCTCTACGTCCCGTTAATCGGCCGCACCAAAACGCAGCAAGCTGCGTCTCTACAGAATTCCTGCAACAAATCCTAAGCCTGGTCCGTATCACCCGTCAGGCGCTGTTTAGCCCAGCTTACGTTCAGCCCGCTAGCGCGTCCAACGCAACGGCATGGTCCTCAGAGATCTCATTGGCGATGTACTCCGCACGCTGTGGTCGCACAAGCTGCGCACCTTCCTCACCATGTTTGGCATTGCCTGGGGCATCGTCTCGATTGTCCTCATGGTGGCGGCCGGGGAAGGCTTGCGAAAAGGCCAGGAAGACCAAGCCAGGACCCTGGGCAAGGATGTGATGATCGTTTTTCACGGTCGCACCAGCTTGCAAGCTGGAGGGACGCGGGCCGGGCGAACCGTGCACTGGGAAGATCGCGACGTGGCTGCGGTCCAGGCTGACGCGCCGGATTGCCAATACGCCATTCCGGAACTGGAGCAGGAAGACGTCCGCGCCCACAGCAACTTCAACAATGCTGCGTTCCTGGTCACTGGTTCGCTGCCGCCGTTTCAGGAGATTCGTAGCCTCACGGTAGGACAGGGGCGATTTTATGACTGGGAAGACACTCGCGAAGGCCGCCGCGTGGCATTCCTGGGCAGCGATGCTTCGAAGCAACTGTTTCCTGGGCGCAATCCGGTGGGCGAGAACGTCTATCTGAACGCTTTTCCTTACGTCGTAATCGGAGTGATGGCGAAGAAGAAACAGGATTCCAGCTACGACGGTTGGGACGTGAACAAGATTTTCATTCCCTTTGGCGCCATGCGACGCGACTTCCCGGACAAGCCTCCGGGCACTCCCACGACCTTCGATGAGCTGCTAGTGACGCCTAAGTCCGTCGAGCAACACGAGAGCTGCAAACACGAAGTGCGAGCGGCGCTGGGGCGCATGCACAATTTCGACCCTCGTGACAAAGAGGCTTGCCCCATCTGGGACACGGTGCAGGAAGCGCAAGCGTTCCGGCAGATGACGGATGGCATGAAATACTTTCTCGGCACAGTAGGTGTGGTGACGTTGCTTCTGGGTGGGTTGGGGGTCATGAACGTGATGATGGTAGCGGTGCGCGAGCGCACTCGCGAGATTGGCGTCCGGAAGGCTCTGGGCGCACCGGCTCATACCATCTTGAGGCAATTCTTCCTCGAAGCGCTGCTGATCGCTGTTCTCAGTGGCGGGATTGGGTTGGGGGTGGCATACGGAATCTGCTCTCTCGTCGATCTGCTGCCGATGCCCGACTTCTTCGCAGGACTGCTGCCGACATGGAGGTCAGGGCTGCTGGCGTGTGGACTGCTGGGAGCCATAGCCGTGCTTTCCGCGTTGTATCCGGCACGCAAAGCAGCATTGGTTGATCCGATTGAGGCCCTAAGATTTGAAGCGGGCGGATAGTGTGGTCGGGTCTATGACCCGAACGAGCCGCGCTTGTGCGCGGCTAGTTTAGCCGCCGAGCTTGCTCCGCATGACCGGGTCGAAGACCCGGTCCCACAAAAGCAAAAGCGATGCTGATCGAAATCATTCGCGAAGCTTGGATCGCCCTGAAGCGCAACACCACGCGCAGCTTGCTTACCATGCTGGGCATCGTGTGGGGCATCACGACGGTCACGCTGCTGATCGCTTACGGCAGCAGCTTCCGCAGAATCCTCGTGGGCGGCTTCGATGCATTTGGCAAAAGCGCGGTCATCTGCTGGCCACAGCAGACCAGCGAGCAACCCGGCGGACAACGGGCGGGCAAGAAAGTTGTTTTCGAGCAGGCTGATGTCGATATGGTGAAGGAAACTGCGTCTCTGGTGAGGCATGTTTGTCTGGAGACCGTGCACCGGCCCGGAATTGCCTACGGTGACCGGATGGTGGGGACGGCGGCCGTCCGCGGCGTCTGCCCGGAATATGGGGAAATGCGCAACGAGGTCCCGTCGGAGGGGCGCTGGATCAACGCTAGTGACGAACTCGAGCGGCGGCGCGTAGCCTTTCTCGGCGGACGCATTCGAGAACAATTGTTCAGCGGGCGTCCGGCAGTGGGCGAGACGGTAACGATTGGCGGCGTGCGCTTTACGGTGATTGGCATCATGACACGCAAAATTCAGCTCAGCAATTACTTCAGCAGCGACGACGAATCGGTCTGGATCCCTTATTCGGCGGCGGGCGATCTTTGGAACACGCGAGACGCGGCGGTCCTGATCTTTGCGCCAGTGGCGCCACAGTTTGAAAAGAAAGCCATGGCCCAAGTGCTTGCCGCGGTTGCAACTCGGCAGCAGTTCTCGCCGACGGATCCGAAGGCGATCCAGATGTTCGGGCGCGACGAGTTTCGTCCGGTCATTGACGCGCTAACCATCGGACTGCAAGTGCTGCTCACCTTTATTGGGACTCTGACCCTGGGCATTGGCGGCGTCGGGGTCATGAACATCATGCTGGTCTCAGTCGATGAGCGCATCCGTGAGATTGGGCTGCGTCGCGCCCTGGGCGCCAGGAAACGTCACATCAAATTTCAGTTTCTGGCCGAGACCCTGCTGATCATGATGTTGGGGGGCGCAATCGGAGTGTTGCTGTCGTATGCCATCGCCGCAGCCGTGGGCACGTTGCCGCTGATGGGGCCGCTGTTTGAGGACGAGTCCGGCAAGGGCGATATCCATCTGCAAATTTCATTGATGACGGTGACGCTTTCCACGCTCGTGCTGCTGGTAGTCGGCGTGATCAGTGGACTGGTGCCGGCGCTGCGTGCTTCGAAGCTAGATCCGGTTGAGGCGCTTCGATACGAATAGAGGAGCGGCCACGGATTTCCACGGATTAAACGGATCAATAGATCAAAACCAAAGAACTATCCGCCCAATCCGCGACAATCCGTGGCTGGTCTCAGATGGCCCTCACCAACAAATATCATTTGACCCCACTCCCGGTTAGCGGTACCTTGCTGCCAGTTCCCCAGAGACTCCGCGAGGTGCGTGCTTGCCGATTTCCGCGATCGATGCCATCAGTCCCGCCTTCCAGCACACCAAACAGCAACTTCTTCAGCCGTTCCGCGCGGCGCAGTGGGCGAAGCTTGCGCTGGTGGGTTTTCTTGCCGGTGAACTCAGCTCGGGGGGATGCAACGGTGGCAGCTTCCAACTGCCAACACATACCAGTGGCGGGCAGCGTTTTATGGATTTCCCGCTGCCCAACGTCAATCCCATTCTGTACGCCTCATTGATCGCGCTGTTGATCGTGCTCGCAGGGGTCTTCTGGATATTCCTCCTCTACGTGAGCAGCGTGATGCGCTTTATCTTGTTTGACAGTGTGATCGCGAAGCAATGCGAAATCCGGCGCGGTTGGGCCCGGCGGCACGGAGCTGGTTTGCGTTATTTCGTGTGGCAAATTCTTTTTCTATTGGCGATGGGTGTCGGTCTAACCGTACTGGTCGGAATTCCGGCTGCGCTTGCCCTGGCCGCAGGTTGGCTCCAGGCTCCCAAACAGCACATGATTCCACTCATCCTGGGCGGCATGCTTTTGTTCTTTGTTGTGATGAGCTTCATATTGCTCGCTCTGGTGGTCCACGTTCTGGCCAAGGATTTCGTGGTGCCAGAGATGGCCTTAGAGAATATCAGCGCCATCGAAGGATGGCGGCGGCTGTTGCCCATGTTGAAATCGGAGAAGGGCAGCTACGCCGGCTATATCGGCATGAAGATCGTGATGGCTTTAGGAGCCGCAGTAGTTGTGGGCATTATCACGTTTATCGTAATTCTCATCTTGCTGATCCCGGTCGGTGGCTTCGGCGTCGTCGCCGTAATGGCTGGAAAGACTGCCGGTCTGACTTGGAACCTGTATACGATCACGCTCGCGGTCGTCGTGGGATGCATTGTGCTCGCGGTGCTTTTGTACGTGGTCTCCCTGATCTCGGTGCCAGCAATTGTGTTCTTCCCTGCTTACTCCGTCTACTTTTTCGCATCGCGCTATCCGGCGCTGGACGCGCTCCTGCGTCCGCCGCCACCAATGGCTCCGCCGGTTCCGCCCCTGCCGCCTTTGCTGCCACCGGATCCGGAGCCGATTGCTTAGGGACACGCTGGCTGACGGGAGTTTAATCTTGGAAAGAGCACCGGTGTGGACACCCGCGCCTGCGTTGGCAATCAGGGTTATTGTTTGCCGAGGCCGTGGGTCCAGGAGAAGCGTCGTCCGATGATGCCCTTTATAATCAGGTGATCGGTCGTCAAACATCCAAAACGAGCTGTCGGAACCCCGCTGACCTCGCTGGGGTCCGCTCTGGTAGCAAGTTCGTTGAGTCGACGGCAGGGGAAATGTACGATGTGCGAGCGAGAGGTCCAAATCGTAAATTCCGGAGCAAATACCTGCTTGTGCAACTCAGGAAACTACGATGAAGCATGGCGATTGTTCATGTTCCTTAGGGGTAAAAAGAAACCAGCGGCGGCCGTCCGATTCTGTATCTTGCGGCGTGGCGATCGTAGTGCGCGAATGATGACTGCCTGTGCTCGAACGTTCCTGGTCTGCGTGGCCGTCCTTGTTCCCGCATGTACTTCGGTGCTGCTCTCACAGACACTCAAGTACTCAAAGCCTCCCGACGCAAAGAACGGCGAAGTTCTTTATAAGAATGGCTGCATCGCGTGCCATGGCAGCAATGGGAAGGGGGCGCCGCAGACGAGCACCGAATTCGAGCTGCCCGACACCTTTCCCGATTTCACGCGATGCGATCAGACGACGGCAGAGACGAACGTGGCATACAAAGACGTGGTCGTCCATGGCGGGCCGTCACGCGGTTTGTCCCAGATCATGCCGGCATTTGGCGAATTGCTCACGTCGGAACAGATTAACGATGTACTCGCATACGTGCGCGCGTTCTGCCCCGACAAACGTTGGCCGCGCGGAGAACTGAACCTGCCGCGGGCATTGGTGACGGAGAAGGCGTATCCGGAAGACGAGGTCGTGATTTCGACCGCAATGAAAGCCACCGGGGCACCGGGTCTTACCACCGATGTTATCCATGAGCAACGATTTGGCATCAACAATCAGATCGAAATTGACGTGCCGATCAACACACAAGACCAGAACCACGCCTGGAACAGCGGCTTGGGGGACATTACGTTCGCGGTGAAGCGAGTGATGTTCGCGAATCTGCGCAAGGGATCCATTTTGAGTTTGCAGGGCGGAGTACTCGCTCCCGTTGGGAATAGCAAATATGGATTCGGTAACGGGACGACAACGTTCGAACCCTTTGCCGCATTCGACCAACTCTTTCCCACGGATACATTCCTGCAATTTCAGTTGGGGGCCGATTTGCCTCATCGCACGGATATCACGCCGCAAAGCCTGTTCTGGCGGGCGGCAGTCGGGCAGACGTTCGCCGGAGACCATCGGTTGGGACGAATGTGGTCGCCGATGGTCGAGTTCCTAGCCGATCACAACTTGAAGGATGGAGCGAAAACGAATTGGGACGTGCTGCCGGAAATGCAAGTCACCATTAGTGCCAGGCAGCATGTGCGCTTCGACCTCGGAGTGCGCACGCCGGTGACGAACACTGCCGGTCGCGACAAGCAGGTGGTGTTCTACCTGCTTTGGGATTGGGCGGATGGAAAGCTGTGGGAGGGCTGGAAATGAAGCTGCGCTGGCCGGCTTTACTGATGCTTTCGTCCGCGCTGCTCGCGTTGCCGACGATCGCGCGGGCCGCTTCGAAAGACAAGAATCTGAACACGGAGTTTCGCACGTCGGACCGTTGCGTCGCTTGTCATAACGAATTGAAGACGAGTTCCGGCGAAGATATTTCCATTGGATTTCAGTGGCGGGCCAGCATAATGGCCAATTCCTCCCGCGACCCCTACTGGCAGGGAAGCGTGCGGCGGGAATCGCTTGATCATCCTGAATCGCAAGCGAACATCGAAGATGAATGTTCGGTCTGCCATATGCCCATCACGCACTTGACGGCGAAGTCGGAGGGGCAAAAGACAAAGATTTTTGCGCACCTTCCGATATCTTCGTCGGACCAGGAGCATCGTGCCGCGGCGGACGGAGTCTCGTGCTCCGTTTGTCACCAGGTCGAGAAAGAGAGATTAGGAACGAGCGAATCGTTCAATGGAAATGTTGTTGTCGCAGGTCCGCAGGTTAAAGATCCGCGACCCGAGTACGGGCCGTTTGTGATCGATACCGGGCATCGGCGCGTGATGCAGTCGTCGACCGGCGGCTTTGTGCCGGAGGAAGGCGATCAAATTCGCGACTCAGCGCTGTGCGGCAGTTGTCATACTCTTAAAACGAAAGCGCTGGGGCCGGGAGGAGAAGAAATCGGCAGCCTGCCCGAGCAGATGCCGTACCAGGAATGGTTGCACAGCGACTACCCCGGCAAACGCACGTGCCAATCGTGCCACATGCCCGAAGTAAAGGAAGCGGTGCCGATCACCGCTTTGTATGGAAAGCCGCGTGTGGGTATGCATCGTCACGAATTCATTGGCGGAAACTTCTTTCTACAGCGCATTCTGAACGGCCACCGGGACGAACTCGGCGTGGCCGCACTGCCACCGGAACTTTCGACCGCCGCCGACCGGACGGCCAACTTTCTGCAGACAGAATCCGCGCGGGTGAGCATTCGCAATTTGCAAACCACCGCCACCGGGCTTTCGATGGACGTGCTGGTCGAGAATCTCACCGGACATAAACTTCCAACGGCGTATCCATCGCGCCGCGCGTGGCTGCACGTGGTGCTGCGCGACAGCGGTGGACGAGTCGTTTTCGAATCGGGTGCGCTCAATCTCGACGGCTCTATCGTCGGCAATGACAACGATGCGGACCCGTTGCGATTCGAGCCGTATTACCGCGAGATCAACAGTCCGGAGCAGGTGCAGATTTTCGAGCCGATCCTGAAAGACGCGCAGGGAAAAGTGACCACTGGACTCTTGTCGGCGATCGGATATCTGAAAGACAGCCGCATTCTGCCGAGCGGCTTCGATAAGAGAACCGCCGAGCCCGACATTTCCGTTGTCGGCGAGGCCACCGACGATCCTGACTTCAACGATAAAGGCGCGCTTACTCGCTACGTGATCAAGACGGGTAATGCGGTGGGGCCTTTCCACGTGGAAGCGGAACTCTGGTATCAGCCAATCGGTTTCCGCTGGGCTCACAATCTGGCGCCCTACCAGGCGATGGAACCGCAGCGGTTCGTCGGCTATTACGAAACTGCGGCACAGCATTCGGCTATCGTGCTGGCGAGGACGGAAGCAAATCGTTGATCCGACTTCAGAGTTAGCGATGCAGCTTTAATCCCGCGCCCGGTTCTTGATCCAGATCGGCGAGCCCACAAATCCGAAGGCTTTTCGGAGTTGGTTCTCCAGAAACCGCTGGTAGGAAAAATGCAGCTTCACCTTGCGGTTGGTAAAAAGCACGAACGTTGGCGGGGACACTCCCGCTTGCGTCAGGTAATAGATCTTGACCTGCTGGCGTGCCGGCACTGAAGCACGCTCGAAATCAACATACTTCAGGAAACGGTTCATTTCCGCGGTCGGAATGCGTTTCCGGCGCTCGGATGCAACCTCTTCCAGCGTGGGCAGAATCTTCTCCGTGCCCTTGCCCGTGGCCGCGGAGACGAACAGCACGGGCGCATAGCTGAGGAATTTCAGGTCATAGCGAACTCTTTCTTCGTATGCCGCGCGATCACCCGGGCTCTTGCTTTCGCGAATACGCGTCGCTTTCGACTCTCGCCCGGCTTTCTTCTGGCCGCTGGTGACCAGGTCCCATTTGTTCACGATGACGATGATGGATCGTCCGCTCTCGTGGGCATAGCCGGCGATGGTGGCGTCGAGCGCGCTAACGCCCTCGGTGGCGTCAATCACCAGCAGCGCGATGTCAGCGGCTTCGAGATGCTTGCGCGCCATCACGACGGAAAGCTTTTCCGCCATCAGATGCGTCTTGCCCTTGCGCCGGATTCCGGCAGTGTCAATGAAGCGGAAGCTCTTGCCGTTGATCTCGACGATTTCATCGACCGCGTCGCGGGTTGTACCCGGGATCGGCGAGACGATGGCGCGAGAAGTTCCGGTGAGCCGGTTCAGCAGCGTGGACTTGCCCACGTTGGGATGCCCGATGATCGCAACTTTGACTTCCTTGGGCTCGGGGGCGATTTCGACTTCAGGGGCGTCCTGCGTCTCCTCGACCGGTTCGGCGATTTCAGGCTCGGCGGTTTCGAAGTGCAAGGTCTCAAGCTTTAGAGATTCAAACACCGCTTCGAGAACGTCGTCCACACCGCGACCGTGCTCGGCGGAAACCGGAAACAGCTTTCTGATCCCGAGGCGATGGAATTCATCCGTGAGCGATTGCTGTTTGTCGCCATCAATCTTATTGACGGCCAGAAACAGTGGCTTGCCGCCGCGAATCAGCAGGCGGGCGAGGTCGAGATCGGGTGCTGTTAGTTCGCTGCGTCCGTCCACCACCATGACTATGGCGTCAGCCTCTTCCAGCGCAACCTTGGCTTGGCGAAAGATTTCTGCCGGAATGAAATCCTTTTCTTCAGGTTCAATTCCGCCCGTGTCCACGATGCGCAGGCGGTGCCCGCGAAAGTGGGCTTCGCCGTAGAGCCGGTCGCGGGTGATCCCGGGCTCGTCGCCGACAATGGCGCGACGCGAACCGACGATGCGATTGAACAGCGTGGATTTTCCGACGTTGGGCCGGCCAACGATGGCAATCGTAGGAACGCCAACCGTGACCGGGGCGCTCATCGAGTTGGAATTGATTCGGGTCAAGATTAAAGATTTTGTGGGCACGAGTCTTCGACCCATGCACACCGAGTTGGCCCAGCAGACCGAGACGTAGCAAGCTACGTCTCTACAGAGGGATAACTGTAGAGACGTTGCTTGCAACGTCTCAGCCTGCTGACAAGACCTGATGTCGGTGGTCTTCGCTGCCGCGGCCCGGTCAGAGACTGTCCCTACGTGGGCAGTGGCTTATTATAGAGACTTCGTGGCTCCAACCTCTCAGCCCGCTTCTACCGGCGTCCCTGGTGTCAAGAAACAGGACGTCTCGCTCTACCAATTCTTTGCCCCCGGAGGCGTGCTTTCGCGCACCCATCCCGCCTACGAATTTCGCCGCGGACAGCTGCAGATGGCGCAAGCCGTCGAGCAGGCCCTTGCAGAAAAACGTCATCTTATCGTCGAAGCCGGCGCTGGGACGGGTAAGACTCTGGCGTATCTCGTCCCCGTTATTCGCTCAGGCAAGCGCGTGATTATTTCAACCGGCACCAAGAACCTGCAGGAGCAGCTCTTCCACAAGGATATCCCTTTTCTCGAGCAAGCGTTGTTTCCCGACGGCGAGGGCCGGCTGAACGTCTGTTACATGAAGGGGCGCAACAACTATCTGTGCCGCAAAAAGCTCTACGACCTCACCGGCCAGCCGGTGCTGAGTGGCCTGGAGGAGATCGAGCACTATCGCGCGATTGCCGCGTGGGAAAAGACGACGCACACTGGAGATCGGGCCGAACTGGCGGAACTGCCCGAGGCCAGCGCGCTCTGGCACAAGATCGACGCGCGCTCCGACGCTTGCCTCGGCCAGAAATGCAGCTCATGGGACAAATGCTTCATCACGGAAATGCACCGCCGGGCGATGGAAAGCGACATCATCATCGTCAACCATCATCTGTTCTTTGCCGATCTTTCGATTAAGCAGCTAAGGGAGTACGC
Source organism: Terriglobales bacterium (assembly GCA_035601775.1). GTDB lineage: Bacteria > Acidobacteriota > Terriglobia > Terriglobales > Acidobacteriaceae > JABDBE01. Next base: position 1,680 of record DATNNO010000056.1, on the reverse strand, counting down.
GCCGGATGCGGGCATTCTGCCGGAAGTTGGCGCGGTCATATTCGACGAGGCTCACGAACTGGAAGATGTGGCCGGTAGTTATTTTGGGGTTTCGGTCAGCAATGGACGAGTGGAAGAGCTATGCCGCGATGTGGAAGCGTCGCTGCATCGCAATCACATGCTTTCAGCGTCGATTTCGGGAGCGCTCAAGAGCCTGCGGGAGCGCTCGATGTTTTTCTTTGCCCTGCTTCCACAGGGCGAAGGACGTTTCTCTTTTGAAAATCGCCGCGATTTCCTGGAGGAAAACGGTGACGAGTTTATGGCGTTGCAGCAATCGTTTACCCGGCTGGGTTCGGAACTGGAAAACCTGCCGTCCAAGCCGGAGGAAGTCTTCAACTTTGCCAGGCGCGCGCAGGAGTTACAGGTGCAATTCGGTTTCCTGATGGAATCGGATGACCCAAACACCGTGTTTTGGATCGAGCGCCGCCGCGGTGGACGCGACAAATTCAACGTTTACCTGCAGGCCACGCCGATTGATGTGGCGCCGATTCTGAAAACTTGCCTGTTCGACAAGCTGGAGTGCGCCGTGCTGACTTCGGCCACCCTCGCCGTGGGCAGCGGCTTCGAGTACATGCGGCGCCGGCTGGGGCTCGAGCACGCGCGGGAATCTGTTCTACCCTCTCATTTCGATTACGAAAACCAGGCCCTCCTCTATGTGCCGCCCGATCTACCCGATCCGCGCACGCCGCAGTTTGCGGCTAAGGCGGCGGACCGCATCCGGCGGCTGCTTGACATTACGCGCGGCCGGGCCTTCGTGTTGTTTACCAGCTACGCCCAGATGAATGATGTTTACCAGCGCTTGCTAGGTGAACTCGACTTTCCCATGCTGTTGCAAGGCGACGCGCCGAAAAGCGCGCTGCTGGAGGAATTCCGCTTGACTCCGAACGCCGTGCTGTTCGCGACTTCATCGTTCTGGCAGGGCGTCGACGTTCAAGGAGAACAACTCAGTTGCGTAATCATCGATCGCCTGCCGTTTGCCGTGCCCAGCGATCCAGTTGTCGCCGCGCGGGTGAAGTCCATCGACGCCGAGGGCGGCAACGCCTTCTTTCAGTATCAGGTTCCGGCGGCGGTAATCACGTTGAAGCAAGGCTTCGGGCGCCTGATCCGCTCGTTGAGTGACCGAGGCCTGCTCGTTCTCCTAGACAACCGGATTTTGAAAAAACAGTACGGGCGGGTGTTTGTTGAAAGCTTGCCGAATTATCGGAAGACGACGGAACTGGCTGCGGTAGAGGAATGGTTCGGCGCGGGACGGGAAGAACTCTGATCTGTGTCTGAATCTTATCAGCGGAGGAGCTTCATGCCGGCACCGGTGGCTGCATTCTGATCAAAGGTAACGGTGTACTGACATTCCGCGGCGTGGCCGCAGCGCTCGATGAGACAGTCGGCAAAGTCGGCGCGGCTGGCGCTGAACCTCCGCAGCGCCTGCGAGACGATTTCGGCTTGCTCAATAACCAGTTCTTTGCTCCGCAGCAGGATCTCCAGGACCTGCTCAATTTCGCTCTTCTTGAAACGGTAGGAAACCTCCAACACCCAAACCAGTTCCACGATGACGATCAGGGAAAGGAATCCGGGTGAATCCTGGGAGAGGGCGTCTATCACTCTCACCGCCGCGGCCGTTTGGGCGGGATCGTCGTGAGTAAG
>DATNNO010000055.1:0-164892 GCA_035601775.1 Terriglobales bacterium | reverse complement strand
TCCCAGAAACTTGGAGGAGCTTTCCACCCTGTACCCTAGACTTCCTTTGGCTATCAAGCCCGCCGTTAAAGAAAACTTCTTTTATGCGACCGGCGCGAAAGCGTGGCGAGCCGATACGCCTGACCAGCTCAACCGATTATTCACCAAGGCCAAGCAGCGAATTAAGTCGGAAGAGATCATGGTCCAGGAGATTATTCCGGGAGATGGAGAGCACCAGTTTTCGTATTGTGCTTTTTTTCGCGATGGCCAGCCGCATAGCACTCTCGTGGCCGTGCGTAAGCGCCAACATCCGCGCGAATTTGGGCGCGCCGCGACCTATGTTGAAAGCATCGAGCTGCCAGTAATCGAGGAATTGTCCGAGCGTCTTTTGAAGGCTATTAACTACTCCGGCCTTGTCGAGGTGGAATTCAAGCAAGATCCCCGGGACGGTCAATACAAGTTGTTGGACGTGAACGCCAGGATTTGGGGTTTCCACAGCATCGGGTACCCAGCAGGCGTGGACTTCCCCTATTTGCTGTATGCCGATCAGTTAGGGGAACGGATAGACCGATGCCGCGGACAGTCTGGGATAGGTTGGTTACGACTGATCACTGACCTGCCAACCGCATTGTCAGGGCTTCTGCTCGGACGGCTGCGCGTCAGTTCTTATTTCAATTCTCTCCAGAGAACTCGCGTGGAGTCCGTCTTTTGCCGGGAGGATCCTCTGCCATCCCTGGCCGAGGTGCTGCTACTTCCTTATCTGGTGTTTAAGAAGTACCTTTAACCGTTGGCCTCATGGCTCGCATTATCCCGCATGAGCGGAGTGACAAGTGCGATGGATCGTGCTCGTCAAGCGTTGTGGCGCAGCTTCAGCGCATTGGCGCTATCGCGATGACGACGATGCCGCCATCTGGAAAGTTTGCACTTCTGTGAAGTAATTCTTAAGATCCGGAGAATCCCATGTCCAAATCGATCGTAATGGCGACCCCAGCGACCGTCGACCTCCAACCCGAGCCAATCCCACCTGAGTGGATTTTAAGTGGCACTCCGGAAGCGCGAGGCAAAACACTGGTGAGAAGCCATGACTGGGCCTCGCACATCGTGGTCTGGGATTGCACTCCGGGAAGCTTTCACTGGCATTACAGCAGTGACGAGGTTCTTATCGTGGTCTCCGGCGAGGCTTTCCTCATCAATGAGAAGGGCGAAGAGCGTCGGTTCGGCCCGGGCGATCTGGGGTTTTTCCCGGCTGGGACGTCCTGCACATGGCGTGTCAGTGAGCACATCAGAAAGATCGCTGTCCTCCGGGAAACCATGTGGCGTCCTCTAGGATTCAGCCTGAAGGTATGGAACAAGGTTCTTCGGATCGTGGGGCTGTCCGGCAAATCTCCGTTGATGCTTGCCCTGGCGGCATGGACATCGTTGAACCTTCGCTGATAACCACGGGCTTTATTTTGGGCCAGGCATGGGCATCGTGTGCGGCCAGCGGCACCGGGTGGAGCGGAGGATCGAAAGGATAATTGTGGATGGGACGGGAGAAATGCGGCAAATCCGCAATACCGTGTACTTGGAAGGCTCACCTTGCGCATGCGCCTACGTGGCCTTTGGTGGGTGCCCCACGCGGCGAATTCGCCTATTGGCGCGAGATTTGGCTTCGCCGGCTTGGAAAGACCCCCAACATCGTAGGCGGGGCTTCTCGCCACGCGCGCTGATGATCGCGCTGTCCCGCTGCTAGTCCCACCCGAATCTGCTATTTCTCTTCCGCAGTTCTCCGGACCTTCGGCTTGTCTTAGAAAGTAGTAGCATGCAGGCCGACCACGGTTGTCCGAAAAGTGGCAGACCCACGACGTTTCTATCCATTACACCTCCTCAATGAGACCCCGGCAACTAACCCATCTATGCAATTCTAAAAGGGTTGCACTGCACGTGCGCTGGGTGACGTGTGTAACTTGACGCGCACACCAAAAGGGCGCAAGATCAAATTCCTCACGATCCGACAAGATCACAATCCCCCCGAGTCTCAAAACACCTGAGTTTTTTAATTTCCCCCGATGTTTAGCGAAGTGGGTCGTTCATAACCCAGGAGAACGCCTTGTCCAAATCGATCGTAATGGCCGGTCCATGTCCGCCTGTGAGACGGCCAGTACAAACCAAAGAAATTGTCGTCATCGGAGCCGGTCCTTATGGGCTGAGTACGGCAGCTTATCTACAAGACTCAGGGGTAGAGCCCTACGTCATTGGGCAATCGATGGCATTCTGGAAAAAGAATATGCCGGGCGGGATGCTCCTCCGCTCGAAAAGTGAAGCCTCCAATATCGCTGCTCCGCAAAAGCACCTCTCCATCGCAGCGTATGAGAAAGCAATAGGACGCAAAATAGCCGACCCTCTACCCATCGAGGATTTCATCGCCTACGGGGAGTGGTTCCAAAAACAAGTTGTGCCAAACCTCGATACACGTCATGTTCAGAATGTTTCCCATGATGGAAGTGTTTTTGAGCTCACCTTGGACGACGGCGAAAGGGTGCAAGCCAAATCCGTCGTTTTGGCCCTTGGCATAGGACTCTTCTTTCATCGGCCCGAGCAATTTGCCGGCATACCGCCAGAACTTGCTCCTCACTCTTCAGATCTAAGTGACTTCTCTCGATTTAGAGGCAAACGGGTTGCGGTGATCGGAAAAGGTCAAAGCGCACTTGAATACGCCGCACTCCTGCATGAAAGCCACGCCGAGGTTCAAATACTCACCCGTGCTCCGGCGCTGGCATTTCGTCCGTTTGCATGGCGCAAGCACCTCTTTAGAAAACTAACGCCCGGGCCGCTGAGAGAACTTTCCTACCGCATACTTCCTCCGACAGATCTGGGCGATATCCGAACGGCGAGAAAAATGGCAGATCCAGACCTCTTCAGACGGCAGTTACCTGAAGTCCAGGAAAAGCTATTAAAGGATTGCGCCAGGCCGGTGGGCGCCTACTGGCTGCCATCAAGGTTAGAAGCTGTGCGGGTGCGAACCGCCGTCAGTGTGGCTGGTGTCAAAATGTCGGGAACAGGATTGAAGCTTGCACTGAGTGACGGCACGACCGACCAAGTGGACTTGGTGGTGCTTGCGACCGGGTACAGGATCGACATCTCCAAATACCACATTTTAGATAGTTCGCTGAAGCAGCACATTCAGAAAACGCCCGATGGGTATCCAGTCTTGGATACGAGCCTTCAAACATCTGTCAACGGACTCTACATGGCTGGAGTTATCGCCGAGAGGACCTTGGGGCCGACATTGAGATTCGTAACTGGAACCTCTAATGCTGGTCCACGGTTAGCGGCAGCGGTCATAGGCAAGCGGTTTTCCACTACCAGCAAAAGAAACGGGGCGCATGAGTAACGCATGAATAACATTGATAAGAATCGACCAGGAGCAATTGTTCTAGGTGGAAATTTTGTTGGCTTGGGAATTGTGAGAAGCCTCGGTGCGCATGGTATTCCGACGTGGGTATTTGATGCTGACCGATCAAAGTCAATCGCACAATTTTCCAGGTATACAACGCGATTCGTTGAAACCAAAGAAGCGATTACTGATGTACTTCTCGCAGAGGGGCGGCGGCATCAGCTCACCGGTTGGGTCATATTTCCAGTTGCCGACGAATACGTCGAAATCTTATCAGCGAACTATCAATTGTTGAGTTCAATCTACCGGGTCACGACACCGCCACTCGAAGTTACAAGATTTGCTTTGGATAAGCGGCTAACTTATCGTAGGGCAAATGAATTGGGAATTGCGGCTCCCTGGACTTCGGTCGGCAGCTCTCTGGCCGATCTCGAAGCGGAAGGCATCCCTTATCCAGCAATTCTGAAGCCCGCCATCAATCATCATTTCTTTCCACAGACGAATATCAAGGCTTTACCGGTTGAAAACCCCGCAGATTTGCAACGAGGATTTGCTCAGATGAGCAGATACATTCCGCTTGATGAAATTCTTGTCCAGGAGCGCATTCCTGGAGGCGGAGAGAATCAGTTTTCCTTCTGTTCGGTATGCAAAGACGGGCGCGCGTATGCCTCGCTTGTGGCTCAGCGCAGAAGGCAATATCCGATAGAGTTCGGCAATGCCAGCACATTCGTGGAAACCACGAGCCAACCCGTCGTGGAAGCAGCTGGACGACGATTCCTGGAAAGTATCGGATTCGATGGAATGGCTGAAGTTGAATTCAAATTTGATCCCAGAGATGGAAAGTACAAGATTCTCGACGTCAATCCCAGGGCCTGGGGCTGGCATACATTGGGCAAAGCTGCCGGGATCGATTTTCCATATCTACTCTGGCGGCAAGCAGTCGGATTGCCCGTCGCTCCCGTCGAAACGCACGACAGAGCAGCGTGGATCAGGGAGATCACTGACTTTGTCGCCATCGCTAAATCGCACAATCGTATGGCTGAAGTCAAGAGATTGCTGAAGGCGCTACATAGTGGCAAATTCACGTCATCCACCTTCAGTCTCCGGGATCCCGTCCCGTTTTTTGCTGAGTTTGTCTTGTGGGTTTCATCAGGCTTATCGCGACAAAAGAAAGCAAAGGATTTTCTCCAGCTCGATCCCATAGGTTCAAACCTTGACCAACCGGGCGACCGAGCAGAATGGGCGCCTGGAGAGGTTCGCTCCGCGGATGCTCCTACGTGGCCATCGGCAGATGTTCGCGCTGCGAGTTCACCGATTGTGGCGAGATTCGGCCTCGCCGACCCGGAAGGACGCCAATCCCAACATCCCCATTCCGAAACAGGTGGAGTACGTGAGGCTGCAAAAGAGCCTCGTAAGTGATCCTTCACCATTTAATGGTCAGTATTTTCTGCGTGCCGATGATAGCATCGCCGCGCCAAGCTGTTGACCACTCGCTGCCAACCGTTTGAAAGTCGCTTGATCGGAGATGTCCGTTTACAGTCCGATCCAGTTCCAGAATCGGTTCCTCAGACGCACGACCGCATCGGGTAACCAACTCTTGTACCGCAGGAGCACGGTGGCGTGAACGGTCTTGGCGCGGGGCGAGATCTTGTTGCTGAAAACCAGATGGTAGACTCCAGCACCCGCGGGAAGCGGAGCATTGATGGTGGCACTGGCTACCGGACCGCTTTCGTACTGCGTTTGTGTGGAGTATCCACTGCTCCAAACTGCGAAGGCGGCGTCGGTCAGCACATAGGCTTCTATACCAGTGTCGCGATCTTGCCCACTCTCATTACCTTTACCATTGCCATTGCGCGGGCTGCTTGCGGCTGCGCTGAACTCGCCGGTGACGCTGACATTCAACGCGCCGGGTGGAACGGTGAACTCGCGAGACGAGAAGCTACGCGGGTTCACCGAAACCGCAGCGTCGACGATGGTTTGCGCGTGCGACCAGCGGACGAATTCCTGTACCTGCTGTGCCGCCGGACTTTCGCTGATTGCGGCCCACAGCACGGCCCCGAGCAAAACCAAGACAAGCAACCACAGGACAATTCGGCTTTGCCGTTGTGCCCGCAACGGCTGCGGCCTCGCGACCCCCGGGGCTGGCACGGGTGCAAGGGCCGCGCTATTAGCCGTGGAAATCACGGGTTGTCCGCACTTCAGGCAGAACTGTGAACCATCCGGCAGGTTCGTGCTGCACCGGCTGCACAACACATCGGCCTCGCTGCGCTCGAAATTCACATGATATTAGCATGTGTTTCGTTTCCGGCTGCGCGATAGCCTTTCTGGCCCAATCTTTGTGTCGGTCGCTCCTGAGAGGCTGCGGCGCGGCTTCCAGCCGCGCCCTTTACTAAAACGATGTTGCAGATCGGATTTTTACGCAGCCATACTACCTGCGTACAGTTCATAGAATATATTTTTCGGCTCCCACAGGGACCCACTGACCGAAGGCTGCATTTGCGGCAACGCTTGTGGGCCTCAAATCTGTAGATCAACTAACGCTTTTCGTGCCTTGTAGTCGAATTTGTAAAGTTGAAGAATACTATCGCTTTTATCTTTAATCCTGGCACCATCGCATGCGCGAATCCCAAGCCCTCATGGTGGCATCATCTGGGGTCGTGCTTTTCTCGGCTGATTTCACGTATCTCCTAGCGCAACGACTTTTGCCTTAGCTCATACGTGCTACCTGTTGACACACAAGTGCCATTTACCGCGTGAATGAAGACACCTAGTCTGGCATTGAACATTGCCAGGGGGAGGAATGTTCCAGAGCGTCCCGGCTTTCTGAAGAAGGCTGAGACGCTCTGTTTTGTCAGAATATGTACGGTGCTTTCCGACTGAATCAATTGTTGTTACCTTTGTATAGCAGGTCGAAGCCGCCCCGAGAGTCTCATAACACAAAGTGTTGTAGTCTTTATCTCGTCCGCCGAGGTGCGCGGCGAGGCCATTCTCCTAGTGAGGCAACGCTCGTCCTTTTTCGAAACATCCGATGATCCATTACCACAGCGAGTTTGAAGCAACCCACGATCTGGAGAGGCGTCTTGCTCCACGCCGGGCCATTGAAGCGGCCATGCGCTCAGGCAGATGGACGCACGCCCACAAGGATTCGCTTGTTCTGCGTGACCACATCGCGCGGCCAATCCTGCGCACTGCCTTGAAGATTGCGGGAATTTACTCGCGCGGAACCCGGAACGCGCTCCAACCCGTTGTGCGGCATCTGCGGCTGGAATTTCATGACCTGCCGGAGAGCTTCGACGGTTTTCGAATACTGCACCTTACAGACCTGCACATCGATGGCGTGGACGGTCTGGCCGAGATCGTGGCGGAGCGCATTGCGGGCTTGCACGCCGACCTGTGCGTGATGACCGGGGACTACCGGTACGAGATTGCGGGACCGTGCGACGCAGTCTATCCGCGCCTGCGGACGATTCTCTCAAGCGTCCAAGCCCACCACGGCGTTGCCGCTGTCCTGGGCAATCACGACGAGTCCGAGATGGCCGGGGAACTCGAGAAGCTCGGCGTGCGGATGCTGGTCAACGAAGCGGTCGAAATCAGGAGAGGAGGAGCCCGCCTCTGGGTGATCGGCGTGGATGATCCGCACTGCTACGGCCTTGACGACCTCGACGGCGCTCTTGAGGGTGTGCCGGCGGATGCCTTCAAGGTTCTACTGGCCCATTCGCCCGAGATATTTGAAGAGGCGGCGGCTGCGGGGGTCCATCTTTGTCTTTGCGGTCACACTCACGCCGGACAGATCCGCCTGCCGGTGATCGGAGGCATTCTCACCAACGCCGATTGTCCGAGGTCTTACACCCAGGGGGTGTGGCACCATGGCAGCGTGCTCGGTTATACGAGCGCCGGCGTCGGTTGCTCGCTCTTGCCGGTGCGCTACAACTGTCCTCCGGAAATCGCGATGATCGAGTTAACAAGAAAGTGATCCGAGTTCGCGAATCGATATCGCGGGCACGTCGACCGCTGAGCTCGACTGCACCGCATGGCCTGGCGCATCAAGCGGTCGTCGATCTCGATATTGGTTTGCATGTCTTCAAACTCTCCATGTGTAAGAATCTCATACGTCAATATGGCCCGAGCCTCGTGTTCGCTTCTATGCGGGCGTGCAAGGGTTGCTCCCGGCGCGGGGGCGCCAGCTATTAACCAAGGAGATATATTCGCTATATATTCGCCACCCGGCATGGTGAGGATTGAGGAATTTTTCTTCTAAAACGCTTGACTTGAAGCTGAAGTGAGAGGATGCTTGTCGAACGCAATCGGCGTCTCGGCCGTCTCAAATCGGGAGTTGTTCGATGGATCAAAGCGGCAATCCGGAATCTAACAATAACACCATCAGTGTGCTGGTGGCTGATAGCACGCCATTGACCGCGCATCTGATCGCTGATGCGCTACGACGCGATCGTGGGCTGACTGTCAACGACGCGAGCGGGAGTTCCATCCTCACCGAAGCCGTTAGTCTGCAGCCTGACATCACGATACTGAGTGAAAATTTGGAAGGTACTCCGGGCCGAGGCTTGGCCGTGCTGAAGCAATTGCGCGATGCGGTTCCTAAGACTCGCACGATCATGCTGCTGGATTGTAGCGAGCGCGACTCGGTGGTGGAGGCCTTTCGCAGCGGAGCTCGAGGAGTTTTCAGCCGCAACGACCCGCTCAAAATGCTGGGCAAGTGCGTTCGTCGGGTGTCCGAGGGCCAACTTTGGGTCAGCAGTGCTCAGTTCCAATTCCTGCTGGAAGCCTTGTCGGACGCTCCGGCCACACGCCTCGTGGATACGAAAGGAGCAAACCTGCTTTCCAAGCGGGAAGAGGACGTGGTTCGCTGGCTGGCCGAGGGTCTCACCAACAGTGGGATCGCGCGTGAGCTACAAATTAGCGAGAACACGGTTAAGAATTATCTGTTCCGCATCTTCAACAAGCTGGGAGTATCCAGTCGAGTCGAGGTGGTGATCTACGCTTCGAGTCAAAGACCGCAAGCGTGAGCGTTCGTCGCATTGTGAGTCGCAGCTCATGCGGTGGCCGGTTCTTGAACTTGCTAAAGCCTTTGGAAGTGGTGCATAGACCTGGTGATTTAATGTAAGTTCGCCCTTGCAGGCTCGGTCGCACCCAATTGCGTTATCGGCGTTCTTTTTCGTCAATTGACTAGGCCAATGTGGCACGCCGGCTTACACCTGGGGGATGGCTTCCGGATCGCTGCCGCTTGGATTGACCTTTGCAGCCACTACGGGAACGATTTCGGGAACCCAGCCAAGCTGGGAAATAAAGCTCTCCGCCCCAGAGCGCGACCCAAGCTAAAAAGATTGCTGCAGGGCAAAGCGTACCGTGCCGTCAGACGACGAAGGTGGATTGGGCCGGTCACGTTCTCGTCTGCAGCGTCGTTCTCCAAAAAGGATTGGAAATCAAATTGCCACGCATCTATCATTAAGAGCCCCGCAAATCAAATTGCGAATTCCGTGGGAGGATCCATGGAGTCGAGAGTGGCTATTCGCTTTCGGTTGCACGCCCCGGTAATTATCAGGTGGACAGACGCGTCCGGAGCGAAGCGAGAAGACCTCGGTCGCACTCGCGATATCAGTCCTTTAGGAGTTTTTCTCACCTGCCATGCGCTGCTTCCCGTCGGCACAAAGGTCGGCCTCGAGATACACCTTCCCCCGCTGGAAAGAAACACGCTTCAGCGTGTGCGATTAGAGTCCACAGGGAAAGTCATTCGTGTAACAGAGATGGCCCAAGAAGCAGGGTTTGCTGTGAGCGGCCCATTCACTCTCCACGACAACCTCTTGGACGGAGTTGGTCCTCAACCGACATAGCGCGCAATGCCCGAATGCGAAATCGAGAATCGCGTAGAGTGCAAAAGAGTATTCGGCAGATCAAGTTTCTAAGCGCGCAGTTTCTGTGCCTGCGGTAGAACCTCGCAATCGTCTACGGCCACAGGCCGTTTGGTCTGACTCAACATGTACAGCACGAGTTCAAGACGCGTGGAGAAACCGAGTTTCTCGAAAACGCGAAACAAGTAGTTCTTCACCGTGTGTTTGCTCAGCCCCAGCTTCGTGGATACCTCTCGATTTGACAAGCCAGAGGCTACTAGATGGGCAACTTCTTCTTCGCGTTTGCTCAAAACGGTGGTCACTTCGGGCCTGGTGATGCCAGGTGCCGGTGCCCGCATCAAGGCTTCTACGACGCATTCCAACTGTGGGTTACTTGCCCAGATCTGATCCTCACGAACGCGTTCCATACACTTGCGCAGCTCTCGAAATGATCCCGTGCGGCAGAAGATGCCCCGCGCTCCATTGCGAAATGCTTCGACAATCAGCTCAGGATTGTTCTCGTCCAGCAGCATTATCACATGACAGCGCAGCTGCAGGGCACGCAATCTGCGCAGCAGCAGTAGGCCAGCAAGAGCGCCGTCCTGGAGGCGCGTGCTGATCAGGGCTATATCCGGCTGGGTCTTGTAGACGGCTGAGATGGCTTCCGTGGCGCTGGTCACACAACCGATTACTCGAAAACTACTGTGACGCTGTATGGCATTCTCCAGTAGCTGGCAATCCATGCTACTGACATCTGCAAGCAGAACTTTCAGTGCTGCGCCCATGCGGACACTAATTTCCATGGCGAATATGGCACACTTTGGGGAAGATATTTTAGGGGAGGTACTGACGGCGCGAATTCTAGCTCATACGGGCAAGACTGTCAACTCCCAACCAAGAATACTCCCAACCAAGAACCCAACCAAGAATAAGAGCAAGAATAAGGTTTTGATTCCAGAGGCTCCTTATATCACCCTTGGAATCTAGGCGATACAACTCTTCCGGGCTGCGACCCCGATTGCCACTGGAACCTAGCAAGCTCACGTCAGAACTCCCCAAGACTTCTGCGTGCTGGTAAACCCACTTCACCTAGAGACATTCAGGCCTAGACAATTCGGTAGTGGGTAATTAAGTCTGCCGCGGTAGGTATGGCATTCCCTGAGAGTTTCTGAATCTTGAAGATACTTGCGATGTTGCCTAATCTTTGCGACGTTGCATAATCGTTCAGGGTGTCGATCCCAGACGAATGGGACCTTGCTTCCCCCGCAAGGATGCCCCGAGCGAAGACTTTGATTACCCAAATGCTTAGATGCTGCAATTGCATGTGACTCGGAGGGGAGAGGTGTGAGCAGCAGCAACCAATTCGTTGAACCCTCTGCCGCACAGGGATGGCTTGGCGCACGCGCTGATGCCGAACCGCAGTGGTACGCTATTCACACTAGGGCGCAGCACGAGAAGGCCGTTGTATTTCATCTGAAAAATGAGGGAATCAACGCCTTTCTTCCTTTGGTTTCCGAAGTTCATCGCTGGAGCGACCGGCGCAAGGTCGTGGAAGTCCCTCTGTTCTCCTGTTATGCCTTTGTGAATTTGCGCCTGGTACCTGAGACGTGGGCCAAAGTATTACGCGTGAACGGTGTTTTGCGGTTCGTGGGCATTCGCGGAGAGGGCGTGCCCATTCCTGAGAATCAAGTAGAGAGCATCCGGGCGCTTGTGTCGGGCAAACTGCCCTACACAGTCTATCCCTTCTTGAAAGTCGGCCAACGGGTACGGGTCCGTGGGGGATCTCTTGATGGCGTGGAAGGCATCCTGATCGCACGCAACGGAAATCGTACGCTGGTGATTTCAGTGGAGCCCATTCAGCGCTCGCTGGCGGTCAGTCTCGACGGTTATCAAATCCAACCCATCTAGAACATTTGTATTCCTTCCATTCTCTGAGCAAGTTCTCCAGCTTTCGACCCAAGAAACTGATTCGCCCGAGGTTAGAGTCATGATCTCGCCACACATTCTCGTCGTAGGCAGCGACCCAGTCATAATGCGTTCTGTAACTGCCATGCTGGCGGAAACTTCCTGCCGCGCAGAAGAGACCGCGATCGGCGCAGACGCGGTTGCGAAGATGCATTGCAATCCTCCGCCAGATCTCGTCCTGCTGGAGCTCGGTAACGGAAGCGATGCGGGCTTGCAAGTGTTGCAAGAGATTCGCACCACGCGGACGGAGTTAGCCATTGTGGTGCTCTCGGCTTCAGGCAATACGAGGCAAGTAGCAGAAGCTATCCGCCTGGGAGCACGTGATTACCTGACCGTTCCTTTGCAGGAGATCGAACTGCAGCAAGTGCTTTTACGTTGCCTTGGTCCAAAACTCAGCACAAACGGAGCAACCGACAGCCGCGAAATTATCGAACACCTGGGCGAAGACGTTTTCTTTGTTGCCGCCAGTCCGGCCATGCGCAAAGTTCGGATCCAGGCAGACCTTCTGGCAAACATCAATGTTCCAGTGCTTATTCTCGGCGAGAGTGGCACCGGGAAGGAAGTTACCGCTCACCTAATCCATAAGCTGTCTTCGCGATCACAACAAAGGTTCTTGAAGGTCAACTGTGCCGCTTTGCCCGCTGAACTATTGGAGAGCGAACTCTTCGGTTATGAACGGGGCGCTTTCACAGGAGCGATGCGGACCAAGCCGGGCAAGTTCGAACTTTGCAATGAAGGGACCATTCTTCTGGACGAAGTCGCCGAGATCCCGCCTAATCTTCAGGCCAAGTTGCTGCACGTGCTCCAGGACAAGCAATTCTTCCGATTGGGCGGCGAAACCATGATCGACGTTGACGTGCGCGTGCTGGCCGCCACCAACATCGATGTTCACGAGGCCATCGTAGATCGGACGTTCAGAGAAGACCTGTATTACCGCCTAAGTGCTTTCACGATTTTTCTGCCACCATTACGGGAGCGCCAGGTGGAAATTCCTGTGCTGCTGCGTCACTTCATGGCGCGGCTTGCTGCCCAGTACTCCCTTCCCCCAGTTCAGTTTTCACCAGCTTTGAGTGAGGCATGTTTGCGCTACCCATGGCCAGGCAACTTACGGGAACTGGAAAATTTTGTGAAACGGTATCTGGTCATGGGAGATGAGGCGATGGCGATGGCCGAATTGCAAGCGAATTGGCGGCAGAACCAGATCGTCAAAGAGTTGCCTCCAGTCCCAATCGCACCACGCAGCGAGGTCACTCCTACGAATGGTGAAGCCCATGGGGCGCAGTCGAATTCGGTCCTGCGCACTTTGAAAAATGAAACCGAACTACACGCGATCAGTCGGGCACTGCAGGAAACTCACTGGAACCGCAAGCGTGCAGCCCGCTTACTGAATATCAGCTACCGCGGGCTGCTCTACAAGATACGCCAGCATGGAATCACGCGAGCCACGGGAGCCGTGCTTCCGCCATTCCTGCGGGACCGAGAAATCGGCCAGTAGGACGACCTAACCAGCATCGATTGCCGAGGAGCCAATCATGAACATTGCAAACAACAAAGCCTTGGAACTCTTTCTAATCGTCGTGGTCTGCATTGCACCGGGCTGGGCTCAGAAGTCCGATAAGAACACCGCACTCACAAAACAGATGGCAGCGGCGTCCACGCCTGCACCGATAACTTCATCGGGAAGCAGCGAGATGATCTCGAAAGACCCAAACGAATTTGTCATTGGAAGTGAGGACGTTTTGGCTATCAACGTCTGGAAGGAGCCTGAGGTCTCTCATGCGGTCGCCGTCCGCTCCGATGGAAAAATCTCGCTTCCGCTGCTCGGCGATATTCAGGCGGCGGGAAAGACCCCGAAACAGCTGCAGGTGGAGATCGCCCAAGGGCTGGCGTCCTACATCTCCGATCCCGAGGTAGCGGTGATTGTGCAGACTATCAACAGTAAGAAGTACAGTATCCTCGGGCGGGTGCCGCGCGCTGGCTCGTTTTCACTGGCTGCGCCCATGACAATCCTCGATGCTATTGCAGCCGCGGGAGGATTCCAGGATTTCGCCAAGCGCAAGAAAGTTTACATATTGCGGACGGGTCCTGACGGCCGCGAACAACGCATTCCATTCAATTACACGCAGGTCATCAAAGGTGATCACCCGGAACAAAACATAAAGCTGCAAACTCGCGACATCATCATCGTTCCGTGAGGCATGTATGAAGAGATTCCTTCTGTTCGTTCTTCTCAGCGCGTTCGCTGTGTCGCGCGCTTGGTGTCAAAGTCCCAATACTCCCTGGTTGCCGGTTGGGCTCAACGGGGAAACAGGGCCATTGGGCGCTTTAGGGGAGTCTTCGGACAACCAACTAACGCTCGGTGTGACCGGAGCCACTATTTACGATGACAATTCACTGTCGAGCAATGCGGATCGGACTGGCAACCTGAGTTACACGGTCTCGCCCAACATCGCCCTTAGCGAGAGTCGGCCGCGGATCGTTTGGTCACTTCAGTACGGAGCGGGCTTCAGTTATAACCAGAAAACCGGGAAAGGTCTTACTCAAAACCTGTCCTTCACTACGCAATATCGCGTCTCCGAGAAGCTCACACTGGAGCTTAGCGATAGGTTTCTGCACACAGATTCATGGTGGACAGGGCTGGTCGTCAATCCCACGGCTCCAGGTGGGGACGTTATTCAACAGCCGAATGAATCGGTCATTACGCCAGAAGCCGTGGCCACGACCAACCTCGCTCGGCTCAACGTGGTTTACCAACCCAGTGCGAGCGCCGTTGCGGGAGTGGGCGGTTCCTTCAACAAGGCGGATTTCGGAAATGTGATTAGCGGGACCCAGCAGCCGCTGCTTGACTCCAAATCGGGAACTGCCAGTGCCTATTATTCCCAACGCGTGCATCGCAGCAATTGGCTGGGGGTTACGTACACCTTCCAGAGAATCCTGACCAGCGGTCAAGTAAGGGAAGGCGCAGACAACCAGGCTGCGGAGATCTTCTATACCTTCGCGCCCAGTTCGCACACCAGCCTGTCTTTGTTTGGCGGCCCGGATTACTTCAGTTCGCGAGCTGTGATCGACATTGTAATCTTGGGTATTCCCATCCCCCTTACCATCCCGACATCAGGCTGGGGAGCGAGCGCAGGGGTCACGGCCGGTTGGAGAGGACAGCGCACCGGCGCGAGCGTCAAGTATATGCACCGAATCAGTGACGGTGGCGGGCTGAGCGGGGCCGTGCACTCAGACAGCGGCACGGTTAACTTCCGCCGCCAGATGAGCGAACGCTGGACCGCAAACTTAGGTGTCAATGTCGCCAATAATGACTCGGTGAGCATTCTCTACGGAAACTCGTTCCGAACGATCTCAGGCACGGCCAGCTTGAATTGGAATTTGGGAAACAGCCTTACCGTCATGCTGAGCTATGCCCGCGATCACCAGGACGATTCCTTTACCAATCCCACCCTCGCCGGTGTAGCCGGCGGTGCAAGCAGCCGGACCATCGATCGTGATCGAGCCTGGATCAGCATTTCTTATCACTACACACGGCCACTAGGATGGTAAACATGTTTGACGAACTGGAAGACAATACATCGCAAGCAAGGAACTGGGAGTACTACCGGGGTATTTTGCGTCGTCGGTGCTGGTGGTTGGTCCTGCCGGCCTTTGTTGTCTGGGGTGCAGTGTGGGGCGTTAGCTGGTTCTTGCCCGCCTCCTACAAATCGGAAACCCTCATTATTGTCGAGCAGCAGACGGTGCCAGAGCACTACGTCGTGCCCAACGTGACCAACGATTTGCAGGATCGTCTGCAGAGCATGACCCAGCAGATTCTCAGCCGTACGCGGCTTATGCGCATCATCGATCAGTTTCAGTTGTATGGAGATCTCAGGTCGCATCTCAGCTTGGATGAGATGGTAGACAAGATGAGGCGAGACATCAAGATCCAGACGGTGCGGGCAGAGGGTCGGCAGGAGGGTTTGGCGGCCTTTAGAATCAGCTACAGTTCGAGTGAACCCCGGGTTGCTCAGCAAGTCGCCGGTCAGCTGACATCCCTCTTCATTGACGAAAACTTGAAGACGCGTGCCCAGCAATCTGAAAACACGACAAGCTTTCTGGAAAGCCAGTTGGACGAAGCACGCAAGACCCTGGCCGAGCAGGAAAAGCGCGTCAAGGAGTTCAAGAGCAAAAACCTGGGAACGCTGCCGGATCAGCTAAACAGCAATCTGAACATCATGAATGGCCTAGAGTCACGTTTGCAGGGAGAATTGCAGGCGGTGAATCAGGCCAAACAGCAAGGCCTTTATCTCCAGAGTTTGCTGGATCAGTACCGTTCCATCAGAACAGGCCTCAAGGAAGGTTCGAATGATCCGGAGGTGCCGCCAGCGTTAGATCAAGAATTGACACGCTTGAAAGAGCAACTGGCCGACCTTCAGTCCCATTACACGGAGCGCCATCCCGATTACCGCAAGGTGAAGCAGCAAATCGCCCAACTTGAGAAGATGAAACAACAAATGGCCAATGATTTGGCGGCGGCGGCAAGCCAAAACAATACGGCACAGAATGGCGCAGCTCAGAGCAATGCTGCACAAAACAAGAATGGCAACACTGGCGCGCCCAGGGATACTGGCAAGTCTGATGTGATCGATGCTCATCCTACCAGCTTCGCGGAAATGAGGGAGATGTCTCCTATGCTGCAGCTGGAGGGTCAAGTCCAGTCCAATCAGATGGACATTCAGAACCGGGAAAAGCTCGTCACTCGGTTGGAGGCACAAATTCAGGAGTATCAGACGCGGCTGAACGAGGCGCCGGTAAGGGAAGAACAGTTCGCTGATTTGACTCGTGACTATAATCAATCGCGGGCGAACTACGACTCCTTACTGTCTAAGAGGAACCAGTCGGAACTGGCCACGAGCTTGGAAAAACGGCAGCAGGGGGAACAGTTCCGGATCATCGACCCGCCCAGCTTTCCCGCGAAGCCTTACAAGCCAGATCGGATGCTGTTCGGGTTTGCCGGGTTATTGGCGGGAGTATTTGTGAGTGTGGCGGCAGTTACCAGCCTCGAGCTGGTGGACGACCGCATCTATGACGAGTCCGATTTTGAAAAACTCGTGAAAGCCCCGGTGTTGACAGAAATTCCACCTCTGCCTACAGCACTGGAAACAATTCGGCAACATCGACAGATACGTCTTCAGTGGGCGGGCGGCGTTACCATGCTACTGCTGATAGCCGGCAGTTTCCTTTACACCTACCATCACGGATAGCGCATGTACAAGAGATTCTTCAGCCTAAGCCGGAATCCGTTCGAGATCTCACCGGACCCGTACTTTCTGTTCCCTACCGAACGGCACAATGACGCCCTGGCGTCCCTTTACTACGGAATCCGCCGCCGCAAGGGCTTTGTGGTAATGACTGGCGAGGTGGGTACCGGCAAGACCTTGCTGGTGCGCTGTCTGTTGGAATTGCTGAACCGACAGCAAGTCAGTTTCGCCAATGTGTTCAACCCGCTACTTTCCGGCACCGAGTTCTTGCGATACGTGATCGGTGACTTAGGCCTCAAAAGTCAGGACAACTCCAAGAGCAGCCTCTTACCCACGCTCAATGAATTTCTGATTGCCCGCTATCGCAAGGGGCTCTCCACCGTTTTGATTGTCGACGAAGCGCAACATCTCCTTCCCGAGGTTCTGGAGGAAATTCGGTTGCTCACAAACTTGGAGACTTCCCAGGAGAAGCTCCTGCAGATCGTGCTTGTGGGTCAGCCCGAGCTCGATCACCGACTGGACTCCCCTGATCTCCGGCAACTGAAGCAGCGGATTGCTTTGCGTTGCCGGCTCGAGGCCCTCGATGAGCGCGAGACCAGGGAGTACATCGTGCAAAGACTCCGCCGCGCCGGCATGGCAGAAGGGGTGGAATCCGTTTTTCCGGCGGAGACGATCAGTGCCGTCTACCAGTACTCGCACGGCATCCCGCGCTTAATCAATACCCTGTGTGAGAATGCCCTCATTGCGGCTTTTGCTCGACAGACGAAGAGCGTGAGCCCTGATAGGGTCCGAGAAGTCTCTGCCGAGTTCCGCCTGGATCACGAGCCGACGAAAGCGCCCGCCAAAACCAACGGACAAGATCATCAAGCCGCATCCGGGACTTTGCTCGAATTGTTGGAGTCATTGCAAAGGTTCCGGGTGCGCAGCACCAACCCCGTCCCTTTCCTCTGACCCAAAAAAGACGAGTTGCGATGCGGTGAAGTTCAGCCTCGATACGAATACTTTGGAAGAGGTTAGGCCAACACTAGCTTCGACGACAAGGAGCAAGACCACATGAGCATTTTATATAAGGCTCTGCAGCAGGCCGAGATGGAGAACGCAGGCGCGCCTGCGCTCGGCAGCGGCACGCCCTTCAATCCGGCACTGTTTGAAGTGGCCCAAGATGAGAACTCTTGGCAGGACCATGTACCTGCGGTGACACCGGTCGCAAACGCAGAAAACCGGATCGTGACGATTACTGACCGGGACAGTCTGGGGGGAGAAAAATTTCGCGTGCTCAGAGCCCGCCTGCGTCACTTGCAGGACCATGGCAATCTAAAGAAGGTTGTCATCACCAGCGGAGCTGCGGCGGAAGGCAAGACCACAGTGGCGGCAAACCTCGCGATCAGTCTGGCTTGCCATACCTCACAGAAGGTTCTTCTGCTGGAGGGCGATCTTCGACACCCTGCTTTGGCGAGCAAGTTGGGTATAGGGGATCTTCCTGGCCTGCGCGAATGGTTTGAGAGTCAGGAGTCATTAACCAAGTTTATCTATCGGATCGAGGGCTATCAGCTGTGGTTTCTTCCCGCCGGTCAACCTGCCGAAGATGCGCTGAGAATTCTCCAGTCGGACCGCTTTCTGGAGGCCATGAATCGCTTGAGTGGCTGTTTCGATTGGATCGTTATCGATGCTCCCCCGTTGCAGCCACTGGCCGATATTCACCTCTTGGTGAAGGAATCCGACGGCGTCCTTTTGGTGATCCGGGATGGTGTGACCGAGAAGGAAAAACTCGCTAAAGGGCTGGAAGGCCTGGACGGCGCGAAATTGGTGGGGGTGGTGCGGAACGACGCTCCGAGCGCCGGCCAAAGCTCCTACCAGAAATACTACGCCGCCCAAGCGCAAGAGGGCGGCAGCAACCACCGTGGCAACAAACAAGAGTCTCGTAGGAACCCCGGGGCTCTGTCATGATTCGTGTTTTCAATGTGTACTTTCCGGCGCGCACGGTGTTTTTGGGCGTCTCGGAGTGGGTCGTAGTTTTCCTGGCTTTCACAACTGCCTTGATCGCCCGGGCCGGCCGGGATGCCGACCTTGTACTCGCCGATGAGCATGGTGTCTATAAGATCGCGTTGGTGGCTGCAGTCTACATGCTTTGCATGTATTATCTCGATCTCTACGATGCCAAGATCCTAAGCAACCGACACGAGGTTCTCACCCGTATTCTGCAAGTCTTGGGTCTGGGAACACTCATTCTGGCAATCGTTTATTACTCTTTTCCGGGAGCACAACTGGGAAGAGGCACATTTCTGCTTGGTCTGCTTTTCGCGCTACCCTGCTTGATTTTGTGGAGGGAGGCCTTCCCGCGGCTCGTGCGATCTCTGCACATGGCTGAAAGGTCGTTCATTATTGGAGACAGCTCACTGGCCATTGCGCTGTGCAGAGAGATAAGGACACGGCTGGAGTTCGGCCTCGATCTCGCCGGTTGCATTGCGGTTTCGGATCGCGAGTCAGCAATAGGTGGTATGCCATGGATTGGGACAGTAGAGGAGTTGCCAGAATTAATGAAGCGGTTTCGAGTGACTAGGGTTATTCTTGCGATGGCCGATCGCAGAGGCAAGCTGCCGCTTGCCGAATTGCTGTCGTTCAAGGCAAGGGGCGGGATCGTGCAGGACGGAGCCGACCTGTACGAGAGCATGACGGGAAAGCTCCAGTTGGAATCCCTGCGCCCCGGTTGGCTGCTGTTTTCTCCGGGCTTTCGCACCTCTCGCGCACTCTTGTTCTACAAGCGCACGACCTCGTTCATGATCTCCCTTGCGGCGCTGACCATTAGCCTGCCGCTGCTCATCCTCGTAGCCATCGCGATCCGGGTGGAGTCAAAGGGGCCTGTCATCTTTCGCCAGCAACGGGTGGGGAAGGATGGGAAGTTGTTTTATCTGTTCAAGTTCCGCACTATGGTGGAGGGCGCCGATGCGGACGGCAAGTCCCGGCCTGCAGACGACGATGACGAACGCTGTACCAGATTGGGCAGCTGGCTACGCCGTACCCGACTGGATGAGTTCCCGCAGCTCTACAACATTCTCCGGGGCGACATGGATTTAGTCGGGCCGCGACCGTTCGTTCCTGACCAAGAAGAGGAATGCGCGCGGAACATCCCCTTCTACGAGCAGCGCTGGATGATCAAGCCCGGCGCCACGGGATGGGCCCAGGTCAATTACGGCTATTGCGCGTCGCTGGCAGATAACCTCCACAAGACGGCGTACGACTTGTACTACCTCAAGCACATGTCCGTCGGACTTGATCTCCTCATTATTTTCCAGACCATTAAGACTCTGTTGCTGGGCCGCGGCGGAAGGTAAGTACCGACGATGGGAATCCTCTTTGGGGCTGGTGTGGCGTGGCTGGCCTACGTCTATGTAGGTTATCCTGCGATCCTGTTCTTGCTCGGTGCCACCCGCAAGCCTACGAGGCTGTCAGAGGACTACTCCCCGTCGGTATCCGTGCTCATAGCGGCGCGGAACGAGGAGAAAGACATCGAATGGAAGGTCCAGCAAACGCTCCAGTGGAGCTATCCCGCGGACGGGTTGCAAGTCCTGGTTGCCTCTGACGCTTCCGAAGATCGTACCGATGAAATTGTCCGTAGCATCACCGATCCCCGGTTGCGCTTCATGCGGATGGAGAGGCGCTCCGGCAAGATCGCCGCACTCAATCATCTGGCGGCTATTGCCAAAGGCGAGGTGCTCTTTTTCACCGATGCCAATACCGGGATCAGCTCGCAGAGCCTCCACAGTATGGTCCGGCACTTTGCCGATCCGGAGGTCGGATGTGTGACAGGGTGGGAGCGGAGTGCCGAGCAAGACACACAGACGCTCAGTGTGGCTGGCCGGGCTTCTCTGGGGTATGAGTCTTCGATCAATGCCCTGGAAAGCAAGTTTGGATCGGTGCTGGTCTGCGACGGTTCGATTTTCTGCCTCCGCAAGAGTTTGTACCGCCAGCTTGACCTGGAACTCGCCAACGATCTGGAACTACCTTTGTGGGTTGGTCACCATGGTTATAAAATTCTGTACGAACCAGAGGCAAGGTCCACAGAGAAGCCGACTTCTTCACCGGCAGAAGAATTTCAGCGGCGGCGACGCATTTGCGCTCAAGGAATTCTGGGTATGTGGAAGCTGAGAGGTCTTTTGCATGGCTTGCGCGCTTGGCAATTCCTGTCTCGCAAGTTTCTGCGCTGGCTGACTTTGATCCCCATGGTGATGATTGTGACCGCAAGCCTCGCGCTGAGGAGCAATCCGTATTTTCAGGTAATCCTTGGTGCACAGGCGATGTTCTATGCGCTGGCGTTGATTGGCTGCGGTCTGGCGGTCAGCGGACGAACGGGCTCCCGCGCCACATCTCTACCTTTCTATTTTCTTCTTCTGAACACCGCAGCTTTGCTGGGTGTGGTGGAAGCATGCCTGGGCCGCCGGTTCTCGGTCTGGGACATTCCTTCGCTTTCTCGCGGTCAACAGCAACCTACTTAGCTTCTCCGGTTGGGCCGATTCAATGTGCCCCCTCGTAAGGATGAGACGGCAAGAGTTCTGATGAAACGTTTCTTGGCGCCGGTGGGCGTTCGAGTGAGTTTTGCGCAACTGTTCCGTGCAGCAATGATGGCGGGTGCGAGAAGCCAGTCGCCACGGTCCCTGGCAAACTTCGGGTCCGGGCTTGGAGTTAGAAGTGTGTTCGGTGCTTCCTCCGCGCGAGCGGCACTCTGCCTTACCCTCAGGGCCCTGCACCGACTGGAGCCTGAACGCGATGTCGTCGCAGTGCCGGCGTACACGTGCTTTTCCGTTGCCGCAGCAGTTGTCCGGGCGGGCCTCAAGATCCATCCCCTGGAGGTGGTTCCCGAGACGCTGGACTTCGATTACCAAGAGCTGGAGGCAATGCCAGCAGAGCGATTGCTTTGTATAATCACAGCAAATCTGTTTGGGCTAGTCAACGATGTTCCGCAAGTTTCAGAGATCGCTCACTCCAAAGGCGCTTTTGTAATAGACGACGCGGCCCAGGCGCTCGGCGCCATACGAGACAACCGGCCTTCAGGCACGGCCGGCGATGTCGGAATTTTCAGCCTCGGTCGCGGGAAACCCCTACCGGCTGCAGAAGGGGGACTCATCGTTACTGGCTCCGAGAAGATTGCCGGCGTCTTGCGAACCGAGACACAGTCTTTGCCGGCATGTTCGGTGGCGCGTGAACTGGAGCTGTTATTCCATGCTGTTGCCGGTTCCATGTTTCTCGTGCCCAGCCTGTACTGGATCCCCAACTCAATGAAGTTCTTGAAGCTAGGGGTCACGGAGTTTGACCCGGCTTTTGCCATGGACAAGTTGAGCAGAGTTTCTGACGCTCTCTTGTTGCAATTGATGAGTTCGCTCCCAGATCTAAATCAATCGCGCGTTCAGAGGGCCAACCAACTAGCCGCAGCGCTCGGAAAGAATGCGCACTTTAGCATTCCGGCGGTGCCTCGCGGCTGCCAGCCAACCTACCTGCGCTTTCCACTGTTGGCGAAGGACCAAGCTACCCGCGATCGGGCGGTGCAGGATCTATGGCGTGCGGGAATCGGGGCGACGCCATTCTATCCCAGCGCCATTTGCGATCTCGAGGGAATTAGTCGGCACATGGCCGTACCTAACTTCCACCGCCCCAACGCGGAGGAGATATCTCGCAGACTTCTCACCCTCCCCACTCACCAATTCGTTCAACAGCAGCACCTGAAGCGTATGTGCGACATTCTGGCTGATGCGCCGGTCGGCAGATTGCGGCCATCAAAGCTTGTTCCAGTGCAACCCTCTTAAAGCCTCTGCCAGACACGCCGGAACGCTTCCATGACCATCAAGAAAGCACCCGTCTCCACAGCCGGCGCTTGCACGACCCTCGGGCCGGAAAAGAGAAGTATCTTCTCCGTGGACGTGGAGGATTGGTTTCACATACTCGAGGTGCACTCGGCTCCGGCGCTCTCGCACTGGGATAAACTTCCGTCCCGCGTGGAGCATAACTTCCATCGTCTGCTGGACGTATTCAGCGAGAAACAAGTGCAGGTCACTTGCTTCTTCCTGGGTTGGGTCGGAGAGTGCTTCCCTAACTTGGTCCGTGAGGCAGTAAACCGCGGGCATGAGATCGCCTCTCACGGTTACGCTCACCGTCTGGTCTTCCAAATGACCAGGGATGAGTTCTACCAGGATGCGCTTCGCTCCAGGAGCCTGCTCGAAGATATTGCAGGTACCGCCGTCTCGGGCTACCGGTCAGCGGGGTTCTCACTCACCGAGCGAACTCCCTGGTTTTTCGAGCTACTAGCGGCAGCCGGCTATCAATACGATAGCTCCGTGTTCCCGGCGCGGAGAGCTCATGGAGGCATGCCGAATGGCCGCTTGGTTCCGCATCTGGTCGGCAACGGGCAGAGCCAGATCGTCGAGTTTCCCATGTCGGTGGCGAACATCGGCTGGGAACCTCTGTGCTTCTTTGGCGGGGGTTACTTGCGGCTCTTCCCTTATTGGTTGATTCGCCGAATGGCCAAGCAGGTCCTCGACTCGGGCCGTCCCCTAATCTTCTACGTTCATCCCCGGGAAATAGACCCTGAGCACCCCCGTCTGCCAATGGGGTCGTATCGAAGATTCAAATCGTACGTCAATTTACATGACACTGAGAACAAGATCCGGCGAATTTTGGATGAATTTCCGGTAACCACGTTTCAGAGGTTCCTGCGGCATCATGACTCCCAGAGTTTTCAATACGTCGCCTGACCGCGCGACGGCGGTCGCGAAGCACAACGGGGCCTCAACGCTGTCAATTTTTGTTTTGATTGATGCTCTCGGATGGAAATACCTTGAAGGTCGGGAGTTCTTGGACGATTTGCTGCCCTACCGTACGCCGTTGCGCACGGTCCTCGGTTTCAGTTCGGGGGCGATTCCCACGATCCTCACTGGTGAGCACCCATCCAAAACCGGCCATTGGAATCTCTTTTACTACGATCCTGAGAATTCACCCTTTGGATGGGTGCGACATCTTCAGTTTCTGCCTGATCGCATCCTCGACAATCGCATCTCCCGCAAGCTGATCCAGGAAACAGGCAAGCGCTTGCTCGGGCTGGGACCGCTCTTTGATTGCGCGGTCAGCCCGCGGCTGCTGCCCTGGTTCAACTGGGTGGAAAGACGCAATATTTACGATGAACACGGCATTGTCGGAGCCCCGTCGATTTTCGACCAGCTCAGCGGGCAGGGGATTCCTTATCGTGTGTACACCTACCACCACGGCAGTGACGCACACATTCTGCGGCAGGTGGAATCCGATTTATCGTCCAGAACTTCTTCGTTCTTCTTCGTGTATTTGAGCGAAATGGATATGTTCCTGCACCTCCACTGCAACGAGCCGGCGTCCATCGGTGAACGCATTCGCTGGTACGAGAGTCAGCTGCGCAAACTTTTTGCTTTGGCCCAGAACATAGACCAAAACGCCACATTCACGGTCATTTCCGATCATGGCATGACGCCAGTGCGCAACAAATACGACATTCTGGGCGATATCGAATCACTGCATCTGCGAACGCCCGACGACTATTTGGCGGTCTATGACTCGACCATGGCTCGGTTCTGGTTCTTCAACGAATTCTCACGTTCCGCGGTGCATTCGGTGTTGCAAGAAGTTTCTTGCGGCCACGTGCTGTCTCAGGAGGAACTACGACGATTCGGAGTTTGGTTCGAGGATCGCCGTTTTGGCGAGGCTATCTTTCTGCTCGATCCGGGCTGGCTCTTTTCGCGCAGCGATTTCAATGGTACGGGCTGGTCTCCGGCGGGCATGCATGGATATCACCCGGATGACGATCGTTATTCTGATGCCATCTTCCTCAGCAACCAGCAGCCTGGATTCCCGATGCAGACAATCAAAGATGTGTACGCCTGCATGACGCAGGCGATAGTTTCGACGCAATGAAGACGGAACCCATTTCGTTGATGCTGTTCTCGAACGCCACCGTACGTGCGGGAGCAGAAGATGTTATTTTGCGGCTGCTGCAAGGTCTGGAGCGGGAGCAATTTCGCCTGCACCTGGCCTGCACACCTGAGCTCGCGCAGCTGCTGCGGGCTGATTTGCCCGGAGACGTTACGCTCTCGGTTCTTTCCTTGGATCGGATCGGTGATCTCGCCGGAGCGTACAAGCTGGTGCGCGCGTTGCGGCGGCACCGCATTCAGATTTTGCATTCTCACATGTTCCGCGCCAGCTTCTTTGCTTCACCCCTGGCCCGGCTGGTGAAAGTGCCAGTCATCCTAGACACCTCGCATGGCCGCGAGGTTTGGCGAAGGGGCTGGAAGGCGTCATTTGTTGTTGATCGCTTTGTGGCGCGCCAAGTGGATCGCACGATTGCGGTGTCGGATTCAACTGCGCGTTATCTCATCGACCAAAAACGCCTTCCGGCAGCGAAGATCCGAGTAATCCACAACGGAGTGGAGGTTCGACGTTACAAACGCGATGAGCTGGCGGCACGGGACCTCAAACGATCCCTGCAGCTGGATGAGAATGCTCCCTTGCTCGTGGTCGCCGGCCGGCTGGAGCCGCAAAAAGGCCACCGCATACTTTTCGAGGCGATGCCCTCAATACTTAAAGAATTCCCCAATGCCCATTTGATCTGCCTGGGCGATGGCGGCTTGCGCGCTGAGTTGGAAGCTCTAGTGAAGGCCAAAGGACTGGATCGTGCCGTTCGGTTCCTTGGCTATCAGGCGGACGTGTCACGCTGGCTGGCATCGGCAGACCTGAGCATCCTGCCTTCTCTGTTTGAAGGCTTGCCGATTACCGCAATCGAGTCTCTGGCTTCGGAGTGCCCGATCGTCGCCACCGGCGTGGATGGCACCCCCGAAGTCGTGTTGCCGGATGAAACCGGGCTTTTGGTACCTCCGGGGGACTCGGAGAGCCTGGCCCACGCGATTCTCCAGATGTTGCGGCATCCCGATCGTGCCCGCGAGATGGCGAAGGCTGGTCGGCAGTTTGTCCTCGACAATTTCACCGTGGAGCAGATGGTGCGTTGCACGCAGGAGCTCTACCTCGAGTCCTGGGAGCAATACCGCAAGAGACGTTACACCGAGAAAGCGGTCGAGTTGCCGGCTCCGCGCGCCGCATCTGCTGGAGCTGCTGCTGCGGCCACCTCGTTGGTCGCCAGGCAGAAAAGTTCATTCACAGAGAAAGAAAGTAGTTCGTGGACGCGTTAGTGAGCGAACACGTATTCTTCGTGCCAGTGCATACCGCCGGTACGATACCAGGCGTAGGCGCCGCAGGGCTCCGCCCGGAAGAATTGCGCAAAACTATTTGTGATGCCACAACCGTGGTCTGCACCAGCTTTTTGGGCTTGCGACTACAAGCGCTTGTACTTACCGGCAGCTTAGCCCGAGAGGAAGCGACAATAAGCAGAAATGGAAGAACCACCACGCTCGAGGGGGACGCGGACTTTCTCATCGTTCTAGAGCCGCAGGCAGCGCATCCGAGCGAAGCAGAACTGCGCGCTCTGGCAGCCGCAGCAGAAAGCCGACTGTCAGAATCGGGAATCAGTGCCCACGTTGGGCTGGGCGCCGTCTCTCCTGACTACTTCAGCAGGCTTGCAGCGCGGAGTTTCACCTACGAGTTAAAGAACGGCAGCAATGTCGTCTGGGGGAACCAGAAGATTCTCGATCGCATACCGCGATACGATGCGGCGAAACTTTCACATGAGGATGCCTGGCGCACGTTGAATCACCGCATGATCGAAGTGCTGATACGGGTTGAAGGTACCGTGTTCTCAGGGCAGGAGTTGGCCGCGGACCTGGAGTATGTGGTCACAAAGTTATTCCTCGACATGGCGACCTCCTATTTGATCTTCGCTGGACGTTATCAGCCGACCTACGCTCTGCGCGCGAGAGAATTACGCACGTTGGCAGCGGAAGCCGGGGAGTCAAACCATCCGCCTTTTGATCTGAAAGAGTTTTCGGAACGTGTTTCTGAATGCACGGAACGGAAACTAACGGGTGTGCGCCTGGGTGTGAATACGTCTTTTGCATTCCTCGAAGAGGCTGTCGGCTACGCTCGCGAACTGTGGGATTGGGAAACATGCAGACTTTCCGGAATCAATCAGAAGATGACAGTGAAGTCCGTGATCGGCGCCATGGGGCGTCGCCAGAGCTTCACTGAAAGACTGCGTGGTTGGGCCTCGCTGGCGCGCCGCGCCCGGTGGCGGGCTGCGGGTAGGAACTGGCTCCGCTGGGCAAGATTGAGCATGCTCGCAACCCCGCGGTATCTGATTTACGGAGCGGCAGTCCAGGTTTTCTGCGAACTTCCACGCCTGGCGGGGAATCAGGATGCTTCGAAAGTCGACCCGGATTGGGGGGGGGTACAGGCACTGTTGCCAGCGATTCCCCGCAAGAGCTCGCGAGCTGGTGGCTGGCGTTTGCTGATCAGCGATATTGCGTGGTGCTATCGGAATTTTCTCCTCGACACCCTGGCTTAGCAGATGTCACTTGACGCTCCCATGCAGAATTCCTTGATCAGCGTTGTAATCCTGAACTACCGGCGCTGGGAAGCTCTGAACGGCACCCTATCGACCGTCATCTCCCAGTCGTACAGTCCGCGAGAGGTGATCGTAGTCGATAACGGGTCGGGTGACAGATCCGCGGATTTGGTTCGTCAGCATTTTCCCGAAGTCACCGTGGTGGAACTGGACGGCAATGCTGGTTGCGTGGGACGCACTCGCGGTGTCGAAGCGGCGCACGGCGAGTTCATCGTGACGATTGACAACGACGTTTCCTTCGACTCAGCTTTCGAACTGCAGAAGATCGCCAACGCATTCAGCGCATGCCCAGAGGCCAGCTGCATTGTCTTCAAAGTGTTGGAATCGGCAACCGGGCGGCTGCACGTTCGGGATTGGTGCCATCCTCGCAGCTACGCAGAATACTCGGATAAGGAATTCGAGACCACCTTTATTCCCGAAGGCGCGTGCGCTTTTCGTCGCGCGGATTTTCTAAAAACAGGCGGCTACTACGAGCCTCTGTGGATTGGATGTGAGGGTTTCGACCTTTCCTTGCGCTTGCTCAACCGCGGAGGCCGCATTTTCTATCGGCCATCCATTCGGGTCCGCCATCTGCTGTCACAGGAGACACGAAACAGTTGGCGGCCTTATTACTATTACACGCGCAACTATTTGTGGATTGCCATGCGAAACTATCCAGCCGTGCGCGCTGTCCCATTTCTGACTGAAAAGATGGCCATGATGGCGTGCTTCGCCGGCCGCACGGGCAACCTGAAGGCAATGTTCCGGGGCATTCGTGACGCCGCCCTCGGCTTTCGTAAAGTTTGGGCAACTCGCGATCCGGTATCCCCCGCCGTTTTCCGGCTTCTAGCCGACTTGAGCCGCGAACGTCCGAGCCTGTTGGCGCGTTTGCGGCGCCACCGCGAACGTCCCCTTATCTGACGGAAGCGCGCTCTCACCGCGGAATACGCACGATGCACCTGAGCCAGCTGCACCGATTGGCCATGAGGGCGAACATGACACCCATGTTGGGGACGTGGCGGCGCCTCAACGACGAACGGTCCGTCACCATCGTGATGTACCATTCGATCAGCCCGGATGCCGGGCCTTGGACAATCAGTCCACCAGCGTTTGAACGCCAGATTCGCTTCCTAAGTGACACCTATCGGATCATCCCGCTGCGCAATATCGCCGAGGCACTCGTGGCGAAGCACAATTTGCGGCGAGTGGTCATCACTTTCGATGACGCCTATCGGAACTTCGTTGAACATGCCTATCCTGTCCTGGAGTCGCTCGGTGTTTCGTGCACGATGTTCGTTCCCACTGCACATATTGGAAAGTGTAACCAGTGGGATGCCGGAATCGAAGGGTCTCAGAAACTGGAGATCATGGAGGCGACCCAGCTGCGGCAAATCGCTGAGTCGCCCCAAGTCGACATAGGTTCGCATACGATCGATCACTGCCGAATGGGCCCATTGTCGGCGCACGAGATGCGGCGACAGGCAGCCGGTTCGCGCGCCGCGCTCGAACAGTTCCTTGGGCGTGAGGTTGTGCTTTTTGCTTACCCGTGGGGGCAGCTTGGCGATTTTTCTAACCTCAGCACGCAAGTTTTGGCAGAGACCGGCTACAAGGCAGCCGTCACCACTCGCTGGGGCAGTACCAATTCCATTAAGCGTGTGCTTACACTGCGGCGGATTTCCTTCGAGGATACCGATTCAATCGCCGATCTGCGGGCCAAGGTTGAGGGTGATTACGATTGGTTTGCGCTGAAAGAGTGGGTCGGGTATACGAGGCGTCGCTTGGTCGCCGGGCGAGCATAGAGGAAACGACGCATGCACGAAGACGTTACCGTCATCAAGGCAAACTTAGTTCAGCACTACGATCATGCTCGGGAATACCACGAGCAGAACTATCTGAACGGGGGAGAATATCTGCCTTTGCGCTACCGGCAATACTACATCGAGAAGATGATCGAAGGGCTCCAGCTTGCGGCGGGGGCGCAAGTGCTCGATGTGGGTTGCGGCCCGGGTGAGTTAGTTCTCCATCTCTTGCGGAAGGGATATGACGCTCGCGGCATTGACATCTCGCCGGCCATGATCCAGGAGGCCATTGGTACACTTCGCTCCAATGGTTTTGACGCCGCGGATCGTTTTTCCGTGGGGGATATTGAACGCCTTGAATTTCCCGATGGTTCCTTCGACGTGGTGGTGGCGGCGGGCGTCATCGAATATCAGAAGACCGATGGACCCACCTTGACTGAGATGAACCGTGTGATCAAGCGGGGTGGACACCTCATCTTGAACGTTACCAACCGCTACTCCTATACAACTCTGTTTGAAACACCCTACCGTTGGCTCAAGAAATCGTCTTTCGGCTTCGCGATGCTGGGCGGCATGAAGCGGCTGATTGGCCGTGGTGAAGTGCACGAGTTCCCCGACCGCCGCACCCACTCTCCCGCGGGCTTCGACCGTGCCTTGAGTGAGTTTGGGTTCACGAAAGTCCGCCACAACTATTTCCATTTCAGTCCATTGCCGATTCCGCTTGACAATCTGCTCCGGTGCATATGCCACCCGGTGGGGCGGCGAATGGAATCGTTGACCTCAAGCCCCCTTAGTAATTTGGGAGGAGGTTATTTGGTAATGTCGCGGCGGGAGCGGTCAGCTCGCTGAGCCAACGTCCTCTCTTGATGCTCCGGTGAAGGAACCGGGTTGAAACTGCCAAGGCAAGCGTCGTGATCATCTTCTATCTTGTTGTGCTTCTCTGCGCTGTTCCTAAGCACCCTTGGTTCGGTGCAGAGGTTGCCGGATTCACCCTGGCCAAGTACCTGGGAATCCTGAGCATTCTGTATGCATTCTTTGCGATCGTGCGTGGTCGTAGACTGCCGGGCTTCTTCGACAATTTATCGGGGAGGCTGTATGTCATATTGTTTGTCTGGGCATTCACTTCGTCCTTCACCTTCATTGGGATCGTCGCACTGACGCGCTGGGTATTTCAGGCTTACATATCCACATTGTTCCTTCTCTTTGTTGTCATGGTTTGTGTGGATTCCTTGCGTAAGTTGGAATACACCGCTTTGGCATTTGTCGGAGCACTGGACTTAGCGGCACTCTATGTACTACGGGAGTACCAGCGCCTAGGGTTCGGGGACACCCGCGTCGGGTGGGTAGCCGGAGATGGTAATTATTTTGCCGCGGCCACTCTGCTGGCGATGCCGGTGGCTTTTCACTTGATGTCAGTGGCACGAACGCGGGCACAGAGATGGTTCTATCTGGGTTCAACCGTCACCATTTTTCCGGCATTCGTAGTTACGGGTTCCCGCGGCGGTTTTGCGGGACTGTGTGCGCTCTTTGGAATCATGTTTTTGCGATATAAGAAGAAGAGTCGAGTCTTGCTGGTCGGTGTACTCATGGTTCCCATACTTCTGTTTGCACCGATGAGCCCAATTAAGCGTCTGACTGACCCGAATTACGGCGACACCCTTTCCGCGGACGACCATCTCAAGCTGTGGAAGTTCGGCGTTCAAGCCGCCTTACAAAACCCCGTTTTTGGCATCGGTTTGTCTAACTTCAAGCGCTTTGCCGCACGAGCTCACGTCACCGAGCGAGGGGACGGTTACGTCGCACATAACACATACGTTGAATTTGCGGCCGAGCTTGGTGTTTTGGGTTTCCTGCTCTACATGGGCATTGTGAGTTCCACGTTGATCCTGCTGGAGAAAGTGCGGAGGCGAGCCAAGGTTCTCAGGCATCGTTATCTCGAGGCGCTGGCGATCGGCCTGCAGGAAGGATTAATTGGATTTGGGGTCGCGGCGTTTTTTGTTTCTGCCCAGTATCAGAAACCTCTCTGGATTGCGATTTTCCTGACCACACCGCTTGCCGCAATCGCGCGTCGTGAATTCGCGCTGATCAAGAATCGACGCAGGGCACAAGTGGAAAACAAAGCGGTAACCGCCTGCGATCCAGATTATGGGGAAGCTCTGGCGGTCGGCAGTGCGCAGGGACAGATCGGCCGTCCCTTGCAGCTATCCTAGCTTCACCTGATATGGACTCTGTGGCTGATCCGTCGGTTGCGGTGCCTAGGACCATGGCGTCTGTGCCGCGCGATCTGCGCACGCGCATCGTCTCCGGAATGCGCTGGACGGTGTGGCTATCGGTTTTGGCGGTTCCCTTCAGCTTTGGCACGAACGCCATTCTTGCCCGGACTGGTCCCGAGGCCATCGGCACCTACGGGTTGTTGGCGGTCTACATCGGGCTGGTCGCCGCGTTTTTCTATCTGGGCGGCGATCCTGTCATCATCAAGTTCATTCCGGAGCTGGGGCCAGAAAAACGACTATCGTTCCTGTTCTCCTATTTCTTGGTCGTAGGCGCGACGTTATGCCTGTGGCTGGCGGTGGTGCTGAAGTGGCCCGACAAACTGCACTACCTGTTCGGGGACAAGGGTGGCCCTTCATTCTACGTGCTGGCCCTGTGCCTGTCGCCGATTTACATACTGTTCTCTATGGCGGTAGCCGCGCTGAAGGGATTGCTGGAAATCCGGTGGGCCCAGAGCCTGATGCGGGCCATGAACATCGGCTCCTTCTGCATCTATGGAATGCTGTTCCTTTTCGCCCGCGCTTCCCTTGTGGCCCATTATAAGGTTTGGATTTGGGGAATCTATCTTGCGCTCACTACGATTCTCATGGGTTTGGGTGCTTGCCGCCTTGTCTCCATCACGACCTCGCATCGCAACCGTCCCCGATTGGATTTCTACCTGCCCCGCGGATTCTGGAAATATGCGCTGGCTACGCAGCAGCTCAGCGCGGTCGGGTTCTTCATTAATCGGCTGGACTACATTCTGGTGCTCAACTTCGGAAGCTTGGAAACTTTGGGAAAATACGTTGCCATCAGCACCATTGCAACGCTCATTCCCCTGGCCAACACTTTCTTCCTGGATACCTTGCTACCTTCTCTGACCAATCTGGTTGCCTTGCACAACTTACCGGCGGCTTCCGAGGTTTTCAGTCTGTACATGCGAGTCTTGTTCCTAGTGAACACGATGACTACTTGTGGGCTGATGTTGCTGGCAAGCATGCTCACGAAAATGTTCGGGCCGAAGTACAGTTCACTTGAAGTCCCTATCATAGCGGCCGTGCTATTGACAGGACTCGCGAGTCCGGGGGCAGTCGGTAGTACTTTGCTCTCGAGCATCGGAAAACAGCAGCGCGGGGTCTTCGTCGGGACTGGGCAAGTCATCTTGTATTGTCTTCTCTTCTATCTGATGTGGCCACACTTGCACTTGTTGGGCGCGGTCATCGCATCCGGGGTGGCGACTTGTTTGTCTTACCTTGCTTTATTGACCGTAGCCGAGCGAAGCGTCCCCATGAGAGTTTCCGTCGCGAAGGACTATCTTGCCTTTGCTCTCGTGGCGATAGGCACGGCCAGTACCTCATTAGTGCTGAAAGGATCACTGAATGCGCTGGTGGCGCCCCTCTGGATGACTGCTATGGTGGTCTTCATGCTGCTTGCCGGCTATCGAGCCGCAGAGTGCCGGGAACTCGCGCGCTGTTTCCTGCCCGAGTGGGCGACCTCGTGAACCGCTAGCATTATGAACCTCGATGAAATAATCTATGCCCCGCTGCGGCCATTGTCCTTCCGAGGCAAATACCGGCTGAGCAACATCATCGTCCCGAAGTCTGGGCTTAGAACTGCACGCATCTTTGGATATTCGATGGAATTAGATCTAAGTGACTTCATACAAAGATCCGTATATGCAGGTCTGTATGAGGTCGATGACGTATCTTGGTTCCGTACTGTGCTGCAACCCGGCATGACTTTCGTTGATGTTGGGGCGAACATCGGCTATTACACCGCGCTGGGCGCAAGTGTGGTCGGAAATCGCGGCCGGGTGTTCGCTTTTGAGCCCGATCCATTCGCGTTCGCCAGACTCGATCGATTTGTGAAGCTTAACAGGTTATCCCAGGTGGAGTGTAAGCCGATAGCCCTCAGCGATCGGGAACAACAGCTCACGCTGTTTGTACCTCCCAAATCCTACGGGAACCACAACCCTAGTACCAGTCGGTACTGCGACGAGATGACTGCACGGGAAGTACCCGCTGGGACGCTGGATCGATTTTTCGAGACTTCCGACCTCGGTTGTATCGACTTGCTGAAGATCGACGTTGAAGGCCACGAGCTAAGAGTGCTGCAGGGCGGGCAGTGCAGTATCCGGGAAGGGCGGGTAAAAAGAATCTTGTGCGAGTTTAACGAAAGAATGCTCGCTTTGGCTGGCAGTTCCGCCCGCCAGCTATATGAGTGGTTGTCGGGCGAGGGCTATCAAGATTTGGATTGTGCTCCTGAATTCGGTACCTGCAGAAATCGTCGCCTGGTGTTCAAAGCATCTTAAGGGTAGTGCAGGTCAAGATTTAAAAAGCGGCAAACCTCCCGACCTGCATCAGGCACAAGTTAAAGGAACAGCATGGCGCGCTCACCACTAAGCGTCTCTGTGATCATACCCACGAAGAATCGGCCCGTCGACTTGGAGAACACAGTCCGCAGCTTGTTAACTCAGACGGCGAAGCCACACGAATTGATCATCGTGGACCAGACCCCGGGGGAGGAAAGCGTCCTTGCGATACGAAGGCTGTACGCCGAAGGCTTTCCGGATCCACAGGGGGACAGCCACCTGATCTACCTGCACGAGCCCAGTATTTCAGGGGCATCCGTGGCGAGGAGCAGGGCCATGGAAGTGGCAAGTGGAGAAATCTGGCTGTTCCTGGATGACGACGTGATTCTGGAGAAGGAGTTTCTCGAAGCGCTCGTCGACACCTACCAGAGATATCCCGCAGCGGCAGGTGTCTCCGGGATCATCACGAATTATCATCCTCCCATTCTTGCGTTCCGGGCCTGGTCATGGCTGTTTGCCCGCGGCCCGTTTCACGATGATCGGCAGCCGATCTACTGGAAAGCCGCAAAGCTTGGCCAGCGTGAACCGATTCGCGTGACTCGACTCGGGGGCGGGCTCATGAGCTTCCGCATGGGCTCCGTCCAAGGTGTTCGTTTTGACGAAAACCTGACCGGTGCGTCTGAAGGAGAGGATGTAGATTTCTGCATGCACTTGGGTAAGAATGCGACGTTGCTCATTGCTCCCAAAGCTCGACTGTTTCATAAACAGAGTCCTGCGGGACGAACCGGCAAGCATTGGCTGTACCTGCATGCTCGCACGAATTGGTACCTTTACCGCCGCAATTGGAATCACGGTCTTGTCAATCGCATGTGTTTTGTCTGGTTGAACCTGGGCTATGGAGTTGCTGCCGCCCTGGTTTCCATACACCGGCGTTCGCTCCTGCCCTGGGCAGGGTTGTTCAAGGGAGTCGGTCAATCGCGAGCCACGGTACGTGGGGCCGCAGTTTCAGGCTAGCCTCGCATAAATCCATAAGTTCAAGAGATGAGCTGGTGCGGAACCCTTCTGCCATGCGGTACCCGGCCTTACTGGCGTTAATCTTTGCCTCCCTGCTCGCCGGGGCTCAGAGCTATGACAAATACGGCGGGCTCTCCACCAATGCCTGCAAGAACAACAATGGCCGTTGGCACTTCGAGAAGCGCGATTCTCGTTGGTGGGCCTGTACTCCTCAAGGCCACGAAATGTTCATCGTCACTCTGGCTGGCGTCTTCCACCAGGGCGATGCCTGTGATCGCTCCACCTGCGCCCATTCCGACACGATCGCTAAGGCAAAGTATGGCGACCCAGCGAATTGGGCAGGCAAGCAGTTGGCTCGCATGAAGGCTTGGGGATTCAATGCGATCGGAAGTTTTTCTGCAGGGCCGGCTTACGCCGCCGCTAACAATCGGGTGCCCCAGATCTATACCCTGCAAGTCGGGGTTTACGCAGCTAACAATCTCTGGAAATTTGCGGCACACCCGTCGAAGGATATGATGTTCGGGCTTAACCAGCTTTACTCGAATCGGGGCGGCTGGCGTGCGGCAGTGATTGATTTCTTCGACCCAGCGTTTCCGCAATACGCACACGCCTTCTTTCACGCGCCCTCGCAGTCTTTCATCACCAACAGCTACGTGATTGGCATCTTTGCGGACGACACCGACTGGTTTTTTGGGATGGGGGCCGGTCCCGACTTTCCCACGGAACCTCCCGGCCACACCAATACTGACATTGCTTACACCGTCCTTACCACGTCGCCACTGCAAACCTTCAATTCCAGTCCTGCCTCCCGGAACACGCCGCAGCTTTACAGTGATAACCGGGTGTTCTCAAAAGTGGCCATGGATGCGCCCCCAGCCACGTGTGCCGTCACCACACCTTGCAGCCTCAGAGATTATCTTTACAAGCACTACAAGGGTGATATCGCCGCCCTGAACTCGGCGTGGGGCTCAACTTACACAACCTTTGATTCTTCGGGGACTAACCGGACTGAGACGGTATGCGCGGGAACCAGTTGGGACGGCAAGCTGGACCACTGCAGCGCCATTCTGAGCTACACAAACATCTCTCCTCTCTCGGTGAGGGTCAAGATCGATGGCGTGCTGCACGGTGGCGACTGCCCCTGGTGGAATGGGATCTGCCACCGCAATTCGGCCAATACCGGAAGCTTGGGTGGGAGCCGGGTGGGCAGTGGTTTCACCCCATGGTTGAAGGATCCCGATAGCGTGCCTTGCGGCTATTGCACTCCTTCCAGCCTGGCTTATTCCGTGATGGTCACGTACCACATGAAGTCCGGTTCCTCTTCGGCTCGTAGCCGGCCCACAAGTGCCGGTTGGGTCGCGGCCGGCAACAAATTACGGGTGCACGGTCCCACCGCCAAAGCCACGGAAGGCATGGATGTGGGCAACCAGGTGAGTGGGTACGACGTTTACGCAATCTGCGTGAACGGAGACAAGGGACCATCAGTTTCGTGGTGTTTGCCGGCGGGGACCAACAAGTACTGGGGCAGCCTCGAGACCCTGCAGGCCACCAACGTTCCGCTTGGAACCGATTGGATCATGCCTGACTCCGGGCTCGTCAAAGGAGCCGCGCTTCCGACGCGAGCGAACTCCATCAACTACTTAACGGGCGAAATGAGCCTTATCTTGTCGCCACCGCTGTCGTTTGGTACTCACACCATCACTGTAGAATATGTCCAGAACGGCTGGATGTATGGCAGCGGTCTGATGGACGAGGATGGCCGAAATCTCTGGGTTGGCACGAATGTTGTCTGTCTGCAACCGGCCCTCGCCTGCGATGGAAAGGGCGAACCCCTCGTCAACGCTAGCCCCAAACTTGGGGCTGATGTCGATGGATGGATCTCTCAGTTCGCAGCCCGCTATTTCAAGTCGATCCGCGACGCAATTCCAGCCACGGTTCTGTATCTCGGTCCGGATTCGATGGGAACGTGGGGCGCGCCTGCGCGTAAGGAAATCATGCAGGGTGCGGCTCCTTACCTGGATGCGATCTATCCCAGTTCGGTGATACCCCAGAAGAGTCATGTTGACTACACCCAGCAGTGGCTGGGCGATAAGCCGATGATCAACCAGATCATGTTCGCCGCCACGCCGGATTCCGCACTCTTTCGCTATCCCGGAGCCGCTCCCGGAGTTTTAGATTTCCCGACGCAGGCGGCGCGCGGGCAGCAATATTACGATTCGGAAAGGGCCGCAGTGAACATGCGGGCCTCCAACGGAACCTACCCGTACGTCGGCATAAGTTTTTGGGGGCTGACCGACTTCTGGAACGAGAAAATTGATTGGGGTCTAGTCTCGCTCAACGACAATGCCTACGACGGTCACGAGGCGGTGACGGCGAGAGGTCCGTGCTCTCCTCCGCTCGAGACCATGACTTGTGGCGGGGAGGAACGCAATTACGGAGACGCGATCAGCAAGGTCAAACAGGCAAACTTGTTGTGGCTGGCTATTGCCAATGGTGCTGATCCAACATCGCAGGGATCGAGAGTTACCGTGCAAAATCCCCGAGCAGCTAGCCTAAAGCCTTCAAGGTAGATGCCCCGCGCGTATTGAGGCGGCCGGAAGAGGGAGGCCGCTTTCCAGTCGGAAAGGGCTAATGTGCCCAACAGTCAATATTTTGTGGAAGAGAGTGAGGAGTTGGCCCAACAGACACGTCCTTTCACCGCTGAAAAATAGGTCCTTCCGTGACCTACCGTCGCCACCAGCGCTCGGCTACAGTCGGGTATTCGCCGGAGGGTTTAAGAGCCATGCCGATGCCCCTGGGCAAGCTCCTTTTTGGGCAGAAGAGATTCTCGTCGCCACGCTCAGACCGCGTGATCCCGTCTTTCATTTTCACTCTGGGGATGCTCTCCTGGGCGCTCTCCCTTACGGCGTGTGGCGGCGTGGCGACTTCCAATTCGACCACTTCGACCAGGGACAGATCTGCACTGACATTCAGTCCCTCGAGTCTGAGCTTCGGCAGCATCAAGGCAGGATCTAGCGGTCAGATTTTGCCGGTGACGGTGCAGAACACGGGCAGCGCGACGTTGCAGATCAGCCAGATGACGATTGGCGGAGCGCACAACGGAAACTTCACCGAAACCAACAACTGTGGGAGCGGCCTGTCGGTGGGGAGTAGTTGCACGGTCTCGGTGAAGTTCAATCCGAGCCAAACGGGGCAGCAGAGTGCCACGTTTCAAGTGACCGACAACGCCTCCGGAAGTCCGCAGACTGTGGCCCTGAGTGGGAGCGGGGCCATTGGGGATAATCCCGCCGTGACGTTCAAGCCCTCCACTCTGGATTTTGGCAGTGTGCAGGTCGGCGGCGCGGGTTCGATGTTGCCAGTGGTGATGCAGAACACAGGCGGCGCGACGTTGCAGATCAGCCAGATGACGATTAGCGGAGCGCAAAACGGGAACTTCACCGAAACCAACAACTGTGGGAGCAGCTTGTCAGCGGGGAGTAATTGCACGATCTCAGTGACCTTCAACCCGACACAGATTGGCCAGCAGAGCGCCACCATTCGGGTCGGCGATAACGCCACGGGAAGTCCACAAAGCGTGTCGCTGAACGGCAGGGGGCAGAGCACGACCGCATTTGACCAGTTCGGTGGGCTTACTTCGGTGCCCTGTAACAACACCACAGGTGGCACGGGCTGGAATGTGGTGCTCATCAAGAGTCGCTGGTGGTTCTGCGACCCGATGGGTGACGGTTTCGTCTTCCAGGGCGTATCTATTTCGACCGGGAGAACTGGCAATACTTACGTGGCGGCAGCGACCGCCAAGTATGGCGATACCAGCACCACTTGGGGACCCAAGATGGTGGAGCGTTTCCAAGGCTGGGGGTTCAATGGAGTGGGACCTGCCTCCGATAATTCTGTGTCCCCGCTGAGTCAGTCTGTTGCCCAAGTCCCGATGCTGCAAGAGAATCTTGCTGCCAGCCAGTACCCCGGCGTGGATCTCTGGAACTACGGCCCGAACCCCACGAAAAATTTGGTCTACGGTACGAACAATAACTGGAACGGTTTCGACAACTACCATGCCTACCTTGCGGACGTGTTCGACCCTGCCTATTCGACCTGGTGGGGAGGCTACGCCCAAAACCAAATGGGCGGTTTGGCCAGTTCGCCCTGGGTCATCGGTTTCGCCTGGGACGACGTGGACTTCATGTGGGGGCTGGGGGCAGGGCCGGACTTTTCCTCTACTCCCGGAGGGCATAACTCCACCAATGTATCCTTCACGGTTGCCCTTACCTCTCCGGTGCAGACCGCTGACTTAGGCCACAACGGTCTCGGCTCCTATCGCAATATCGCCGTGCTCTACCCTGACCCGAAAACCTACGCGAAGGTGGCGATGAGTTCACTACCCGCCACCTGTAATCTGACAACCCCCTGTTCTCTGCGCGACTACCTGGCAA
This sequence comes from Terriglobales bacterium, assembly GCA_035601775.1. Lineage (GTDB taxonomy): Bacteria > Acidobacteriota > Terriglobia > Terriglobales > Acidobacteriaceae > JABDBE01. The sequence continues at coordinate 126,175 of DATNNO010000055.1, read as the reverse complement.
AGAAATACGGAACAATCAGCGCACTCAACGCCGCGTGGGGATCGAACTATACGACGTTCGATTCTTCGGGCAGCGCGGTCACCGGCGAAGCGCTGGGGACCGGTGACGGAACGACTCTGACCTTCTCCAAAACGCTTGCGGGTGGAACCCAGGTTTCTCCCTACTCGGTTGCCATCTACGTCAACAACACGATTGTTGCCGGAGACTGCCCGTGGTTCACGGTAGGGCAAGGATGCAGCGGGGGCGGGGGAAATACCGGAATCTTAGGAAGTCCCACGAACGCCTGGGGCGGTGGATCGGCCTTCTATCAGCCGCTGGAGATTGTTGACTCGCTCGGCAACGGAGAAGGATTGGGGTACCTGCAGCAGTTGACGGGCAGTCCCGCAAACACGTTCTGCATTGCTGCCAACAGTCCCCCGAAATGGAACACCACGGCAGGCGGTACCACGACGGACGGAAGTTGCACTTGGACGAATCGAGGCCCGGCGGTCTTGACCACGAGCACAATCGACTACAGCACGAAGGCCATCAGCATCACCTTCGCCGTGGCTCCGGCGTCGGGCGCGGCGATCACCGTCGACTATGTTGCCGACGGCTGGATGTACGGCACCGGTCTGATGGATGAAGACGGACGCAACTCCTGGACAGGCAGCCCAAAGAACGGTGTTTGCTTGATTTCGTCGAATTCGCCTTATACACCCTGCACTGGGGCCCATCCCCCAACCATGCAAGCCACAATGGGTGCGGATCTGGACGCATGGACGCAGCAGTTTGCTGGGTACTACCTCAAGACGGTGACCACCCAGATTCACAATACCTATCCCAATCTGCTGTTGTTTGGGCCGAATACTTTAGGCACATGGGGTGCTCCGTCGCACATCGGTTGGCTCCAGGCGGCGAGTCAGTATCTGGATGGAGTCTATATCCAGTCCTACACGGTGCCTCCGGCGGTTTCCCGGGCAGAGGGCACCGCCATCAACAACTTCTTCATCAACAATCTTTCCGTTCCGATCATTGAGAACAACGGGAACGTTCAGTCCGGCGCGGACTCCTACCTCTATGGCTACGTGCAGACCGCAAATATCGGCTTGACCAATCAGGAAAGCCGCGGGCAGTTCTTCTATGATGATTGGAATTACAAGCTGAATACGCCCGACCAGAACGGCATCTATCATTTCGTTGGTTTCAATTACTTCCCGGCGCTGGACTTCGACTCCTCGACAGAAACGCAAGACTGGGGGTTCATCGATTCTCTGGATAATCCTTACGATGGCGTTCATGACTGTGTGGGATCGTCAACCGAGACCATTGGCGGCACCCAGTACACTGACGGTGGCGAGACGTCTTTCTCCGGCAACATTTTGCCGGGCTGGCAGGCAAATACGGCTTACAAAGGACCCACAAACTACTCAGGTGGCGGGGGAAACGAGATCTTAGTCAACGTCTCAGGAACGCCATACATGCTCCAGCCCAACAATGGAATCTCTGGTGCGACCGAGCCGGATTGGACGCAGTGTCTCGGCGTCGGTTCTAAATGTTCCGGCGACGGGACCGTGACTTGGACGAACATGGGAACCAAGACCTCCTCCACCTGCTGGGGCAACTACCTTGGGGATGTGGAGAACGCCAACTCACTTTGGTTGAATCTGTCGCAGTGAGGGCCTATCGCGCATAGCAATTCCGGAATGTACGAATCCTTCCATCGTGCAGGTCAGTTCAGCTCTCTTTTGTGGATGTCTGAATTCAAAACGCACCAAGCTCATGCGCCGGGCTGGTCTTTACGCCCGTGCGTCGAAAACGATTTTGTGCTTCTTGATTTCGCCAGCACTAAGTGATACACAAAAACCTGTATGCCTTCAGAGCAGTCAATCAAATCTTTCTGGAACCGAGCGGCCGACGAGAATCCGTACTGGTACGTCTCATCCTATGGCCCTTACGGCGCTGACCGTAATCTTGAGGAGTTTTGGGCCAGTGGGCAGGCAATCTGGAACGATATCAAGCGGGTGACGGGGTACGCCCCAGGGACGGGAGACACGGTTGTTGAGATCGGGTGCGGCGTCGGCAGGCTAACGCGTGCAATCGCGCCGGAAGTTGGGCGGGTGATCGCATTAGACATCTCAGAGAGAATGCTCGCTATCGCACGCCAAGCAAACCTGCCCAACGCCGATTTCCGTGCGGCAGAGGGGTTCACGCTCCCCGGCATCCCGGACGAATCGGTCGATCTCGCCCTGGGTTACTGCGTGTTCCAGCACCTGCCATCGCATGCCGCACTGAAGTCCTACTTGACCGAGATGCACCGTGTTACGAAGCCGGGAGGCATCATTGCATTCACTCTGGTTCCGCGGGACTGGAGGACTTGGCTGCTGCCCGTCTTGCGCGTTAGAGCTTATTTCCGGGAACGCTTTTCGAGCGGAGGTCCGAAAGGTGTTTACCGCAAAGAATGGGTGGGGATCAGGCCGAGCGCTTCCGCCGTTTGCGGCATAGGCCCCATCCGGCTGGACCATCGCATGCTCGACGGTGGGCGGATGCTTTACTTTGGGCGTCGCTGACCCGTGAGCCAACCCGATCTAGCTTTTAACAACTACCGTCTGCCGGTCGCAACGACCTTGTTGCCGATCCTCACGAAACCACATAGCAATGAAAGGTCGTGGCACTTCTTTCCAGAAATCTCGCAGTCCGTGCTCACCCTGTGCTCCTTCTCGGTCTTGATGGACAAAGCCAGTGATGGCGCCGACTAGGATGTAATGGCACGGTTCCCTTCTCTCAACTGCTAACTCGCCATCAAAGGGGACAAAGCAATCAACGAAGCCATCGCCGACTGGCATTATGGGGTGGCCCAAGGCTACTGCTTCTGGGCTCCGGCTGGCCTCGAGCCTGATTTACGCAAGCCTGCCGAAAGCTCACAATCTGTCGCAGTGATGGCCTTTCACGCGTAGCAATTCCGGAATGTACTATCCTTCCATCGCGCAGTTTAGTTCAGCTTTCTTTTGTTGATGTTTGAATTCCGAACGCAGTCAAGCTCTTCGGAATAATCGAATTGTCACTTCGAGAAAACGCATTGACTGCTTCAAACGATCTTGGTCTGGCCGGACTGGACGACGCCGGTAGCTCGCCTCCTGTCTTCAAGCGAAAGGCACCCCGGACTGCCCAGGATCGCGTTTCTTCCCTTTGGCGAACTTGCAGGGAGCATTGGTGCCATGCGCTGTTGGCTGCCGCAGTGTTGTTCCTTTACTTCCCAGTGCTGGCCGCACTCATTGGAGACTGGTATGAAAATCCCGACTACTCGTATGGGTTGTTTGTTCCTTTCCTGTCCTCTTATCTCATTTGGCGCAAGCGGGACGCGTTGCTCCGATTGCCAGTACGGCCCAGTTTTCGCGGATTGTTCATAGTGCTAGGTTCAGTCGCACTGCTTTTCTTGGGAAGTCTGGGTGCAGAGCTTTTTCTCACACGCATCGCCTTCGTTGGTACGATTGCCGGTTTGGTCGCCTATTTTCTCGGGTGGGCGATGCTACGCGCCATCACGTTCCCGGTCATGTTCTTGCTACTGATGATTCCCTTGCCGGCCCTAATTTATAACGAAATCGTTTTTCCCTTGCAGTTTGTCGCGTCCTCGTTTGCCACCGGCGTTTTGGACAGGCTGAACCTTTTTCCGGTCCTGCGAGAAGGCAACATACTGGTGCTACCGCACAATCGGATTGAGGTGGTTGAAGCGTGCAGTGGCATCCGCTCGCTGATGTCATTGATCACACTGGCACTCAGCTACGGATACTTCGCGGAGCGAAACCGGTACGTCCAGATTCTGCTGGTGCTTGCAATGGTGCCGCTCGCTGTGGCAAGCAACGGTTTTAGAGTAGTGGGTACGGCTTTGCTCACGTATTACTGGGGACCAAAGACGGCAGATGGATTTCTACATTCCTTTTCGGGATGGGTGATCTTTATCGTGGCTACGAGCTTGTTGTTGATGCTTCACGCGTTAATCAATGTCACCCGAAGAGCACAGTTCCGTAAGTCGAAAGGGGTACTGGCAAAGCGATGACGAAAGGCTTGGGTTTCTGGTTTATGCTTGCGGTCCTGGCAGGGGCCGCGGTCGGCCTTCATCATCTTTCCCACGGTGAGGCCGTTCCATTATCGAAGCCTCTCAGCACGTTCCCAATGCAGCTGCGGGATTGGCAGGGGGCGGACGTTTCAATCGAGCCTCGTATAGTTCAAGCGCTGGGTGTGAGCGACTACCTATTTCGCGTGTACCAAGCACCTGATCAACACCTCGTGTTCCTCTACGTCGGTTACTACCGGAGCCAACGAGCGGGCGTGTCAATTCATTCACCCAAGAACTGCCTTCCGGGGGCCGGATGGGAACCTGTGAGTGCCGGCCATCTGGCCTTGACTGTCCCGGGTGGACGGCAAGTGCTGGTGAACCAGTATGTGGTGGAGAATGGTTTGCAGCGCCAGCTTGTCCTCTATTGGTATCAGTCTCATGGCCGCGTTATCGCTAGTGAATATAGCGGCAAAATCTATATGGTACTCGACTCCCTACGACTGAATCGGACCGATGCGGCACTGGTTCGAGTTTCTTCGCCAATCGGAAAGAGAGACGAGAGCGCAGCGTTTAGCAGGGCAGTTGCATTGGCTCAGGAGTTCTTGGTGCGATCAGACGGGTTGATTCCCGACTAGAACTGAGAAGCCCTGCCCAATCAAGAACTTTAACCGAGGACCCGAAATTCAGGACTCCGGCTCCTCCACCTTGAGTTTTCCGACAACTAATTTGACCGGAAACGAGAGCCAGAACATGCACCAAGTCACGAACTCCAGCTCCGAGGAGTTGAACGGTCTTGCAACCTTGGCTTGAGCCTTGCAGCCCCGGCTTGCAAGGATTTGGAACCTAAAGTGCCCCGTTCCCCAGCGCTCGTGACTGTGGAACCTCGTAACACTTTCGTACTCAATAAGATACTTCGATTTTGTGGCGTTCCCTGTTTCCCACAGCTTAGTGGAACCCATCTTGCTCCGGCTTACGCGAGCAGTACTGTAGATTTTCCTCTATTTCGGAGCATTACTCCAATTTACGGGAAGGAAGTGCTAGTGATGAAAAGACTGATTCTTGCTTTGTTGGCAACCGCCATAGTGGCTTGCGCGGTACCGCCTGCTTCGGCCCAGACCGATATCGACTTGAATACGAGCTTGCCTGGGAGCGGCAGGGTAGCGTTCTTTGCTACTGGCGGAGGCAACTTCACGCTTGACATGTGTTCTCACGTGACGAATGGAGTGTGCATTGGGAACAATTTCTCGGGCACGGCTACCGGAGAAGGGCAATTGGCCGGCGACAACGGCTTCTACACGCTCACTGGGGGTGGTGTCACCGGGACCCTAACTTCAGCTCAAAATTGCATTGTTTGCACTTGGTCGCTCTCCGGTCCGGCGATCGGCTTCGACTTCTATTCCGGAGCGAACAAAACGGGGACGGATTGGTTGAACGGCAGTTTCCAGTTGGTCTCCATGACGCAAACGAAAAACATAAACGGGTCTAGTTTCAATCAGTTCGTGACGCTTAACTTCACTCCCACAGGCGGAATACTGAAGCAGTATTTCACTAGTGGCGGGTTCATTAAGCTCAACGTCGAGTTCACAACCGCCAAGAGCATTGAGACCATTCCGAAGGGGCAAGGTCGCTTCGGATGGGTCTTCGACGGGTCTGTGACGCCGACTCCGGAGCCCGGAACCATGGCGCTGCTCGGTTCTGGATTGTTGCTCGTGGGTGGTCTTTTGCGCAGGAAGTTTGGCGCTTGAGACCGCGCCAACTGGCAAACACGCGATCCTGTCACCCTTCCCGTAACAGTGATCGCCACAGAAAGGCCGGGCGCTACGGCGGTGATTCTGATAATGCCGTACGTCCGGCCCGGAGTTGGTTGGAGTCTCGGTTTCCGGTCTGAAGTGAAGTCACCTTCGCCCATTTTTGCTAAGTCACGCGACCCAGAGTGCGTTGGGTCTGCCTGCTCAAGAACTCACTCTCAACCGCTTCGTTGAAGCTGCTCCAAGCTCGACCGATATCCCCTTCGAGTCAACCGACCCGACATTTTCTCGTCCAGTACTCTCAGGTGTTTCAGGATTGAACAGGAGGTGCCAAGTGAAGATTGCCAATCTGGTTCTCGCATTAATCTTATTAGGCCTGCTGATCGGCTGCAGTCGCAACCCAGAAACAACGAAAAGGCGCTATCTAGAGAGCGGGCAGCAATATGCGAAGAAGGGCAAGTATGAGGAAGCCCGCATCCAATACAGCAGAGCTCTCCAGGTTGATCCTCGTTTTGGAGATGCCTACTACCAGTTAGGGTTGGCCGATCTTGCGCTGCACAGTTGGGATGACGCTTTGAACGCATTTCAACAAGCGCTCGAGCTTGAGCCTGGACGACCCGACGCGGGGCTGCAAATTGGGCACCTTTACGCCGCCGCTCATGAGTTCGACGAAGCGAAAGAGGTCGCGAATTCGCTGATTCAGAAGAACCCGAGCAGTGCGGACGCTTACCGACTACTCGGGGACGCTCTTATAGGACAACAGAATCTCCAGGAGGCACTGGATGCCTTCGTGAGAGTGACGGAACTCACCCCGAAGGGTGCGTCATCGTTTGAGAGATTGGCGCTGGTAGAAGCATCCATGCACCGCTATGCCGACGCAGAGCAACACATTCGGAAAGCGATTGAGGTAGATCCGAGCCTCTTGGAGGCCTATCTCAACTTGTCGACTCTCCATCGTTTCCAGAATCGGCCCAAGGAGGCGGAGCAGGTTATGCAACAGGGGCTGGATCGGAACCCGGATGCCGTGCTGTTGTACATTGCCGAGTCGGATTTCTTGTATTCGCAAGACAAGAAAGATGCGGCAGAAGCTTTGCTGCAAAAGTTGCGGAACCGTAAGAAGGGTAGCGGTGATGCATCTTTAGCCATCGGTGACTATTACGCTCAACATGGCTTGCTGGACCAGGCTCGTGACGAGTTTTATTCTGGACTTGCGCTTGATCCCAACAACGTGGATTTGAAGGACCATTTAGTAGAGGCTTATCTGGCGAGCAATCACTTGCCCGATGCCTCTGCGCTCAACGACTCGGTGCTCAAGCAGAAACCCAAGGACACGCTGGCTCGGGTTCAGCATGCGCGCATCTTGTTGGCGAACGGGCGTGCTGCGGAAGCAATCGCAGCACTACGACGCCAGGTAATTGACTCTCCCGATTCCTCTCAGGCCCACTATTTTCTAGCCATGGCGTACTGGCAAGACGGGAGTATGGAGGCAGCCAAGAGTGAACTACAAGAGGCGGTACGGGTTTCTCCCGAGATGAATCTTGCCACCTTAGCCTTGGCCAAATTACAACTCTTGCAAGGCAATGTTCGAGAGGCAAGAGAATATGCGCAGCGTAGCGTGCAGTTAGCGCCCGGAGACGCGGCAGGCCGGCTGCTCCTGGGCAGCGTGTTATTGAGTAGCGGAGATTCTGCGGCAGCGCGCGAGCAATTCGGACTTGCACGAGAACTCGCTCCCACGGATTCGGTGCCACACCTGAAGCTGGCGGCAGCCTATCAGATTGAGAAGGATTGGGCGGGAACAGAACGCGAGTTGGAAGCGGCCCTAGGCCTCAATCCCAGCTCGCCGGAAGCACTCTCAGAGCTGGCGGATTTCCTAGTCTCCAGAAATGAGCGCCCGAAAGCCATCGCGCGGGTTCAGCAGAGCCTGGCAAGCTATCCGAATGATGCCAACATCCACGTGATTCTTGGGGCCCTGCTGGCAGGTGCAGACCGCCCCGAGCAGGCAAAGTCGGAATTCGAACGAGCCATTCAGCTCAGTCCCACGCTAATTGCTCCATATCTTCGCTTGGCGAAGCTTGAACAGGAACGAGGCGACGTCGACGTTGCCATCGCCGGCTACGAAAAGGCTCTTGCCCTGCAGCCCGATCTCGTGCCTTTGCTGACTCTGGTCGGAAATCTTTACCTCGAAGACAAAGTCGATTTTGTCAAAGCCCGACAATACTATGAACGAGCCTTGGCCGTCGATCCAAACTTTGCGCCCGCGGTGGCAAATCTCGCCTACGTGCAGGCCAAACAAGGAGGCGATCTAAACGTGGCCCTCAGCCTTGCTCAGAAGGCCAAGCAGTTGTCGCCCGACGCCGACGCCATCACCGATATTCTAGCGTGGGTCGAATATCTCCGGGGAAGCCGCGGAGACACACTCCCCTTGTTCAAAGAGTGTGTGCGGAAGGATCCCAAGAGAGCCGTTTACCGTTACCATCTGGGTATGACCCTTTTGGCCGCAGGCGACAAGCAGGAGGCAAAGTCGGAACTCGAAGCTGCATTGCGCCTGAAGCTTAGTCCCGATGATGCTCAGCATGCCCGCGACACGCTCACACAGATTCAATCGAACTAGGCAATCTGCTCTTGCCCCAAGTCGCAATGCTTGGGCGCTATAACAGCAGTATTAATGTTCTCCAGATGAAGAGCTTATCCCACACGGAGCGCCCTGACTTGGTTGTGCGACGTCCATTCGTGATCGGTATCGGCGGTGGAATGTGCTGAGGCTCGAAAGGTCCTTCCCGGGCTGTACGGTCGTATAGATCCTGTCCAACTGCAAGACACTCACACCTACTAAATCGAATGCGCATCTTTCGTTGCAAGAGAAATGCCGACATCCAACGTTGGCGGGACTTTGTCCGAACCTGTCCCGAGTCCACCAGCTATCACCGCTGGGAATGGAAGCACATCATCGAAACCAGTTTCGCTTGGCCGACCTTCTACTTCATGGCGGAAGAAGGTGGGTCCGTACGGGGAATTCTTCCGTTGGTGTTGCAGAAAAGTTGGCTCTTTGGCACAGGGATCTCTTCCATGCCGCTGCTTCAAGGGGGTGGGATCCTAGCTGAGACTCCGGAGACCGCGACCCAATTGCTGCGGGAGGCCTCCACCATTGCCCAGGAGGTGGGCGCCAAATACGTGGAATTTCGCCACGAACGCGACTTGGGGCTCGGCTTGGCTGTCCGGACAGATAAGGTGAAGGCGCTGCTTCCCATTCCGAGGGACCCAGAGCGAATGTGGCAGGGCCTCGATTCCAGAATCCGAACCTCGATACGAAAGGCCGAAAAAGCCGGTCTGAACGCGGAATTGGGGGGAAAAGAATTGCTGGACGAATTCTATGCTGTTTTCTCAGAGAACATGCGCGACCTCGGCACGCCTGTGTATCACCGCAGGTTCTTCTGGGAAATCCTGAACGCATTCCCGGAGCAGGCTCACATCTGTATCGTCAGGTCTCACGGAGATGCGGTGGCCTGCGACTTTTTGCTCGGCTTCCGAGAGACAATTGAATCAGTCTGGGCCGCCTCGATTCGTAAGTATTTGCCACTCAAGCCGAATATGCTCATGCATTGGAACGTGTTGCGTTTTGCGACTCAACACGGTTACCGCACGCTGGATTTTGGCCGCTCTACTGTTGGCTCGGGTCCCCATCGATACAAGATGCAGTGGGGTTCGATCGAGGTTCCTCTGCACTGGAGCTACTGGTCGCCGGACGGCAAACAACTTCCGGCGATGGATCGCCACAACCCCAAATTTCAGTTTGCCATTCGCGCCTGGCAACGGCTTCCACTGGCAATAGCAAACCGCGTAGGCCCCTCGCTGGTGAGGCACCTCTCTTCTTGAGTGCGCGCACTGGCGGTCTCGTCGAAGAGACATCCGTTCGATCCGCGGCACCTTTCGTACTTTCTGTTTAGGAGCTATATGCTGATACTGGGAGTGTCCTCATTCAAGCATGACCCTGCAGCTGCTTTGTTTGAAGATGGGGTCATCAAAGCTGCGATTGAGAACGATAAGCTGGTGCGCTCCCATAGTACCGGGCTGCCCAACGACGCCATCCGCTTTTGTCTGGAACAAGCCAGGGTCAGTTGGGGTGAGTTGGATGCCATCGCAGTGGAAACGCAGGCATTCCCTGGCTTGGAACAGCGTTCCTCATCGCGAGCGAAAGCGAGAACTTCGCTCTCGTCCGCCTACCACGAGGCCTGCGAAACGGGCATCTATTCTCGCGCCCTGCACGAACTTCGCAGGGCGCAAATGAACGATGGCGCTCCCACCAAGATCTTCAGCTTCGAGCATCACCTGTGCCATGCCGCCAGTGCTTTCTACCTCTCGCCCTACGACCGAGCGTTGATCCTGACCATGGATGAAGAGGGTGACGGCAATTGCGGAATGATTGCGGTGGGAGAAGGCACGCAGATTCGAGCGCTGCGCAAGATCCGCTTTCCCCATTCTTTGGCGTGGATGTACTCGCAGGTTACCGGTCTGCTTGGATTCCATGCCCGCCGGGAGGAGCACAAGACACAATGGCTCAGTCTTGAAGGAGAACCAATTTTCAAGAACTTGTTTCTTGAGATGCTCCAGAATCAACGAAACCATTTGCCGCGCCTGAACAGCGACCTGGCAAATTCCGCCGGCTATCCCGTTTTTTCCAGTACGTTCTATCAGGCAGTAGGCTTTTCGGACCACACCAAGGCGATGCAGGAGGACCAACGTCGAGCGCTGGCCAGCAGCGTGCAGCAGGCGTGCGCCGAGGTTGTGGGTTCACTTGTCGAGTACTTTCGCAATCGTGAGGGCATGCAGAATGTTTGTCTGGGTGGAGGTCTGTTTCAAAACCCCCTCCTAGTCGCCGCGCTGGAGAAACAGTTGGGAATCAACCAAGTGTTCGTTCCCCCGGCTCCCGGTAACGCGGGCTGCGCCTTGGGGGCCGGTTTGCTGGTTTGGCACAGGACGCTTCAAAAGCCGCGCTTGCCCGCCGTGTCCCAGCTGTACAGCGGCCCGTCCTGCAGCCGCTCGGAGATCAAGGACGTTCTCGATAATTGCAAAGCCCGTTACTCCATGCAGCTCACGGTAGACCGGAAAATCGACGTCACGCTGCAGTTGCTGGATGCGGGGAAAATCGTTGGCTGGTTCCAAGGAGCCACCGAGTTCGGCTCTCGCGCTCTTGGGAATCGCAGTCTGCTGGCTTCACCTTGGGCATCCTATGTGCGGGAAAACATTAACGACTACATCAAGCACCGCGAATGGTTCCGTCCCTTTGGCTTGGCAGTGCCCGAAGAGGACTGTGACCGCTATTTTGAGTGCTCGCAATTATGCCAGTCCATGAACTCACTGGCGTGGGCCCGCCCGGAAGCTCGCAAGCTGCTTGATGGTTTTGTTCTGCCAGGGGGGCTGGTCCGCCTGCATGTTGTGCGGCAAAAAAGCAATCCGCAATTCTGGCATCTTCTTAAGCGTTTCGGAGAACAGGCACCGGCACCTCTGCTGGTCAACACATCCTTCAACCTCTTCGGAGAACCTCTGGTGGTCAAACCTCGAGACGCAGTGCGAAGTTATTTCTGTTCTGGCGTGGACGCTCTGATGATTGACATGTTTCTGCTCTCAAAGGCGGCGGTGAACCACATCTCCCTTGCTACTCCGCGCCTCCTGATGCCCGGGAACGATGGCTACGGAAGCAAATGCGATGAGACCGCCCAAAGCAAACCTGTTCATGGGTGAGAGGATTGCGCAGCTCGATCTTCGCTGTCCAGCAATCCTGAAGTCGAAAACTTCGACCCATGACCACAAGGCGATTTCTCGAGGTGCGCAGTGCGAGAAGTAAGGACACTGCTCATTCTCACGGTTAGTGCATGGCATGCCAGAATTCCTCAGCCCAAACGGAACATCATCCACGGCGTCTGAAGCAGTCAACGACTTTACCCATCGCTAAAGCAAATTGATCCTTTGCACCAAGATCCGTGCGTTCCAACACCTGATCGCCAGCATCGTCTCATGATCTCGGAAACGGCAAATTCATCGGCGGAATGCCTGAGTGTGGTCGAACCCCAGGAGTCCCCACGGACATTCTCGAAGCTGCAACAGGTTCTCGGGATGCTGCGGCAGCCATCATTCATTCTGGTTGCTCTTACGGCACTGGTGTTGTCACGCGGCATCAGCAAGGGAGAGTTTTTCTTCTATGCGGATGAACCGCGGCATGCGATGAACGGCGTATTCTTTCGTGATCTCCTGGTAACGATGCCTCTGCACCATCCGGTGCAATATGCCTACGAATACTTTGCCAAGTACCCGGCGATCGCTATTCCTCATTGGCCGCCACTGTTCTACTTTTTCGAGGGAGTTCTTTTCCTCGTGTTCGGTCTGTCACCTTGGGTGAGCCGGCTGACGGTCTTAGTTTTTGCCCTGCTGGGCGTCTACTTCTGGTATCGGATCTTGGAGCCCCTCGTGCCACTCCACCGGGCCTTTGTGTCCGCCGTGGCACTGGCCTTCATGCCATACGTCCTGCTTTATGAGCGGGTGACGATGCTCGAAATACCCGCACTCGCAATTTGCATCGGGGGCATTCATTTCTGGCTGAAGTTCCTGGAGACGGAGCGGCCGCGATACTTATGGACTCTGGCTGCTTTTGCGATCGCAGGATTGTTGATCAGCCAGGCCACGGTACTCCTGGTGTTTTTCATTCCAATCCATCTGGTCGCCCGACGGCGTCTTCGGTTGTTAAAACGGTGGGACGTCTGGCTGGCACTGCTGATTTCCGGGGTGATGGTTCTGCCCTGGTACCTTTTGACTCAACGAACCGAACGAGGCTTTGGTTCCGTGGCCACCCGTGTCATGGGTCATAATTTCAAGTATCTTTCACGGGGCGGCACCTATGCTTTTTATCCGATCCAGCTCTACAAACAATTGGGCGCGGTAGTGCTGACCCTCGCATGTGTTGGGCTGGTACTGGCCTTCTTCAAGAGGTCTCGCGCAAATTGCCTGATGTTGATCTGGTTGTTCTCTGGCTACCTTTGCTTCGCCCTGATCAGCGAAAAGGACCCGCGCCACACGATCGTGTGGATTCCGCCGCTCGTGTATTTTGTTGTTGCAGCGGTCGAGGCTCTGTGCATTCGCCGCAAGTGGGGCGTGGTGGCCTGCTGGGTTCTCGCGCTGGAGCTCTTTGTTATGGCGATCCGGTCTGAGCGACCGATCGTAGCGGGAGTAGAGGAGGCCGCTCAGTATGTTCTCTCATTGCCTGAATCGGACATCGTCTACTATCAAGGCTTTCTCGACGGCGATTTCGTTTTCTATGTAAGGAAGTTCGATACCGAAAGAACCCACATGGTCGCACGGGAGAAACAGATCGTTGTCAGTCATCTCGGTGGAGAACCAACAAAGATTCTTCAATCCCGGGAGCAAGTTGTCAACTTTTTCCAATCTTGGGGCGTACGTTATGCGGTCATTGAGGATCAAGACGATTCTCCCGGTCTCGAGGGTGTTCACGAATTGTTGAGCTCCGGCCAATTCGAATTGTTGCGCGCGTTTCCGGTTCGCACCAACCAGCCAAATGTGCGCACACACAAAATCGAGGTCTTTCGCTATCAGGGAGAGCTTCACCGGACAAATCAGCCGGTCACGATTCCAATGCTGACACTTCGGCACAATATTTCCGCGAATTTGTCCAGCCTTGTGGGCCGTCCGTGGCCAAACTAATCGGGTGCCGAAGACTAACGCCGGTCGCCCTTGCGCTCGGAATGACGTTGACGGCTTGCCGAACTGTCCGTCCGCCGGGCCCCAAGTTGTATGTCGTCGAGTCACAGAATACAGACGCAGTTTCCCGGTATGACATTCTTGAGCTTTCCTTCAAGCACAACGGAGCCTACGAGAACAACTTCTTTGATGTCGAGCTGCAAACAGTATTCACGTCTCCCGACGGTATTCAGCACCTCGCCAAGGGTTTTTTCTACGGCGGCGATCTGTGGAAGGTCCGATTTCGGCCGGACCAGCCGGGAACCTGGAGCTATAGCTACACCTTCTCAAGCAAGAGTGGATTCAAGGAGCAAGGGAGTGGGTCGTTTCGGTGCACCCCGAGCAGCGAGCAAGGGCCAATCCGCCGCGATCCTCAAAATCAGTATCGCTGGGTTTTTGCCAGCGGAAAGTCGTATTTTCCAGTGGGGTTGGAGGAGTGTGTTTACGCCCGCGATGGTCGGCTCCCGGGTACCGCGATCGACGGGGAGGACCGCAACCATCCCGGGCGCACCGTTTCCTGGGACGAATATTTCTCGGTTTACGGACGGGCCGGCTTCAATCTGTTTCGTTTTTCTCAGAAGAATTGTTCTTACTCATTGATGGATGATCTGGACCACTACCGAGTAGCGCAAAGCATCGCCACGGACAGTCTTCTTGCTGCAGCCAGTAAACATGGCTTTCGAGTGATGTTTGGGTTTTTCGGAATCCACGGAAACTGGTCGAGCGACAACCGCACCGTCCGTGTCCTCACGCGGACGATGAACCAAGCGCTGCGAAGGCACGTTGAGGCACTTTCCGATCCCGAAGACCACGAGTTGGTACAAAAGGAAGAGCGCCTTATCGAATACTGCATCGCACGCTGGGGTGTGTACACGGATTTCTGGGAGCTGCTCAATGAGCGCCAAGCCGCCGACAAGTGGACAACCATGATGGCCGAATATACCCGCTCCGTAGATCCGGACCAGAAGCCGATTAGCACAAGTTGGGAGAAGCCCGATCTGCCTGATATCGACATCAACGCGCCGCATTGGTACGAGAGCGAAGACGAGCTGAGTTCTGATCTGCGAGTGCAGGAGCAAGCTGCAAAATGGAAACGGGCGGGGAAACCCGTCATTGTGGGCGAACAGGGCAACTCGGGAATGAATTGGGACCCAGGTTCGGCTGTGCGCATGCGCATTCGCTCCTGGACCGCTGTATTTCAGGAGATCAGCCTGATTTTCTGGAACACAAGTTGGTCCAAAGCCGGTATGTTTGGCGGGCACTACACGCCAGGCCAGGGCGCAAACATCTATCTCGGCCCGGAAGAGCGAAAATATGTTCAAGTACTTCAAGGTTTCGCGTCCAAGCTCGATGCGAACGTGCGCATGTCGCCTGTCGCGATTACTTCGCCTACTCTTGTCCACAGTTACGGTCTGTTTTCGAAAGACGTGGGCGCTGTCTATCTTCAACACGCGGCCAGTCACACAACACCAGCGCAAGGAGCGAAGCTCAGTTTCGACTTCTCCTCCATGTCTCACCCACGATTGATAGGAGAATGGATTGATCCAGCTACCGGAGAGGTGCTGTCTCGCGTGAAGATTTCGCCCCGGCAACTCACTTTATCGGTTCCATCGTTCAATGTGGACATTTCCTTGCTGGTTACTTCGCAGCCATCCGGACAACGCCCTTCATCACAGAATCTGCAATGAAGTAGATATATGACGGTTTCCTCAAAATCTGTGCGTAACAATTACGTCCTGGTCGTATTCGACAGCTGCCGCTACGACTCCTTCATGCGCGCTCGGCCGCGGAACATCATGAAGTTAGGAAAGGTGGAGAAGCGCTGGTCGTATGCTTCCTGGACATCGCCTTCGCACTACAACCTGCTGATCGGACTGATGCCGCATACTAGCCCGCGGCACGTGTACGCCTCGGAGTATTACAAGAAGGATTTCCTCAAATTCAACGACCGGTTGGGATGCAGCGACTTCGAATTCAAGTCGCTCGTGCCGAAGATGTTCCTGCCAACTTTCCTACGAGATACCATGGGTTATCGAACCAATGCGATGGTTTCGCTGCCCGTGCTAAACCCCAGGACGATTCTCAACACGGGTTTCGATACCTATGAGCTCATGGAGAAGCACAACGACATGCGGGCCATGGTCCGGCAGATGACATTCTCCGAAACCCAGCCGAACTTCTTCCTGCTAAACGTTGGCGAGACGCACTATCCCTACGCGCTGCCGGACGAGCCACAGGATAAGTGGCCCAAAATCAGCGGTGTACACGGAGTCTTTAAACATTTGGATGATGATGTCGTGGGCGGCAAGCTGCTGGTGCGAAAAGAGAAATTTTTCAACAACCAGAAACTGAAGGAACTTCGGCAGCGGCAAGTTGCAGCGGTTAAATATTTGGATCGCGTGGTTGAAGAGTTATTCGATACGCTTCCCAAGAACACCTACGTTACGATCACCGCCGACCACGGGGAACTGTTTGGAGAAGACGGGTATTTCGGCCACGGGCCCATTTATCACGAGAAGGTTTGGCAAGTTCCGTTCGTAGAAGGAAAACTCCGATGATGATGTACGTAGGTCCGGGCGCCGGGTTCGCATTCCTGGGCTCCTTCCTGAGCTTGGCGGCTGGTTTCCTCCTCAGTTTCTTTTCGCTGTTGACGTGGCCATTTCGCATGACGTGGCGCCTGCTCCGCCGCCACCAGGGTTTTCGAAATGCGCGCGTAAAGAAAGTGATCTTTCTCGGACTGGATGGTCTGGATCCAAGGTTGACTGAGCGGTTCATGGCCGAAGGCAAACTGCCGAATCTGGCTCGACTCAAGGAGCAGGGCTCCTACTCGCGGCTTCGGACCACCTTCCCGGCGCTGTCGCCCGTGGCGTGGTCGACGTTCGCGACCGGTGTGAATCCAGCCAAGCACAACATTTTCGACTTTCTCAACCGCAACATGAAAAGTTACGTTCCAGAGCTGGCCGCGGCCAAGGTTCAAAAACCCACGCGTCTCCTGAAATTAGGAAGACTGAGAATTCCTCTTTCAAGGCCACGGGTGGAGCTCAGACGCAAGAGCCAGCCATTCTGGAAGCTGCTCGGGCAACAACAAATCGGGTCCACCATTATTCGTGTTCCCATCACGTTCCCGCCAGACAAGTTCAATGGCAGACTGCTTTCGGCGATGTCTACACCGGATCTTCGCGGCACACAGGGCAGCTTCTCCCAATTCACCACCCGAGTGGATGAGGCCACGTTTGAAAGCGGCAGCCGCTATCCACTGAAGCGTATCGGCGAAGGCTTCGAAGGATCGCTCGAAGGCCCCGAGAACGTTTTTCTCGAAAACGGCGGGCCCATTCGGATCCAGTTTCGCATTTGCTTCCAGGGAGGTACGCCGGTGCTAGAGATTCAGGACGAGTCCTACCCGCTCGAGCCTGGAACGTACACCCCGTGGGTGAAGCTGAAGTTCAAGGCGTCTCTCGGCATCAAGGTGAACGGGATCGCGCGCTTTCTGGTGACCGAAACCGCTCCGCATTTTTCGCTGTACGTTTCCCCGATCCAGATCGATCCGGAAAAGCCGGCGCTGCCCATCAGCCACCCGTCCTACTATGCGGCTTATCTGGCGAAGCTGCTCGGCACGTATTCCACCCTCGGCATGGCTGAGGACACATGGGCGCTGAACGAGGGCGTGATCGATGAAGGGGAGTTTCTCAAGCAGTCCTACCTGCTGATGGAAGAGCGCGAAGCTATGTTCCGTAACGCGCTGGAGAAGACGCGGCGGGGCGTAGTGGCGTGCGTCTTCGACACCAGCGACCGCGTGCAGCACATGTTCTATCGGTACTTGCACCAAGAGGCTGACGCGAAGAATGGGTACGCCCGCACCATCGAAGATCTATATCAGCGGATGGACAAGCTAGTGGGAGTCGCGCTCGAGCATGTCGACAAAGACGCAGTTATCTTCGTCCTCTCCGATCACGGATTCTGCTCGTTCCGCCGCGGCGTGAACCTGAACTCGTGGCTGCGGGACAATGGCTACCTGGTGCTCGAGAATGGAGCGACGGAAAGCGATCGTTACTTCAAGGGAGTGGATTGGAGTCGTACGCGCGCATACACGCTGGGTCTCGGCGGCCTGTATCTGAATCTGAAGGGGCGCGAGGCACGCGGCATCGTAAAACCGGGAGCCGAAGCGGCCGCCCTTACCCAGGAACTGATCCAAAAACTCACTAACCTCAGAGATGAAGAGCGCGATGCTGTCGGGATTCGCACTGTGTATGCGACTCATGAACTCTATCGCGGGCCGTACCTGGCCGAAGCTCCGGACATGATCGTTGGTTACAACGACGGCTACCGCACTTCGTGGGATGCCGCAGTGGGTAAGGTCACGGCAAAAGTATTCGAAGACAATTGCAAGGCGTGGAGCGGCGATCACTCTGTAGATCCTGTGCTTGTTCCGGGCGTGCTGTTCTCCAACCGCAAGATCGAGGCGCAAGACCCAGGTATTGAGGACATGGCGCCCACGGTGCTGCAGCTGTTCGGCGTCGATAGACCCGCCTGGATGGAAGGCCGGCCGGTATTCAACCTGGCATGAATTCTCGTGATGCTTAGAACGCAATTACAACGGACCGTTTGGGTGATGCTAGCAGCTGGTCTAGCCATCGGCTTGGCAGGGTGCGGAAAAACCAGCGCTTCCACCAAGAGCATCATCGTGCTAGGCATCGACGGCATGGACCCCAACTTCCTCGAACGCCACTGGGATGCCCTGCCGAATCTGGACAAGTTGCGGCGGGAAGGGGAATTCAAGCGTTTGGAAACCACAATGCCGCCGCAGAGTCCGGTTGCCTGGTCTACTTTCATCACAGGAATGGATCCGGGCGGACACGGAATTTTCGATTTCGTTCATCGCAATCCTCTGACCCTCGCACCTTATTCGTCCATGGCACAAACGGCAGAAGGCGGATGGACGATTCCCATCGGCCCCTACGAACTGCCGCTGTCATCGGGACACGTCGTTTCCTTCCGCAAGGGGAAGCCCTTCTGGGAGATTCTTGCTGAGCATCACGTTCCGACGACCATCATCCGCATGCCTACGGATTTTCCTCCCGAGCATGAGGACGAGGGCTTTTCCGTTTCGGGGATGGGCACTCCCGATCTGCGCGGCACATTCGGAACATTCGCGCTCTATACCGATGTGGCTTCGCAGCAGAGCCGAACGGTTCCGGGAGGGCAGATCGTTCATGTGGAGCTAAAGGATCATTCGGCCACGCTGAAAATCGAAGGTCCGGATAACTCGCTGCGCAAGGACAAAGCGCCGACCTATGTGGACATGACGGTGCACGTCGATCCAGACCAACCGGCCGCGCGCTTCGATATTGGCAAGCAGCAGTTGATCCTCAAAGAAGGGGAGTGGTCGGGCTGGATTCAGGTGGAGTTCCCGTTGATTCCCGGTGTAAAGAGCGCAGCCGGCATGTTCCGCCTGTACGCAAAGAAATTGCAACCGAATTTCGAACTCTACGTTTCGCCAATCAATATTGATCCTTCGGATCCGGAGCTTCCGATCACCGCCCCCGTGGCCTTCAGCCAAGAATTGGCGAAGAAAGTCGGTTTGTTTTACACGCAGGGTATGGCGCAAGATACGTCGGCGTTCCGGCAGGGTGTTTTCAACTACAAAGAGTATGTTGCGCAGAGCCACCAGGTTTCGCTCGAGCATCTGAAATTGCTGCGATACGGCATAGAACATTTTCACGGTGGGCTGTTGTTTTTTCACTTCTTCGGCACCGACCAGGACTCGCACATGCTCTGGGGCAAGTACGATGACGAGCTGCTCAGCACGTACAAAATGGTCGACGAAACCATCGGCTGGGTGCGGGAGAAGATGGGCGATGCCACGCTCATCGTCATGTCCGACCACGGCTTTTCTACTTTTGATCGGGCGGTAAATCTAAATACCTGGCTCATGAAAGAGGGCTTCCTGACGCTGGACGATCCCAAGAACGTTAGCAATGAAGAGCTGTTCCCCCACGTGGACTGGTCGAAGACGCAAGCGTATTCGATCGGCCTGAACGGAATTTATCTGAACCTGCAAGGGCGGGAGCGGGAAGGAATCGTGGAACCGGGCAACGAGGCGGATGCCATAGTAAAGAAGATTGCTGAGAAACTCCAGAACGCTCACGACCCCGACAATGGGAAGCCGATAGTCGGCGGCGTCACCCTGCCGCATCGTGAGTTCCACGGAGAGATGCTGAGCGCAGCCCCGGAAATTCTCGTCGGTTACATGCCCGGTTATCGTTCGTCGTGGCAGACGGTGCTGGGCGCGGTTCCCGCCGCGCTGGTGGAGGACAACAAGGGGGAATGGCGAGCCGATCATTGCATCGATTCACGCTTCGTGCCGGGCGTGCTGATCAGCAACCGCAAGAGCCGTGCGACCGATCCACACTTGTACGACCTGACGGTTTCCTTAATGCAGGAATTTGGCGTCCGGCCCGGACCCGGCATGATCGGGCACACCATCTATTGAGGTACCCATGTTCAACACGAGCATCAAGCTGAAAAAAGCGACTTGGCAACGGGTGAAGAGGTGCTGCGATGCTGTCGGCTACTCCTCGCCGGAAGAATTTATCGAGCACGTTCTGGAAAAAGAACTCGCAAAACTGGAAGACGCCGAGTCAGACGCAGAAATCGTGAAGAAGCTGCAAGGTCTCGGATATTTGGAGTAAGCAGGTCGGCGAGCGAAATGGATGTCGTACGCAGAATCGCAAGTGCACTGATGAGCGGAATCCTGTCGCCCTTCAGCGGTCATAATCCGATGGTCAGCTTAGTGCCGCTAAGCGTGGTGGTTGGCATCGGCATGCTGTGGGTATTCCGGCGAACCTCCAATCAGGAGGCGATTCGGAAAGTAAAAAACGAGTTACAGGCGCACTTGTACGAGATGCGGCTGTTTACCGATGAACCGCTGCTCATCTGGAAAGCACAATGGGGTCTGCTCAAAGCGAATGTTCGATACATTGGCAGGATGCTCGTGCCGGCTGCGGTGACGGCGATTCCCGTGGTCGTGATTTTTGCCCAAATGGAATGCTTTTATGGATATGCTCCGCTCACGCCCGGCCAGGAAGCCATCGTCACAGTTCAAATGAAAGATGGTTCGCGCGACCCGATCCTTGTGCTGCATGCGCCTCAGGGTATTGCGATTGACAGTCCGGCTATCCGTTTGGAGGGACAGCGTCAGATCAGTTGGCGAATTCGTGCGATGCGTCCGATTACCGGCGACATGCAAGTTGTACTTCCGGGTCAAACACTGGACAAGAGCGTGCAGGTTGGCGTCGAGCCGCAGTACGTCTCTGAGCGTCGCGTCAGTTCCACACTTAATCTGCTGTGGTATCCAGCGGAGAGCCGCTTACCTGCCGGACCAGTGGATTGGATCGAACTCCGCTATCCGAAAACCACAGTGCACGCTTTGGGGCTCGATCTCCATTGGCTAATTTGGATGCTGATCTTGTCCATGGCAAGTGGATTGATTTTCAAGCGACAGTTCCGAGTTTCGTTTTGAGTTCTTAAGGACATTGCGGATCAAGAGATGCAATTGAGGCAACACATTCTCCGCGGCGCACTATATGGGCTTTGGGCGTGGCTGGCATACGGCATTGTTGAGTTTGTGCTGGCTTGCGGCATTCCCGTGTTGTTCCAGCACGGCGTGGAAATACTGGGGTGGCAGTGGCGTCTCATCGGACAGCTGTTCGGTGTCTACCTTCTATTTGGATTGGTCGTAGGAAGCGCTGGTGGCGCACTCCTAAAGTGGACCGGCAGGCGCCGGGAAAACCGCTTCAGTATGGACCACGAGATCATCGCCGTCCTGACGATCGCGGTGGCGTTCGTGGCAAATCGGCTTGCAGCTCCGCCCAGACTGGTCCCATCGGAGTACATTGCTTTGGCCATCGCAGTTGTCCTAGCGGTGTCACTTGCTGGGGCTTTGGCCTCACGCGTCTTGCTGGAACGCGCGGCCTTCTTAGTAAACCCATTCGCGATCAGCTCCCTGCTGCTCATCGTGCCCTGGGTTAGCCGCGCAGCCCTAGACAACCGTTCAAGGATTGTAAAAACCGGAGTGTCTGTGCTGCTATGTGGCATGATCGTCGTGGCCGCGGTGTTGTGGCACCGCTCGCGATCGGGCAGGATGGGGGCAGTACAGCGGCGAGCGGTCATAGCGAGCGCTGCGATCCTAATGCTCGCCGCCGTGCTGGTGTCGGGGACGCCTCCCACCATTCATGCGATGCAAGCTAGCCAACCAACTGCATCTAGTCAATGCAACGTGGTCTTGATCACGATGGACACGGTCCGCGCCGATCATCTCTCCGTGTACGGATACGAGCGCGATACGACGCCGCAGCTGCGAGAGTTTGCCCACGAAGCGACGGTTTACAGTCGCGCCATCGCGACTTCGGACTGGACGCTGGCAACACATGCATCGATTTTTACTGGGCTCTACCCACGCTGGCACGGCTCCTATTACTCTCCTCCCCATTATCCTTGGGGTCGTCCCCTCGGGTCACGCTACATCACCTTGGCGGAGGTGCTACGCGCCCATGGCTATTGGACTGCGGGTGTCGTAGCCAACTATGCTTACCTGCAGCCTTCCCTGGGGCTGGCCAAGGGTTTCGCAGTGTACGACGCTCACATGCCGGTACACTTGTCGATGCCCACAGATTCGTACTACCTGGGTGAAGGCGCTCGGCGTGTACTGAGTCTCGCGGTGGATACAGCGGCATTTGAGGCGCATTCTCTGCGCGCTGCGGATATTAACCGGCACGCGTTTGCCTTGCTCGATCAAGCCAGGAAGGGTGGCCCCTTTTTCCTTTTTCTCAACTATATGGATGCGCACATGCCGTATGTTCCGCAGCCGCCGTTCAATACCCTCTTCCCGGGTCGAGATCCGCATTTCCGGCCTTTTTCGCAGCATATGGCTTTGGCGTCGGCGGTCAACATCGGCCGTCGCCACATCAATCCAGCGGAAAAGCGCCACCTCGTTTCCCAGTACGACGGCGGTATCGCGTACATAGATTACGAGGTTGGAGAACTGCTGGCACGATTGCGTGAACTCGGATTGTACGAGAACACCCTGATCATCGTTACCTCAGATCACGGTGAGGGATTTGGAGAGCATGATCTCATGGTGCATTCGGTGGACTCCGTTTACCAAGACCTCGTGCACGTGCCGCTGCTGATCAAGTACCCCGGGCAGCATGCGGGCCATCGTTCCGACGCTTTGGTGAGCCAGGTTGATCTCATGCCTACCGTTCTGGATGTTGCTGGAATTTCGCTGCCCTCTGGCGTTCAGGGACGGACATTGCGGTCGCCCCGCATTGACAGTTCGGACAGGGTGTACAGTGAAGCCACGGCGATGCCGATACCCTTTTTGCCTCCGGAGAATCGCAGATTCCGTGGTGTCCGGCGGGCCATTCTTGCCGGACAGTGGAAACTGATCACGTGGACGGCGGGGCCACCCGAACTCTACGACCTGGCTGCCGACCCCGACGAAACACGGAACCAGTACCAAGCGGGTGACCCTCGCGCGGTAGCACTTGCGGAACAGCTGTCTGACTGGGCCGCTGCAGCTCCGCCCCAGATAGAGCAGCCTCGCGAGCTGGACAAGAACAGCGTGGAGCGGCTCAAGTCGCTGGGATACGTCCAATAACACAGGTTCCGCCGGTCCATAGAGTGGACCTGAACGAGCAGAAGAGAAAAGCAACAATTAAGAAGGGTTCAAATGAGGCAGAAGATTGGCAGCGGTGCAGCGTGTGGGCTCTGGACGTGGCTGGTATACGGAATTGTTGAGTTCGCGCTGTCCTGCGCAATTCCATTGCTGGCCCAGCCCGACGTGGAGCTGCTAAGGTGGCAGTGGCGTCCCATTGCGCTGGTGTTCGGCGTATACGTGTTGTTTGGAATCATCGTCGGAGGCGCTAGCGGTGCGGTCCTGGCGTGGACCGGACGCCGCAAGAACGGTGACGGGAGCCGACGTCATCAGTTTGCTGCTGCTCTGACACTTGTCCTAGCGTTTGCTGCGAACCTCGCTCGGGCTTGGCCTCTAGTTGCGTCCGAATACGTTGCGTTAGCTATCGCCGTCATTCTGGGGGCATTATTCGCCGGGGCTTCCGTCTCGAGTGTCTGGGGGGAACGCACAGCTTTTCTGGCAGACCCATGGAAAGTAAGCTTGCTGCTGCTTGCCATCCCCTGGGTCAACCGCGTAGCCCTGATCGACCACTCAACAATTCTAAGGGCGGCGGTCTCTCTACTGCTGTGTAGCATGATCGTGGTGCTGGCGGCCTTGTGGCACCGGCTTGGACTCAGCCGGCCCAAGAGGGTACGGTGGTCAGCGGCGGCAATCGCCGGCACTGCGACCGTGCTCTTGTTGAGCCGTGCACTGGTTCCCGGATCAACTCCCACCGTACAGGCAAACCAGGATAACAGTCCGGCCAGGCACGAGAAACCCAATGTCTTGTTGATCACGATGGATACGGTCCGGGCCGATCATCTGTCCCTTTACGGATACGAGCGCGATACGACGCCGCACCTACGGGATCTCGCCCGTGAAGCGACGGTTTATGCCCGCGCCATCGCAACCTCGGATGAGACGCTGACGACGCATGCGTCCATATTTACCGGGCTTTACCCAAGCTGGCACGGCGCTTATGACGATCCTCCTGACCATCCCTATGGTCGTCCGCTCGTACCGAGGTTCATCACCTTGGCACAGGTGCTGCGCGCCGACGGTTATTGGACGGGGGCGGAGATCGCCAACTTTGGGATACTAGGGTCGGAGATGGGCATGGGCAGGGGTTTCTCCGTCTACCACACGCACAGGGCACTGCGCCTGTCCGAGGTGGCCTATGAGTCCCCCAGACCGTTCTACCTGCGCACAGGCGCCCGGCTTTTATTGAGCAGTCTCGCGGTAGATACCGATGAATTTACGACGCGTTGTCTCCGCGCGGCAGACATCAACCGGCGCACATTTGCTTTGCTCGATCAGGCCAGGCAGGTCGGCCCCTTCTTTCTGTTTGTGAACTACATGGATGCGCATGGGCCCTATGTTCTCCCGGCGCCTTTCAATACGCGGTTCCCCGGTCGCGATAGGCATTTCAATACAGCGGACATTTGGGAAATGACGTGGGCCGTTCTTGGCGGTAAACGTCACGTCAGCGAGGCGGAAAGGGCTCATCTCGTTTCCCAATACGATGGCGGCATTGCCTACGAGGATGAAGCGATCGGAAAGCTGCTGGCGCGATTGCGTGAATTGGGCTTATACGAAAACACGCTGATTATTATCACTGGGGACCACGGGGAGACGTTCGGTGAACACGGCCTCATGCAACATGCTGTGGGTTCCGTTTATCAGGACCTCGTCCACGTACCGCTGCTGATCAAGTACCCGAGTCAACACGACAGGCGTCAATCCGACGCCCTAGTCAGCCACGTTGATCTCATGCCTACGGTCTTGGACCTGGTTGGAGTCTCGCTTCCCGCCGGCGTTCAGGGGCGATCGTTGCGGTCGCCCGGCAACGATTCTGATGCAGTGTACAGCGAAGCCTTCCCCCCGCCCAGCGCGAGCGTGTTGAACCAGAGGCTTCGAGGATTCCGACGGGCGATATTCGCGGGGTCGTGGAAACTGATAACGTGGACACAGGGCCCATCCGAACTCTACGACTTGGCAGCCGATCCCGGCGAAGCACGCAACCTGAACCGAACCGATGACCCGCGTGCCACAGCGCTTGTAGACCGATTGCAGAAGTGGGCGGCCGTGGCTCCGCGGAAGTTTGACCAGGCCGGCAAGCAGGACAAAAGTACCGTAGAGAAGCTCAAGTCTCTCGGCTATGTGCAGTAGGACACAGAGATAGAGCGGTGTATCTTCCTTCGAATCCAACAGATCAGCCCAAAGACATGGAAACCTTTCCGGAGAACAACGCGGTTCCTCGAAGCGACACCTCAAATTTGCCAGCTGCGAACCTCTGGCCTGTAAGCGTGAATTCTGCTGGCGAGCCGGTCACCTGGGCTTGGCTATTTGGCTTGGCGGCTGTGGCTACACTTCTTCGCGTAGTGGCGTTGAATCAGCAGTTGTGGTTCGACGAGATTGTGACGCTACTTGATTCTGCTCGCGATCCCATTTTGCGAATCGTGACCCATTACGGTGGGCAGAATCAGCACATGCTGTATTCGGTTCTGGCACATTGCTCGATTCATGTTTTCGGTGAGCAACCCTGGGCACTACGTCTTCCGGCCGTGCTCTTTGGCGCTGCTGGAATCCCCGCACTTTACTTCTTCGGATGTCTGGTCACCACCAAGCGCGAGGCGTTGTTCACCGCCGCGCTGATGGCGTTCAACTACCAGCATATTTGGTTCTCGCAGAATGCGCGCGGATATACCGGAATGGTGTTTTGGACGCTGCTTGCCAGTATCTTTTTTGTTCGCAGTGCCAGCAACAGACGGAAATCGGATTGCGCGATGTATGGCATCAGTGCGGCGCTTGGCATCTACACGCACTTGATGATGGCCTTCGTGGTCGTCGGTCACGCGATCCTTTATGCATGGCTGATCTGGTCCCGAACAAGATCCACTGGCCGAATGCCCCGGAATTCTTTTTTGCCTCTCTGTGGCTTGATGCTGGCCGGAACTGTGTCGTTTGCGCTCTATGCGCCTGTAATTCCGGGAATCTTTGCGCGCACCATTGGTGTCGCCGGCACATCAGTCCGGTCTGAATGGGCAAGTCCGTTGTGGGCACTCAAAGAGATGGTTCACGGCTTACGAAACGGTGCGGGTGGTGGCTTGCTCGCTATCCTTGTCGGCGGACTCTTGCTTCTGAGCGGTTTGGTGAGTTTCTGGCGAGGCAACCGCTTTGTCGTCGGCTTGACGGTCCTCCCCGGTTTGATGACCGCGGTGGCTGTGTTAGCGACGAGTCACAACTTCTGGCCCCGCTTTTTCTTCTTCGAAATCGGTTTCGTTCTGCTCTTGCTGGTGCGCGGCGCCGTAGTTTGCAGTGACTTTGCCGCGACGCTTCTGAGCGGCACGGGTAGACTTGCATTCCGTTTAAGCACTGCGGTGCTGGTGCTGATGTTGTTCGCGTCTGTTCTCCCCTTGCGGGCGGCGTATCTCCATCCGAAACAAGACTATCTCTCCGCCATGCGATTCGTGGAAGGGCATCAACTGCCGGAGGAGCAAGTGGTTACGGTCGGAGTAGTCACAACAGCCTTTCAACGTTATTACGGGCGCTCCTGGCCTCTCCTGGAGACGCGCGCTCAATTGGATGCGCAGCTGATGCAGGACCGTGGAACATGGCTTATCTATGCAATGCCGATTTATATTCGCGCAAGTCAGCCTGATGTTTGGGACGCAATCCAAAGCAGATTTACGGTAGTTCGCGTATTTCCCGGCACCTTGTCAGGCGGCGAGATCTTCGTGTGCAGATCGAAGGACGAGAGGACTCAGGTAGTCCTGCACGACCAGAACTGAGGAGGAATTCATGAAAGAAATCGAGGGGCGCACTCTGACGCTGGCGGAACAGCCAGAGACCACGGAAGAGGCCGCTGTTGCGGTGTCGGTCGTCATGCCCGCGTTTAACGAGGCTCAGATAGTGGGTGCGCAGATCGAAAGGATTCGGGAGGTCATGGACCGAACCAACTGTCCCTACGAATTGATAGTGGTGAACGACGGTTCGACGGACGACACTGCCAACGCGGTACGCCAGCACCACGTGCACCTGATCGAAAAGAAGTACAACCGAGGCTATGGCGCAGCACTCAAGACTGGCATCGCCGCGGCCAAGTACGATTGGATTCTTATCATCGACGCCGATGGTACGTATCCGGCAGAGAGCATTCCGAACCTACTGCAGGCTCTTCCGGAGTACGACATGGTAGTGGCCTCAAGAACTGGACCACATGTTCACATTCCGCTGGTTCGGCGTCCGATGAAGTGGGTGCTGGGACGTCTGGCGAATTACCTCGCGCGGCAGCCGATTCCGGACCTGAACTCTGGACTGCGCGTCTTCAGGAAATCTCTGGCCGAGAAGTTCGAACATCTCTTGCCCTCGGGTTTTTCGTTCACTTCTACAATTACAATGTCGATGCTGCTGAACGACTATCGCGTGCTATATTTCCCGATCGATTACCACAAGCGAGTCGGATTCTCGAAGGTCCGCGCGCTTCATGTTTACGATTTCCTGCTGGTGATTCTCCGTACCGCGATTTATTTCAACCCCCTTCGTTTCTTCCTTCCCCTGGGCGGCGTGTTTTTCCTTGCAGGGTTGGTGAAGCTTGCGTTTGATATAGCCCACCGGGCGTTTTCACCAGCCGCCGGAATATTCCTGTTAGCGGCTTTAGTTATTTGGGCGCTCGGCCTGCTTTCCGACCAGATTTCCAGAATCGCGTTGAGCGCCAGGGCGAAACAACTATGAAACTTGTGGCGCGTTCTTTGCGTCACCCGCTCATCCGCATTGCTGGGAGCGTGGCGATCCTCGGGTTACTGCTCATGTTTGTGCCGCTGCATAAGCTTGGCACAGCGATGCGAAAAATCCCTCCGTCTCTGTGGTTTTGGGTTGTGGCGGGTTATCTCGTGACGCACTTGATCGGCGTGATGAAGTGGCGCCTGACACTTCGCCTGAGCGAAGCAAGACTCACGTTTTCCCAAGCTACCCGCTGTTATTTCGCCGGCTTGTTCGGTACGGTGTTTCTTCCTTCCATTGTTGGCGGGGACGTCGTCCGCATGGGATTGGCCTTTCGCATTCATCGCAATCGAGCCGGCGTGCTGCTGGGCAGTTTGGTCGACCGGCTTCTCGACATCGTCGCGCTAGGTGTTGTCGCTGCCGTTGGCGCACTGCTGCTACCGGGAGAATTGGAGCCGCGGCATCGCCGGATATTCGCGGTACTGGCCGTAATGTTTGCAGTCGGAATCGCTGGTCTATTTGGGCTGCTGGCGATCGTGCCATGGCGGCGGCTGCCCTTCGGGTTGCGCCGGATGCTGGCGAAACTCAGGCAAGCCTGGCGTTCGATGGCATCCAGGCCGCTGTACGTCTTGGTGCCATTGCAACTTGGGATCCTCATCCAGACCGGATTAATTGGTCTGGCTGCCACAATCGCGGCGGCGTGCGGGCTTCATATTCCTTTTCGTATCTGGCTTCTGGTTTGGCCACTCGCCAAACTGATCGCCTTGGTTCCCATCACACTGGGAGGCTTGGGCGTCCGGGAAGCAGGATTGACAGCCCTTCTGGCGCCGTTCGGCGCTCCGGCAGCGCTCTCAGTAGCGGTTGGACTTTCCTGGGAGTCGATCATCATTGTGGGAGGACTGATCGCAGGTCTGCTGTCGTTTCTGATTGGCGGAACGGGCTTTGCCCGTACGGTTCTCCATCCCAGCCCGCTGCGATCGTCAACCGGAGAGCTAACTCCTGCCGGCGAGATGGAGTAGTGAGAGCCAAACAAAAGGCAGCAAAACGGCGCGCGGTTCTCTTTAATTCAGGAACTCAGCAAAATCGATGATTGCATCTAAGCAAGACCGTGAGCCTTCCCCCCACGTAGTGATCCTCGGCGCTGGTCCTGCGGGAGTGGGCGCTGCGTACGAGCTCACTCGAAACGGCTTCACTCGGGTCACAGTTCTCGAGCAGCGCGACACTGTTGGCGGCAATGCAGGCAGTTTCCAGTTGGACGGGGTTTGGGTGGATTATGGCAGTCACCGCCTCCATCCTGCCTGCGATCCCGCAATCCTAAATAATCTCCGCGAATTGTTGGGAGAGGATTTGCTGGATCGTCCGCGGCACGGCCGCATCCGCCTGCAAAACCGTTGGATTCACTTTCCTCTCAAGCCGGGCGATCTCTTGCTGCGGCTGCCGAAGGGTTTCGCTGCTGGAGTAACTTTCGATCTCATCAGCAAACACCTCGTGAGTCCTAACGGGCATGTGGAATCCTTCGCTTCCGTTCTTGAGCACAGTCTGGGTACTACGATTTGCCGGGAGTTTTACTTCCCTTATGCAAGGAAGCTTTGGGGGTTACCGCCGGAGGAGTTGGCGTCCACGCAGGCGCGCCGAAGAGTCTCCGGCAATTCCGTGGGCAAGATTCTTCGCAAGGTAGCCAACGCACTCCCAGGACTAAAGAAGCCCGGTGCCGGACGATTTTTCTATCCGCGGCGCGGATATGGCCAGATCTCACAGCGAATCTGCGACGCAGCGAAAGCCGCGGGTGCAGAATTCTTGTTTGGAGCAAGGGTTCTCGCAGTGGAGCGGGAGTGCGATCAAGTTGTCGCGGTGCGTTACGAGTTGGATGGAAAAGAGCACGCCATCGCGACCAGGAATGTCTGGTCAACCTTGCCCGTCAGTCTGTTGGTGCGGAGCATGCGTCCGGAGCCACCGAAAGAGGTCCTGGAGGCGGGGAAGGGCGTTTCGTTCCGGGGAATGATCTTGATTTACCTGACGCTGGAACAGGATCACTTCTCGGAGTACGATGCTCACTATTTCCCCGAAGAGTCGATCCCCGTTTCACGACTCTCCGAGCCGAAGAACTACAGCAATTCGAAGGAACCTAACGGCAGGACCGTGCTGTGCGCGGAATTGCCGGCGGATCCAGGTTCGCGCGAATGGGACATGAGCGACCAGGGTCTAGGAGACTTGCTTCGTGGTTGGCTTGAGCAGGCGGGTCTGCCGGTGCGTGCCAAAATTCTGAGGGTCACGACACGCAAGTTGCGTCAGGCCTATCCCGTATATCGGCGTGGCTACGAGGACCATTTTGCCAAGGTCGATCAATGGCTCGGGGAACTTGAAGGACTGCTTTCGTTCGGCCGCCAGGGACTTTTTGTTCACGACAATACCCATCACGCTCTTTACATGGCCCGCGCAGCCGCCGACTGCCTTCAGCCCGATGGCAGGTTAGACAGAAGTCTGTGGGCCCAGTACCGCGAGGTCTTTGAAACGCACGTTGTGGAAGATTGAGCTTCGGGGCAAGGCTCTCTGCCGGGTTCGGGCGTCGTCAAGAGGATTGCTGTTCAGCGGCCTGAACTCACTGGTTTCTTCGAGCGTACAGGTCGAGATCGATCCAGAAATAGCGTCTGGCTTCGATCCTCGTGTAGCGTTGTTCGAGCATTGCTCGCGCCTGCTTGCTCCGAGCGACTGCGGGCGGGGTTGATTGATACATGACTGAAATCAGCCAAACTCGCTCACAGTTGTTCTGCCCGGACGCGAATGAGTCCAGAGGGGTGAGCGTCATTGCTGGTTCACCTTGGTGATAGATCGACCAGGCCCATTGAACCTGGCGCTCTTCCCAAGGTGGCGCGGCGACGTAACAATCGGTGGGTTGACGCGATTGAGCGAGAAAAGCATAGGCATTCCGGTAGTCTTCTTTGTAGGGGACGACATAGGTGGCGTGAAGCGAATACAAACTGTAGGCCCCGCAAGCGACGACTACGGCTGCCCTTAATGTTGCCCGATGGAGCGCTGACATGCCACGGGCGACTAGAAGATAGTACGGCACCGTAGCGAAGGTTATGTACCGAATGCTGTATGCACCGGATTTGAAGGCGACTCCCAGTCCTGCCGAGAAAGGGATGATGAAGAGAAGAGCCAGGAATGCCAGGTTCTCACGCACCAGTTGCTCATCCGGGTTGTGTGGTTCCTTAAGCAGTGGCTGTAGTGCAATGAGGGCGGGCACACCGAAGAGTAGCCCACCCAGTACAAATGTCCACCAGGGAGACGAGTCAAGAACGCCCGCCGACCTGCCATTATTGAATGTGTTCAAGGCACTCAAGACACCCCACCAGGGCAGGTTGTTTCGCGTGGGAGCATGGGCCAGGCTCTTGGAGCTGTGATGCCATTCGCCGATGAATCCGCTGGTCAGCCACGGCAGATAGAGAACCAAAGCCAGCAAGAATCCACCGATCCATCGTGAAACCGGAACCGGGTACCGCTTCCGGTACAGGAAAGCAAAGAGCAAGAATGCGGCAACGGCGAAAAACCCATAGTAATGGGTATAGACGACCAAAGTGACGGTACAGACGAAAGCCCACCAGGGTCCAGCGCGACCTGTCCGAAGCGCCACCATAAACAGATAGGCGCAACAGGGCAGCAGGAAAAGAAGTTGAGCATAAGGGCGTGCCTCCTGGGAGTACATAACGCCCAGTTGAGACACAGCCAGCAGCAAGGCCGCTATGGTAGCGGCGCGGCGCCCGAACAAATAGTTTGCCAAGCAATAGCTTGCAACGATGGCCAACGTTCCCAAAACCACCGACAGCAGCCGGCTCTGATAGGTACCAAATCCGACGAGTTTGAACCAGAAATGAAGAATGTAATAGTGCAACGGGGGTTGTACGAAGTCTTTGACCAGATATTGAGCCATCTCCCTCAGCGGCCGGCCACTGACGCTGATGGAAAAAATTTCGTCGTACCAAACCGATTGGTGGTTGAGGTAGTAAAGCCGGAGGCCAAGTCCCAGAACAACGATGGCCGACGGGAGCACCCGACGCGCGCGTGCCTCACCTGGGTTTGTTTTGCCGGGATCACGCACGGCGAGAGTTTACTACAGACCTAGCGGCAGGAGCTGGAAAGGGTTGATCTGGTGAGTGGAGCGGAGACCGATATCCGGTTGGA
Organism: Terriglobales bacterium; assembly: GCA_035601775.1. Classification (GTDB taxonomy): domain Bacteria; phylum Acidobacteriota; class Terriglobia; order Terriglobales; family Acidobacteriaceae; genus JABDBE01. The sequence continues at coordinate 94,068 of DATNNO010000055.1, read as the reverse complement.
AGATCAGAAAACCCCGGTGCGTCTCGTACGCAAAACACAGTCCCGGACGCCCCAGTGGCGATTGAAGTTTCTGGCGGTTGTGCTCGCCTTGGTTTTCAGTGCAGCGGGATTCATGGTTCTCGACTGGTTTTACAGCGCTAGGGTTCTGAGGTCTGCTGGTCAACCTGCAAGCTGCATCGTGGCCGATCCGGTGCGCCACCATGCCTTTCGACCCAACTGCGAGTCAACGGAACGCTGGGGGGGGCATTCATACGAGGTGTTTACAAACAATCTCGGCTTCCGGGACGAAAAGATCACTCGGGTTCCGCTTACCGACCCGCGTCCCCGAGTCCTTTTTCTTGGTGATTCTTATACTGAGGCGCTCGGAGTCGATTGGCGCGACAGTTATGTCGGCAGGATCGCCAGCCGCTTCCCGCGATACGATTTCCTGAATGGCGGCGTGGAGAGCTATGCGCCTTCGAACTACCTTAACGTGACACGCCAGCTACTCGCCGCCGGAGTCGGATTTGATGAGGTGATCGTTTTCATCGACATTTCTGACACGCAGGACGAAGCGGCGTACTACCGCGATCTCGACGCGTCGGGTGCGGTGACCGGGCCAGCGCGGAAGCAGATGCTTGACACCTGGTACTCCAGTCTTCGAACGCGGATGAGAAAACACCTGTTGCTTACAAACTACGTTTTGGAGGTCGCAGAAAGAAGTCTTGTCAGGCACGGGTACTATTACCTCGCGACGGAGCTCAACGGAAACGTATTCGACATGGAGCGGTCGGCGTGGACGTATCGGAAGGTATCGGAAACTTTGCCTATGGTCGCCGGCTACGCGCCTCTGGGAGTTGAGGCAGGCATCGCCAGAGAGAAAGCAAAAATGAGCATCCTCTGGGAGGAACTCGAAAAGCGGAATATTCCAATCAGTATTGTGGTCTACCCCTGGCCCGCGCAGGTCGTACACGATACGGCGGATTCGCGGCAGGTGCGGGTCTGGCGCGACTGGTGCACGGGCAAGTGCAAACGCTTCATCTCGCTTTTCCCCAGTTTCCTTGCTGTGAAAGACCAGTGCCCGCGAAGCGAGCCGGGCTGCTGGTACTTGAGCCAATTCATTTTTGGAGACACGCATTACAGCGTCGCCGGCAACAACCTCGTCGCGGCAGCAGTCATCCCGAGTCTCGAGGCGATCCCGCCAGCAAAGGCGGCAGGCTCGTCAACGCAGTAGTTCAAGGCCGATCGCCCAGAAGCGCCTGTTAGCTATGAGCTCCAACTTCAAGAAAAGAATTCTCGTGAGTGTGGCTTCAGTTCTTCTCACGCTTGCAATTCTAGAAATCGGACTCAGGACGGTCCATTTGATCCACCATCGCGGGGAACAATCAGGAGCGTTTTACGGGCCCAATCCGCAATCAAGTCTGTATCACCAGATCTCATCAATTCCTGGACTGGATTACGAAATGGCTCCGAACCGCAAGCTGGAGCTGAAAGGAATTCCAATCGAGACCAACCAATACGGAATGCGCCAGAGCGAAAAATTGTCCCACAAATCCGACTCGGCCTGCCGTATTGCTGCCCTCGGCGATTCTTATACCTTTGGCTTTGGCGTGCGCGAGGAACAAGCCTATCCGCAGGTGCTTGAAAAACTTCTGCGCAAGTCCTCAGTCTCGGCGGCTTGTGACTTTGAGGTCCTGAACTTCGGCGTGCAGGGATACTCTTCCTACGATGAGGCTCTGATGCTCCGATATCGAGCCGTGAATTTTGACCCGCGTGTTGTGATACTCGGCTACGTGCTCAACGATCCCGAGATTGATCCCGTCCAGCCTATCCACTCCTATTTTGCCAAGCGGGCGTGGTGGCAGTCCTTTCGCATCCTGGAACTGGCCGGTGCCTGGGCTTACCTAGCTAGGAGGGACTGGGAGGAGAAGCACCTGGGGGGAGGAGATTACTACGTCTATCTGCACGCCCCGGGTCAAAGAAAATGGCAGAGCGTGGTCGATGCGTTCAGTGACATTCACGAGGTCACCTCTCACCGGAATATCAAGGTTGTAGTAGTGATCTTCCCTGAGCTCACAGAATCGTTCAAGGGTAAACCGTGGACCAACTATCCCTATACCAAGATTCACCAACGGATTTCGGATCTGGCGCTCAAGAACGGATTTAGGGTAGTTGATCTCCTCGATAGTTTCTCCCGATATCCATCCCAGGACGTCGTGCTAGGCGGAATCGACGATCATCCCAGCGTTCTAGGGCAGCAAATTACTGCCGCCGCGATCGAAAAGGAACTCCTGGCGGAGTCTTCCTATTTCTTGGAGCTCAAACGGCAGCAGCTCGCGAAAGCGGCGCACTAGGCAGCGTCCGAAAGCGTCTATCGTGAAAGCGTTGATCAACCAGATGTTTGGCCGGATGCCCGTTCTCGCCATACCGGTTGTCGGATCGGCCGAAGCCCTAGGGATTGACCTTGGGACAGGGCAGTTCGCGCCGGCGCCGACTCGTGACGCGAGAGAGCTGCGTGCGATACCGCGTCTGGGGCCTTTTCTCGCGTTGGCGGCGCAACTCGCGCTACTGCTACTGGTCTTTGGTCTTTACCATTTGGGAGAACACGGCTTCCTGCGGATGTCGGCCATCGCCTTCGGAGCTTTCCTTGTCCACTACTGGCTTCCGTTTCGCTTCAAAGAGCCATTCTGGGTGGCAGTGTCGGTGGCCGGGGCCTTTGTGTTGTTGCAGCCTCTGGTCGCGACTTTGCTGATCGTCGTGGGGCTGGCGTTTTTCCTGATTCTGCGCAGCCCGGTTGCATTCCGGTGGCGCGTGTTGCTGCTGGGCTTGATCTTCTCGGCGCTCATTTACGTTTGCGCCACAGACAGCTTCCGCGTAATCCCGGTCTCGTTCTACTCGGTGTTCGGCGCCATATTCATGTTCCGGATCATCATCTATGTCTATGATCTGGCACACGCACGAGAACCCGCGCAGTTACTGCCTTTCTTGAGTTACTTTTTTCTGCTGCCAAACTACTGCTTCACGTTGTTCCCGGTGGTTGATTTCCAGACGATGCGACGCGGCTATTACCAGCGCGACATCCACGAAATCGCGCAGCAGGGAATTCACTGGATGATGCGCGGCGCGATCCAATTGATGCTTTACCGGCTGGTGACTTACTTCAATGATCCCTATTTGCCAGACCGCGTTACAAGCTTGCACGCGTTGATCACGACAATGGTTCTGACGTTCCTGCTCTATTTGAACGTTTCGGGAACGTTCCATCTGATCGTCGGTATGCTGCACCTTTTCGGTTACGACCTTCCTGAAACAAACCGGCGCTACCTGCTGTCCAGCAGCTTCACCGATTTCTGGCGCCGAGCCAACATCTACTGGAAAGACTTTATGGTGAAGATCGTGTATTTCCCCGTCTATTTCAAATTACACAAGCGGGGAGACGTGCGCGCCCAGGTAGTGGCAACCGCGGCAGTGTTCCTGGTCACCTGGGCCCTGCATTCTTACCAGTTCTTCTGGGTTACGGGTCGGTTTCTCACGAGTTGGCCCGACACGATCTTCTGGACGATTCTCGGACTGCTGGTCATAGCCAACGTGTTGTACGAAAGCCGTCATAAGCGCCGGAAACAGAATTCCTCCTGGCAGGGTCGTGTGATCCATGCGGTACAGGCGCTAGTTACTTTCACTGTGATCGTTACACTGTGGTCGTTGTGGTCATCCCCCAGCGTGGGCGCCTGGGTTTATTTGATGACTCACTGGATGCAAGTCCGCCGATAAAGAATGGCGCTGATGCGAAACGACCTACGAATGGGCAAGGAGTTCTGGCGGAACGGTGTGCTGGTCGCTGTGACCTTGGTTGGATTGGCGGCCCTTGCAAGAGCCGCGGACGTCGTTTATACGATACCCCGGGTTCGCTTTGTGGCGATGATGCTCGAGGTCCTGCGCAGCCGCGCAGTGTTAGACAATCCCGGTGTTACCGGCTATTACGAGAGATTGTTCGCAGCAAGTCCCACGAGGACGCGGAATAACGGGTTGCTGATCTACGACCACAGCTTCCGGATTGTCCGGAATAAGCCGAATCTCGATCAGCAGCGTGATGGCATGACGACGAACAGCTTTGGCTTGATCGGTCGCCAGTGTTCACAGCGGAAGCCGGCCAACACGCGACGGGTGGCACTGCTAGGAGATTCGATAGCGCAGGGTTGGGGCGTGCAGCTAAACCAAAGTTTTGGCGCGTTGTTGGAGGACCGCCTAAATACGGCGCACACCAACAACTTTCAAAGGTTCGAGGTCCTGAATTTCGCTGTAGCGGGATACGAACTTACTCAGATTCTCGACGTGGCTGAAGAGGAGGCGCCTCGCTTCGAGCCCGACGTATACATGCTGGCGCTGACCGAACTGGCTGTTTTCAGGAATTGGGATACCCACTTAGTCAACTTAATTCAGATGGGAATCGATCCTAAGTACGATTTTCTGAAGAAAACCGTGCGCAGGGCAGGAGCTTCTAGAGACGATGAACGCGTCACGTTGTTTGGTAAGCTGGCTCCTTTTCGGATCCCAGTTCTGCGGGAAACCCTCGCGGAAATTAAGTTCCACGCAGAGCACGATCATATTCCTCTCCTAGTGGTCCTTGTTCCCGCGGTGGAGGATGGGGAGCTCACAAGGGAACGCTTTGCCGGAATCCGGGAGTTGCTCGCGTCGCTTGATATTACTGTCATTGATTTGCTCGATACATTCGAAGGAATCCCGGATCTGGACTCGGTTCGTTTTAGAGGCATGCATCCCGCGAACGTGCACCCCAACAGTCGAGGTCACGCCTTGATTTTCGAGAATCTGCACGCGAAGCTTCAAGATCAGCCGGAAGCGTGGTCGGCCCTGGTGGGGGGTGCTCCGGAAGCGGTCAAGCAAGCAGAGGTCCTCACGACGCAAGAATCTCATTAAGGTCGGCCTATGGAACTGGAACTTGCTGAGCAGCAGCAACAACTTCAGAACGCCGCGATCGAATTTGCCCGAGCAGAGCTGAACGATGATGTCATCCGTCGCGACCGTGACGAGGTCTTCAGCATCGATGGCTGGAAGAAATGTGCTCGCTTCGGCGCTCTGGGTTTGCCTGTTCCCTGCGAGTATGGAGGCATGGGGCTCGGCATCAACGAAGTCATTGCCGTGATGGAAGGACTGGGATATGGCGCACGGGATCAAGGCCTATTGTTCTCGATCAATGCACACCTCTGGACGAACACCCTTCCCATCCTGGTCTACGGTACTGAGAAACAAAAGAGAAAATATCTCCCCGGACTGTGCAATGGTGACCTGCTCGGCGCAAATGGCGCTTCCGAACCAGATGCTGGATCGGACGTGTTCGCCATGCGGACGCGGGCACAGCGACGGGGTGATTGCTACGTACTGAATGGAACCAAGACGTTCGTCAGTAACGCACCGGTGGCGAACTTGTTTGTGGTTTACGCGACGGTTGATGCCCGGCTGGGACCGATGGGCATCACCGCTTTCGTGATCGAACGCGACACGGCTGGCCTAACCGTAACCCGAGCAATAGAAAAGATGGGCCTTCGCACATCACCGATGGCGGAAATCACTCTGGAAGACTGCACCATTCCGGCTAGCAGCCGCCTGGGACGGGAAGGAAGAGGCGTGGGCGTCTTCGAAGCTTCGATGGAGTGGGAACGCGGCTGCATTCTGGCCAACTACCTTGGAGTGATGAGAAGGCAACTCGAAAGCTGCATCGACTATGTGCGCAAGCGCAAGCAATTCGGCCAGCCCATTGGCAAGTTCCAGTCGGTGGCGAACCGCGTGGTGGATATGAAGGTCCGGCTGGATACGTGCCGACCGCTTGTGTACCGGATCGGATGGCTAAAAGCGCAAAACAAGCCGGCCACGGTGGAGGCGGCTGTCGCAAAGCTGTACGTCGCGCAGTCTCTCATTGCTAGCTGCCAGGATGCAATCCAGATCTTCGGCGGCTACGGGTACATGGTGGAACAGGGGCTGGAACGTGAGCTGCGAGATGCTATTGCCAGCACCCTCTACTCCGGGACGTCCGAAATACAAAGGAACCTCATCGCCAAAGGCCTCGGGCTCTAGCCGGCAATCCTTCGTTGAACTCCGTGTCTCGACAGACCACCGAGCGAAAGATGAAGATAGTGATTAACGGCAATTACTAGTATGAATTGAAGAACCACAGTCATCGATCGACCGTCTCCAGACGCCGTGCAACAGCAAGTGGGAAGAAGTATTCGGCAGATTGTTGAGCCGGTTAGTACCCCGGAAACTACCAAGATCTAACGTCTTTCCTGTTACCCAAATGGCGTCGATGCGCTCGTTGGGTCAGCAAAGGAACATTGGGGAGAAATGGATAACATAAGAGAAGAGCTTCGACAGTATATCCTTTCCGAGTTCCTGCCGGGCGAGAAGCCGGCGAATCTTCGCGACGACACACCGTTGCGGACTAGCGGGGTTCTGGATTCCGTGACGACTCTGCGCCTTGTCAGCTTCGTTGAGGAGCGTTATGGCATTGAGGTCGAGGCTCACGAAGCAGGCGTGGAGAACTTTGACACCGTTGCGGCCATCGCCTCGTTCGTCCAGAGTAAGAAAACTGCGGCATGACGCTTGGTGGCGTGAGGGATACGGTATCTGCTTTGAATCTCTGCGATTACTTGGAAGCTAGCGCCACTTGTTTTGCGGAGCGCTTGGCCGCCATCGATCCCGATGGAACGGCGCTTACTTACCGGGAACTGAATGAGCGCGCGAGCCGCATCGCAGGTTTCCTGGCGGAGCAGGGCGTGCGTGCCGGAGACCGAGTAGGGCTTGTGCTGCCGAAGAGCACGGCCGCGCTGACAGCTGTGTTCGGCATCATGAACGCGGGGGCGGCCTATGTTCCAGTCGATTGGACAGGGCCAGCTGAGCGCATACGCACGATTCTGAAGGACTGTCAAGTGCGGGCCCTTTTTCTGGATTGCTCCCGCCCGGAGCTGGCGGACATAGCTGAAACGGTGATTTGGCTCGGTAGAGGCAAGAACGCCAGTTCTTCGCCGTCGATATTTTCTTGGGATGTCGCGCTACAACACGCGCCCCTTGCAATCGACGCCGCCGCATGGCAGCCCGACGCTCTGGCTTATATCCTGTACACATCCGGCTCCACGGGTATCCCCAAAGGTGTGATGCTGACGCACCGGAATGCTATGAGCTACGTGGACTGGTGCTCTGACGTATTCCTGCCTTCGGAGAATGATCGTTTCAGCAGTCACGCACCTTTTTATTTCGATCTCTCGATTCTCGATATTTACGTTCCCATCAAACATGGTGCCAGCGTGCATTTGATCCCAGATGAGTTGGGAAAGAATCCGAAGGAACTGGCTCGCTTCATCGCCAGTCGTCAACTCACGGTTTGGTATTCCACTCCGGCGATTCTCAGCCTGCTTGCCGAATTTGGGGATCTGGACCGGCAGGACGATTCGGAACTTCGCCTGGTGCTCTTTGCCGGCGAGGTGTTTCCGGTGAAGCAATTGAGCCGGCTGACAGCGCATTGGCCGCGTCCGGCTTACTACAATCTGTACGGTCCGACGGAGACGAATGTCTGCACCTTCGCGAGGATTCCGACGCCTATTCCAGAAGGGCGGATGGAGCCGTATCCGATTGGCTGGCCCTGTTCGCACTGCACCGCTTTGGTCGTGGATTCCGATGGAACGCCGGTTACCGCCGGAGAAGAGGGTTTGCTTTATATCTCCGGCCCGTCGGTGTTTTCTGGTTACTGGAATCGGCCCAGGGAAAGTGCAGCAGCGTTTCTTGAGCGCGACGGAACGCGCTGGTACAACACCGGCGACGTTGTAAAGCTGGATGGTGCCGATGGATTCCTGTATGTCGGAAGGCGTGACCGCATGGTGAAGCGGCGCGGCTACCGCATTGAGCTGGACGAGATAGAAAGCTGCCTCTATCGGCATCCGGCGATAAAGGGAGCAGCAGTAGTCTCCGTGCCAAATGCCGAATCCAGCGTTCGAATCGTAGGCTACCTGGCAGTGGCTGAGGATTCACGCCCTTCGATTGTCGAGATGAAGAGCTTCTGCAACGACCACCTCCCCTCGTATATGAATCCAGACGTTTTCGTTTTCGTGGATAGCCTTCCCAGAACATCGACCAATAAAGTGGACTACCAGTCTTTGATTCGAACATTCGCGTAAGCCAGTTTTCCATGTTGAATTCTGCACAGCGAGTTTCTTTGCTTCTTGCTCATGGTTCCGGTGACTTGACCACCTTGTTCGGCGTGATGGGATATCTGTTGCTCGTGTTCACGCCGGGAGCATGGATTACCTTTGGACTCGCCCTGGATCGTATTCCGTTTTGGGCGAGACTCTTGACCGGCGCGATGCTCTCGCCCCTTGTGGTGTGTGCCGAGTTTTACCTCCTCCGGCTCATGGGAGCTCCGTTCGGGGCGACGGCCGTTATCCTGGTTCTGGTCAATCTGCCGGCGATTTATCTCGTTTGGAAGCGGCGCGGCAAGCTCGCGTCTGTGAAGCGTAGCGACTGGCTCATCGGCGCGGCCGCGATTGTAATTCCGGTGGCTTGCATAATGTCGCTACTGCTTACCACGGATGCACGAATCTACTCCGCGCACGCTTGGCTTCACGCCGACCCCGTCTACATGTTCGCGCGTGGCCAGCTCATTTTGGAGGATCCCACCCTGGCGGGCGTCAAGCTGGTATATCCGGTGTGGAGTGCCCTGGTGTTTCAGGCCGTGTGCAGTTTTCTCGTAAATTCTCCTCCGGTCGCCTCCTACGTTTGGGGCAATTTGCTTTGCTTGATTTGCATCTATGGGTTTGCCGCTGGGATCACAAGTGAGATGGGCGGAGGCAAGCTGGCTCAGTTGAGCTCCGGGATTTGGCTTTTGTTCGGCACGAATCCAGTGGGATACATCGTGATGAAGCTGGCGCCCGGAGGTGCGTCCCATCAGCTCTGGGGTGATTCACGCTACACGCCGTGGGTTTCAAAATTTCAACTCTTCAGCCCAATGTCGCTGGCGCTTGGAATGACGATCGCAATTATTTATCTGCTGCTTCAGTCTGGCTCGCTGACCAAACAGCTTCTGGTGGTCGTCTGCTTATTGCTGTCTGGGATCGGTTTGTTCTATCCGCTGCTTTTGCCACCCGCCTGCGGCATCATCGGCGCCAAAATGCTTGCGCTCCTCGCGGAAAAGCAGAACGGCCGGTGGACCTTTCCCCGCAAGGAATGGCTCGCATTGGCTAGCATACTATTGCTTGGAGTTTTGTTGACGTACGGTGAGCTCAAATTCCTTGCTTCCGACAAACCTGCCACGGCGAGCCTCGTGCACTTCTCCACGATTACTAGCGCGGCGCGGAAGATTGTCGAGTCGCTGATCGCCACATCCCTGCTGGTTACCGGACTGGCCTTCACGTTCCGGGACCGCTGGAAATCGAGGCGATCCGCAACGGTGTTCTTGCTGGCTGGAGCGCTGGGGAGCTACACCTTATATGCAGTCTTCCACATTCTCTATTATGAAAACGAGTACAAGTTCGTTTTCTTGGCCGCGATGTGTTTGGCAGTTTTCCCCGCACTTGCCGCTGAACGGATCTGGCGAGAATGGCCGCGAACGAAGGCCGCGCCGGTATTGGCAGGAACGGTTTTGTTGCTGTTTACCACCTACGCCCACTGGAGCTATGTTACGTGGCCATACTTAGGGTTGCTGCCTGGGCACCAGAGCAAACCTTACGATGCGCCCGTGGACGCCAGCAGTTTCTATCTTCAACTTGATAGGCGGGAGCCCTGGTCAGGTGTGTGCACCGCGGTGCGGCGTTTGACTCCACCAGACTCGGTTCTGGTTCTCAAGAATGGCGCATTTTATTTTCCTGGACTCACAGCCCGAAGCCTATACGTCTCCCCGCTTGGAGGAGCCGCTTACGCGGGCGTGAACCAGGATGCTGATCTGCTGGATGCGGTGATCCGCGGAACCGGCCAGCAAATCCTCGAACAACGCCGAGCCACGCTGGGCGATCTTTTCGGTGCAGGTGATCCCATCCGCAGGGAGCAGGCTCTCAATACGATTCTGGCTCTGCAGCGTCCGGTTGCCATCGTTGCCGATGCAGAGCACTCTGACTTGCCAGAATGGCTGAAACAGAAAACAGCGGTAGAGCTGTATGCGGAAAATGGTTTGAGTTTGTGGCTGATTGATAAAAGAGGCGGGGTGCGTAGGTGATCGCTGGCGCCGCACTTGGTGCGCACGGCCTCGGGCTTTGTCAGCAGGATTCGATCTGCCATTCAAGCTTTAGATAAGTTTTCATCAGAATCGAATGGCATCGCCAAGAACTCGCCGAGTGTTCCTGATCGCAGCCGCAAACCTGGGAGTCCTCTTCGCCTTGTTGGGTGTGACGGAACTGGCCTGCCGGTACCTGGCGCGCGCCACCACCGAGCTTCGGCATCCAGAACAGCACAAGCTGCCCCCGAAGGGCGCATCCGAGCTGCGTGTGTTTGCGTTCGGCGCCTCTACGGTATGGGGCGAGCCGGTTCCAGAAGTCGGATTCGTCGCGCAAATGCAATACTGGCTGCAGCGCCTCTATCCCGATCGTAATATCCGGATCTATAACTTTGGTCAGCCAGGGAAGGATACGGGCTACGTACTGAACGAATTGACGCGCAGACTTGATGATCAACCGGATCTGATGATGGTCGTCACCGGAGGCAACGAGTTTGTCTGGTGGGTACCGGCCACTGAGGAACGAATCGCTCGCGTACGGGACGCGCTGTCCGCGCATTTTGCGACCATGAGACTCATGCAATGGGGCATGTCGCGGATCATGAAATCTCGAGAAGAGTTCCTGATGCCCTGCCAGGTTCAGCCCTGGGACCGGCAGTCGGTGGCGTTCAAGAACAGGATGGCCGCGTTCACCAGGAATATGGGCCTTATCGTTGAACAGGCTCACCAACGAGGCGTCAAGCTGATCGTGGGTACACTGCCATCAAACATCGCGGATTGGCCGCCCGTCTACAAGAAGCTCGCGGGGCGCGATCAACGCTATTCCGAAACTGTGTTGCGCATTCAGGAACTCATTCGAGAAGCGAAGTATCAAAAGGCTTCCGAGGCAGTGAAAAATGGGTTCCAAGTTTACACAAATGATGCCATGCTGTATTTCCTTCAAGGCCGGATTCAGTCGGCCACTGGTGACTACGGTGCTGCTCGGGATTCATTCTTGAAGGCGAAGGATCTTGATCCTTTTCCTTGGCGGACCTCCAGCGAAATTAACTCCACGATTCGGAAACTGGCGTCAGGGGTTCCGGATGTTTATCTCGTCGATCTTGAAAAAGAATACGAAGAACGCAGCGCAAACGGTCTTGTGGGCTTTGATCTGATTGCCGACAACGTTCATGGCACGCCTCGAGGAGAATCGGTCAGCGCGCAAGCCATGATGCAAGCCATGGCTGCAGTCGGGTTCTTGCCCGGTCCAGCCAAATTGCAGCAGGAGTGCTGCCCACTCAGCACCTTCTTGGCTGACACTGGTTACCTCAAACCGAAGTCGCCACTGCTGCTGCACGCCCTTTTGGATACTGCAACCTTCGCTATGAAATCGCCATTCTTGAACTATGACGCATCTCGAATGTATCTATTCAAGGCCTTGCAAGTGGACGAGCGTTCATGGGAAGTCTGGGCGAATCTGGCGACTCTGTCCTATCTTACCGGCGACACCGCGGGTGGAAGCAAGCAATTGCAACGGGCAACAGAGTTACATCGTGGACCACTAAATACCAGCGACCGCGATTCAACGCCGTATCTGAAAGAAGCGCTCGAGGGGCGTGACGGGCGTGCCACGAAATGCGCTGCTTCCCTCTAAGCGTGAAAATTGCATGAGATCGCAAGCAAAATGAGCCAGAACGAGAGTCCCGCTTTGCTCGCCGTCCAACAGGTACCAGCCGATGCAGCCGAACTGACGCGCGTGCTTGCGCCGGCTCGGAAGAGCGCGAAGTGGCGCAGTTGGACAGCGAAGGTTCTTCTTCTCGTATTTTCGCTTACCTTTTGCTTGGAGTTCGGAACCCGGATCGCTCTTTCGATAGGTCCTGTGCGCCGGCGGATGACGGGTTTTGATAATTCCTCCTACCGTCTGCAATGGATAGGGCTACACCGCATCCATCGCGAGTGGACGGGAGAATATGCGGTTTATCACCCTACGCGTGGTTGGGCGTTAAAGCCGGACATCAAGAGCATGAGCGTCTTTGACGGGAAGGTCCTCAACTCGAATTCCAAAGGGCTCCGCGGCAAGGCGGAGTATGCATATCAACGCACTCCAGGAACGCGGCGGATCGTGGTACTCGGAGACTCATTTACCTTTGGCGAGGAAGTGTCCGACGATGAGACTTATGCTCACTATTTGGAGGCAGCCCTGCCCAGCACAGAAGTTTTGAACCTGGGCGTCCAGGGTTACGGCCACGATCAGATGCTCTTGTATTTGAAAGAGGAAGGTGTGAAATACCGGCCGGACATAGTCATCGTCGGCTTTGCGTCCCTGGATATCTATCGCAATGCCTGGACCTTCTTCGCGTATGCGAAACCCAAGTTCAATTTGGTTTCTGGCCAGCTCGAGCTCACCAACGTTCCGGTGCCTACGCCGGCGACCGTTCTCGCCCAAGAGCCATATCGATCCAAGGCAGTGGATTTGCTGGTGATGTTGCGCGAGAAAGTAAGGGGGGGGCTTGGTGAGAACGAAACTGAGGCCAGGAAGCTGACAGTGGCTATTCTCGACGAGATCGTTGCGACCACTCGCAGCATCGGTGCAGTTCCCGTAATCGTCGATATGCCTGTTTACGATGAGATTAATAATGCAAGCGTCTCCATGAGTGGACTCGAACAATATCTCCATCAGTATTGTCAGGAGCGAGGCATCGCGTGTCCGTTTCTGAGGCCGCGATTCCGCGAGGAAGTCAAAAAAGGAGCCAACTTCAATAGCCGCGGTCACTGGAGTCCGGAAGCGCACAAACTAGCGGCCGAGGAGATAGAGGATTTCCTCGTTAAGGACAGTTCTTTTCTTGGTGTAGCTTCGGCGCGGAATGTTCGATCCGGGAGCCCGATGTCTCTCGCCAGGCAGCCCCAGTAAGTCGGATCACCGTTCTGATACTTTTCTTAACTGTACAGCAATTCTCAAAACAAAAAGGGAGGTTGTTATGGGTTTTCTGCAAAACACAGGTCAACGTTTTGGAATCGCAGGGGAACTGTTCTCGTTCTTCTGGAACAACAAGCGCTGGTGGATGGTGCCCATCATGATCACGCTGTTTCTATTCGCAGTGCTGGTGATCTTGGCACAAAGCTCCGCCATTGCTCCGTTCATCTACACCCTGTTTTAGGAGGATCACATGTGGCACAAGCTGAAGAAAGCCTGGGCGGCCTGGAAGCGGATTGCGCATAAAATAGGCGACTTCCAAGCCCGCGTTTTATTAACCCTGATCTATGCCGTGTTCCTCTTGCCATTCGGCTTGATCATGCGATGTTTCTCCGACCCACTGGCAACAAAGAAGCGGACCAGCCAGTGGCAGGATCACCCGCGGCAAGGCGCAGACATGGAATGGGCCCGCCATCAAGGCTGAGGTTGAAATGAACATCCTAGGAATCTCCTGTTATTACCACGATGCGGCCGCCGCATTGCTTCGCGACGGCCAATTAATTGCTGCCGCGGAAGAAGAACGCTTCACCCGCGTCAAGCACGATTTCAGTTTCCCGCAAGCGGCCATCCAGTTCTGTTTGCAAGCCGGTGGGATTGAGGGGCGAGAGCTCGATTATGTCGCATTCTTCGAAAAGCCATTTCGAAAGTTCGACCGGATCATGATGACGGCTCTCAAGACCTATCCGCTGTCTTACAAAGTGTTTCGTGAGTCGATGATCACTTGGATGATCGACAAGCTGTGGGTGGGCGCGAAGATCTCGTCGCACCTTGGTATTCCGAGGGACCGAGTTCTTTTCTGCGAGCACCATCTGTCGCATGCCGCGAGCGCCTTTCTGTGTTCCCCCTTCGAGGGGGCCGCCATCCTTACCGTGGATGGGGTGGGAGAGTGGGTTACCGGCACCTGGGGGGCGGGGCGGGGCAACCACATCGAACTGCGCAAGCAGATGAAATTCCCGCATTCACTGGGACTTCTGTATAGCGCGTTCACCGCTTTCCTTGGTTTTGAGGTTAACGAGGGAGAGTACAAGGTCATGGGGATGGCCCCCTACGGGAAGCCTCGCTATGTGGACAAGGTGTGGAAATTGATCCGGCAGGATGGAGACGGCTCGTTCTCGCTCGACATGGATTATTTTTGCTTTCACCATTCCACCACCAAGACCTTCAACGGACGCTTCACACAGTTGTTTGGCGAGCCGCGCCCGCCCAAGATGTTATTCTTCACGGCCGAATCGGGATTCCCCACGTACTTCGGAAATCCTCCGTCGAATTACAACGAGCTTTGCAAGCTGAACCAGCACTATGCGGACATCGCGGCGAGCATCCAGCGGGTAACGGAAGAAGTATTGCTGGGGATGGCGCGGCATATCCAGAAAGAAACGGGGCTGAAGCGGCTGTGCATTGCGGGCGGCGTCGGTCTCAACAGTGTGGCCAACACTCGAATTCTGCGGGAGACCGGGTTCGAGGAACTGTTTGTGCAGCCTTCCGCCGGCGACGGCGGGGGAGCGTTGGGCGCTGCCCTGTGGGCAGACAATATGTTGCTGGGCAGTCCGAGGCGTTTTCGGATGGATCACGCTTATTGGGGGAAAAGCTATGCACCCTCGGAGGTGCGGGAATTCCTCGACCGGAATAGCATCCCATATCAGTGCATGGAGAACGACGATCGGTTGATGGACGTCGTGGTAGAGCACTTACAGCAGGGGAAAGTGATCGGCTGGTTCCAGGATCGATTCGAATGGGGCCCGCGCGCCCTGGGGAACCGCAGCATTATTGCCGATCCCAGGAATCCCAATATGAAGGACATTGTGAATACCAAGATCAAGTTTCGCGAGCCTTATCGGCCATTCGCCCCGTCAGTGCTGGCCGAGGCTGCCGAGACTTATTTTGATATACAGGATGCCGTTAAACATTATCCGGCGCGCTACATGCTCTACGTGGTACCGGTGCGGCCTAGCAAGCAAGAATTACTCCCGGCGATCACGCACGTGGATGGAACCGGACGGTTGCAGACCGTGTTCCGGGACGCAAATCCCCGATACTACCAGCTTATCGAGCGTTTCGGACAGGCGACCGGCGTTCCCGCCGTGCTCAATACATCCTTCAATCTGAAGGGTGAACCGATCGTGAACACGCCGGCCAACGCGTTCAATACTTTTTCAAAAAGTGAAATGGATCTGCTGGTGCTGGGGAATTTCATCGTTGAAAAAGATAAGATACGGCCATCAACCAACAGACAACTCGTTGCCTGCGGTGTCGAGCCTTCGCTGGCAGGGGTTCCTTAGTTCGCGTTCGATCGCCGGTATTTCCGAGAACATGCAGACCGCAGCAGGGTCCGACAACTCGCGCTGGATTACGTTCGGGGCCCTAAGCCTGATCGTGGTACTGGGTGCATGGCTTAGGCTCTACGATTTGGCGGAGAAAAGCGTAACCCACGTGGAGATGTATGTGCCTGGTATCCGAATGCCGCAAGGGATTTCGGTGCCCGGCGAACGCATGACGCTGCCGAAAGTGCTGACAGGCACATTCTCTTCCGACACGCATCCACCTGGCTACTACGTGCTCATGTGGATGTGGACCAAATGCTTCGGCACGGGCATCTGGGCTCTGCGTCTGCCTGCCGCACTACTGGGAATCGCTAGCATTCCACTTGTCTTCTGGTTGGGAACGCTCACGGAGCAAAGAACTGCCGGTTGGGTTGCCGCGGCACTGCTGGCCCTCAGCCCCTACCAGGTTTTCTGGAGCCAAGTCGCTCGGATGTTCACACTAGCATGCTTTCTGGGATTGCTAGCCACGTGCTTGCTCTTGGTCATCGCTAAGGATCGCCGTGCGCCGCGATGGCTTGGGTTTCTGTATGTTCTGGTAGTTCTCTTGGGCGTTTCCTCCCACATTTTTGTTTGGGCACTCCTGGGGACCCATATGTTATGGACTTTCCTCAACTCTTGGGGCCAGAGGCAAGCCCTGCCGGCCGTAGGGAAACTTCAACTGCTCGCCACAATTGTGGGCAGCCCACTGCTTGCTTTCGCCGCCTACCAGAACGCTAACGAGCTCGCGACGTTGAGCAACAACGTGTTGGTCTATGCTCGTGAATTTTTGCAATTCGCATTTCTATTTCCGTTGGTTGGTTTCTCCTCGGGAGTCTATCCGCTGGATTCCGGCGCGCCCCTGGTCGATGATCCACATCTTTCGATCGCCCGCTGGTTGTTTTTCGTTCTTTCACTGTTCTTGTTCTTGCTGGGGACCGTATCGATTAGAGAGTCGGGAAAAAACTTCCTTGGCGACGCCCGCGGGATTTCGTCGAGAGCCTGGCTGGTGGGAGCGAGCCTGGGGACGCTGGCGATTCTGTTTTTCATCTTTATGGCCAAGCGATTCCTGAACAGGCCTAACCCAACGTTGCGCACAACGGAAGTCATGATCGTCGTACCCTTGATCCTTGCGGGATTGGCAATTGTGCTGCAGAAGAACTGGGAGCGGTTTGGGAATTGGATTGGTCCCCTTGTCCGTAGCCGATTTCTGATTGGCGAACAGGCGTTAGTGCTGGCTCTCGTGGTTGTTCCATTTGCGGTGTTGACGGCCGTTTCCCGTCTTAAACCGATTTTCAACGCGAGAGGCATGCTGCTGGTGAGCCCCTATCTCCTCCTGGTTCTGGCTTGGGGCATCGTGCGTCTCAGTCGTTCCCGCGTGGCAGCGATTGCATTGTTGGTTGTGATGAGCGTCAGCGTTTACAGCGGCTCCGAAGGTTACCGCCATATGTCCGCGGGCAGAGCCAACTACATGGCATTTGCGGCAGCTGTGGCTCCGCACGTTGATAAGGCAGATCTTGTCTTTATTCAACCTTCCTGGTACTCAACGCCCGTTTTTTATTACCTGAACTCCGGATGGAATCGATTTCTAGGCCAGGACTACAAGGTCGCATGCCGCCTGAATCCCCACGCTAGAGTTTGGACTTTGTTGTTTTATGACGAAGACATTCCGAAGGAAATGCGTGAGGCTCTATTCGACTATCAGCCTCTCCAGACCATTGAGACACCCCGTGCACGCGCGGTGCTCTACGCTCCGAAGACTGAGCTGGCTACTTCTGCGCCGTCCGATGGAAAAGAAGACGGGGATTGAGATTGCCGAAGAGCAACAGAGCTAAAAGGTAGGTGAGCAGGCTCAAGACGGCCCGCAGTGGCCAGTTCATGGACAACGTCGACCACAACACAACGCCCATTGCAACGCCGCCGATCAACGGCCCTCTGAGAGAAGGAAAGGATTCACGGGGCAGCACGGCACGCCGGAAGTAATAGTAGGACATGACGAACCAAACGACATCAGCAAAGACTGTGGCGGAGGCGGCGCCGATCATCCCGAAACGCGGGATCAGCAAGATGTTCAAGCCCACGTTCAGGGCAGCAGAAGTCACTGCACAGCGGAGGTCAAGGGCCTGGTGGCCGGTCGCTCTTAGCGAATCCATGTACACCCATCGAAGCACGACCAGCGCAGCGGACCAGACCAGAATCTTGAACGGTGCCGCTGAATTGGCATACGCGGCGCCATAAAGAAAGCGAATGACGGGATCAGCCAGGAACGTGCCTCCGACCACCAGTGGCACTACGAACCCGAGCCAGAGTTCAGTGGAGCGACGAACCAACAACCGGAATTCCTCGCGGTTCTTAACGTAGAGACGCGACAGAGCAGGGAAGAGCCCGGTAAAGTACGTGATCGCAACACTGAGGCCCACCAGAATCAGCTTATATGCGGCGTTGTACCAGCCCACAAAAGTCGGGCCTCGCAAGAAGCCGAGCAGAATAGCGTCGAAGTTGTAATTGAGCAGCCCCATGGCGAGCGAAAGTCCGATGGTAAGCGCCGGCTTGAGAACGGTCAGCATCCCACGCCAAGTCATGCGTAGGGAGAATTGGCCGTGAACCCGGCGAAACCATCGCGCGAAGTAAAGCGTAGTCACCAGATCACCGGCCAGGCGCAACACGGGCACCCACACCAGTCGAGCAGGACTATGAACCAGCGCCACAACCGTCGCGGCGAAGATCCCTTGCCCAATTACCAGCCCGCGCGCCACGCCAGACATGCTTTGCTGTCCCATGAACACCCATTTCAGGCTGGCTGCCTGGGCGAACACGGTCAGTCCGTAAATCACGAGCACAGCACGAAGGCTGGGATAACCAGGGAACAGCGGAAGCACTGCCAGCAGCAACACAAAGCTGATCGTGGCCAGCAACAGACGCAGCGGCACGATGCGCGCGGCGAGGGCCGGCAGGTCGGTGGTGTTGGCCGCTTCCCGCGTGCCCCACATTTCCAGCCCGCCATCGGCGATCAGCAGCAGATAAGTGAGAACAGATCCGGCGAACTCCAGCACTCCGAAGCTGGCTACCCCGAGGATTCGCGCCAGATAGACGAAAGCGAAGAAACTCATCGCTTTGGCAATGAGGTCGCCGGTGGCGAGGCGCAGAATATTCTGGAATGGGTTCGACAGTGGGTTCTCCGCGCGAATGAGAATCTATCACGGCTGTGTGCCTTGCCTATGGACCATTCGGCGTACTCCCTAGATTCCCCTGGCAGATGGTGGCCAAGGAGTAAGAATCCACCCTCTAGGCGGGTTAGTAATTTATCCGCAGAGGAAAAAGTCTGGTTCAATCCCAGCAAGAGGCTGAATAAGGCCATTTCGTTTCAATCGGATACAAGACAAAGATTGCCAACTCAGATGCTGTGTGGCTCACAGGGAGATGGTGTGCCCGTAGCCACGCACCGCGGAGCATAAACCATGAAAACCCTCGATCGTGTAACCCGGCATGCCAGGCTGACGTGGCAAAATCTGGCATTTCCGCATCCCCCAACGCCGCCATTCCTGATCCTGTTTATTAACTCGATCTGTAACCTGACATGCGAGCATTGCTTCTACTGGCGGAATCTCAACCGGCGCGATGATCTAAAGGTTGAGGAGATTCTTGCGCTGTCGGAGGAGTTGGGCCGAATCGAGAATCTGAATCTGTCTGGCGGTGAACCCTTCCTCCGTCCCGAATTCGCCGAGATCTGCAGATTCTTCATCAAGAACAACGGTGTGGAGCAGATTTACGTGCCGACCAATGGATACTTTACCGAGCGCACCATCAATGCGCTGGAGAGCATCTTTGAGGAACAGAGCCTAAGGCTTTTTGTGTGCGAACTCTCGATCGACGGCATGCCAGAGTATCACAATCGATTCCGTGGCAATCCCAAGTCGTTCGAGAAGCTGATTGAAACCTACGATGCTCTTGCGGACCTGCAGGCTCGCGAACCGCGGCTGCGGATCCATTCGATTTCTACGGTGACGAACGAAAACCTCGACGAGGTGAAACAGCTGACCACCTACCTCTACGAGCGGTTCCCGGCCATGGATCATCACAACCTGGCACTCATCCGAGGTGACCGCAAGAACCCATCACTGCAAGGCCCGAACTTGGCTGCCTATCAACAACTCGTCCAATATGCCCGCCGGGTCTGGGCTCCGCGCGAGGAACAGCGCTATGGAGCGTTAGTCGAACCAATGCTGCAATGGGCCAAGATAAAAACCGCGACGCAGAAGACTCAGGTTGTTCCATGCCGGGCTGGGATACTAAGCGGAGTGGTTTACGCAAACGGCGATGTGAGTTTCTGCGAGACGCATCCTCCACTGGGAAATTTGCGGCAAAAAAGCTTTCGTAAGATCTGGTTCTCACCAGAGGCAGATGCGCTGCGCAAAAGCGTTCACAAAAAGGAATGCTGGTGCACGAACGAAGTGTTCCTGTGGCCGAGCATCACCTACCAGCCGGTGCAGCTTGCTAAGGCGCTTGTCGGCTCACGAGCCTGGGAGAAGACGGAGGCCCTAGATGATGCCGAAAGGCGCAAAGTGCTATCGGGAACGCCGGCGCAGGCGGCCGCGGACTTGAAGATCCTGCAGTAATTGCCCAAAGAAACTTTCGAAACTAACCTGCCGGAAACACTTCAGATGAGCACCGCGCCTACAGTTTCAGTTGTCATCGCGTCGATCGTCGGACCGCCGTTCATTGACGATTGTCTGGCCTCGGTGTTTGCGCAGAAGAATGCGCCGACCTTCGAGGTCATCGTGGTGGATTGCCGTGGCCCGGAGAATGTGGCTCGTCTAGCTCAACGTTTTCCTGAAGCTCATTTCATACAGTTGGACAAACGCGAGACCGTTCCGCAACTTCGGCGCATTGGAGTGGAACAAGCACGTGGCGAGATCGTTGCCATCATTGAAGAGCATTGCGTGGCGGCTGACAACTGGCTGGCTGCGTTGAGCGCGGCATTTTCTCCTGGCTATGTGGCGGTGGGCGGGCCCGTGGACTTCCGCAAGGACAGCCGCTTGCGTGACTGGATCACCTATTTCATCGAGTATAACTCGTACCTTCCTCCCTGGCCCGACGGCGATACCTTCAACGTGGGAAGCGCCAATGCGGCATACCGGCGGGAAACGCTGCTCTCCCATCGCGCCGTGTTGAACGATGGCTACTGGGAAGCTGCGCTCCATCCCAAGCTGCTGGCGGAAGGCGCCAAATTTCGCAGTGTTCCCGGCATGATCGCGTATCATCGCGGACCATTCGACTATTTTTACTATCTGCGGCAGCGCTATCTTTTTAGCCGGGCGTTTGCCGGCGCACGCCGCCAAACCATTTCAGCCATGCAGCGCGCCGCGTATTTGCTTGCAGCGCCGGCGATCCCACTGCTTCTGCTGTCTCGAATCGGATCCCGCGTCTTCGCGAAACGGTGTTATCCCAACAAGTTTCTGCTGAGCTTGCCCCTGCTCATCCCGGCTATGGCGAGCTACGTGGTCGGCGAGTGGATGGGCTATGCGTTCGGTCCGGGCCGGGCTCTTATGGAAGTCGAATAACGGATCATGGCAGCGGCCCCGCTTCTTGCTGTCGTGATCACCGTGGTCAGCGACACATCCGAGGAAGCCGATGCCAGCCATCTCGAAGGCTGCTTGAACGCCTTACAGCAACAGGTCAATCCGCCCGCCATGGAAGTGCTGGTTACTTGTGACGCTCGACTGCGAGGGATCAAGGCGCTACAAGAACGCTTCCCAGAGGTTGGCTTCATCTCGGTTGAGAAACTTCACAGCGTGCGCTCGGGTCCCAGCCGCGAACATCATGACGAATTGCGAGGCGTTGGTATTCGAAACTCGCGAGCGCCGCTAGTGGCGCTAATCGAAGACGTCGGCCGCCCAGATCCGCACTGGTGTGCGCAATTGGTCAAGGAACACGCTCAGCCGTACGCAGCCATCGGCGGCGCCATGGAAAACGGCATCGACCGCGCTTTGAACTGGGCAGTGTATTTCGGAGATTTTGGCCGATACCAGAATCCCATCCCGCGTGGGCCGAGCGCATACGTCAGTGATGCCAATGTCTGCTATAAACGTGAGGCTTTGCAGCGCGTAGCCGATGCCTGGGCTAACTCTTACCACGAAGCCCGCGTACACGCGGCTCTCGCGGAGCGGGGTGAGACGCTCGCGCTTTCGCCCGAGGTTATCGTTTACCAGCATAGGCTGAATCTGCGCCTGGGAGGGGCGTTACTGGAGCGCTACGTGTGGGGCCGTTCGTTCGCTGCCATTCGAGTCGCAAGCGTTCCACCTTCGCGGCGTGCGGTTTTAGCAGTGCTGTGTCCGTTGTTGCCGTTCCTGCTCCTTCTCCGGCAGCTCCAGAATGTTCTTCGCACAAGGCGGAACCGGGCTGCGTTCGTCCGGGCTTTTCCTCTGACAGCGTTGCTTGACCTGGCTTGGTCCTATGGTGAGTTCGTCGGCTATCTCACCGGTCATCCATAGCAAAGTCCGCCCGAGCTACCCATCACTTGGATCACATGGAAACTCCACTCATGGATGTCACGATGACAGAACGGCATTCTGAATCCGGCAGAGAACCGCGAATCTCGGTGATTATTCCGGTGCGCAATGGGAGAACGCATCTCCCGCGCTGTTTGGAGGCCCTGGCTTGTTCCGAGTACGCGAACTTTGAAGTGATTGTGGTCGACGACTGCTCAACTGATGTTACGCCGTTAATCGCAGAACGCTCTGGGGTACGGTACATCCGCACGCCGCAAACTATGGGACCTGGGGCAGCGCGAAACCTGGGCGCTGGACTCGCGGAGGGCGAGATCCTGGCTTTCGTGGACGCGGATGTGGTCCTGCCGACGAGTGGTTTGCGCCTGATTGCTGAGGATTTTGGGCGCGACCCTGAGCTGGCTGCGGTCTTCGGTTCCTACGATGACGCGCCTGCGTGGAGGACTTTTATCTCGCAATACAAGAACCTGATGCACCACTACGTTCACCAGATTTCGAGTGAATCGGCCGCAACGTTTTGGGCTGGGTGCGGCGCGATAAGGAAGGAAGTCTTCGAGGAGTTCGGCGGCTTTAACGGGGCGAAGTATACCGCACCCTCGATCGAAGACATCGCTCTTGGGCTGGAATTGGCTCGATGTGGGCGCAGAATACAACTGGACAAGCGGCTGCAAGCCAAACATCTGAAGCGTTGGACGCTTCGCAATCTATTGCGCGCCGACATCTTCTTCCGTGCCGTCCCCTGGAGCCAGTTGATTCTGAACTCGGGCCATCTACCCCGGGACCTCAACCTCACCTATTCTTCGAGGGTGAGTTCGCCGCTTGCGGCTCTGTTAGCCGGGACTCTCACATTGCTGTGTTTGACGGTCGCTGGGCTCACGCACGTGCCGGCAACTCCTCTTCTCGGGGCGACCGGGTTTCTCGGCTTGGCGTTACTGCTTCTGAACTGGGATGTTTATTGTTTCTTTCTGCGCAAGCGTGGGTGGTGGTTCGCGGCGCGGTCGGTGCTCGCCCACTGGCTCTACTACCTCTACAGCGGAGCGACGTTCTTCGTGTGCGCACTGGATCATTTCATCCGTTCGGCATTTTCATCGCCGCATCGCACAAGGCTTCAGGAGTAATGAATGCGAGTCGGCGTGGATGCAACTTGTTGGTCCAACCGTCGTGGCTACGGCCGGTTCACCCGTGCTCTGTTGACCGCATTGTTGGATGTGGACCACCACAATCACTACACGTTCTTTGCAGACTACGAATCCGAGGAATTTCCGCTGCCTGCGGGAGTCGAGGTTTGCCGAGTCGTCACTAAGA
Organism: Terriglobales bacterium; assembly: GCA_035601775.1. Classification (GTDB taxonomy): domain Bacteria; phylum Acidobacteriota; class Terriglobia; order Terriglobales; family Acidobacteriaceae; genus JABDBE01. The sequence continues at coordinate 70,818 of DATNNO010000055.1, read as the reverse complement.
CCCCGACGATCCGAGCGGCAGGAGCTGACAGCAACCGTTCGCTGTTTGATCTGTGGAAGGTAGCGCGGGCGTTCCACAGCGCGCCGATCGACCTGCTTTACTTTCCCACCGATTACAGTTATGTCCCCGGGTTCATGGGCATTCCGCGGATTGTGACGATTCATGACGCGATCTCGGAGCTGTTTCCAGAGCTGATCTTTCCCACGCTGCGCTCTAAGATCCTGTATCGCGCCAAGGTAAGGTCGGGGATCCGCCAAGCTCGATTGCTGGTTACCGTATCGGAGTATTCGCGCCGCCGATTGGTGGAGAAACTCAAAATTCCGCAAGCCCGCTTCCGAGTCGTCGGCGAAGCAGCGGACCCGATCTTTCAACCATCGAAATGCCCTCCGAATGGTGAAATTGTGGCCCGATGGGGCATACCTGATAGTTCGAAGTGCTTGATCTATGTGGGTGGGTTCAGTCCGCATAAGAATTTGTTCGTACTCCTCGACGTGGTTCGTGAATTACGCAATCGAGATGCATTTCACGACTTGCGGTTGGTGATGGTAGGCGATTACGCCGGCGACCCTTTCTTTTCCTGCTACGGCAAACTGGTTGACCGCGTGCGTGAATGGGGCCTTGAAGAGCACGTGCTGTTTTCCGGACACCTCGAGGATGAAGACTTGGTTGTGCTGTTGAACCGGGCCGACGCCTTGGTGCTGCCTTCCGTCTGCGAAGGGTTCGGCTTGCCTGGAGTCGAAGCTGCTGCCTGCGGTACCCCGATCGTGGCGACGACGGAGAGCCCATTGCCGGAGCTGTTGGGCGAGGGCGTGCTGGCCGTTGATCCCGGCGATGGTCCGGGCTGGCTACGCTCCATTGAGCGGGTTCTGACGGACGCACCCTTGCGCGAGCGCATGCGCGAAGCGGCTCTTGACGGGGCGGGGCGTTTGTCGTGGAAGAACTCCGCACGACAGCTACTTTCCGTTTTCCATGAGGTTGCGCAAAATGGCGCGTCCGCTTAGGTTCTGCTTTCTGTCGATCTTCTATCCGCCGTACAGTTTCGGTGGGGACGCCGTCTATCTCTATCGCCTCGCAAACGCGTTGGCAAACCGCGGCCACGAAGTGGATGTAATTCATTGCTTGGATAGTTATCAACTGATGGGAGGGCAGGACCCCGACCAGCAGTTCCCGAATCATCCCAATGTTACAGTGCACAGCTTGCGGAGCGGTTTGGGATTTGTTTCCCCGCTCCTGGCCCAGCAGATTGGGTCTGCCTGGCCTAAAACGGATCGTATCCTGGAAGTCTTCTACAGCAAGAAATTCGACGTCATCCATTACCACAACGTTTCGCTGCTTGGTCCGAAGGTCTTGCAGTTAGAGCCGGACTATCACGATTTCATCAAGCTCTACACCACGCACGAACACTGGCTGGTTTGCCCCATGCATGTGCTATGGAAGAACAACGAGCGTATTTGCGACAAGCCGGAGTGTTTTCGTTGCACGCTCAAATTCAAGCGCCCGCCGCAATGGTGGAGATACACGCATCTGCTGGAGGAGTGCGTCCGCTCCGTCGATACCTTCATAGCGCCAACCGATTTCACGCGCCGGATCCATCAGGAACGCGGATTCAAGCCACCGATGGAAGTCGTCCCCCACTTCGTGCCAGATGGAAGCCCGAGTTCATCGTCGGAGGCACCCTCCCCCCACCCGCGTCCGTATTTCCTTTTTGTCGGACGGCTCGAGAAGATTAAAGGCGTGGACACACTTTTGCCAGTGTTCCGCGGGTATGAAAATGCCGACCTGCTGGTCGCAGGTACGGGAACCTATGAAAAGGAGCTGCGGCGGCAGGCGGAAGGTATGGCGAACGTGCACTTTCTTGGTTCGCTCCCGCAGGATCGACTCCGCGATTTTTACCGGCATGCAATTGCCCTGCTGGTGCCTTCCGTCTGCTATGAAACGCTGGGGATGATTGTGGTTGAGAGCTACGTACAGCGGACCCCGGTAATAGCCCGCGATCAGGGCGGTCTCACGGAGATCGTCGAACAAAGTCAGGGCGGTTTTTTGTACCGCAGTCCTGACGATTTGCTGTCGGCAATGGAGCAGTTGCGCTCCAATCCAATACTACGACGGGCGATGGGCGACCGCGGCTACCAGGCTTTTCAGGAGAAGTGGACGGAGAGCGCTCACTTGGACGCATATTTCCGAGTGCTTGAGGATACGGCACGGAGGAAGTTAGGACTAGTTCCATGGCACGAGCCTTCACGACGCTCCTTGCAACTGTCAGCCGTGCCGGCAGCATAACCAAATCTGAGCTTCCACCGAGTGTTCACCCTTACCTATTGAAACTTCACGCGAGGGAGTAGAATTGCGCGTACCAGTCCAAATCTGCATAACATCGGCAGGAGCCGCATTGCCCGTGCCAGAGGACAACACTGTCGATCGCCCCTTATTGCGGGTATTTGCCCCGCTGCATCGCAGCGCGCTGGGGATTGCATGCGGTGTGGTAGTAGGAGGTCTAATTTGCGCAGCCACCTTGGCCTTGGTCATTCACCGCGGATATCCCAACATAAAACTTTATCTATTGGCTCAGTTCTTCTGGGGGTATTCCATCTCGTGGCTGGGTGCTCTGATCGGCTTTCTTTGGGGATGGGTGATCGGTTTCGTACTGGGGTACGGGTTTGCGCTGGTGCGTAATGCCGCAGTGTGGATGTGGCTGACCGTGATCCGGTCGCGGGCAGAAATGGAACAGTACTCGGATTTCCTCGATCATCTGTAGGAGAAGCGTTCAGTCCATGGAACCTGAAGAAGAACAGATCGAAAAGGCAGTCATATTGCTGAACTCAAAACTCCTGGGCATCGTCCTGGGCTTCTTGTCGGGAGTGGGACTGTTCTTGGTAACCAACTTCCTCGTGCTGAAAGGTGGTCCGCATGTGGGGGCGCATCTGGTTCTGCTGTCAAATTTCTTCCCCGGCTATCGGGTTACCTTCCTGGGGAGTATCATCGGATTCTCTTATGCGTTCGTCGTGGGCTTCTTGAGCGGCGTAGTTCTGGGCGCGGTGTACAACAAAGTTGCGATAGCCTGAGACGCCGAGATTGAACCCGTCTGTCGTTTCGCCGTTTCCTTTTTTCCCCGTGTTTCTGCAAAAGATCCTCGCGCTCGGTGGCTCCTTCTTCCGCGCACCCGCGGCACTCGTGCGTGAAGTCCCATCTGAACTCATGGATGCAGCCCAATACCCCGTTATTCTGACGTACCATTCGATCTCCGAGGGAGATTCTCCTTTGAAAGTCTCTCTGAGCCTATTTACCGAGCAGATGGAGTGGCTCAAGGCCAATGTTCGCGTGGTGCCGCTTGGCGAGATCGTGGCAGCACTGCCCGGGCGCAGGCCTCTGCCGGAGCGTGCCGTTGTTTTGACGTTCGACGATGGCTTTCGCGATTTCTATTCCTCCGCTGCGCCCGTGCTAAGGCGCTTGCGACTTCCAGCCACAGTTTTCTTGCCGACCGGCTACTGCGGCAAGTCGAATTGCTGGCCTAGTCAACCTGCATGGGTCAGCAGGGAAGCCCTGCTCGATTGGAAGCAAGTCACTGAGCTTGTACAGGACGGATTCAAGATCGGAGCACACGGAATCAACCACTCAGACCTTACTACTTTGTCACTCGAAGAGGCAGAGCAAGAAATTTTCGGTAGCAAGACTCAGATCGAAGAGCACACCGCGTGTCAGGTGGAGTTCTTCGCATATCCCTACGGCCGTTGGAGTCCGACGCTGCGCGCTCTTGTATTGGGGAATTACCGGGCTGCATGTGCTACGGCCGCAGGCGTGGTGGAGCCCGATGCAGATCCCTTTGCGCTTCCGCGCGCCGATGCCCACTATGTGCGCCACCCGGCAAGCTTTCGAATGCTGTTTACCACCAAGTTCGCAGCCTACATCGCCGCGCGGCGTTTCATTAGACGCATGCGCCGGCAGCCCGAGGGCTTCTACGCGAGAATATGAAGAGACGCACTTGGTTGCATGGAGATCACCCAGGGGTGAAAGAGTTTGCAGCACGTTGCACTAATAGTTGTGCAATCAGATGCACAGGATTTGCATTCTCTTACTCCTCAGTTGCGACTTGCTTCCAGGGTCTGGTGGCTGCTCGGATCAACGTACTTTGCAGAAGTAGGTCGATTTCAAACAATTGCGAGGGGGTAACGAACCGCCGAGTAATAAACCAAACTCGCTCACGGTGATCTTGCAGAGTGGTCCGGCAATTGCTCTCGACACCAGAGCATGCTGGACCTTCGGGGCGGTCGTGGTTACTGGCTATTGATGGTTCTCTGGCTTGGTGTACTTTCGAGCACAGGTTATGCACAGGCGCCTGAAAAAGCACGACAGATTTATTCCATTGTGTCGCAGAGCTTCGAACCGAACCGTGGGCAGGCCGCACCAGCGATCGATTTCATTTCTCATGGGCTGGGCTATACGGTTTTGCTTTCCCCAAACGAGGCCGACTTGCAACTCATGACCACAACCGTGAAAGCTCCCTCTCCCGCGCCAACTAGAACCGTGCGGATGCGGCTGTTGCAAGCGAATCCGCACGCGCCTGCAAAAGCACTCGGCCTGCAGACAGGGAAAAGCAACTACTTTGTCGGAAGTAACCCCCGCTCTTGGCAAACCGACATTCCGCATTACGCACGAGTCGAGTATCGCGATGTCTACCCGGGAGTTGACGTCGCGTATTACGGCAACCACCAGCAATTGGAATATGACTTTGTACTCACCCCGCAAGCCGATGCTCGAAAGATTGTTTTCGCGATTGAAGGTGCGGATCGGATTCAGATTGATCAAGCGGGCGACCTCGTCGTGACGGTGGGCTCCGCACAAATGCGCCAGATGAGGCCCGTCGTGTACCAGAATCTGCCGAGCGGAAAGAGACGTATCGAAGCACGATATGTCGATCGTGGGCGGCACCGCATAGGAGTTGAACTCTCCGCGTATGACAACCGCCGGCCGCTGGTCATCGATCCTGTTTTGATATTCTCGACGTACTTTGGCGGTAACGGCGACGACAGCGGCAGTAGTATCAAGCTCGACGCGGCGCGTAATACATATTTCTGTGGCAAAACCGGCTCTACAAACTTTCCCGGTATTCCATTTCCGGGTACTCCGGTTCTCGACGGCAGCGGAACTGCGGCGTACGTTGTCAAACTCAACTCTTCTGGTACAGTGATCTTTTCAACGTACATTTCGGGCACAAGCGACAAGGCGGTTTGCGGCGGCGTTGCGGTCGACAGCAACAAGAACGTATACCTCGTGGGCCTGACCGCCGCTGCGGATTTTCCCACGAAGAATCCCATTCAGCCGACCTACCACGGTTCCGGCGACAGCTTTGTCTTGGAACTTAATAGCAGTGCTAACGCCTTGGTCTATTCCACTTACCTGGGCGGCAGCGCACTTGACTACTCCCACGCTATTGAAGTCGATGGGCAGGCCAACGCATACGTCACTGGAAGCACGGCCTCATTGGATTTCCCGACACTGAACGCGGAGCAGCCCACATACGGAGGGGGTGGTATCGATGCGTTTGCGGCCAAAATCGCCTCTGGAGGGTCCGCCTTGGTTTACTCCACCTACATTGGCGGTAGCGGGTATGATTACGACAACGGAATCGCGATCGACCGCAGCGGGAACCTCTACGCTTTTGGCGACACTGGTTCAATCAATTTCCCGGTGAAAAATGCGTTCCAGAGCGTCTCTGGTGGGGAAACCGATGGTTGGGTGAGCAAGCTGGACCCAACCGGAAGCCTGATCTACGCAACCTATATCGGAGGCTCGGGGGGAGACATCGTGCGCGGCGCCAAGGTGGACAAGGCCGGCAATCTTCACCTCACCGGCAGCACTGCGTCACTCAATTTCCCCATCCTGAACGCTATCCAGTCAAACTATGGCGGCGGCCTCAGCGATGCCTGGGCCGCCAGTCTCAATTCCTCCGGGTCCGCTCTCATCTACTCTACCTACATCGGTGGCACCGGCGACGACGAAGCGTGGGATATTGCGCTTGATCGGCTCGGCAATGTATACATCGCCGGCCTCACGTCTTCGACTGATTTCCCCACAGTGAATCCCATTCAGAGTAGCAACGCAGGTGGTTATGATGCGTTCGTTACGAAAATCAACGCAACAGGAACAGCTTTGGTTTTCTCCACTTACCTGGGCGGCGGCGGCACAGACTTTGCCAGGCAACTAGCCGTCGACCCGCTAGCGAAGGCATACCTCACAGGAACAACCTCATCCACTAACTTCCCTACTGCACGTCCGCTGCAGTCAACATTCGGCGGCGGGCCGGAAGATGCATTTATCACAGTCATAGGAACCTGCGACATTACATTGACTCCGCCGGAAGCAAGATTCGGACCAAACGGCGGGAAAGGAACAATTTCTGTGACTACCACGCAGGAGTGCGGCTGGAAGGCTACGAGCAATCGCTCATGGATAACAATCACCGCCGGAAAGTCTGGCCACGGCCCGGGGTCGATCTCCTACTCCATCGCGCCGTATAGCCAAGGGCAGCAGTCATACGGAAGTATCACAGTAGCAGACCAGACGTTCAAGATTCACCGCACCAAACACTAACTTCCCCGTCCGTTTGATTTTGAGCCAGGCTTACCAACGCGGCATTCCAGCTTTGTTCAACAGCAACTTAGTCTTCTTGCCTCGCCACCAAGAAATTCACTTGGGTCGCACTAAAAAGTGACACCAGAGGAATATTTCATGACGATCACTGCAGAGCAACGAAGTGTTGCCATCATTGGCGCTGGCCCTGCTGGCTTGACCGCGGCATATGAACTGTCGAAGCATAATGTCCCGGCCGTGGTTCTAGAAGCCGACAAGACGGTCGGCGGCATTTCTCGAACGGTGAATTACAAGGGCTATCTGTTTGACATCGGGGGGCACCGCTTTTTCTCCAAGTGGGATGAGGTGAACGAAATTTGGCATGAAGTCCTGGGCGACAAGTTCCTGGCACGTCCGCGTCTTTCACGTATCTACTATCGTAAGAAGTTTTTCTATTACCCGCTGAAGGCGAAGAATGCATTTTTGGGTCTTGGGCTCATCGATACCATCCGCATCGTTCTCAGCTATCTGCGGTCGCGGCTCTTCTATTACCACAACGAACAGAATCTGGAGCAATGGGTATCCAACCGATTTGGCAAGCGACTATACGAAATCTTTTTCAAGACCTACACGGAGAAAGTTTGGGGCGTTCCGTGCACGGAAATTCGGGCGGAATGGGCGGCACAGCGAATCCAGGGACTGTCGCTGACGACAGCGGTGCGCAATGCTCTATTCAAGCAGAAGAGGACGAAGGTCAAGACACTCATCAACAGCTTCCACTATCCGGAGCGCGGTCCGGGTCAGATGTGGGAGATGATGACGGAACGCCTTCGGCAGTGCGGTTACCCCGTACTACTGGAACGGCCGGTTACTCGGATCGTTCACGACGGCAAGCGGGTGATCTGTCTCGAGACCCGCAGTCAACATGGCCCCGAACGGTTCACCGCTACGGATTTCATCAGTTCTATGCCCATACGCGAACTGATTAATGTACTCGATCCGCCCGCTCCGGAAGAGGTCCGGAGGGCGGCTAACCGACTGCGGTATCGCGATTTCCTGATCGTCAGCCTGATCGTGAATCGCAAAGAAGTGATGCCCGACAATTGGATCTACATCCACGAACCTAACGTTCGGGTAGGACGAATCCAGAACTTCAAGAACTGGTCCCCACGTATGGTGCCGGATGCGAACAAGACTTGCCTCGGGATGGAGTACTTTGTCTTTGAGAACGACGATCTGTGGTCAAGCCCTGATGAGAAATTGATTGAACTGGCAAAGCGGGAAATCGGAGACCTCGGACTGGTAAGGCCAGAAGAGGTCGAGGACGGCGCCGTCGTGCGCATGCCCAAGGCCTACCCAATGTATGACAATGGTTGGACGAAGCAAGTGGCAACTATCCGTCGCTATCTGGAAACCGCCTTACCCAATCTCCAACTTGTCGGTCGTAATGGGATGCATAAATACAACAATCAGGACCATTCCATGATGACGGCCTCCTGCGCCGTGCAAAACATCCTGGGCGCCAAGCACGACCTCTGGGCCATCAACACCGAACCCGAATATCACGAGGAAAAACGGGAAGAGGGAACGACTGCGAAAGCGGAAATCCGGCGTCCGGCTTATGCCGAACCTCCACGAATACCGCCATCCCCTGTTCGTGTGAAAGGTCACAGAGGCACAGCTTCTGTGGCTCCGCTTCTTCCTGCCGAGTATCTTTCGTCCGATATGGATTGAGATGATAGTTTTCTTCTCGCAACTGTGCCTAGAGATGCCTCCACGATGAACGTGACCACCGCTGAGCAGCACACTTTTGCTGTCGCCGATACTGGCCCCACGCGCGTGGCCACAACAAACAAGCTTGCCCTAGCGGCCTGTTTTGGTCTGTGCGCCGTGGTTTGGTTTGTATTTCTGTCGGGATGGATGCGCGTCACGCCAGGCTCAGTGATGACGAAGCGGCAAAACGTCCTTTTCAACTCCGACACTAATCTCTGGGTCGACAGAATGATAGGCGACGCACAGTCCCCTGAGCATTTGGTTCACCCCTTAGAAGTCCCTCTCTGGCGCCGTCCATGTCGTGCACTTCAGCACTTGCTGGGAACATTTCTGCCTTTAGACTACGCAGGGCTGTTGGCTGCGAGACTTTTCGTTGCTCTCATTGCTGGAAGCGGAGTGGGATTTCTCGCTTTCTTAGCACTCCGCAATGGAATCGCGCTTACGCATTGCGTCTTACTCTTCACGATCTATCTGCTGTTCACATCCAACAGCACCGCGGCTCTTCCCGAACATTTCGGAATCTCGAATGGATTACTCTCGATCACCTTCGTCGTTCCGTTTCTAGTCGCAAGCACGCAGAGCATGACCATCGTTCTGGCGGTTCTGCTGGTGCTCTGCGGAGGCACGACTATCACGAACGCGGCGTTCCCCCTGGCCTCTATGTTTCAGTACTCCCTTAAGTCGGTGCGAGCAAGAATAGCCGTGGCCGTAGCTGCGATTCCGGTCGGGCTGGGAGCGAGTCTATTTCTCTACACAAGGAGTTCGACGATCCATTACTTCGTGAGCAAGTATTTGAATCTTCGTTTGCTTCACGATCCGCTAAGAGCAGGGGTTTACGCCCTATATGCCATAGTGTGCCCCGCAGTTGGTCCCACCCCACGCGTGCTGCGATGGCCAGGATGGGATATGGTCAGCTATGAGCCGGCGCATGAACCATTACACCTAAGTTACTACTTCGGTCTCCAAGCTATAGGTGCGATTGCATGGCTTATTCTTCTTCTAACATGCGCCTTTAGAGGACTTCAGGATGGGCGAACCAGAGTCTATGTGTGGTTACCTCTCGGATGGGTTCTGTTCAACGCCGTGTTTCACAACATTTGGGGAGATGAGCTTTTTCTTTACGCGCCGCACTGGTCGTGGGCGCTGATGGCATTGGTCATTCTTGGGGCTGGTGGTCTTTCCGGGAGATTCATAGCGGCGACGTTTGCTCCAATCGTAATAAGCCAGATCTACACTCTGTTTGCGATCAAGGCCGCCTTGCAGACCATCGTTCGCTGAAGGAAGGGGTGAAATGAATTACGAACCGATTGTTCCGAAAAAGTACCGCGATGCCACTTCACTGGTGACTGGCGGGGCTGGCTTCATAGGAAGCCATGTGGTGGACTCTCTCCTTGAACTGGGACACCGGGTCTTGGTGCTGGACGACCTTTCGGGCGGATTTCGGGACAACGTAAATCCGGCGGCAACGCTGATCGAAGGATCAATCACCGATGCTGAACTGCTCGATGAAGTTTTCTCCACCCACCGCATTGACTACGTGTACCACTTGGCCGCCTACGCCGCCGAAGGGTTGAGCCATTTCATCCGGAATTACAACTACACGAACAACCTCGTGGGCAGCATGAACGTGCTCAATAACGCCATCCGCCACCGCTGCCGCTGCTTCGTATTCACTTCCAGCATTGCCGTTTACGGCGCCGGGCAGACTCCGATGCACGAATCGATGACGCCCCAGCCCGAAGATCCCTACGGCATTTCGAAGTATGCGGTTGAACTCGATTTGCAGGCAGCCAGGCGCATGTTCGGGATCGACTACATCATCTTCCGTCCGCACAATGTTTATGGTGAGCGGCAGAATATCGGCGATCCCTATCGCAATGTGATCGGCATCTTCATGAATCAGATCCTGCAGGGATTGCCCTGCACGATCTTTGGCGACGGGACTCAGACTCGGGCTTTCAGTCATGTCGCGGATGTGGCCCCTGTGATTGCAGCATCCGTGTCGAGTCCTGCTGCTTATAACCAGACTTTCAATGTCGGAGCCGACATTCCTTACTCAGTGAACTATCTGGCCGAGCAGGTCCAACTGGCCATCGGAAAGCACACAGGTGTGGTGCACCTCCCCGCCCGAGAGGAGGTTCTGCACGCGTTCAGCGACCACAGCAAGTCCAGAGAAGTGTTTGGTACCAGCGCCAGTGTCACGCTCGCGGAAGGGTTAGGGAGCATGGCGGAGTGGGTGAAGAAGGTCGGAGCCCGAGAGGGAGAGCCTTTCGACAACATCGAGGTCGAGCGGGAAATGCCTCCCTCCTGGAGAAAACTATGTACAACAACAAAACTGTCAGCGTAGTGATGCCCGCCTACAACGAGGAAAAGGGTATTGCGACGGTCGTCCGTTCGTTTGTGAGCTTGCCCGAGGTCGACGAGGTCATCGTCGCCAACAACAACAGCAGCGACAAGACTGCCGAGCTTGCTGCTGCGGCGGGTGCGACCGTGGTTCGGGAAGAACGCAGAGGCTATGGCTACGCCTGCCAAACCGCGCTCCGGTCCTCTGCCTCCGATTACGTCATTATCGTGGAATCCGACGTCACCTTCCGGGCCGAGGATGTCCGCAAGTTTCTCGTATACGCCGAGGATTTCGATGTCGTGATCGGCAGCCGCACCTCCAAGTCGTGCATCTGGGAAGGTTCAAATATGGGGCCGTTCTTGCGATATGGGAATTGGGCGGTGGGCAAACTGCTCGAATACGTGCACAACGGTCCCTGCCTGACCGATGTGGGTTGCACCTACAAGCTGTTCCGCCGCGAGGCTCTGCGGCACTTGATCCCTATGTTTACCGTCGGGCGCAGCCATTTCTCACCGGAGCTGATGATCCTGGCCATTCGCTCCCGCCTGGACTGCGTCGAGATCCCTGTCCACTACGGGCCGCGCACGGGAACATCGAAAATTACAGGCACCTTCTGGAAGGCATTCCGGCTGGGGGTGCGTATGATCGCAATGATCGTCGCTTACCGCTTCAAGCACATCCCCCGCGCCGTCCCCGAGACTCAGGCGTCGCCCAGGCGGGTGTTTGCCAAGGGCAGTCTGGGAGATTGAAAGCCGGTGGCAGTTTACTCGGACAAGTCCCTTTCACTCTGGCGATCAACGATCACCTTGGCACTTCGCAATTGAAAGGCAGAACCTCACTCGACTGTCCGGCAGACGGCGGGCGTTTGAAAGCCCTCATTTTCGACGTCGATGGAACCCTGTACGAACAAGCACCGGTACGCAGGGCAATGCTTTCCCGTTTAGTGCGGACCCACTTGACGAGTCCGGTCCAAGGTTTGTTCATATTTAGGGCACTTCAAGCCTACCGGAATGCACAAGAAGTGTTGCGCACGACTGGCCATGAATCAGACGACATCGCGAGTGCGCAGCTTCTGCTGGCTGCCAAGCAGGTGGGAGCGCATGTGGACATCATCTCATCCTCTGTGGCGCGCTGGATGGAGCAGGAACCGCTTCCTGCTGTGGCGAGGGCGGTCCGGAAGGGCATCATAGAGTTTCTGAGAGAAGCGAAAAGATACGGCTTGCAATTGGCTGTGTACTCTGATTACCCAGCTGATCGAAAACTGGTAGCCCTCGGCATGGCAGAGTTTTTCGATGTTGTAGTGACGGCACAGGATCCGGAAATCCAGCGCTTTAAGCCAGATCCGACCGGCCTCGAAGTAACTCTTCAACGGCTCGGCGTACGAAATGACGAGGCAATTTACATCGGCGATCGGCCTGAGGTCGATGCAATTGCGGCCGCTCGGGCTGGAGTCCGGCATTTCATCCTGGACAAAACGCATGCCGTCGACCAGCTCTCGCAGTTCTTGATCCCGCGTAGTTGAAGGCCAGGTTAGAAATCCACCGGGGCAGCACACTTGGAAGATTCTCACGTCGCTGAAGCTGTGAAGACGGACCAATGGGCGGGAACGGTCGCCGAGCCAGGTCGCGCCATCCTGTCGCCTTTTCCACGCCCTTCGCTCCTGGGCCACATCCAAATTGCCCGCATCGACCACTGGGTGAAGAACGTTTTCGTACTGCCAGGGATCGTCGTGGCGCTCTCGGTTGATCGAGCGAAACTGCTCTCCTGGTCATGGACTAACTTTGCCTTTGGGATGCTCGCGATCTGCCTTATTGCCTCGAGCAATTACGTAATCAATGAAATTTTAGACGCTCCCTTTGACCGGATCCATCCCACCAAGCGTAACCGTCCCGTACCAGCGGGAAGAGTCAGTATCGCTTTGGGCTATGTGCAATGGATTGTGTCAATGGCGGCCGGGCTGATGCTCGGCCTGCACATTTCACGGCAGTTTGTGCTTACACTTCTTGTACTCTGGGTCATGGGATGCATTTACAACATTCCTCCCATCCGCAGCAAAGATGTGCCTTACCTCGACGTTCTTTCGGAGGGGGTCAATAACCCTCTGCGGATGCTGGCCGGTTGGTATCTCACCGGTACGACCTTGATCGCTCCAGCTTCGCTCCTGCTGAGCTATTGGATGGTTGGTTGCTACTTTATGGCTATCAAGCGATTCGCTGAGTTTCGTGATATTGGCGATCATCACCGAAGCGCAAGCTACCGGAAATCGTTTGGCTTCTACAACGAGCGGCGGCTCCTGGTTGCGATCATGTTTTACGGTTCGCACGCTATGTTGTTCTTCGGCGCTTTCATCATGCGGTACCGAATCGAACTGACCCTCGCCTTTCCGCTGGTGGCTCTTGTGATGGCGGTTTACTTCTCACTCGCCTTCAAAACTGACAGCGCTGCGCAGCGCCCCGAGGGGCTGTACCGGGAGCCAGCGCTCATGGCGGCAGTCGTTGCGTGCACTGTTGCAATGACCATTCTTTTGTTCGTCAATCTCCCGGTGTTGCACAAAATCTTCACTCCGACGATTCCCTGGGACGGCGTTTAGTGTCTGGCGGTTTGCTTCAGCTTGCCTAAGGTTGTTGCAATGAGCTCCCGCGCAGTGGCGAGTAAGACTGAATCCGTGCAAGAAGTACTCCGCCCCACTAGCGCTTTGAATTCTGAAAAAGCCCGCCGGTTCCTACTCATACCGTTATCTCTGCTTTTCGGTCTGTGCCTGATTGAATTTCCTGCTGCTCTCAACCTTGTCAACTACAGCCGGCTCGTCGGGCCGGCTGCGATGGACGTGTTTCTTGCCACCAACAAAGGCGATCCGGAGTTACTGCACATCCATCCTACTCATTCTCACTTCAGCGGCGAGGCGCGAGGCGGCAACATTGCGGCCAACTTTAAACTTCCGCCGGCGGCCACGACACTCTACCGATGGAACGTGAACTACGATCAGAACGGCTTTCGCAACGAGCTCGATCTGAAAAGCGCTGACTTAGCTGTAATCGGAGATTCTTTCGTTGAGGAAACAACGATCTCCACTGCGCAGCTAATGACCTCTCGTCTGGCACATCTCGAGAGCAAGGTGGTTGCGAACCTTGGACAATACGGTTATGGACCGCTTGAGGAACTAGCTGTTTTGAAGCGCTATGCGTTGCCACTGCATCCGCGCACTGTGCTGTGGATGTTCTACGAAGGCAATGACTTGAAGGACGCGATTCACTATCGGAACGTCACCATGGGGACGCATAAGCCGCCTAGTTACTGGACGAAGTCCTGGGAGCGCTCGTTTACGAGCAATGCTCTTGCACAGGTCTATTTCCGCTTGAGGCCCGCTCTTAGACCTTCGGGAATAAAACATTCTGGAGTTATGCAAACTTCCGATGGCAACAAACTCACAGTGTATTTTCTGTATTCTTCTCTACCTTTTACCAAGGAAGACGTCGGGGCCCTTGACGATACAACCCGGACGATTGCCACTGCGAGCAAACTCTGCGAGGCCCAGGGAGTACATCTGATTTTTGTGTTCATACCGACGAAGTTCCGCGTCTATCACAGCTTCTGCCAGTTTCCGCGGGAATCCGACTGTAGTGAATGGGTGCTGAACGATTTGCCCGACCGTCTGGAGAAAGCGGTGGAAGCGATTTCTCCGCAAATCGGATATCTTGATCTTACGCCCAACCTTGTTGATGCCGTTGGAAAAGGCACCGCTCCCTACTATTCGGATGACGATCACTGGACACCTGAGGGCCAGGAAATCGCCGCCGAAGCGACGAACAACTACCTCAATAAATAAACAGCTCTGTTTATCGGTATCGGAGTAAAGAATGGCGACCATCATTCAATCTGGACCTTTGGAGAGAAAGAGCAAGGTCATGACAACTGCACACAACGCTACGGAGGCTGAGAGCCGGCGTCCGTACCTAGACCTGTTTCTGGTCAGTTTCCTGATCCTCTTTTTCGAGTTGGCTTGTATCCGCTGGTTCGGAAGCATGGTCGTATATCTTACGTTTTTCACCAACATCGTCCTGCTTGCGACGTTTCTTGGAATGTCGGTCGGATGTTTGTCAGCGTCGAGGAGTCAGGACTGGCTGCAGAGGGTGATGCCGCTATTTTTGCTGGCCGTAGTGCTGGCCTACGGAATGCTGCGGGTCCATGGTCTCTATGGCCAGGTGCTAGTCAGCGTGGGTGGGCAAGGGTCGCCTCAACAGGTGTATTTTGGCACTGAGTACCGAGCCACTGATCTATCAAAGTTCGTCGTCCCGCTTGAGTTGCTGGCAGCAGTTTTCTTTGTGTTGATCGCGTTCGTCTTCGTGGGCCTCGGGCAGGTTATGGGAGTTGCGTTCAACCAAGCGCAGGACCGGCTACGGGCGTACATCAGCAACATCGTTGGCAGCCTGGCTGGCATCGCTGTTTTCGCGTTGTCTTCTTACTTATGGGCAACACCCATGCTCTGGTTTACCGTCGTAGTGCTACTTTGGCTTTACTTCCTAAAGCGACGGACGCTCCTACAGCTCTACTGCGGTCTGGCCGTCGTCATTCTCACGGGTTTTCTGAGTTATAACATCTCGATCCGGTCGCCGTATCAGAGCAGCGACTATCATGACCGCAGTCTGATCTGGTCTCCTTACTATAAGATTGTCTACACGCCGGAATCAAAATCGATCAACACCAACAATATTGCCCATCAAGTAATGGTACAAACCCAGGAAAGCGGACCGGCATACAGCCTGCCGTACCTGCTGAACCGTGATGCCGGCGGCCCACCTTTTGAAAATGTATTGATCATCGGTGCGGGTTCGGGAAACGACGTGAGTGCCGCGCTCGCGAACGGGGCCAAACATGTGGACGCGGTCGAGATTGACCCAGCGATCCAAAGGCTCGGCCGTGCCCAGCATGCCAATCACCCGTACCAGGATCCCCGGGTTACTGTCCACATTGACGATGGGCGCAGTTTCCTCCGCAAGACTGACCAGAAGTACGACCTCGTGGTCTACGCTCTCGTCGACTCGCTGGTACTTCATTCCAGCTATTCCAGTCTCCGCTTGGAGAGCTTTCTCTTTACCAAGGATGCGTTCCAGGATGTTGCGGCACGGCTGCGGCCAGGCGGTGTGTTTGCGGTGTATAACTTCTTTCGCCAAGGATGGATTGTGGGCCGGATCGCGAGGATGGCAGAGGAAACGTTCGGCTCGAAACCGATAGTGATATCGCTACCATACGCCGCTGCTATTCGCCCTGAGGACCAAGAGTTCGGCCGACTGGATATGATTTTGTCGGGTGCGAATTCCCCTGCTTTGGCGGCGATAGGCCAGCAGTTCGAGCAACATCAGTCCTTTTGGGCGAATACGAAACCATCCGTTAACGCAGCGCTCAACGGTTTCGGACCCCAGCCACCTGCGAGAGCTGGCCTGAGGGCTTCTGATTGGAACAGAATCGCTCCGTCCACGCTGGATACTACCGGCATCAATCAATTGCCCAGCGATGATTGGCCGTTCCTGTACCTGCGCGGGAAAATCGTCCCGGGCCTTAATCTGAGGAGCATACTGTTGATCGGCGGGCTCTCGCTGGCGATGATCTACATGTTCTCTCCAGTACGCCGCGTGCGGCCCAACTGGCGGATGTTCTTCCTGGGCACCGGATTCATGCTTATAGAAACAAAAAGCGTCGTACACATGGCTTTGCTGTTTGGCTCAACCTGGCTTGTCAATTCGGTTGTCTTCTTTGCCATTCTGCTGATGATTCTGGCGAGCAATGTGTACGTGCTGGTGTTGAAGCCTAGGAAACTGTGGCCTTATTACGTGCTCCTGATGACGTCGCTGGCTGTCAACATCGTCGTGCCGATGAGCAAGTTCCTGGCGTTGCCGGGCTGGGAAAAAGTGGCGGTTTCCTGCGCGGTGGTCTTTGTTCCAATCTTCTTTGCCGGCATTGTATTCGGCACACTTTTTCGGGACAGTTCTCAGCCGGACATCGATTTCGGATCCAACATCGCAGGGGCTATCTTGGGTGGCCTGTGCGAATCGCTCTCTCTCATTGTCGGATTCAACTATCTGCTGGCGATCGCCGTGGTCTGCTACCTGCTCTCGGCAATACCGAACCGCTCTCCAGTCACCCTGACTACGACGGCATAGGGTGATACCTATAGTCGCTCTGCGGGATCTGCACTCCTAACTATTTCGACCTGAAGCCTCAGAAGCTCGCGAATGGCGGTCGGTGAAATCCGGGAAATGACGATGGGCTCAGCAACATTGGACCTCAAGGCAGAGCGCAGCATGGAAGTGGCGGCCTCCTCCGACCAGAAAAAACTGCGTCTCAAGGTTTTCCTGATTGCCACTGTTGCGCTCATCGTGCTAATTGCGATGATGCGTGCGTGGGTGTGCTGGAGGACTGACCGATACGTGGATCACGCAGCTGGCGCGTGGGTTGCATTAGCTGCGGATCTGAAGGACGGCGTGTTTTATCGTCCGTTGTACGGTCCCAGCGGATATGGCGGCACGCGTTATTCGCCTTTGTATTTTGTCCTGTACGCAGGTTTGTTGAAGCTAGGGGTTCCATTACTTCTTAGCGGCTATCTCCTGTCTGCCGCGGCAATCTCCTTGCTCCTGGTTGGAACCTTTTACTTGGTGAGGAAATTGGGCGCGGAGCCTTGGTTGGCCGCATGCTCGGCCGGCACAGTCCTGGCTGCGTACTCGGTCCAGTTGTCCCTGTTGACCACGCGTGCGGATGGGCTGGCGAGCGCCCTCAACGTGTGTGGCGTGGCGGTAAGCTGCGACCGCCGACCAGGCCACTCGAGAATTATTTTCGCTTCGCTCCTGTTCACGCTGGCCTGGTCTACCAAGCTCACAACGCTCTTCGGTCTTGCTGCCGCATTCTTGTGGTTGTTGTTGAGCGGGCACTCACGCAGAGCTTGGCAATTGGCTGTGGAGACTGCCTGCGGATGTCTGGCGGTGACGGCCGCGATGTTTTTCTTGAGCCAGGGCCGCATTCTGAAAATATTCGAAGCTTGCGCATGGGGCGGCGCGAATCTGATTCGCACCGCGGTTGGTCCGTTCCATATGTTAAACATTGCAGGTCGAGAGGATCCCGGCCTGCTCTTGTTTCTATTGCTTGCCCTTTTGGTTCTGCCGGCGATGTCCGCGCGCAGCTTGCCGTGGTTGTTCTTCATCGCGACGGCCGCAGCCACAGCGGTGATTTTTGGTTCCCCAGGCGCCAATTTCAACCATCTGCTCGACCTGCAGGTGGCTGCGGTAATTTTGTTTGCTGCCTGGATTGCAAACTCGCCGCGGCAAAAAGACTTCGGAATCTACGGCCTTGCGATAGCCACTCTCCTGGCGGCAGTGCCGGTGGCGCACAAGCTCAAGGTTGAGGATCGGATGATCCCTCCGCATCGTTTCGAGAGAGCTATTTCACTCATCGGCAACTCGGAGAAACCCATCTTGGCCGAGAATCCAACTGTTCCTGTGCTCGCCGGGCAGCAACCGTATGTGACGGATCCCTTCATGTTGCGGGTCGTATGGGAGCATGTCCCCGGTTTTGGTGAGCCGCTGCTTGAGAAGTTGCGCAGCCAGGCCTTCGGTGGTGTGGTGCTCTTTATGCGTGATCCGAGGACCGACGAGGGACGCGCGTGGTACGAGCAAGAGCACTTCGGACCGGGATTTTTGTCTGCCTTGAATGCGAATTATCGGCTGGCGTCAGTACTGAATGGAGAGTTTGTCTATGTGCCGAATAAGGACGCGCGTAGCGAAAGCGACCCAAATCTCCGAGGCGATTCCTCCCAAGGAACTGACGGAAAAGGCCACTAAGCTCCGAGACGCGCATTCCTTTCCCGAGCGCTGGCGAATCTGACAGGTTGGCAGCTACCATGGAAACTCTGACCGAGACACTTCCAAACCTTGAATGGCGGTCCTCCCGCCGACCCATCGAATTGGCGGTCGTGATCCCGACGCGCAACGAACGCGAAAACATTCCGCTGCTGCTGGCTGCTCTGACCCAGGCGCTGGCAGGAATTGAATGGGAAGCGATTTTCGTTGATGACAACTCACCTGACGGAACCTCCGAGTATATCCGTGGCCTGGCGGCTACGGACCGGCGCATCCGCATTCTTGAGCGCATCGGCCGGCGTGGTCTCTCTTCTGCTTGCATCGAGGGCATGATGGCGACGCCTGCTCCTTACGTTGCCGTAATGGACGCGGATCTGCAGCACGACGAAACAATTTTGCCCAGCATGCTTGAGCGCATGAAATCAGAGCATCTGGATGTCGTGGTGGCGAGCCGCAATGTTCCGGGCGGCGGCATGGGAGAATTTGCGCCGCAGCGGGTTTGGTTGAGCAATTTGGGAATGAAGCTCAGCAAGCTGGTCTGCCATTGTGACGTCACCGATGCGATGAGCGGGTTCTTCCTCGTCGATCGTAATTACATTCGCCGCGTGGTTCATCGCTTGACCGGTAGGGGTTTCAAGATACTGGTCGATCTGCTAGCTTCGAGCTCGGGTCATGTGCGGCTGGCCGAGGTGCCCTACCATTTCCGCAACCGCCAGCGAGGCGAGAGCAAGCTCGATGTCAACGTGGAATTGGAATATCTCTATCTGCTGCTCGACAAGGTTATCGGCAGATTTGTTCCTACGCGATTTGTGCTTTTTGTGCTGGTCGGCTCGCTTGGCCTTGTGGTTCATCTTTGTATCTTGGGGCTGCTGTATTACGCGGGACGAGTGGATTTCGCGGTGTCGCAAGCCTCGGCTACGATCGTGGCCATGACCTTCAACTTCCTGCTGAACAATTTGGTGACATTCCGTGACCGCCGGCTCCGCGGCTGGCGGCTGGCGACCGGGCTGCTCACTTTCTATCTGGCTTGTTCGCTGGGTGCATTAATTAACATCAGTTTCGCCGAATTCCTGCTTCATTCTCACGTGCCCTGGTATCTCGCGGGGCTCGGGGGTGTGGCGATCAGTTCGGTGTGGAATTACGGCGTGAACACGGTTCTCACCTGGCGCCGCAACCGAGCCTGGGAATCTTGAGTCCTGACCTTATGATGTGCAACGCAAGCACAAATCTTTGCCTGGCCGGGAGCTGAGAGCACGAGTTCCCCTGGCGGCTCGGCGTAGACGTGATCCGGGTTGGCGATAACCCTCCTGCAAAGTGGCCTACCTGGATCATCCCCGGAGATAGCCACCCTGATCCGCGCGCATGCATACGCCGCCGAGATCATCGCTAGGGAATTGAAGCGCCTCGTGAAGAATGAAACAGTGGGCGTTCTCCAGGGGCGTGTGCAACCCGAATGACTCGACGCACGCTAGCGAATGATTTCGCTCGTACGCCAAGAACTCCCATGAATGCTGCGGAACCCGAAAAACGAAGCAGCACCATACGTTCTCGAATCCTACTGCCCGCTTATCTAGTTCGCGAAACCACCCGGCGTGAAGCGATCTGCAACCTTTCAGGCCTCTAGCGGGAAGAACGTTACCGTGTATTTTGCCTATCATTTGCCGTCTCTGTGCGAACAAGAGTTCAGCGCACTTGGCGAGACCGTCAGTACGATTGCAGCTGCGTACAAACTCTCCGCGGCTCAAAATGCGCGTTTCATGTTTGTATTCGTGCCTACGAAGTACCGGATTTTTCGTCATTACTGCCAGTTTCCCAAATAGTCTGAGTGCGGCAACTGGGTCTTCAACGACCTGTCGTAGCGGCTCAAGAAATCCGTGGCGTCGATCTCCTCGGACATCGGATGTCTGGATTCTGACTCCCAGGCGTGCCGAGGACACCAAGAACGGCGCGCTGCCCTACTATCCTGACGACGATCATTGGTCGCCGGAGGGCCACAAGATTGCGATCGAGGCGATCAACGACTACCTGGAATCAACGCGAACTCGGCGAAGCAACCAACTTGTCGGCGCCAACTATGAATGACAGCATTTGCAAGACCTTCGTATCGCGCTGTGGCGTCCTTGCTGCGCGTGAAAGCAGAAAGGTCGGACAAGACGCGCGACGCACTAGAAGACCAGGAATTCCTTGCCAACGCCGTAGTGTAAAGAGCGGCTGCCGATTGCACACAAATGGCTAAGGCCGCGTCTCGTTGCTTACAAAGCAGAAGCCGGTTTCATCAACCCAACCAATTCGCCTTCACCTATGTTGAACGTCTCGCGTAGAACGGCGATCTCTCGCCAAAGAGTGCTTTTTGATAATGTCCACTAAATCGGAGCTGGTATTGGAACCGCCGGTGAATTTGTTGAAATCTGCAGTCTTGCGTCGGCTTCTGCTCGTAGTTGCGTCTCCTGTTCTTGTGCTGTTCCTGATCGAGCTTCCGGCTCTGCTCAATGTCGTGGACTACAAGGCAGTCATCGGGCCTCTACGCGGCTACTACGCCACCATCGACTATGACCCGGAGCTGCTGTACATCAAGCATCCGCACGCGAGATACGCAGGTGAGCGCCGGGGGGGAGACATTACGGCTGTATATCAGCTTCCGCCATCTGATATGACGCTCTTCCGCTGGGATGCCAAGTACGACAAAAACGGCTGTCGCAATGATCAGGATCTCCAGAAGGCGGGCATCGTCGTCGCTGGAGACTCGATGGTGGAAGGAATCACTGTCCCCACTCCGCAGTTGATGACCTCTCTTCTAGGGCGCGTCGAAGGCAAGGTCGTGGCCAATCTTGGACAATCTGCTTACGGGCCGCAGCAAGAGCTGGCATCGTTAAAGCGCTTTGGATTACCGCTGCACCCCGAGACCGTGCTCTGGGTATTTTCCGAAGCCAGCGATCTCAGCGACGTCGTGTGGTACGACGCCGCGATGCGCAATCCGCCGGGCTGGTGGCAATCCCTCTACATGCGTTCATTTACCCGAACCGCTTATAAGACGCTTCTACTTTTATTCGGCTCCAAGCCGGCCGGCATAAAGCGCTCTGGAGTTGTTGAGAGATCGAACGGCAACCACGTTTCGATGTATTTCCTTTCCCCGGCCGGGCCTCTCACAGCAAAGGACTTCAGCGCCATCGACGAGACGGCTCACATCGTTGCCGAGGCGAATAAACTATCGAGAGAGCAGGGGGCCCGTTTGGTCTTAGTGTTCGCGCCCGACAAGTTCCGGGTGTTTCATGATTTCTGCTCATTTCCTGACGCATCCGAATGCCGCAACTGGGCGGTCAACGACCTGCCGGAGCGTCTGCGGAAAGCGGTGGCATCGATTTCTCCCGACATCGGATACGTGGATCTGACGCCCAATCTGGTAGACGCGGTAAAGCGAGGTGAGGTGCCTTACTATCCTGACGACGCACACTGGTCCCCGGAAGGGCACAAGATCGCCGCCGCCGCCATCAACAATTACTTCTTGTCAATGCAGGAACCCGCCTCACCAAACTGACCCGGCTCAGCCAAACATATGTCTTCCGCCAGCAAACAAGTGGTCACGTCATTAAACGGGCGCGCACCATCTCAGACTGCTCGTACACTGTTCCTGGGGTGTGCTTCGACTCTGTTCGCCTTCGCAATACTTTTTGTACTGGTAGAAGCTGGTTTCCAGACTGCAAAGGCGATTCACACACGATCAGTGGACCGCCGGATGTCGCAGCCGAATTGGATTGTTTACGATGCGGACCTCATGTACCGGCCCATCAAGGTACCCTTGCCTAAACCGAAAGAGAAAGGGTTTCGTGTAGTTGTACTAGGCGATTCTCTCATCGGTGGAACCGACAGCATCGTGGGTGGCCTGGAAGCAGCCATGAATCAAGATTCAGCGCTCGCTCCCAGTGAATGGATCAACACCGGAGTCCCTGGCTACACCAACTATCAGGAACTCGTTTATTTGAAAAAAATCGGTCTCCCACTGCAGCCGGATTTGGTGGGAGTTGTTTTCTCTCTGAATGATGTGCATAAGTTTGAGAATAATCTGAATGTTGTCAATGGCCATCTCATGCCGGATACATCGTTCTGGGAACCTACTCCGGAAGCGGCAAACGCGTCAAAGAGTTGGCTGCTGCGCACGGCGCGGCGCAGTCTTTTCTTGCGATGGCTCCGAGGAAAAACTACACTGGCCGGCCGCGCAGTAGAGATGTACGAAAGCAAGGGCTTCGACTTCGACTACCGCCCCGACTACAGCACCGCCTGGCAGGATGCACCGTGGCAGATGATTCGAGATCAAATGGGTGAAATGTCAGAATTAGGCAAGCAATACCACTTTCGCGTCTTTCTGATTTCGGTTCCGTTTGGCGAGCAATATCGAAAAGACTATCTTGCTCGTGATGCCGGCTACGTTCTCAAACCGCAGCGCACCTTGGCCGCTCTAATGTCCGAGTTTAAGATACCCTTCTTGGATCTCTATCCGTACCTGGACAACAACTGCTTCGTACCCGACCGCAGCCACCTGACCCTCGAGGGCAAACAGCGAGCGACCGCTGCAATCGCCGAGTTTTTGAAGAAAGAAGACCTAATGCCCGGGGCGGGGATCCTGCGGCAAGCACACGCGGACCTTGAAAATCGCACAACTTCCGGAAGAGGGCGCGCTGTAGGGACACGATGAGTGTGTCGGTTGAGT
Source organism: Terriglobales bacterium (assembly GCA_035601775.1). Lineage (GTDB taxonomy): Bacteria > Acidobacteriota > Terriglobia > Terriglobales > Acidobacteriaceae > JABDBE01. Next base: position 47,582 of record DATNNO010000055.1, on the reverse strand, counting down.
AGCCGGGCTTCGTGATTTATCTCTAATCGTTCTGCGTTCGTTGCCAATGTAGGGCGGAAAACCTCGTTGACATTTTGCGCCGGACGCTTAGGATGGCTTTGGTCTTAAAGGGGACGATCATGACGAAGCTGTTGCACTGTCGGTGCCGGTTTTCAGGCAATCTCCTTTGCTATCTTCGCCCGCACGTTCGCGATCACGGAGCACCTGCTACCTGACGACGCTCTGCTCAACCGATTCTTTCGCGTGTTCACTCTCGAAAAGGGCCTGGCAATCGGAGCAAGCTTTGTTCTGGGTGGACTGGCTAGCTCAATCTACGCTGTCTATGCCTGGAGCATGCGTGGCTTCGGGAACCTGGACTTTCAAGTACCCTGCGGGTTGTCATTCCCGCCGCGACCGCGATCACGCTGGGGTTCCAAATCATTCTCTCCCGCTTCTTGGTTAGTTTGTTCAGCCTCGCTCGCCGATAAACCAAATTTCCTGCCCTTATGGGGCCGTCGCTCATCGGGTCAGGATTTTTCTTGCTCTGCCAGCCCCGGGGAACGGGCAAGACTTGACGGCTATGCTACATCCGAGTTGCGAAAGCTCTCAAAAAATTTCCTAATAGAGAATCATCTGCTGAAGACGAGTCATTCGCCGCAGCCAATCATTCCGTTGGAGGCTCGCGATGTCATTTCTCTTTGGGTAGACTCCGGCACATGGTACAGTAAGATAGATCGGCCAACCAGGCATACAGGTTTGTAAGCCTCAAGCCAGGAAAAACTGTCGCTGGGTAAGCCGAATCCCCCGGCTTTCAGGCGCAGCACACTGATGGCAATCCAACCCGTGGTTGGCTGATGAGGGCTAAGTTCCCGGAAGGCAGGTATAGCAAACTGGTGTAAATCCAAGTCCGGGCTGCCTGCATACGCAATCGACACGTTTTCAATATGCTTTTGCTGCAACACCGCGGACAAGCGAAGCAAATCTTGTCCCCAATCCAAATCGCTATCAACCAGAATTCTCTCCGGATGATGGCCCGCGAACTCGTTGAAATATGCCAGGTAATCGGGATGGGTTCGGACGGATGATACGAGATGCCAAGATAGAAGAACTAGGAGGAGTGCGGGGCCGGCATACTTTGCCTTGACACTGTTCCACAAACTGCAGGCGCCAACTCCTCCGATGATCGCGACCAAAGGATAGATGGGAAGAATGTGGCGGACGCCGATGTTGATTTGGCTGGTCATACAAACCAGTAAAAGCGCGAGGGCTGCGGCTACGGGTGCCGCCATCACCCAATCTCTCTGAACCCATGCAGTTCTTGCAAGGGAAAGAGTGCCCACACCGATAAGAACCAGGAAAGGAATTGTAGTCTTCACCGCCAAAGCCACAGGAAAAAAATACCACCAGCCCGTCTGCCGCACATTGCCGAATAAGTAAGCCTTGGCGCCGGTGGCGTTTTTTTGGCGGAGCTGTGCGACACCCCGGAAGAGCCCCGGCGCTGGGATCCAGCGAGACTCGGCCACGGAATAGGCGAAGTCATGAAGAGCGCCGGTTGTGCCGGCGAAACGATCAATCGTAGGATGCGGCCTTGCCGCTGGGTCGGTAATTGAGCTGACCGAAAAGCGGTACCCAGCCCAGACAACAAGAAAACTCAGCAGGGCTGTAACGGCAAGACCTCGACCCCATCGGAACGCGTCGGCTCCCGCAAGCTTTTCTTTGTGATGGCTTCGCAGCAACCATCGGCATGCCAGGAGAGCCAAACCAGAAACCGGCAAGAAAACCAAAACACTGAATTTCGAAAGAACAGCAAGGCCCACGGCAATCCCGAAAATGGCAGATCGAAGGTAGCTCGCTCGCTCCAGCAGGTTAACCAAGGCGAGCAGGGCCGCGGTGAATGTAGCGGTGACGGCCATGTCCGTCGTGGCAAGGCCGGCATGAGCCAAAACAACGGGCGAAGTCGTGAAGAGCAACGTGCCGACGAGCGAAGGCCAATTGCCGTATCTAGCCCGGCTCCAATACCAGACCAGGAAAGTCGCGAGCAAGAAAAAGGGAAGTACGCCCGATCGCGCCAATGCGAGATTGTGCATGTGTTGCCCGCGTGCCATCAGGATTTCGTTTCCTTCCACCCATATGTGTCCTTCGCCGGTTAACCTGAGACCGGAAAGATAAGGTCCCAGGGCAACTGCGATCCTTGCCAGCGGCGGATGTAGCGGCTCGAGGGTATACGTTCCCCGTTGCAGCCATTCCATGCCGGTCGCCAGGTGGGCAGGCTCATCCGTCGTCTGACTGAAAATGGAGTAGGTGGAAACGATTCGGATCATGCCGATGACGGCAAGAACAATGAGAACGGCCGCGAAACTACCAGTTGTCTTGTCGGACTTTGGCGTCAGGTTTTTTCGGGCCAGTTGCATGGAAGTGCGCTAACAGGATTTAAGCACAGAATCGGGAGTACTCGGTGGGAAAAACCCGGGTTAGGCAGTTCGGTGGTGTATATTGTCCGTCGATTCTAAGATCATCCTCACCATGACCACCGGCACACCCGACGAGCGTGCGGAGTGCGAAATGTACTCGCCAACTTCCACCAGCTTCAATCGACGCCTGCAAATTTTCTTGTGTGCCACGGTCACACTGGTCGTGGTCGTGGCAGCGATACGCGCGGGAGTGTGCTGGTGGAATGCCCGGTATCTGACTCCCACAAACGGTGTTTGGCTGGCTTTGGCGACGGATCTGAAAGACGGTCTGTTTTATCGTCCATTGCTGAGCCCCGTAGGATACGGCGGGACTCGTTATTTTCCATTGTTTTTCGTCTTGTACGCTCTCCTGCTGAAGCTCGGCGTTCCCGTGCTGCTGAGCGGTTATTTGCTTTCCGCTGCAGCTATCGCTTTACTATTGGTCGGAACGTACTGCTTGATGAAAGGATTGGGTGCGGAGCCATGGTTCGCCGCTTGCTCAGCCGGAGCAGTTTTGGCTGCCGGATCGGTGCAATTATCTTTGTTAAGCATTCATGACGATGGGCTAGCTTGTGCGCTTAACATTTGCGGCTTGGCGACGATCAGCCATCCAAGACTTACCCGTTCGAGGATCTCCCTAGCTTCGGCTCTGTTCACATTGGCTTGGTCCACTAAGGTCACGACAGCTTTCGGGTTTGCCGCCGCTTTCTTTTGGTTGATTCTTGCAGGCTTTTCCGGAAAGGCTTGGGAACTGGCTGCCGAGACGGCCTGCGGCTACCTGGTGGTCGCGGCCGGCATGTTTTTCGCGAGTCATGGCCGTATCGTGACCATCTTCAAATCTTGCGCGTCCGCTGGCACAAGTCCAATTCGGACGCTGCTTGGCCCGTTTCACATGTTAAGCGTAGCGGTTCGAGATGATCCCGGGCTGCTCTTGTTCTTTTTCCTCGCTTTGATAGTTCTGCCAAACAGGAAAGCGCAAAGTTTATCTGTGCTGTTTTTCATCACCACGATCGCGGTGACGGCGTTTATTTTTGGCTCACCTGGAACCAGTTGGAATCACTTGCTGGACCTGCAGGTGGCTAGTGTGATTGTTATTGCGGCGTGGCTCGCCGACAAAGGTGCTCCCGTTCTGAAGCAGGTGGGTACGTACTCGTTTGCGTTGGCCACGCTGCTGGCAGCAATCCCCGTTGTGCATCTGCTGCAAGCTGAGGACCGAGTTTACCCGCCACGCCGGTTCGAAAGGGCAATCGCGCTTATATTAGACAGCCACAAACCAATCCTGGCGGAAAATCCGCTGCTTCCCGTGCTAGCCGGGCAGCGACCGTATGTCATGGATCCTTTTATGTTCCGGGTGGTTGGGCAGCACATTCCCCATTTTGCCGACACCCTCTTTGAGGGACTGCAGAAGCAGGCGTTCAGCGCTGTGGTGCTCACCAAGGATGCTCAGACGGCGGCTGGGAAAACATGGTATCAAAACGACATCTTCGGGCCGGGTTTTCTTGCCGCTCTCAGTGAGCGCTACCGGGTCGCGTCAGTACTTGACGACCAATATATCTACCTGCCGACTAGTGCCGCGTCCCCGGCGGCAGAAGCAGGCACTCCGCCGCGCGAGAGATCCATCCGTGAGCACTGAGAGTCACTACCCCAGCCGATTGAGCGACGTGCCGAGCTCCGTGGCCCATCTGCGGACTTCGAGGACGACTGATAGCCCTTGCTGCCGGCTTTGCGGGTTGGAAAAGCTACAACTGGTGAAGCCTTCAAACATCGAGGGCAGGTTGGAGAGCAATTCCTTTTCAATCACCGACAGTCACTACGGTATGACTGGAGCAATTTATCGCTGCAGAAGTTGCGAATTCCTGCAGTGCTCAGATCTGCCGGAGGTTGTGCAGTTTTACGAAAACCTCGAAGATGCTGGTTATGAAGCGGGGCGCCAGGAAAGAAGCCTGCAAGCGCGGAAGATTCTAGAAGTGGTCCAGAAGGTTCAGCTTGAGGGCCGCTTGCTCGACGTGGGCGCAGGGAGCGGCATGCTGATCGAACAGGCCATTCAGATGGGTTATCAAGCTGAGGGAGTCGAGCCTTCTGCTTGGCTTCACAGGGTCGCGCGGGAGCGTAGTCTGCCCGTCCACCTCGGCACGTTTCCCCATTCCGCCGCGCGTGGCGAGTTTGACATCATCACGCTCATCGATGTCATCGAGCATGTCTCCGACCCCATGGAACTTCTGCGAAATATTGCCGGCAGTCTGGCGGAGGGTGGGATAGCAATCATAGTAACTCCCGATGTGAACTCGGTTGCTGCTCGCATTCTGGGTTGGAGCTGGTGGCACTTCCGCGTCGCTCACATCGGGTATTTCAACAAACTCACCCTACTCTTCGCCTTAGATCAAGCAGGACTCCGGCCCGTTCTATTGCGCCGTCCAAGCTGGTTTTTTACCGCAGATTATCTTTGGGCGCGTTTGCATCGCTATCTACCAAGATTTCTTCGATTGCCGTCGCCCCGATTCTTGAGCAGGATCGTAATCCCGGTCAACCTTCGAGACTCTTGGCTGGTCGGTTGCAGGCGCAAGACTTAGCCGCAGGCGAAACAAAATCCTGGATGCTGTGTGACGTCAACAGAAAACATTAAGGGAACACTCGCTGTTCTGAGCCCAGAAGATCGCGGTTCTGGAATCAGTCCCGCACAATCAGCGCGCGAAAATCAACCCCGTCACATGAAGCGGAAGACACTTCTCGCGGTTATTACCCTAGCGTCCCTCGCCTACCTCGCTGGACTCGTATATTACGCGCAAGTGCGCCCAATTGACGGTGACGAAGGGTACTACAGCACCGCGGCAAGGCTGGTTTGGGAGGGCAAGACTCCATATCGAGACTTCTCTTATCCCCAGGGACCCCTGCTGCCCTACATCTACAGTTGGGTCTGGGCGATTCATCCACGCTCCCTGATGTCGATGCGGTTTCTGTCAGTGGCATGTGGAGCGATCGCGGTTTTCCTGTGGGGCGTGAGCTTGATTTCTGTGAAGAGACTCCCCGGGAAGGTAGCGCTTGGTACTTTTGCTGTTGTCCTTCTGAATCCTGACTGGGTGTCGTGGAACGTGGTAGTGAAGACTTTTGCGGTATCGAACCTCCTGATGTCTCTCGCCACCATTTGTCTCTACCTCGCCTTACACTCGGAGCGATTCAGGTGGTACTTCGTCGCCGGCCTCGCCCTGGGAGCCTGTGCGTCCGCACGCTTGCTCTATGCCCCGCTGATTCCTTTTGTCTTGCTGTGGTTGCTGAAGAGCGAATGGCGGATCTCAAGACTGCCGTATCCAAAGACCGCGACGTTTCTCGCAGGAGCTACGTGTGGCCTGCTGCCAATCATATTTAGCTTTTTACGCGATTCGCGTGCTTTTGTTTTTAACAATGTCCAGTACCACCGCTTGCTGACCGACCCAACAACCGTCAGGCACGCCGCCCACGTGTACGCCTTCACAATCGCGATTCTCGTGTTCTCGGTTTATCTCACGGCGGAGGTGGGGTTAGCTGGTGTTGGTGCAGTCAGCTTGCTGAAGCTGCGAAGGAATCCGGATGCGCCCCACACCAGCGAGGATTATCAATACTTCCAGCTTGCGTTGCTCATGCTCGTCGTGTACACAGTGACGGCCTTCCTTCCGTTTCCACCTGCAGACCAATATTTTGAAAGCCCGCTCGTCCCGTTCTTGATACCCTTTGTCGCGGAAGGCTTGCGCGTAACTTTTCGAGCCGGGACAAAGTGGATGGTTTTTTCTGCCGTGCTGGCTCCGTTCCTTTTCTTGCATGACATCAATAGGGGTGCCGTCGAGTACGCAGGGGCCCCGGAGTCGCAGCTTTCCTCCTATCGGAGAATTACAAAGACCGTCGAAGCGAATACCGCTGCTGACGATATTGTGCTTTCGTTTTGGCCCGGCTATGTTTTTGAATCTGGCAGGCGATACTTTCCCGGTGCCGAGAACCACTTTGCCTACTACATCGCTGACAGAATCAGTCCCGAGAAGAGGTCGCGATACCACGTCGCATCTAAAAGCGCTATCACCGGCGCAGTATCGGCGCGCGCAGTCAGCTTGGTCGTCACGTCTGCCTGGATATTTGATAAGCATCTGACATCGCCCGAACTGCAGGCATTCCGCGCTGCCCTGAACAACAATTATTCCCTCGTGGACAAGATTGGCGCCGTTGAGATCTATCGGCCGCGCTGATCGGCCCGAGCATGAGCGTCGCCCCCATGACTATTCACCACGCGGAAGCTAGGCCGCGAAGCTGACTAATCTCGGAGAACCCGAATGGAAAGCTATACTCAAACTGAAGTGAAACCTGATTCCAGCCTGAAACTCGAGCACGAGAACCAAGTAGTTCCGTCTCGTCGGCAGCCGGAAGCTACGGGCATGGAGAAGCTAACAAGCAGGTTGGCATTGCTAGTCTTAGCCTTGTTCTTTGTCGCACTGCTTCTTGAAGGCATGCTACGCGTATCCTTCTATCACAGCAAAGACTTCTCCATGGAGATGTGGAAATATGCCGTCCAGCTCAAGCGCCCCGTTCCAAACCCGAAGTTGAGCTTCGCGCACCAGCCGAATGGTCACGCATTTCTGATGGGTGTGGATGTGCGGATCAATTCACAGGGGCTGCGCGACTACGAATATTCGCTAACCAAGCCTGCCGGAGTGTATCGCATCATGCTGCTGGGCGATTCGACTACTTTCGGTTGGGGCGTCCCCTTGAACGAAACAACCGCGAAGATCCTGGAGCGGAACTTGAACGCTAAGCACATACCGGGATATGACCATGTTGAGGTGCTCAATGCTGGTGTGGGCAACTACGACACCGTCCAAGAAGTGACCTATTTTAAGACCCGCGGACGCGCTTTCCGTCCCGATCTAGTGGTTCTGGTATATTTCATCAACGACCCGGAGCCAGTGCCGGTCGAGCACAAAGGTTTTCTTGTCGATAGCTCCTACCTGATCGCCTTCTCGGTGAACCGGTTCGATGGTGTTCTGAGACGAATCGGCACGCGGCCAGACTGGAACAAATATTACTCGTCTTTGTACGACGACAATCGTCCTGGTTTTCAGGCATGCAAAGCTGCTCTCATCGACCTGGCCTCCACCACGAAAAGGGAAAACACGAAGCTCCTGGTGGCGATCCTTCCGGAACTGCATCAGATCAACGACAACTATCCGTTCACCGCAGCCCACCAGAAGATCAAGGACGTGCTGGCAGCCGAGCATGCCCCGGTGCTGGACCTGATCGATGGTCTGCGCAATCACGGTCCGGAGAGCACGTTGTGGGTGACGCCCCTCGACGATCACCCGAATGGAAAGGCCAACACTCTAGTTGCGGCGCAGATCCAGGATTGGATCCTGAGTGATTCCGATCGGACTGAGAGTCAAGAGCAGCAAGAACCGTTGTCCGGAGCCAAAAACTAACTTTTCCGCCATAATGAGTTGCACAGCGCCGCTCAATACCGGCGAGCATGGTCGGCCCTGACACTGCGATAACAGGAGGTGTTGTTTGAAGGTTTCAATTCTTGGGTGCGGTTATGTAGGCCTTGTCACCGGAGCCTGTCTCGCCGAGATTGGCCATGAGGTGACGTGCACCGACAACGATCTGTGCAAGATTCAGACCTTGCAGCGAGGTGCATTGCCAATATATGAACCTCACCTTGGCGAAATCGTTGCGCGAAATATGCATAGCCGCCAGCTAAGGTTTACCGGTGACCTGGGAGAGGCCATAAGGTTCGGCGATGCCGTCTTCATCTGTGTCGGCACGCCGCCCCTCGAAGACGGCGATGCGGACCTGAGCGCCATTGACAACTGCGCCCGCCTGATTGCCGCAGAGTCTCGCCAGACCAAGTTAGTGATCGAAAAAAGCACGGTGCCAATGCAAACCGGCCAAAAGCTGAAACGTGCGCTGGCCATTTATTCTCGTAACTCGGGCTACAGTTTCACCGTTGCCTCCAATCCCGAATTCCTACGGGAAGGAACTGCGGTCTTGGACTTTTTGCATCCCGACCGCATCGTCATCGGTGTAGACGACGAGCGCGCCGAGGCACAGCTTCGGGAGATTTATCGGCCGATCATCGAGCGCAGCCTAACTTGCGCCATCCACGACGGAAATTGCCCGCCCGAGCGGACCCCAGCGTTAGTGGCGACCAGCATCAACAGCGCGGAGTTGATCAAGCATTCCTGCAACTCTTTCCTTGCACTCAAAATCTCCTACGCGAATCTGATCGCGGACATCTGTGAAAACATGGGTGCGGATGTGCAGGAGGTGCTGCACGCTATGGGATTGGACCCGCGAATCGGGCACGACTTCCTTCGCCCAGGTCTTGGGTTCGGGGGATTCTGTTTGCCCAAGGACATTCAAGCGTTCATCCGGCTGGGTGAAAAAGCGGGAGTAGACGTTGGTTTGTTGAAAGATGCGGAATTCATTAACAAGCGGCGCATCGACTCCTTCCTGGCTAAGGTTCGCCATGGGCTCTGGGTACTGAAAGACAAGTGCATTGGCATCCTGGGACTGGCCTTTAAGCCCAACACGGATGACATTCGGTTTGCGCCCGCGATGGAGATTATTCGCAAGCTGCAACAGGAACGTGTCCAGCTCCAGGTCTATGATCCTCAGGCGATGGAAAAGACTAAACCATTGTTCCCTTCGATTCGTTACTGCGCGGACCCGTACGAGGTTGCTGACAATGCCGACGCGCTCTTAATCGTCACCGAGTGGGCGGAGTTCAAAGCGTTGGATTGGCAACGTGTCCGAGACTTGATGTTGCGGCCTCTGGTCGTGGATGGCCGCAATCTTCTGGATGGCGCCAAGATGGCGGCGCTGGGATTTGAATATCAGAGCGTAGGCAAACCAAGCGCCGACGGCTTGCTTCCTCCAGAAGTGCCCAGCTTCGAACAGTCAGATGATCAAGTGAGGCGTTTCGCCGCTGTCGAGCGATACCAAGCCCGAACCGGGTCAGGCCTTCCTCCAGGCGCGTCGCAGGGTGATAGCCGAGAGCCTTGAGCCGGACCCTGGGGACTAGTCCTTATTCGCGAATGGCATCAGACTCCAGGGTTCGGTATCGGATGTACCAGAGTTACCTTCTATCGTAAGGTTCGGGTCGCTAGAGTGGTGTGTGGACTCGGAGTCCCACAGCTATGAATTCTCTGTCTATCCCTGTTCGCACCCGCCTGATTCTTTTCCCGTTTCTTGTCTTGATGGTGCTCGCTCTAGCCTTTAGTACTGGCTGCAACGGAATCTCGAGCTCGAGCGCGAAAAGCACCAACAACCCTGCGCCGGTGCAATTCTCGGTGAGCGGTTTGCCCAGTACGGCCGTGGGATCTGCCTACTCGGCAACTTTGAAGGTTACGGGCGGCGCAGCGCCGTATAGCTTGACCGTGGTATCTGGTGCACTGCCGTCGGGATTGTCCCTATCCAGCGCGACCGGCGTGATCAGCGGCACGCCGACTGCCGCCGGCCAGTTCAGCTTTATGGTGCAGGTTTCCGACTCTTCGACACCGCCGCAGACGGCGCAAGCATCTTTTTCCATCAGCGTGAATCAGCAGAATGGAGTGGTAATCAGCACGGCGGCGCTGCCCAGCGGTACCGTGGGCACCGCGTACTCGACCACGCTGACGGCTACGGGTGGCACGATTCCGTACTCGTGGACGGCGTCGGGGGCAGTGCCCGCAGGTCTGAGCTTGAGCAAGAACGGGACGATCAGCGGTACTCCGACCAGCGCCGGCCAGTCCAACTTTACCGTGCAGGTGACGGACTCTTCTTCGCCGATGCAGAACGCGACGAAGCCGTTTTCCATCAGCATAAGCGCCTCGACGCTGACGATCACTACTCCTTCGCTTCCCAACGGCAACACGGGTTCTGCTTATTTGGCTACTTTGGCTGCCTCAGGCGGAACATTGCCGCACACGTGGAGCATTGTTTCTGGCCTATTGCCGCCAGGGCTGACTTTGGCAAGCAGCTCGGGAACGATTTCAGGCGTGCCGAGTCAAAGCGGTCAGTTCAACTTTACGGTTCAGGTCTCCGACTCCTCTTCTCCGCAACAGATAGCAAGCAAGCCGCTGAGCATAACCATTAGCTCCGGTGGTGCCTCGGTGCAGCTCTATATCGTCGGCAACACGAGTTCGGCCAGCTACCCGGTCACCAACGGCACCTCCTGCTATAACTGCCCCAAGGAAAACGGAGCATTCTCGATTTTGACGCTTAACGGAGACAGTTCAACGGCGTTAACCTTCTCCACATATTTGGGCGGTGGAAACAGCGGCGTAGGAGTCACTCAACTGCGGGAGGTCTGGATGGATCCTGCTAGCGGAGACATCTTTGTTGGCGGACGTACCAGTCCCGACACCGATTTCCCGGTCACCCCGGGCGTTTTCCAGCCAGTGCATGCGGGTGGCCCCGACGACGCTGTGATCTGCCGCTTCACATCTACTGGAACCGAGGAATGGTGCAGCTACTTGGGCACGGATGGCGCACAGGGGGAGGAGACAGTCTATGGCATCGCAGGGCTGGACTCAGATGGCAACCTTGCCGTGTGCGGCCGAATGAACAGCATTCCGGGTCAGAACGCGATCGACGGGGTTCCGTGGACGAAGATCGGGCAGGTGCCCGCGAATCAGGACACCGGCTATATCGCAAGAATCAAAGGCGATGGTTCGGCCCTGCTCTGGTTCACCAGCTTCGGCGGATTGAGCACGGGAGAAGGAATTCGTGGAAGGTGCGCGCTGGACGCCGCTGGCAATGTATACGCAGGGGGCGAATCAGGTTCGACCGATTTTCCGACGACGGCAGGCGCTTTCCAGACAACCAATCGTAGCTCACAGAACCCACCCAGACAGGGGGTCGTGGTTGCGATGAAAGCGGACGGCTCCGATTTCCTGTGGGCAAGCTATCTGGGTGGATCCAGCCAGAATGAGACGGAAGGCGCCGACGGCGGCATAGCCGTCGATGGTAGTGGCAACGTGTATGTCGCCGGCATGACGAGCTCTGCGGACCTGTTCCCGAACGGTACGCCCGGTTACCAAACTACGTTCAAATCGCCGCCTGACAGCCGCGCATCTTCCGAGTACGTGGCTAAGATCAAGTTCGACGGTACTCAAATTCTCGCCGGCACTTACCTTGGCGGTGTCAGCGGGACGTTTGTGGCGAACGAGAACATTAATGAAGCGGACGCGCTTGCGCTAGACGCGAATGGTAACGTGGTGGTCATGGGTGACACGTTCGACACCGATTTTCCGACAACTTCCGGTGCGTATCAAACGATGTTCCATGGGCAAAAGGATGCTACCTTGTCGAAACTGTCCTCTGACTTGACGATTTTGATCGCTTCTACTTACGTCGGGGGATCAGGCGTGGATTACGAGGACCATTCGGGCGGGATTGTTTTCGATGCGAGTGGCAAGATCTTCGCAACGGTAGCGACAACCTCATCGGATTTTCCCACGACAACCGATGCCTTTCAGGGTAGCTACACCGGTAACGGCACTTCGCGCGATATGGCAATCTTCGGGCTGAGTCCCGACATGACGACACTGGTCTACGGGACCTATCTCGCGGGTGCGGTGCAGAACGGAGACACGGACGGGAATTTTCCGTGGGCTTTAGCGGGCGTTTCCAAGTGACGGTTACCATTGTTTTCGGCCGCAATCTTTGGCATCTGATCTTTCACGGAACTGCCAGGAATTCCTGGCTTCCAAATGTCGTGCCCTAGTGTGCGGTTCCTTCCTTTACACGGAGTACCGGCCACAACAATAAGATCAGAAGGGTGCTTGTCGCTGCAACGGCTACATTCCGTGCCAGCCAGCCCGGTGGGCCGTCATACCAAGCCTCGATCCGATATACGCCGGGCTGGGGGAACGCAAGCAGGATGCGACCATCGGGTGAGGGCAGCGCCATCCTGTCACGCTCCTCCGCTCGGGGCAGGCTTGCTGCCCACCGTACCTCCTGGCCGTTCATCAGAATCTTCCAACCGGGGAAATAGAGTTGATTCAGACGCACAACAGCGACGCCGTGCAGGTCCAGCCGCAGCCGAATGTGATGAGGCGTGGAATCAGGGGTTTCCATTAGAGTGCTCTCCCTGTCTGGCGGTGTGACGAACTGCGCGATGGGAATCCCATCCGCATAGCGGTTCAGCAGTTCGTCGGGCTGGGCAAGCCTGGGCGTTAATTCGTTGTTGTGCGTCGCGGTCATCTGGCTGCTTCGCTCTTGCTCCGGTATCACGCGGTAATAATCAAACGGCTGCAGCCGATCCGCCGGATTGAGCGCCCAGAGCAGATGGAAGTGCCGCTCTTCCACCAGCATCACGCCACACGCTGCCGCAACGGCGAGTCCGACGCACAGCCGCGCGTGACGCCGGTCTTTCCCGTGCCAGCGCATGAGCGGAAGGCCGAGCTGAAGGACGCCGAGATACACGATGGTCGTCAACGGGGCCAGCAGTCGCAAGCTGAACTGCGTATATTGCAGGACGGGATAGGCAAAAGCCCACACCGGTCGAGACCATGCGGTCATCATGAAGAAATAGAGCACGCACACGCACGCGACATAACGCATCGTGCGATGCCGCCACGCAAACGCGAAGCCGAGCAATGCAACTAAGGCATAGCCCCACGCCTGGAGAAATGGCGGTTTCCCAATCATCAATCCAAATGCGCGATTAAACGGGAGCAATCCCCACTCATAGTGCACTTGATGCTTAAGTTGAAGTACGGTGAACCAATACGGCGCAGCCAACGTGACGGCCAGCGCCAGGCATATTGCCCCCACGGTCAGCACGCGACGATCGTAAGGGAGAGTGAGGGTCTGCATCACCATCAGCCCCGCGGCAAACGGCAGCCACCAGAACGCGACGAAAGGGTGGGTGATGATGATAAGGAACGTACTCGCCGTGAAGCCGAAGGCGCCGCGCCACACTGCTTCCTGCGACCGTACCCCCGATGCCAGGCGTAGCAGGTAATACGCGTTCCAGGGGCAAACAAGCATCGCGTACAGCTCGGAAAGATCGCTGCGGATGAACAGAGTGCTGGCAATGTCATGACTGAAAATGAACACGACCGCGAAGCACAGGGAAAGCCAGCGGGCATGCCACAACCGGGCGAGCTTGTATGCGCCGAACATACCGGCCATCAGGGCGAGAAAAATCCCAGCCTCGCAGGCGTGGAGCAGCCCGGCGATATAGGTGAGCGGCAGCGTGAGGAAGAAATATCCCGGCTGGTAGAACAGGAACGTGGGATAGCCGTAGCCGCCGAACATTTCTGGCATCCACCGCGGGTACCAGACCCCGGCGGCGAAGGCGTTGCAGAACTGGGAGAGACGGTAGGGATTCAGAGGCGCCTGGTTGCCGTGATACCAGCTTCCGGTAGCCACAATCGGACTGGTGATCCACAGTGCCAGTAAGGCGCAGACAGCAAGAACGCCGCAGCGCGATACGAGGGTCTTATACCGAACTTCCATTTGGAACCCCGCGCAGCGGAAGGGATTATACACCTACTTTCCTTCTTTTCGGGCCGGCTTGCCACAGCTTTTCTGCTCGGTCGTCCCCATATTCTTGGAAAGTCCCCTGACCCCTACGTTGAGCCACTGATATCGAAGCTTAGGAGGTCGCAGGCGATATGGGAAAAACCGTGTCTTCAATCCGCGGCCAGCATTAAGGCCTCGGGGGCGAGAGGCCTCGCATCGCAATCGCCACTTGCTCCACTTTTGGCATCTCGCACCGAGCGGCGGTTTCTCGGTTAAATGCTCCACCGCAATTGTGCGTTGCCACTTGATGTATTCCCCGCGGCTGTCTCCTGCCAGTTGAACCCCTACCTCCTGCCTGACCTGGCCCGTCTCTCTTCGTTTCAGCCTCTTCGTTCCTGCTCCTTTCTCCGTGCAAAACTCGTAGTGTCTCCCCACCTTGCTGAAAGGCTTACGCCGGGCGGTACCCTGTGATGCAGGTCGCTGTGGCGTGCAGTGCAAAGAGTTATCAAGTGCTGCTCTGAATCGTCGCCGGACTGGCTGCGGAATTCCTTGTGGTGGACCTCAAGACTTGACCTTGTTGCAGGATTGGCATCTCCAGCCATCGCGACGTAGCACTTGATTGCGTAGCTTTTCGTATAGCTCGGGATCGAGTCGAAGGCGAGCACGTTTCGGTCGGATTCGGTTCACGAGGCCTTCTCAGTTACGTGATGCAGGAACGCCTAGTTCTCTTCTCTTGGGAGGAACTTGAAAAACCGTAAGGCCGAGTGCAAGAGGACCTCGGGATTTTCATTCTCCAGACTCGCTCCCGCTAAGAAGTCCGCGCAAACCATCTCCAGGCAGTATCCTCGGGACTTATCCGGTCCGAGATTGCTGGCTGGCGGATCGCAGAAGCTGCAATGGGGGTAAATCGCGACAAACAATTGGATTATTTCAGCGGGGTCGGGTATCGCGAACCGACACATCCCGTTGTAATGGCCTACGCTCTTCCTAAGATCGCCTATGTTCTCAAGAAAATCACGTTGCCGTCAAACGCGAGGATTCTGGATGTAGGTTGCGGAGGCGGCGTCTTTACCCATCATCTTTGTCGGATTTCTGACTTTGTTATCGGACTGGACTTCTCCACCCACCTTTTGGCTCGGAATCAGCATACGCTGAAAGTGTGTGGTAATGCGGCCAACCTTCCCTTCGCGGACCGCTCGTTCGACATGGTATTTGAGGCGAACCTCTTGCACCATGTTACTGATCGCCAGAATGTGATCGCCGCGATGAAGCGTGTCACTCGCCGATATGTGGTGTTGATAGAGCCCAACCGGCTGAATCCAGTCATGTTCGCGTTTTCCCTGGCTGTACGTGCGGAGCGCGGCGGACTCAACTCCTCCGCACGGATGTTAAGACGGCTGGTCGAAGAAAGCGGACTCAAATGCCTGTCCGCAATGACGACCGGCATGATCTCTCAAAACAATACTCCCGAATTTCTGGTGCCCTTCCTCAAGAGGTTTGATAAAGAGATTACTTGGGGCGAATACGTTGTGCTCATTGCAGAGAAGTAAGAACTGCTCCTTCTCGTCTTAGTTGGAGTACCTGACTAATTCCAGTTGCTCAGGTGTTGTTTGTTCTCGAGCCTCGTAAAACATAACGATCTTTTTTTGAGGACTTATGCGAGAACCAATCGAAGTTATTGCGGATCTGCAAGAAGATCAGAAGCCTCTACAGACTCTGCAGGACGAGACGTCCACGCTGGAGTTATCTGTAGTGATGCCATGTCTCAACGAGTCGGAGACGTTGGAAGCCTGCATCAAGAAAGCTCAACGTGCACTGAGAGCGCATCACATCGTGGGAGAAATCATTGTTGCCGACAATGGCAGCGCGGATGATTCCTGCGAGATCGCCCAACGTTTGGGCGCTCGGCTGATCAATGTTGACAAGAGGGGGTATGGCAGCGCTTTGATCGCCGGAATCGCGGCGGCGAGGGGAAAGTACGTATTGATGGGTGATGCCGATGATAGCTATGACTTCGCGCACATCCCGCGGTTCCTTGAGAAGTTGCGAGAAGGATTCGACCTGGTAGTGGGAAACCGCTTTGAAGGCGGAATTGCCAGTAAGGCCATGCCACCTTTGCATCGTTACCTAGGCAATCCCGCATTGAGTTGGTTTGGACGGCTCTTTTTTCATTGCCCGACTGGCGACATCTACTGCGGGCTTCGTGCATTCAATCGGGATGCCATCCTAAGGATGGACTTGCGCACAACCGGCATGGAATTTGCCATTGAGATGGTGGTCAAAGCCACACTGTTGGGCCTGCGCGTCGGTGGAGTTCCTACAACCTTATCTCCGGGTGGCCGCAGTCGTCGGCCCCATTTGCGGACTTGGCTCGATGGTTGGCGGACCCTGCGATTCATGTTGCTGTACAGTCCGACGTGGCTCTTTTTCTATCCCGGTGCCTTGCTGATGTTAGCTGGGCTGGGAACCGCGTTGTGGCTCTTGCCGGGTCCAAGAGTCGTTAGAGGCGTCGCCCTCGATGCTCAAACGCTCCTCTACGCGGCGATGGTTGTGCTCATTGGTTTTCAGGCGATCTGCTTTGCTGTTTTCGCCCGCACGTTCGCGATCACGGAGCACCTGCTACCTGACGACGCTCTGCTCAACCGATTCTTTCGTGTGTTCACTCTCGAAAAGGGCCTGGCAATCGGAGCAAGCTTTGTTCTGGGTGGACTGGCTGGCTCAATCTACGCTGTCTATGCCTGGAGCATGCGTGGCTTCGGGAACCTGGACTTTTCAAGTACCCTGCGGGTTGTCATTCCCGCCGCGACCGCGATCACGCTGGGGTTCCAGATCATTCTCTCCAGCTTCTTGGTTAGTTTGCTCGGCCTAGCTCGCCGATAAACCAAATTTCCTGCTCTTATGGGGCCGTCGCTCACGGAAGCCGCGGGACAGATCAATGGAACAACTCCCGCCGGGCGTAACGCGGACCGCGTTGGGGTCGGATCAGGAGTGTACTCGCTCGGCGCACCCCGCCAGATCGAGTTTGGGCTGCGGCTCACCTTCTAGGCTCACGTGCGCTGTCTACCGTGGACTGCGGCCCAAGTTTCTCGGCTCACGCCGGGTACCCTGCGCTCCAACTTCCAAGTCCATCGCAAAAATGGGTTTTGTTATAGCAGCGGACCGGGCCTTCGGCCACGGTCACTAGCGCCAGAAACTTGGCACAGCCGGTTGTTGATTCGACAGGAGTTGTTAGCCAAGTTCTTGGAGAGGCTCTTACTGTACGAGACGCTGGTGAGCATCACCGGGCCATGATGCGAGAAGCACAGAATGGCGCGTTTGGACACCATCTTACTCGCACGGTCGAGACAATCACAGCAGACAGGGAAGCTGCCTTCGAAATTGAGGAAGAAGCATGGAAGGTCGATGAAGCTCAGTGATTTGCAGTTCCGTTTCCGATGCCTTCGCAGGCACGCCTGTGAGACGGTGATCCTGGTGCTAATCCTGATCGCGCTGGCCGCGACTGCGTACGCGCAGAACGACGTTGACTCCCAAACAAAGTGTGCCATCGGCGGGACGGTCGTAGATTCTGTCACTGGACAGCCAGTCGGAGCGGCTGAAGTCTTGGCGCAAAGAGTGCCGGCAGGAGGGGGACCGAACTCGCAACCCGCCTCCAAGAGAACCGATGGCGGTGGCCGATTCATGATCGACGATTTAGCGCCGGGTCGGTACCTGCTTCAGGCTTCTCATGAGGGCTACACAAATCAGGACCAGGGCCATGCGAAACTCGGATCGCGAATGCTGTCGCTCGCTCCCGGTCAGCATATCGAAGACCTCGTGGTTTCCTTGACACCAGGGGGCGCGATTGCTGGCCACATCACCAATGAAGCGGGCATGCCTCTCGCCCGCGCCTCTCTGCGAGCCATGAAGTATTCCTACCGCAACGGTGTGCGCGAGTTCGAAGAGGTGGCCATAGCCTCAAGCAATACGCGTGGCGAGTATCGGATAGCAGGCCTTGCTGCGGGGAAATACTACCTTCGTGCCACCGGCCCCCATTCCTCGCAGATCAAGTCCGGGACAGACAAAGCATACGTGCCTCTTTACTATCCCGGTTCCAGCGACCTCACCCGCGCCGCCGAACTTAGGGTTCGCCCAGGAGAAGAACTTGCCGGCATCGACCTGAGCTATGCCCCGGTACACACCATGCACATCCAGGGACGAGTAGTGGATGCCCGCACTTCCTTGCCGAGCAAAGGAATCGAGGTCACGCTCTTGCGCGATCAAGGGCATACGATTTTTACGCCGGGACAGACTTCAACCGATGCCGCGGGCAGGTTCGAATTTTCTGGCGTTCCTCCGGGTGCCTACGTGTTGGTCGCCGAGCTAAATAGTGACACACCGCAAGGTAGAGCAATGTGGGGGCGAACGTCGGTCGAGGTCAGGGATGTGAATGTTGAGGGTGTTAAGGTCTCGGTTGGTCCAGGAGTAGACGTCAGCGGTCACATTCGTGTTGAAGGTAAGACAAGCCTGGATGTTAGCGAGCTGACCGCAGTGCTGGAGCCCCAGGAGAGTAGAGCGCTCGCCAGTTTGATGCCAGAAATTGCAAATGCTTCCGTGAAGTCTGATGGCACTTTTGTTTTTCACCATGTTGCCGAAGGAACCTACGGCATTAGTATCTTTCCTATCCCCGCGGGTTTTTACTTCGGACCAGGTGAAGGATCGGATGTCTTAGAAACCGGCATTAACATCGGTCGAACCCATGCAACTCCGTCTCTGGAGCTGATTCTTGGCCCTGCTTCCGCGTGGATCGAGGGCACGGTGTCCAATGGTGACAAGCCCGCAGCCGGAGTTTCGGTGGTGCTGGTCCCGGAGGGCAAGCTACGCAATCAACCTCAGTACTACAAGACGTCAGTGAGCAACCGCTTTGGCAGATTCGCAATCCGAAGCATCGTGCCGGGGGACTACAAGCTACTCGCTTTCGAGGGGATCGAAACGGGGACTTTCATGGACCCTGATTTTCTTCAGGAATACGAAGATCGCGGCCAAGTGGTGCATGTGGAAGAGGGTGGTCATGCCAACGTGGAGGTCGAAATGATCTCGATCAAGGCGTCACGATGACAAGAACCGAGGTTAAAGAAAATTAAACTTCTGTTATACGCTCTTGAAGAGTTGCTAATGGCGATAAACAACTAGACCCGCAAACCGGATCGAATTCTTGATCTCTGCGACTAGGGAGTAATAGGAAAGGGAGCCAAAAATAGGCCCGTTGGGAGCGCCCAGCCGACTTAAGCTTTAACTGGAATACCAGTCTGAATTCGCTCAAGTTCAAGGGCTGTCCGTAAGCCAAGTCGAGTGCGCTACGCAGCTCCTGGAATAACGCCGCCTCTGCATATTGCGGGGCGGCGTTTTTGTCGAATAAAGAGGACAAAGCGCGAACAATTTCGCGCTTGAATTCAGACCGCATCGCGACTTCTGCGGATCGACTCATGTCGCCTTGGAGTAAGGGGTTGTTATCTTTGATGCACACCAGTGTGGCAGGTTGTGCAGAGCGTAATCAGATTCAGCTCAGAATCCTCACCGGAGTGACTCCGGTATTTCTTGTGGTGGACCTCTAGATTCGACAGTGCGCCGCAGCATTGGCATCTCCAGCCATCCCGGCTTAAGACTTCCAATCGCAGCTTTTCGTACGTCTCTGCTGTGAGCCGCAGCCGAGGACGTTTTGGGCCAGGTCCATTCACGAAGTCTTCGCGGTCACATGTTCCAGGAAGGCTCTCTTGTCTTCTCCTGGGAGGAACGTGAAGAACCTCAGAGTCGATTGCAGCAGTACATCTGGGTTTCCGTTTTCCAAATTGGCTCCTGCCAGGAAATCCGCGCAGATCATCTCCAGACAGTACCCTCGGGATTTATCCGTCCCGAGCATCAGAGCCGCCGTCTCGATCGCCTGCTCAACGACCGGCAGTTGGCTCTTGTACAGCTTGAAGTAGATAATCTCCCACGGTTCCGTTTCCCGCCCAGTTAACTCCTTCTCGACCTCCTGCTTAAACTGTCCCTTGGGCATCTCGCGGGCCTTGTGCAACCAGGTTGCACAATCGAAGTCCCGCCAGTCTCTTCTCGCAATCTTCGCCAATTCCAGTCCTTTGGTCCAGCCAACTTCCTTCAGCTCCCGTCTTGCCTGCGGTGGCAGGTGCTCATGGATAGACATGAGGTAATAAGCCTTCCTTCTCGACTCCGGAAAGCGTCTTTCCAGGAATTCATCGAACGCTTTCAGGTTTTCCAGCCGCCAGTATTGTCCTGCCCGAACCTCGCACAGATACCGGCCCAGTTCGACAAATCGGGTGTCCCGCTCCGCCTCATTCTTCTTTTCCCACGCCAGGATCTCGTCGATCTTGGTGAGGACGAAGACTGCTCGCCGGCGATTGAGCTTGGGCAACATGGGCGGATTCCTAGTAAGCAAGCTCGTCAAGCCAACCAAGGTTTTCTGCTCCTGGGCGTCGCACTAGATCAGTCTCGACCATCTCCTGTTTCCCAAGGCAAAGCCCGACGTACGGACAGCTGCTGCAGGGGTTTTGTGGGAAACGAATGCCGCTGTGGGGCAGGAACTGGGCCGACTCGATTCTTTGGACAGTGTCTTCCACTAACTGGCCAAATTCCTGGCGCTGCTGGTCGGTGATGGCGGTCTGAAAATATTGAATTTCGACCAGTCGCTTGCGGACGAACACTATTTGGGCGACTTCAGAGATACCAGTTATCCAGGAGTAGCAGACGAGTTGGGGATCCAGAGCCAGGAGCCCGTGCGGCTCTTCCGGGTAGCGACTCGATGTCGTCTTCCATTCGAGCAGACGCCGCGACCCGTCCAGCTTTCCGATGGCATCGACATAGGCTACGAAATCATTCTTGCCGGAAACTGGCCTCGTGAACTTGATCTGCAGGTTGCGACGGGGCTGACGAATGCGGATGCGATCATCTTGGCAAAAGCGGTCTAAAAGCTGAATTCCTTGCTGCAACATCCGGTCCCAGGTGTCACCGTTCGAATACTGTGGGCCCTGGTTCCGACACCCGGTCCATTCGCGGAACAGGGCAGCTGCTGCATCTTCGCGGAGGAAGTAGGCGGCCAGAGCCCGCTCGAAAGCTCGCCCGAAGAGCATGGCGGCGCGAGTATCTTTTTCCTGCCAACCATCGAGGTAACGGTGACGATAGCGGCGAGGGCAGGTCAGGTATTGGCTGATCTGGGTGTAGCTGTAAGTCATCGCGCCACCTCCGAGTTGGCCTTTGCTGGTGGGGCGCTCGACACTTCTTCCCATTGGCCTGCCGGCGCGAAGCCATCGAGGTTAAGCAGGGAAGTGCCGTTCACGACGACATGGCTGATCTTGACCACTCCGCGTAGGCCGACCAAGCTCTTCTCATCGATCTCGTCTCGATCGAGTAGTTCAGTGTCGTAGCCAAAATCGCGCAGAAACCAGTTGAGTTTCCACAGTGCCCTCGGTGTGCAGTAGAGGCGAGCGGCAATCGAGTGTCCGGTGAGTTCCTTGGGCTCAAGGATTGAAAAGCGGAGGAGATAAAAGGGCTTCCGCGAGTCCCACCGATGATGGGCTCTCTCGACCCGAACCAGGAGCAGACCATCGCGAACCTCAGCCGCGGCCGACTGGTCTGCCTCGTGTAAGCCCTGGATGCGGCGCCTCACGCAGCACCTTCTTTCGTGCCGAGATAGCTGTTGAGCTGGCAGAGCAGGGCATTGTGGTCTTTCTCGGCCCAATCGGCCAGGTGCGCGACGAAGTTCTCGACCTGCTCGCGGGTAGCTTCGCGAAGAGCCTTGACCCCGCAGAAATCGGTGGCGTACGACTTGACCAAACTCGGATCGAGCTGATGCTGGCGAATGATCTGGCAGAGGCGATCGCGGACCTTCGGCCCGCCGCAGTTCCCGTTGGCAGGTTGCGGTGCTCTTTTCGGTTCGCGGGACGACTCGGCTTGGCGGTTGAGCGAGCCGATCTCCTCGACCGAGCAGATGCCAATTCCGTAGGCTTTCCGCAAAGCTCGATTGACAGCGCGAGTTTCGGCTACGCGCATTTCCGCACCGTGGACAAGGAAGGAAACATTGGAGGGATCGGCATCGCCGTATCCAACGAAGCCTTTGCACTTGGGAGATTTGTACACGGTGGCCTTGAACGCCCATCGTGCGGCAGAAGGTTCTGAAAACTGTGTCGCCGGCTCAACATGCATTCCGACGCATCGACGCCGACGAGCTAGTCGGAGGAGACCGGCATGAGTCACGTACCACCCATTTTCGAGCAGAAGCAGATCTCCACAGGCAACGGAGAATCGGTAGCTGAGTGTCAACAGCCTGAGGATTCGCATACAAGATTTGTTGGTACGCGTAGCCCATTTACTTTTGGCGGCTGACGAGTTCTCTCTGACTAAACTGCGCATTGATCTCACTGGAGTTCCTCAAGAGATGTCATCCTTATGGATGACATTAGGAATATAAAAGGATGACATACACGAACCCCTAAAGTCAACCAATTTTTGGCAGGTTTCCTAAATATCAAGGTGCTAAGATTGCGCGGATGAAGAAAGACACTCGCCTTACCTTCAGAGTGAACTCACACCTGAAGAGAGACGTTGAAGCAATCGCGGCTCGTGAAGGTCAGAGTGTGGCCCGCATATGTGAGGCCTTTCTCTTGGCTGGATCCGACGCGTATAAGAAACAGGGTGTTAAATTCCTCGAGCGAATGCTGGGACGGGTGGGTACCAAGCCAGCAGACTGAGTTTTTCCGATACGCCAGCCGAACGAACGACCCGCCAAGGGGATCACGGCCAAGTCTGAGTCTGCTCGGAGTAGTGGAGGCAGGAACAAGCGCAATACTGCCGCCAAAAGTGGCGATCCCACCCCCGACATTGGACAATGCGATTGCTGTGCGGGACGTGGTGGGCTCTCAATCGCCGACGTGTATGCAGGCAGCCGCGTGAGAGATCAAAAATCATATCTCCTTGGCATCGAAGCCGCTGAGCAGAGCCGCTTCCCTCAGCTTTTGATCGGCGGTCAGAAAGACACGTCCGTGTGGCTCGTCTTCGCACCAACCCAGGGCCGCTGCTAATTGTAGGGAGTCGGCCGCTCGCAAGTCGTAGCGCTCTACCAGTTGTACCGCCTTCCCCAACCACATTCACAACGCCATCGTAGGCTCGTAGGCTGCGCTCGCGGCAAAGTCCACTGGTAGTCCCAGCCTAACTCACGAGCGGGTCAATGAGCGTTATCGAGATTTAACGGCAATTAATCAGGGCCGACTGAGGCAGCTCTCTATAGAGCGTTGCAACCCCTTTGCATGCATCGCATCAGCCTTCATGTTGACAGGTATGCGTTTTGAGCGCATTATTCCTACCCAAGGTTGAACGGGGACCTTCTTTCTTAACTTCAAACGAGGAGGCAAGCATGAGAGAGAGATTCAGCATTCTGGTTCTTGTGTGCTGCGTTGCTTCAGTGGCATGGACGCAGCAGCCCGGTAGCCACAAGATCGTTAAATTCGACGTTAAAGGCGCGGGCACCGGCTCCGCGCAAGGCACGATAGGCGGCGGCATCGTCGACGACGGGTCAGTCGACGGGAACTACTACGATTCGAACGGCGTATCCCACGGTTTCTTCCGCAGTTCGACGGGCAAGATCACCAAGTTCGACCCGAAAGGCAGCACATTTACTGTCCCCATTGGCCAGAACTCGACGCATTCGATTACAGGGTACTACGTGGATTCCAACGGTTTAGCCCACGGTTTCTTACGTGCGCCGGACGGGAAAATCACCACCATCGATTATCCGGGAGCCTCCGGCACCATCCCCGAGAACATCAACACAAGCGGGGAAATCTCGGGCTTTTTTATCGACTCGAACGGCGCGACTCACGGCATGATACGTACACCTACAGGTAAGTTCAGCAAGTTCAACGCCCCGGGTGCCGGCACAGGCTCGGGCCAGGGAACCGGACCTGCTGGCTTCGACGGCCTTACTGACGCCGGAGCTATGGCCGTTCAATCCATCGACTCCAACGGTGTTTATCATGGCAATCTGCGCTCAGCGAAGGGCAAATTCACGCAGTTCGATCCGACGGGCAGTGTGAAGACCCAAGTTACCGGTATCAACGTGAAGAACACTATCGTGGGAGTGTTTTACGACTCCAACAATGCGATACACGGCTTCGTGCGGGAAGCCAACGGTACGGACAAACAGATCGATGTTCCGAAAGCTTTCTATACCTTGATCTACAACATCAACTCATCGGGAGCGTCCGTGGGACCGTATTACGACTCGACCGGGCTGGCCCACGGCTTCATACTCAACCCCAGCGGCTCCTTCACCAAGTTCAGTGTTTCGGGTGCAGCCCAAGGCACTTTCCCCAACAGCAACAACAAAGGAGGATCGGTCACTGGAAATTGGGTCGACTCCAACGGGGTAAACCACGGTTTTATTCGGCAGTAAGGACGCAAAGTACAATTCACAGGAGCCGCCTGCATTCTAGGCGGCTTTTCTCTTTGCTTCAAGTCGCCAAAGCCACTAGAAATCAGCGAGGGCGAACCGACCGTTGACACTCCTTAGCAGTTGTTAGAGTCAATTGGCTTTATCAGGCCATAGCACTCAAAACCTGCCGATCCCACGGTTGATTGCATCGCCCAGGCGGTCTCCGTCGTCCCAAAGCTGCGGCATTGGGAGGCCGTCGCTATGGCAAACAGAGAATCAAGCCGAATTACCGTCGCCGAGTGCTTCGCTTGCCGGATCTGGATCATTGCAAATTGGCAGTACTCAATAGCCTCGGCTCGCCAGCTTCGCGCCGTGTTTACGAATACGCCATCGATCAATTCATTGCTTGGTACTGCTCCGAGCCCCTGTGGTCCGCAACAATTCCGTCCGTCTTTGGGAGTCGTTAACTCCGCAAGAAGATACGAGGAAGTTTTCCTTGAGGTGTCAGAGGTCGTTATCGACTAGGAAACGGCCGTAGTCGTTGGCTTCCAGCCAATGATAGAGGTGAACCTGGTAGAGGTACGAGGCGACCATCGCTTCTCCCAGTTCGTGGGTCTCCGTACACAGGAGCGGAATCTGCAAACCGGCGAAGGCGGCGATCAGAGACTGCGTCAGCCGATTCGGGCTGCCGCCGACGTGTGGCTGGGGAGACTTCACCTGGCTTAGCGCCGTGGTGATCACGAGCAGGCGGTGGGGATATTGGCTCATGAGCCGCAGGCGATGGACAAACACCGGACGCTCAGCTGTAAAGGAGTGAACAAGGTCGTGTAGATCTTTCCGCTCCACCACACAACTGTCTTCCAGCCCCGCGATGGAGTAGTTCGCGAGTTTCAGGGTTCTGTTCGCGAGTATCCACCACAACCGTGCAGCGCGGTGT
Source organism: Terriglobales bacterium (assembly GCA_035601775.1). Lineage (GTDB taxonomy): Bacteria > Acidobacteriota > Terriglobia > Terriglobales > Acidobacteriaceae > JABDBE01. The sequence continues at coordinate 22,333 of DATNNO010000055.1, read as the reverse complement.
TCTAAGCTGCGTCCCGCCACGCTCGGCAAGCACAGGAATGGCAGGATGCGGCACCGGAGCCGCGGCCATGTGCCAATCCAGTGGCGACTTGATCAAGCTTGTTGCCCGTCTCTTCATGCGGCAATGCTTTCCCAAGCATACTCGTGGTGCAATCCACCAAGAACGGAGCGAGCACTTACTTGTGAAGCCTCTGTGATCGTGTGGCGATAGCCTCCAGTCGTTATTGCCGGCCCTCGCCTTTGGTCAGGGATGCCAGGTCCGAGACTGCGGTGTGGACGACCGCCATTGTAGTGGCGGACCCATTCGCGAAGGAGCCGACGGAGATGCCTCTCCGTGAGAGGGATCAGGTAGTCCAAACACTCGCGCCGTACCGTGCCAACGAGTCGTTCGCAATGGGCATTGGCCTGGGGTGATTGGGGCGGTGTTCGCAGCACCCTCAGCCCAAATCCCTGTGCCAGTTCGTGGTCGAACTCAGCGGAGAAGATTGAGTCCCGATCATGAATGAGAAACCGATATCGGTGCTCGCTCGGAATTGCTTTCCGAAACTGTTGTGCGGTCCATCCTGCCGTGGGGTGGGGAGTCACATTGCAGTGCAGAATCCGCCGCGAACCCAGTTCCAGAATAATGAGCACATAGAGAACCTGGAAGCGGACGGTCACCGCCACCAAGAAATCGCAGGCCACTATCGCGCTAGCGTGATTGCGCACGAATGTCCTCCATGGTTGTGAACAGACCTCCTCCCGCGGTAATTACTTGGCTCCCACGGCCAGTACTTGCGCACGGTGCGGGGTGACAGAAAAATTCCAAGTTTGAGCGAGAGTTCGTCTGCGACTCGCGCCTGACCCCAGGTCGGGTTTTCACGTGCCATGCGTGCAATCAACTCGCGAATCTCCAACGGTAGCGCTGGCCTGCCAGGCCGGGACTTCCAGCGCCAGAACAGCTTGAAACCTTTGCGATGCCAGCGCAGAAGGGTGTCGGGTTTGACGACCACGAGAGCGCTCCTCCAGTCGAATAGCCGCGACCATAGCACCAGGCTCAGCCGCGCAACATCGGTCATCGCTTGAGGTTTTACCTTGTGCTCGCGATAGAAGGCGAGCTGCTTCCGCAGAAACAGGTTTTCAGCCACCAGAGCCGTTCGAGACTGAAAAGTCGACCGCAGGAATTGGCCAAGGTCAAAAGTGAAACTAAAGAGGGCCGCAATGAGAGATCTTACCCGCCGCATAGCAGCGGGATTCTACCGAAAGGGCCTCGGGATTGGAACGGAAAAATGCCAGTTCAATGCCGAAAACGAATTGGGGACAAAGAGTCTATTTCCCTGCACTTTGCAAGTCCCCTATTTAGTTCCTGGGTACCACCGGGCGGAATTCTTGCGGACCACAACCCCTTGTTTTGTGTTCTTTGCCGCAACGTGGAGCGTCTCAGGGGAATGATGGCGAGACTTTGTGTACCCGCGCGGGATTAAGGACTGGATGAGGAAGCGAGGAAGGTGGATCTACGGCGAACCTTTGCGTTCCTTGGCAGGCGGTGCGACGTACATGTCGGCAGCCACGGGTGGCAAAGCTGTTGCATCCCAAATGCACTTTTCTGTTTCGACACTTTGGACACCAATTTGACCCGCTCTTTCGGCGTCGCCCACCCAAGTCACACGGAACCGGGCTTTACTGGTCTTGTAGGTAATAGCGACGGTCTCCCCGACCTTCAACGTGCCTTGAACACCTTCTAACAAAGCCCCTTGCCGACTGACGTTGCGGGTCGGAACCATGAGGAGGATAGGACGTCCGCTGGCATCGGTCCGGGTTATTCGGACAGGCAGTTTCGCCTGCATCCGAGGCTCTCGGCGTTTTCCCAATGTCGCACCTCTCCTATCGCGACCTGCATCAACAGCAGGAATTGTGTCGCACTCACCAGAACGTTGTCCAGGATTACTGGTGAAATCGCGATATTACGATGCCAACAAACAAAGTGAGCCACTTTTAGGTTTAGAGCATCGGGCCCATTGTCTAATGCTTTGACCATGCCCAGCCGGTCATGCGCCAACCAGCCTGTGTCCGCTTCAGCGCTACCGTAAAAACTGAGCGAGACTCCTGAACGGGTTTCCCGTGTTGCTTGTAGGTGTAGGTCGCTGGAGCCACAAAATACGCGCGATCTCCGCTGATGTCGACGGTACAGGGCGTGCCCAGCGTGGCGTTCCCGTCCGTAATCCCGTTCTTTTCGTCATACGCATCCAACGCCTTCCACCAATCCGCGCATGCCGTCGCGCCATCCCACTCGTGCGGCGGAAATTCGTCGAGAATCGACACGTGCGAGTCACACATCGCCAGCGCCGTTTCCAGCGTGTCTTTACCCAGATTATCGAAATACCGATGCACCGCTGCCACTACGTCGGTCTTCTCAGAGGCAAAGGCCGATCTTGGGCTGATGGCGAGAGCGAATACGATGGTCAAAGTCGTGGCAGCAAGGCGTTTGAAGTCCATAGCTTCCTCCGTTCGAAATATAGTGATCGTCTTGGAGCAGGCTGCCGAGTCTACGCCTTGGTGATGGATCCCTTGGAAACCTTTATGGCACTACGTTCGGCGATTCGGGCTGCTGTAACGAAGGATCAGTATTCAAGATTGTTCCGTGAAATCTAGCCGTGTTTCGAAGGAACGTCGGAAGGTTCGAAATTTGCTAGTCCTCCCTTTGGCCTGTCCCTTTTCGAAGATGTGGAGATAGTTCCGCACAAGCACTGCCCGATCCTCGCCCGTCGCATTTTCCACGGCTACAAACCGCCCATCTTTCATACGCATACCGATCCGCTCTTCGGGATGATAAAACGTCACAAGTTCAACGAGTGCCGAGTCCACTGTTTCCAAGTTACTGAATCCCATTATCATATAACTCTATGTTAACACCTTTTGCTCACTTTACTTCGAGTCATCATCGCCTCTACATTTTGTCAGAAACGCTGCTCCAAAACATGATGGTGGGTTGCTCGGTTACCCCGACGGATTGCCCGGTTGACGGCAAACCGGAAGTTATCGGCGTTTGGCCAAAACTGACTTCATAACAACCTGAATGCGGATAGTTGATGTAACCAGGCCATTACACTCATTGAGCCCGCACCTTCCACGTCACTGTAGTAAAACTGTAGTAGTTCTATGCTCATAACCGAACAGATTGGATCAAAACGGAGCAAATCAAGTTGCTGGTAAGTGGTTGAAGAATCATGTAGAGTAGAGAATTTTCATAACGGTTCAGAACCCGCAAGCGAACTTGAAAACCGACGTACTCGGGCACGCTCTCACTCTCATTCGCCCACAGAAAAACCTTGACCAATAGCACGGTCGTTCTATATAGTACGATCATACTATGGCAGCGAAGCCGGTAGTTCTTTATCACACTGAGCAAGCGTCTCGGACTCGCCAATCGATACTTCGCATCGCTATGGACATCGCCTCAGCCGAGGGGCTTGAGGGTCTCTCGATCGGTCGGCTCGCGACCGAACTGCAGATGAGCAAGACCGGCATCTTCGCTCATTTTGGATCCAAGGAACAGCTGCAGCTTGCCACGGTGGAGGCGGCCAAGCAAATCTTCTTGGAGCAGGTGGTACAACCTTCTGTCGAGTACTCAAGAGGCATACCGCGCTTGCGAGCTATGCTGGAGCACTGGATCGGATACGTTGAGAGGATCGTGTTTCGTGGAGGCTGCTTTTTCGCTGCCGCATCCGCCGAGTTTGACAGCCGTCCTGGCTCGGTTCGGAATGAGATTGCCACCCTCACCAAAGCATGGCTGGTCGCACTGCAGCACGAGATTGCCTTTGCCCGATCCTCCAAAGAACTAAGGGATTCCATCGATCCTGCTCAGCTCGCATTTGAACTCCACGCCTACGTCCAAGAGGCGAATTGGGCTTTCAAACTGTTCGATGACAAATCTGCGTTTTCGCGTGCTCGTCGAGCGATTGTCAGCCGCATAGCGGCGGCTTCCCGACAACCCAGGCTACAAAAGATCTCAAGAAAGAAGGGAGTAGAAGAATGAATCTTCAATCTGGTGAAAGTGGACGCTTACTTCGCAAAGCCCTTATGGGTAATGCGTTATTTTCAACCTTGTCAGGTTTGACCATTCTGTTCGCACAGGGATCGGTGTTGCGGATTTTGGGTCTTTCCAAGGATGTCAGTCTCGCGATCCTCGGACTTGGACTGCTCGTTTTCGCGGTCACCCTGGTCATCAGTGCCCGCAGACAGCAGGTCAAGACATCGGATGCTTGGGGTGCAGTTTTGATGGACTTGGCATGGGTGCTTGGCAGTTACGTGCTGATATTCGTCGTACCTTTCAGCACGGAAGGAAAGTGGGTGGTCGGAGTGGTTGCAGAGCTGGTGTTAGCGTTTGCTGTGCTGCAGTTCGCAGGTATTCGGCGAATCCAGAAGAGCGAGCGTTTGGGATAATCGTCATGCAAAGCAGAGGCACACCGCGGTGGGGTCGAGTGCAGGCCCCGATAGTGTCGAAGAAAGCTGCGTGCATATGAGTGCAACTCACACCTGGATTGCAAATGAAGCCTACGATCAGCCAGGAACGCTGCCGCGCGAAGGCAAGAAATCACGTAGAGTCTGGGGTGCAAATATGGTCGATAACACTTCCTGATGAGGACTATCTTGGACACCAAAACGGGCGAATCAACTGGCGAAATCTGGGTCCAATTAGGGTCCAATAACAGTTCCTGAGAGTTTCTTGCAACGCCAAAGCTGGCTGCCAGTGCCGTTGAATGTCAATCGGTTACCGTTGAACGGGACTTGACACGGTAGAGGTCAGGAGTTCGAGTCTCCTCGTGCCTACCATATCTCTCTATCAGTTACAGTCGGCGAGGCCTCACCGCAAGGCTCCAAATGGCTCCACTAAGCCCATCGAACCGGGGGAGGGTGTTCCCTTATTCCTCGCCGACCTATGACCAGCGTCGTTTAGAGTCCTCCTTGAGCGTAAATTTCGGTTTGTCCGTTATTCGGGAGAAATGCGAGGGAAGGGCACAGACTGAGGAGAACATCGTTCAATCTCACATGCGCCCGACACAGAGCGGGAAACGCATGTCCCAGAGACTGCACTGTGTGCGGCAAGCAGCAATACAAGCTCTGCCGCCTCTCATCCTCGGTAAGAGCCGTATGCGTAAACGCGCACGTACGGATCTGTGCGGGGGGCGACCAGCGATGGTCGTCCCTACCGCGACAGTTATCCACAAGAACAGGGCTCTATTATTAGGAGGTGCGCAAGAGGCCGCGATCAGTAGTCCTACAAGGTATGGAGATGATTTTTTGGCCAGTGAGGTAAACGCCATGATCCTTCAACATCGGGGAGAGCACTCGATTGGAACGCTCTTGGATTAGGAATAGTAACCACCGCCGAGAACCTTCGGACAGGTGCGGAGGGCTCCGAAACTCGAAAAGGCCACCGGATGGTGGTTGTTTCTTAACACACAGTTCGGTGTTTCTAATCTAGCGAAATGCCGAGTTTCTCGCATAGCACGGCTTTGACGTGCTCGGAACTCTAACCTCATCGAAGCCTCAACGGTCGGTTTCCGATAAGCCGACCTGCTGAGACTTCAACTGCGCTTACTGCGGAGCAGGAGCCTTGACCTTCTTTCGTGCTGCCGCTTCTGCAGTTCCTCGCGGACTCATTCCGTCGTAAGGACAGAGGCTTACCACTGAAACTCGTGAATCTCTAGTAGTGTGCAATTTTGCACCATAGCGCAGGAACCCCGAAGCGTATGGTGGTGTCGCTCAGCCGAACTCCTCCTTGATACTAACAAAAGTGTTTTACAGAAACCGGACCAGGGTTGCATGAGCGAGCTAAGGCCTTTCAAACCGTTCTCTACCTCCTCTATCCGATGGCACTCACTAGCGAAACGACTAGTATTTGATTAGATCGCTCAATTTTAGCAATCAAGGGGAGTTCAACAGTGGAAAGCAAAATGGAACGCGGACAGGCGACGGAAGACCGATTTACGGGTGCAATTGAGAGGCAAACCTCCAGGGCACCATCAAGCTTATTCTTGGGACTTGCATTTGGGTCAATGGCAATCTCAGCCGCGCTGAAAATCTCAGGTAAGGATAATTGGGCGCTCTTTGTGGGGCAGTGGGCAGCGCCGTTCCTGATTATGGGGAACTATAACAAGATGGTGAAGCAGCACGGATCGGACGCGACAAGCCATTTTGAGGCGGCTTAGCAGGTTCCTATGAAGAACGTATATGAAGTCATGTGTGAAAAAGAAACTGAGCTTGCCCGTCTTTGGAAGTAAGGAGACGCGCTCGGAGTCAAAATTCCCTAATCGAGGAGTATGAGAAGGCAAGCCGATTAATCGGGGATAGTCCCAGATCGAAAAAGGAATTAAACGCAAACAAAACGCCACCAAAAAGGAGTCTTAAATGGCAAGCAAGAATATAGCAGTGTTTGGCATCTATCCAAGCCAGGCGAGTGTTGAGAGCGGAGTGGATGCACTGAAAGCGGCCGGTTTTTCAAACAATGACATCTCCGCGCTCTTCCCACAAAATGCGGGCACGAAGGACTTTGCCCACGAGAAGAGCACAAAAGCACCAGAAGGCGCGTCAACCGGTGCCGGAGCCGGAGCTCTCCTGGGCGGAGGACTGGGATGGCTAGTTGGGATAGGTGCCTTAGCGATTCCAGGACTTGGACCGTTCATAGCTGCCGGACCGATCATGGCAGCTCTGGCAGGGGCGGGAGTGGGAGGCGCAGTCGGCGGCCTCACCGGTGCCCTGATTGGCATGGGGATTCCCGAATATGAAGCCAAACGGTATGAAGGCCGCGTCAAGGACGGCGGAATTCTGCTTTCCGTTCATTCCGACAGCTCTGACGAGACCAAGCGAGCGAAGGAAATCCTTGAGCGAACAGGTGCACAAGATATTTCATCGACTGGCGAAGCCACTAGCGATAAGAAGCCCACTGCTCGGGTTGCTTAACACCGATGCGCTGCAGCCTTCAATGCCCGGCGATGGCGTTCGCCGGTTATTCCACCGATCTTCAACAAGTAGACTAGTTTCGACGCCGAGCCAGTACGAAGGGAGTTCATATGCAACAATCCGCAGTTTCGCGCACGGTTGTCGACCGTCAAACCTCATTGGCTGCGATTCCAGGCAAGAATGAAGCATCCTCGTCCGGGGTTTCTTGGGCGGCGGTGATTGGCGGCGCGTTCGTTTCCGCCTCACTGGCGCTGATCCTGCTCGCGTTAGGCACCGGCCTCGGGTTTTCCTCGATTTCGCCATGGTCGAATGTTGGCGCATCGGCGTCCACGGTCGGTAAGGCGGCCATCGTATGGCTGATTCTTACGCAAATCATGGCTTCCGCCATGGGTGGTTACTTGGCTGGCCGACTGCGTACGAAGTGGACCGATGTTCACACAGACGAAGTTTACTTTCGTGACACCGCGCATGGATTTCTGGTGTGGGCGGTCGGACTCGTGATCACCGCGTCTTTCTTGGCATCCGCAGCCACTTCGATCGCTGGGGGCGCGGCACGAAAGGATGACAACCGAGCAACGGTGGCTGCAGGGGCAGAAACGGGAATGCTCAATCCTAACGCTTACTTCGTGGACACCTTGCTACGCTCCAATGGCTCAGCATCAGACCGTAACGATGCTTCAGTGCGTGGCGAAGTGGACCGCATTTTTGCCCATGCACTGCCGTCAGGGACTGTCCCTCCCACGGATAAAACGTACTTGGCGCAAATGGTATCCACAAGAACGGGACTCAGCCAAACCGATGCTGAGAAGCGGGTGTCCGAGGTCTTTGAAGAGGCTCAGCAGTCCGCAGATCGCACTCGGAAAGCGCTAGCACACCTGTCCTTGTGGCTTTTCGTCGCCTTGTTGAGCGGAGCATTCTGCGCGAGCTACGCAGGAACAATCGGAGGCAAGCAACGCGATCATATTGCCGTTTAGCGTTGTTTGGAAGCTGGACCAAGATTCGAATAGAGTCGGTCAAAACAAGGAGGGTATCATGCGTTCGATCATACTTTTGCTCCTAGGCGTGCCTATTCCGATCGTCATCTTGATCGCACTTTTCACCCACTGACGGAAAGATTTCGGTCTCTGGGATGGGGTCCCAGGTTGCAACTTCGACCAAGTGAGTGAAGGCGATCCTGGAAACACCGGCGGCTCGAAGATATCTCAATTTGGTGAAACGGGGTGCGGATTTGTCCGAGGCGGACAAACCGAGGCCCTACCCTTAATCATGCGTGTTTGGACAACTACTAGTGAGGCTCAATATGAAAATGAAGATCGTTACATTCGTGATGGCGGCGGCAGTAATGGTATCCGCAGAAAGCTCCGACAAGCGACTGGCCGAATCAACTACCGTTCTGCGCGAGATGTCCCACACGTCGGACAAGGGTATTCCGCAGGACTTGCTGGAAAAAGCCCAGTGCGTGGTTGTAGTGCCGGGCTTGAAAAAGATTGCATTTATCGGAGGTGGTAAGTATGGCCGTGGTTTTGCTTCTTGCCTGACCAGGAAAGGATGGAGTCCACCGGCTGCCGTGAGAATCGAGGGAGGAAGTTTTGGCCTTCAACTGGGCGGGTCCTCCACCGATGTAATCATGCTAGTGCTCAACCAGGGTGGCATGAAGAAGCTGATGTCCGACAAGTTTACGCTGGGGGGCGAAGCCGCTGCTGCGGCTGGGCCCATCGGACGCAACACGAGTGCTAACACCGACGTTTTGATGAAGGCGGAAATTCTGTCCTGGTCCAGGTCTCGGGGCATCTTCGCAGGTCTGTCACTGGAGGGAGCTACTCTACGTCAGGACCAGGACGAGAACGCGAAGCTCTACGGCAAGCCATTAACCAACGAGGAAATTCTGACCGGCACGGTGAAACGGCCCGCGACAGCAAGCACATTCCTTGCCCAACTCCAGCGCTTCTCAGGCAAGGGCGTTCCTCCTGTCGTCATTTCTGCCAAGAGCCAACAGCGAATCAACCGGAAGGATTCTCAAACCAAAACTACAACCGTGGATTCCGTGAAAAGTTCGGCTACGCCCGCGCCGGATGCGGATAACACGGCGAACAATCAGCGTGACCCGGCTGCATCGCCTACCGCCGATCAGCAAGGGAACAATAAGAGTGACCTTGAACTCACCGCAAGCATTCGGCGCAGCATCGTCGCCGACGACTCCCTTTCCACCTACGGCCATAACATCAAAATCGTTGTTGAGAATGGAGTGGCTACTCTCAAGGGACCAGTGCGAACAGAGGAGGAGAAGGCGGCAATAGCAGCAAAAGCTGCCGCCGTGGTTGGTCAAGACCACATTGTGGATCAGATGGAAATTGCCCCACAGTAGGGGAAGCGTTCCCGGTGATTCGGGTCATCGCTAGGCTGGCCCCTTTGTAACGAGTTCTTAAATACGCCGCACCTCCAGGCCAACCGTCACAGGCCTCTGGTGCAACTAACGTTCGCAACCACAATTCAGCCGTCGCACTCCGTAGCGCGACACTCAAGGAGAATTACATGACAGACGAAATCAAAAAGGATCAGGGCCAGAATCCGGGACAACCGGGTCAGCAATCCGGACAGCCGCAACAGAAACATGATGATGCCTCGAAGAGGAACCCTACTCAGGACCGAAATCAGGGGCAGGATGACAAGCAGAAGCAACAGGACCAGGGCGGCCAGCGTCGCGCTTCCTGAGCTTCATTTGGGCCCCGGCTTAGACTGGCTGGGGCCTTTCTTTCATGCGGAAATAATCAAAACTTACTTTTCAGGAGGAACCATGCAAAACGACAGCTTGAAGAAACTGTACGTCGACGAATTGAAAGACTTGTATAGCGCCGAGAACCAATTGGTCAAGGCGCTTCCCAAGATGGCGAAAGCTGCCTCGTCAGAGGAACTGCGCCAGGGCTTCGAAGAGCACTTGGAACAAACCAAAGGCCACGTTCAACGCCTTGAGAAAATCTTTAGCTCCCTCGATGAGAGCCCAAAGGGCAAGAAATGCATGGGCATGGAAGGTTTGGTCAAGGAAGGGGCTGAAGTCATGGAAGAAGACTTCGAAGACGCGGTGTTGGACGCGGCCTTAATCGGCGCGGCGCAACGAGTGGAACATTACGAGATTGCGGCCTACGGAACCGTCTGCGAATTCGCCAAACTTCTTGACGAACCGAAACACGCTTCTTTGCTGCAAGAGACTCTCGAAGAAGAAAAAGAAACCGACGAAAAACTAACCCAGCTCTCAAGAGAGATCAATGCACAAGCACTCGAAGGGGGCCCTGTGGAGCGGGGCAAACCCAACCGAGGTCAGAAGATGTCGAGACGTGTTGCATAGTTAGTGCGCAGCGCGGATTGTTTGCCACCTAATTTCCCCAGTTCGGACCGGCTAACTGCGGAGGTCCCGAACGGGAATGTCACGCTAGCGCCCGAGTGCAAGTGTCATAGAAGTAGTTAAAACCGTTCCTCCGCCGTTTGACTCAATGTGGAGTTGCCCGCCCGGTTCTCAGTCCTACAAGGCATGGAGATGATTTTTGAACAGTGAGGTAAACGCCATGATTCTTCGACGTCGAGAAAAAGCATTCGATTCAAGCATCAAGAGTGAAGCGGGTCAAGGGAGATGATGCCCTAATCCTCACAAACCGGACATGCCAGGGTTGCATGAGCGCTAAGGTCTTTCAAACCGTTCTCTAGATCCCCTGTCCGATGGCGCTTACTAATGAAACGACTACTATTTGATTGGATCGCTCAATTGTAGCAATCGAAAGGGGATCAATAGTGGAAGCAAAGTGAAACGCGGACAGGCGACGGAAGACCGCTTTACGAGAGCAATTGAAAGGCAAACCTCCAGGGCACCATCAAGCTTATTCTTGGTTGCGTTTGGGTCAATGGCAATCTCAGACGCGCCGAAAATCTCAGGTAAGGCTATGCGCGGATCCGAGCTCCATCCTCGCTCGTACTAAAGAAGGCAGATCAAAGACGGGGGGAGTCTCAAGAATTCGCTCAAACGCCTGCTCAAAGAGAACTTCCGAAGAATTTCTGCCCTCGGTCGCTAACATTTGCGAATACCTCTCAATTCGCTCAACTTTAACCATCTTCTGCTGGGGTCCCGCGCGGACAGCTCAGTGCACACGAAAGGAATACTCTCATGAAGACGGAATTTGTGACCCGCCTTGTCAACAATCCAACCGATCGCCGGAAGTTCATCAAGCGTATGGGAGCAACGGGAATCGGCGTTGCGGCAGCAACCATGCTGGGCGGTAGTTTGGGAAAGCTTGAAGCCGCAACAACTATCACTGACGCTGACATCCTCAATTTCGCTTTGAATCTGGAATATCTGGAAGCCGAGTTCTACTCGATGGCGACCTACGGTGCTACGTTGCTGCAACTCGGAATCCTCACCGCCTCTGAGGAGAGCGGACCCACAACTGGAGGAGAACTGGTGGACTTCAGAGGTTCGCCAGTCGCGTACTTGGCCACTGCTCTGCGGGTCGACGAACAAACGCATGTGCTTTACTTGCGAAAAGCGCTCGGTTCGGCGGCAGTGAAAAAGCCCACCATCAACCTTGACGCTCTCGGCTATGGCTTTGAGAGCGTGAATGATTTCTTGAAACTGGCAAGGCAATTTGAGGATGTGGGCGTTAGTGCCTATCTTGGGGCTGCTCCACTTATCAAAAGCAAGAAATACCTGGGCGCGGCAGCCGCAATTATGGCAACCGAGGCTCAACATTCCGGCTCGGTGCGGGTGGAGTGCATTATGGACGGCGTTGACAGTCCGGCTGTGGATTCCCTGGACGTCCCCCCTACGTCCAAGTCTCCGTACGATGTTGATAAGAATGCTCTAAGCATCCCACGCACTACCTCGCAGGTGCTCAACATTGTCTATGCTGGGGGAAAGTGCTCCGGTGGCTTTTATCCCGATGGGATGAATGGCACCATCGTGTGCCAATAACCGAAGAGGGCTGACGGCGTTCTTCTTCTTCCACGCCGCCAGCCTCGCATTTTCTGAATTATCTCGCTCAAAGAGAGCAGGAGACACTAATGTTTGAAGGACTGTTTCAACCTATGCACTTGCTGGTAATTATCGGCATCGCGCTGCTCGTTTTCGGTCCGAAGAAGCTGCCTGAACTTGGGAAAGGGCTTGGAGACGGGATTCGCGGCTTCAAAGCAGCCATGAGCGGTGATGAGAAACCGCCCGACAGCAACAAACCTGAGGCACCAAAGAAGGTCGCATGATCACTGGAGCGGTGCTGCTTGTGTTCTTAGGACTCGTCGTGTTTGGCCCTAAGAAAACAATTGAGATCGCTCAAACAATTGGACAGGCTCTAGCGCAAGTCAAAAATGCCACCGGCCAATTCCAATCCCAAATAGAGGAGGTGGTGCGTACTCAGCACAAAGCTGACGCCGAGCCCATGGAGGCGCAGGTGGATCGCTTCGGGTTATGAGCTTCAGACGCACTCGATTTTCTTGATACTCGCCAATAAATCTGTACTGAGACGACTCTTGTCCACGCAACCATCCGCGCCTGCCTCGATGACACGAGGCAACAGCTGAATTGGGTCATGCTGGCTAATCACTACAATCTTGGCTTTCGGCACTTCGTGTCGGAGAAGACGCGCTGCCTCCAGCCCATTCATGCCCGGCATACTTATGTCGAGGAGGATGAGGTCGGGTAGAAGTTCCTTAGCTTTTCGAAGCGCCTCCGACCCATCCTTGGCTTCCCCGCAGACTTCCCAGTCTTTCTCAGAGGACAAGATTTCGATTACGCCACGCCGAACCACGTCGTTATCATCTGCGATGAGAATACGCACAGCGTCGCCCCTCGCAAAAACCTCATCCAGCAGCCCTAGTCTGTCGGATCATGCTCTCGGGTTGGGAAGCAGCATTCATCGGGATCGGCAGCGTGACTGAGATCGTCGTACCCGAGTGGTTCGATTGAATGGTCACGGCTCCTTGAAGATGGCGGACGCGCTCCCGTATTCCGGCAATTCCTACGCCTAGGTGCTGCACTTGAATGCCAGCTAGCTTTTCCGCCGGTATGCCCTTGCCTTCATCCTGAATGTCCAGGGAAACACTTTCTGCTTTGCGCACAATCCGTATTGTCGCTTTGTTGCTGCCGGAGTGGCGATGGATGTTCGTGATGCATTCCTGCATAATACGAAAGAGCGCCAGTTCCACTTCGCGGGGAAGCCTACCGAAGCCCTCAGAGATGTACAGCTCGATCTTCAGATCGCTGCGACCCGCCAAACCTTGTACGTACCAACGAATCGCGTCGGGTATGCCATTCTCGTCCAATAGCGGCGGATGCAGCAGATAAGCCGTCGTCCGTATCTCTTTGCTTAGCTGTTGAACCAACTCCTGGCCGTCTTGTACGCCTCTAGCGAGCTGTGAATCGTGAGTTACGCGCTGACCGATGTTGGCAAGACTCATGCCTAGGGCCGTTATTATTTGCCCGGCGCTGTCGTGGAGCTCGCGCGCGATACGTCGCCGTTCGTCGTCCTGGGATCGCAGTAAACGGTTTGACAGGTCTCGAAGCTGTTCGGACTGTTCGACAACTTCTGCGTTTCGCTGCTCCAGTTCTTGGGTCCGAACGCGAACTTGCGTTTCAAGCCCATTGGCAAGCGAGCGGAGCTGCTCCTTGCTTTCGCGCAAGGCTTGCTCAGCCCGTTTTTGCTCAGTAACATCCCGCGCCACTTTCGACGCCCCGACGACGCGGCCTGCGCCATCCTTCACCGGCGAAACTGTTAGGGAAATATCAAGCACCGTGCCGTCTTTGCGCACGCGGAGAGTTTCGAAATGCTCGACCCGCTCACCTCGCCTGAGCCGCTCAAGAATCATTGCTTCTTCCTGCCGGCGATCCGGCGGAATTATTAGTGTAATGTGCTGGCCGATTGCTTCTTCAGCTGTATAGCCGAACATCCGCTCCGCACTGTAGTTCCAACTTCTGATCATCCCATCGAGAGTCTTACTGATGATCGCATCGTCGGAGGAGTCTACGATGGCAGCCAGCAAATTGGTCGTGCGCTCGGACTCCTTTCGTCTAGTGATGTCCCGCGGGACCCTAGATACCCCAGTGACACGGCCTGCAGCATCCTTCACCGGCGAAATAGTAAGGGATACATCGAACGTCGTGCCGTCTTTGTGCACGCGAACGGTTTCGAAACGCTCGATCTGTTCTCCCTGCCTGATCCGCTCGAGATTCGCTGCTTCTTCCTGCCGGCGATCCGGCGGAATTATTAGTGTAATGTGCTGGCCGATAGCTTCTTCAGCTGTGTGACCGAACAACCGCTCTGCACTTCGGTTCCAACTAGTGATAATGGCCTCAAGATTCATACTGATGATGGCATCATCTGACGAACCCACGATGGCAGCCAGCAGACTCGTTGCTCGCTCGGCTTGCTTTCGTTCACTGATGTCCAACAGCATGTTGATGCCGCCGACGATCCTGCCTTCCGCATCACGCAACGGCCTCGGATAGGGCGTGAACCAGACACGCCTGCCGTCGGGCCGCTCGGCGATGCATTCGACCCCATCCACGATGCGGCCCTCTTTGAGCGCGACGGCCATGGGACATTCGTCATGCGGCAGAGGCGTACCATCCGGTCGAAACATTTTCCAACTCACGCACCAATGGTCGCTACCTAGCTCCGGCGCACGACCGGAGAATTCGACAGCGGCCGGGTTGAAGTGCGTAATACGGCCTTCGGCATTCGTGGTGTAGATGGCGGCGGGCAGCGAGTCAATCATCTCGCGGAAGCGCCGCTCGTTTTCTCGCAGTTGGGCTTCCACTTGTTTGCGTTCAGTAATGTCATGGGTGAAACAACGGCTGTGAACGAACTTGCCGTCTTCGAACAGAGCACTGGAACTGATGAGCACATAACGAATCGCCCCATCCTTGGTACGCAGGCGTGCCTCGTACTCGCGCAACACTTCGCCCCCGCTCAAGCGGGCGAGGATGTCCCCAATCACCTGCCCATCCACGTGAAATTCAGAGATGTAATGGCCGATATACTCTTCGCCCGTGTAGCCGAGAAGATCCAGTTCGGTCTGGTTGGCCCAAAGGATTCTGCCATCCCGCGCCACCCAGTGCATCGCAATGGTCGCATTGTCCACAAAGTCACGGAGGCTCGTTTCGCTCCGCCTGAGAGCTTCTTCGATCTTCTTGCGTTCCCCAACTTCGAAGTTAAGGGCATCAAGCGATTTAAGAGTTTGGTAAGCCGAAGACGCGAATTTCCCAAGTGAACCGATGAGCCGCTCGTCCTCACCATCGAAATGGCGGCTCTCATCATGGGCGATCACCCAAATGGTTCCTACCGCTTCGCCAGCGACGTGGAATGGGATCAGCAATACTTCGACAATGGCTGGTGCCATCGTAGGCGGAATCGGATAATACCGCTCCGGGTGCGACAGAAGTAGCGCAGCGTTTCGATCCAACACGGTGCCGCACGGGCTGGACTCGCGCGGCATTGTGCCGTCCACATACCCGGACCATTGCCCCGCCACCGCGTGCCATCGGAAAATCTGTCGACCATTTTCCTCTTCAAGAATGCTCACGCCCGCCGAATGCGCCCGGCTCAACTCCAGTGCGATATCTACCAGCTTTTGCAACACGTTGCGTGGCGAGTTGGCCATCTCCTGCGCCAATGCCACTAGCGCTCGGCTCTCTGCATGGTAGTCCGGAGATCGTGATGGACGCTTCTTGAGTTCGGGCGTCGTGATCACCGACTCCGGCGGCACATGGCATTCATGGCTCAAAGAAGACTCTGGAGTCACTGACGTGATCCTGTTTTCGGAGCTTCGGTCCCCAACTACTCGGTTCATAACGGCCACCAAATTATGAGCGGAGATCGCTTTTGGCAACATATCCGCTGGCACCGGTTTCCGCCGCTTGCCTGGACACTATCGTCGGATCATTCTGACTGATGAGGATAACCTCGGATTCAGGGACTTCCCGGCGGATGATTCGGGTTGCCTCGAGCCCATTCATTCGAGGCATGGAGATGTCCATTAGGACGATATCTGGCCTAAGCGATTTCGTCTTCTCAACGGCTTCGAAACCGTCCATACCCTCCCCACACACGAGCCACCTGGGGTGTGATAACAACAAGGCGCGAAGTTCACCCAAGACGGCTTCGTTATCGTCAACGAGGAGAACACGTACCGACACATACCACCGCCCAGCTTGCCGGTTTAGATGATCACCAGTATACGCTGATCGCATCAGCAATACCGGGATTACGAAGGAAGTGCATACAGGATTCCCCTTAGCTCCCTAGTTGCGAATCTTCGGAGGGTTTACCTAGAAAGTCATACGCGTGGTCGCTCTGCGGAGACGGCCAGTGCGCTGACGTCGCAGCCGAGTTCGGCGAGCCTCCGGAGGTGATAGCGCTTGAGCTTAGCGGTGTTCATTCGGTCGAAGTAGTCGGCTCCGAGGTCGTTGAAGTCCACGCCGTTGCGCAGCATGTAGTAGGCGATGACGAGGATGCTGTGGGCCACGGCGATCCCGGCCCGTTTCGGTCCGCGGCGCTTGCTGATGCGTCGGAATTGCGCGCCCAAGTGACTCTTGCGGGAGTGGGCTGCTGCCCATGCGGACTCCAGGAGCGTCGTTCTGAGCCAGTTATTTCCCGTTCCCGTTCCGGCGCTCCGTCGCTTACCTGGACTCTCGTAGCTGCCCGGACAAATGCGCGCCCACGAGGCTAGGTGACCGGCGCTCGAGAACCGGGACATGTCCACACCGATCTCGGACACCAGTACCTCCGCCGAACGTCGTCCCACACCTACAATCGTCTGCAGGCGCTGGATTTCTGGTTCGAACGGTTTCGAGACCTCGATGATGCGGCCATCGCTTGCCGCGCCCAGGAGTTGCGGTTCGTCTATCCAGTACCCGCGCCGACAGACTTTACTCAGCGCAGCAATATCGTCTACAAGCGGACCGGCCAGACGTCAGTCGGGCATGCAACTGCCTGCGCGGATGCTTGACGTGTCTAGTCTAGCTACCAATTGAGGTCACACCACCCGAAAGCGTCAACTTCAACGGGGCCTTTTGTGACGATCGCCTCTGGTTCCTGGGGAAAGATCATTTCCACCACCCGGCGCTGTGCCTCTCTCTTCGCCTGGATCCGAGCCTGCGAGTAGATTTCCAGCGTGCATCGGCAGGTCGCGTGCCTCATGAGCTCCTGCACAACCTTCACGTTCTCCCCATTCGCCATCAACATAGTGGAAAAGCTATGCCGGAATGTGTGCCAGCCGATATGTTTTCGAATCCCGGCGCGTGCTGCCGCCGGCCGAACGACCCGTGAAAGCAAGATATCTGGCCAATAAGGGTGTCTACCTTGTCTGTGAGGACTGGCGAACACCCAGTCTTGGGGCTGCCCGTAGGCGCTGTCTTGCCTCCATGCCCAGAGTTCAGCGGCAAGGACGGGATCGATGGGGACAGGCTTCCGAGAAGCCTCTGTTTTGCAGTTGCCAACAAAATTCAGATAGATCGAGCGACGCACGCTGATCTGCAACTCGTCGAAATCAATGTCCTCCCACTTGAGCGCAAGAAGTTCGCTGCGCCGGAGTCCAGTGGCTGCATCGAGGAACACCATCACACGGAAGCAGCGCTCAAGTTGGGATAGTAGTGCTTGCAACTCCTCTGGTTCCAAGCACTCTGGGATTGTTTGTCGCTTGGCACTTTGGCGCACGAGAAGGATGGGATTCTTGCCCTGCTCCAGCCATTCATAGCGGATGGCATGGTTGAAGAGAACGCTCATGACATTGCGTATCTTTGCCTTTGTCGACGGGGCCAGGGGTTTGCCGTCTCCCCGTGGCAATTGACGAAGCCACTGCTCCACAGCGGTGGTCCGGACAGCGCGGATGTTCAACCGTCCCCATGCCGGCCTCACCCACCGGGCGAGGAAGTTCCTGTACACAACTCTCGTGGCGTGTGCCTTACCCCCATCGATCTGATCGCTGCTCAGTTCGGTTTGGGTGTAATGATCGATGAGGTCCGCGACTGTGACTGGTTGTTCTGGCTGCCGGTTCCGAGCCTCGTTAATGGAAACTCGCAGGCCGTTACTTGCGTGCCACGCGTCTTCGATATTCGGGTATTGCTGAACGGTTCCGATGACGGCCTTGCGACGCACACGCTGACCCGTGGGCTCAGTGTCCCACCAGAGAAACTCCCAACAATTAGGCCCCTGCTTCCGATGCCCAAGCCGAAGATAGCCCCCCTGATAGCGCGCTCGCATATCGCTTTCCTCCGTGTGCATGGTTTGCAACGCTGGAGGCTAGATTATGGAACCGGCACCAGGCTGACTCTGGCCGTACCCGCAACGTAAGCCACGGCATCTTCTGAGGTGAAGGGGAACGAGAAAACGAGGGTTCGATAAGGAAGGTGTCCGGCAGGCGTCGTCCCGTTGATCGAGCCTGAGGTGCCAGTGAGTATCCCAGTCAAGATGTTGCCAGGCTGATCGAAGTTAGCAAAACTAAAAAGGTTGTAGAAGCTGGCGCTTGGCTCGATGGACATAGACGAAGCGACAAAGACGGCCTTCTCTGGCGATGCGATCAGCGACAGCGAGGGACTCCTGCTCGTCGTCATACGTCTGATCGCCTTCGATCTCACGCAGGGCAGTGCTCCTCGATGCGCGGGCTGCGCGTCTTCCCACACCCAGTCCTCGTGTGCCTCGTCCACAAACTCATCCCTGCTTCCCGCTGCTTCCCGCTGCTTCCCACTCGTCCGCTACGACCGTTTTGCCCTTTTGCCGGCTCTCACACCCGCGCGATCCTCGGCGTCAGCCCCGGCGCACAGCTCTGGCACTCCTCGACACCGCTCTTGCACTCCATTCAATTCCCATAGGCCCCGCGTCTGCCGCCAGAGCGGCTTCCTTCTGACGGCTTTATCGAACGCGTGCCCCAACGCTCTGTTTCTCTCCACTCTACTTGCGAGGGCGCGCCTCCGATAAAGCACTAACGTCACTCGGGAGCAATTGCCAAGGTGTGAGGAATGACCACATCTCCGGTTCGCCGACTACACGGCCAAATGGCTTTGGTAAACCGGCAGCTTTTCGGGGCGCGATCCACCGTCAATGGTTAGTGCTGTCATCAGCATTATTCGCCAGCTCAAACTGGGCTAACAGTGACGTCGACGTGGGACGTATGATGGTTGGGCGAGATTGGGTTTAAAAGAGGATGACGTATGACACCACTGAAACTCCTTATCGTAGAAGATGACCTCGCAAGCCTGGAATTAATGGCCGAGGTGTTCGCGTCTTTGAAAGCCGAGGTGCGTCCGGTCAGCGACAGCGAGAAAGCCGCCCGCTTGATCGATCAGGAGAAGTTTGACGGAATTTTCCTGGACCTGGAAATGCCAAATCTAAATGGTTTCGACCTTGCCCGCCTGATCCGTAAGTCGTCCTGGAATAAATCTACTCCGATTGTCATCGTTACCGGGCGGGATGAAAGACAAACCATGCAAGAAGCATTTGCCATTGGAGCAACTTTTTTTCTTCAGAAGCCTGTGGACAGAAAAAAGCTGAGTATCCTGTTTCGGAGTGTGATGGGTGGGATGTTGGAGAATCGACGCAGATATACCCGCGTTCCACTACAAACAGAGGTAATTTGCACTGTTGGTTCTCGAACCATACGCGGGATAACCTGGAACCTCAGCCGAGGCGGCATGCAGCTGGAAGCTAGTGACTTGCAGTCCAAGGACAAGGTGCGATTGTCCTTCCGGTTCCCCGTTTCCGGGGTTTCCATCGACGTAGGCGGTACAGTAGCCTGGGTGGGTGAGAACCGCCAAGGGATCCAGTTCACGACCTTGAGTGCAGACGCTCAGCAGTCGATCCGGGAATACATCGCGGAAGTCGAAAAAGGGTAGCGAACGCCCATTCTCTTTCTAGCCTTCGCGCGCTGCCTGTGCCTTGCCGCTCGGCTGACTTCCAGACGCTTGACTCTGAGATACGTCTTGATCCGCTCGCTTGTTCAGCAGGCGGTCGAGCTCTTCAGCAAGTGATCGCGAATTGACCGGTTTTGACAGGTAGCCATCAAACCGTGAATTCAAGATATTTTCCCGGTCACCCTGCATGGCATATGCGGTAACCGCCACGACCGGCAATGCCGCCAGGCGAGGACTCTCGCGGATTTTGCGTACGACCCCAAATCCGTCCAGTAACGGCAGGCCGATATCCAGCAACAGTATGTCCGGATGGGTCTGTTCAATCATCCGGAGCGCCTCCTCACCGTCGCACGCTTCAAGCACTATATATCCACGCGCCTCCAGCAACTCGCGGAGCAGTTCCCGGTTAACGGCATTGTCTTCGGCAATGAGGACTTTGGTCATGGCTGCCCCGCAGATTTTGCCAGCTTGCGGCCCCGAACAACCCTTCCAACCTCGACCATGAGCTGTTGCTGCCAGGAGCCATTCTTTTGAAACAGCGCCTGAGTTTCGCGACCAAGAAGAGCAGACTCATCCTGAGTCAGGCTCTTAGCCGTCATGACAAAAATCGGTAGGTCTTTCAGAGCGGATTCTTGTCGTACGTGACGGATGACCTCAAAACCGTCCATGCCTGGCATCAGCAAATCGAGCAAGACTGCACTCACCAGTTTAGAAGAGAGCACTTCTAGAGCCCTTGCCCCGCTTCGCACGCTCTGAGTCTCGTAGCCGGCTGAACGCAGAGTCTCCTCCAACAACTCCAGAGTTGCGGGGTCATCGTCGACCAGCAGTATAGCTGCATCATCATCGGCCGGCTGAGGCACATGCTTGCGAATAGTTTCCAGGAGGACCGGTTTGCGAATCGGCTTGACCAGATAGTCCGCCGCACCCAAAGCAAAGCCCACCTGTTTTTGGTCCACGACTGAAACGATAATGATCGGAATGTTTGCCGTCTCGGGGGATTTTCTCAGTGCTACCAGCGTTTCGAAACCATTACCGCCCGACATCAATACATCCAACGTAATCGCGTCTGGCCGCAGTTGTTGAGCTTTCTTGACGGCTTCAGCTCCCGACTCGGCCATGACAGTCCGATATTCCGAATCCAGGTAGCTAGCTAGAAGCTCCCGG
Source organism: Terriglobales bacterium (assembly GCA_035601775.1). GTDB lineage: Bacteria > Acidobacteriota > Terriglobia > Terriglobales > Acidobacteriaceae > JABDBE01. The sequence goes on along the minus strand of DATNNO010000055.1, from coordinate 1,345 downwards.
GCGGGGACCTCGTCGTCGACGACCAGAATGAGTGGTTTTCCGCCACCTCCAGCGGCCGCGACGTTAGGACGGGCGGGGCTGTTGACCGGGAGACTTTTCGAGGATGTTCTGGATCCTATGGGCAGGGTAAAAGTAAATCGGCTGCCTTTCCCCGGTTCGCTTTCCAATGAGATCTTTCCGCCTTGTTGTTCGACCAGACGCTTCGTGATCGCCAGTCCCAATCCCGTGCCTTCACTGACGGTATCTGTGTTTCCCTCAACCTGGCGGAATTCCTCGAAAACCATCGCCTGGTCCTCAGCTCGGATACCTATCCCCGTGTCGGCTACCGATATACAAACCTCGTTTCCCTTTTCACCGCAATCGATGTCAATTCGGCCGTCCTTTGGCGTGAATTTGACCGCGTTGCTTAGCAGGTTATAGAGAACTTGCTTAAAACGGACTCGATCGGCATGTACCGAGAGATCCGCCTTGAGCTTATGCTGAACCTGGATATTCTTTGCCATCGCTAGCGGACGGATGGTGGAGAGGACCTCCGGCAAAGCATCCTTGACCTGAAAATCTTCGCGCCGGAGTTCGAGCTGTCCGGCTTCGATTTTCGAGAGATCGAGAATGTCATTGATTAACTGCAACAGATGTCCAGAGCCTTGTTTAATGTGATTAACGAAACGCTTTTGCTTACTATTGAGTTCGCCAGGAGTCCCGTCAGCCAGGAGATCCGAAAAGCCCACTATCGCATTGAGTGGGGTTCGCAACTCGTGGCTCATATTGGCGAGAAACTTGCTTTTTAACCGGGTGGCGCGTTCGACCTCGCGATTGCGAAGCTCCAGTTCTTGATTGCTGACAGCTAACTTGTCAATGAATTTTCGTTTTTCTGCTTCATCCCGCTTTCTCTGAGTGACGTCGACCGCGACAACCACTTCCGCAGCTCGGTCTGCAAAGCTCAGAGCGTAAGAGGTGATCTCCACATCGATGTTGGTTCCGTCCTTTCGGCGATGCCGCCAGATGCCGATGCTCTCATTTCCATCTCGGACGCGGCCGACACTGTCGAGCAGGACGGGAACGTCTTCAGGCGGGCGAATATCTTTGATTGTCATCTTCAGGAATTCATCGCTGGAATAGCCGTATTTGCGCACCGCGGCGGCGTTTACCGCAAGAAACCGCAGCGTCTCCCGGTCAAAGACCCAAGTCGGATGTGGATTGTTGTCGAACAATTTGCGGTGCCGCTCTTCGCTTTCCTGTAGCAACTCTTCCGCCCGCCTATGCTCGGTAACGTCCCGGGTGAGCTTGGAAAATCCACGCAGTTTCCCTGCTTTGTCTCTCAGGGCAGTAATAATGACATTGGCCC
>DATNNO010000054.1:0-3042 GCA_035601775.1 Terriglobales bacterium | reverse complement strand
CCAATCCCGTTTCTCGGGACTTGGCCTCGGGGCCGGGCACTTGCGGGCCTGACTAAAGTTTTGCAACAATCTTACGACTGGCCCGCGGAACCAACTCCACGCGGCCTTCCTTCAGGGAGGAAGTCATAGATCAACCGCATGCCAAGTATCAGCACGGATATGCTGTCGTAAGGATCGACATGCCTGTAAGCGAGAGCAATCCAGAAGACTCTCTTGGGGTCGTCATGGTGTTCTCTTCTAGAGCGTCCGCCGAAGAAGAGACCGTTCGCCTCAACAAGGTCAACGCCCATAAGGGATGTAAGTACGTTATTCTTGTGACGCATTTGATCCCTGACAAGTGACTTCGTGGATGGCTGGCATAGGCGGCTTCGAGTAGGTGAGAACTTGCGTCCGAAGAGGGCTCTTATCGCCATCTGGAAGCCACATTCCGATAATCCCGTTCTATAAAAGTGGATGTCAAGACAAATACCTTCCCTGCGACGGCAAAGCACAGAGAAAATGGTCTTGCCGTCCAGCCCCAGTAATGGAACGAGACGCTGTGAGTTTTCCTTTTCTGCAGATTCATCGTGCTTTGGTAACGACGCCCATCAGTTCCCAACGCAGACAAGCAGAGTGGTTGTGCAGTGCCAACCATGGTTCTATCTGAGACTTTGCGCCTATCGCTTTTTCTGGTTATCCGAGGGGGCATAGGGTTTCTCGAAAGACTTGGTGCCCGAAGCACGCGCCTAACGGGATTATGGATACTCACCCTCGAACCAGAGCGTCTGGAGAACCAACCGGTCATTATCTGAGATGAATCCGGGATGGACTCTCGACAGACGCTCAAGCTGCTTGTTGTTTTAGATATTCGGCGTCGAAACGGACTCCTTTCTTCCAAACGATCAAAGTGATGGCCGCGATCTTGCGCGCCAGAGTGAGACGCGCCATCGTTGGCTTCATCCCTCTGGCTACTAGACCGGCGTGGAACTCTTGGAACGGTCCAGGGACGGCAGCGGCCCGGGTCGCGGCACCCTTGAAGATATTTTTCAAATCGTGATTGTGGTTGGCGTTGAGCCCGCGAATGGCCAGGAATTTCCTGGAGCGTTTCAGCTGGCCCTCCACGATTCGGTATTCCCCGCTCGTGGAGGTTTTCAATGCCAACCCACAGTAGGCCCACAGTTGTCGCTTGGTGCGAAAACGATGCGGCGTCTGCATCAGAGCAATGAGCAGAGCCGCCCGAATCGGTCCAATCGAAGGAATCTGGCGCAGCAAGTTCATCGCGCGGTGTTTGCGGCTCTCCGCCAACAGGTCTCGTCGCACTTGCTCGCGCAACGACCGCAATGCGTCCAACTGCTGGTAGTAGATCTCCGCCCGGCGATGTACACCGGCTTCGGTGATCTTGGCGAGCCATTCGGTGCGATAGCGGGGTGCGTATACTTTCTGACCTGCGCAGGGAATCGCCCAACTCCTATAAAGGGCTTTTAAGCGGTTCATCACCCGCGTGGCATCTCGCGTCAGTGTCAGGTAGCTGCGTGCCAGTTCTTTTAAAGTTCGTATGCCGTTCTCCCCGTGATAGACCGGGGAAAGCAGCCCGCTGCGGAGCAGGTCAGCCAGCTTGCGAGCATCGATGCGGTCATTCTTGTTTCCGGCTTTGAGCAGGGCATTCTTGCGAGGATCACATACCACAACTTTTGCAACGTGCGGCTTGAGCAGGTCGTGCAACCACGCCGCGCAGGTTCCTTCCTCAAAGGTTAAATGCAAACTTCCGGACAATCCGTGGAGAAGCTGCAGAATAGTCGCGGCTTTCGTCTCGATGATGGACTCCATCACCAGATGGCCGGTGCAATCCAGAACCACCACAGAGATCGTTGCCTGGTGAACATCCAACCCAATATACTTGGCGTCATTCAACATGAGGGTGCTCCTTTCTGTAGGTGTTGATGCGAGAGATCAAAACCTACTCCAAAGGGGCGCCCTTTTATAATGCGTTTCTCGGGCGCTATCCAATCCTAGACTTCCAAACGAACTTAAGAAAATGTGGGAATGAGCTAAGCCGAAAGTTTCTAGAGCGTTTCTAAATTAAGTGCGAACATATCCGGAAGAGGTGAAGTAGTGTGCGCATTCGGTGGAAGAAAGAGTGTCGAGCAGTTGGGCGATTTGCTGCCATAGCGTTTCGATGGTGCGAGGCGCGGCTTTGCGGAGCAGCGCCTTGAGCTTGGCGAAAAGTTTTTCGATCGGATTCAGGTCGGGGGAATAGGGTGGAAGATAGTGCAGCGTTGCGCCCGCTGCGGCGATGGCTTCTCGGACTCCGGCCACCTTGTGGCTGCTGAGATTGTCTAGAATGACCTGATCTCCCGGACGCAGCGTGGGGCACAGGAACTGCCGCACCCACGCCAGGAATATTTCGCCGTCCATGGGACCGTCAGTGACCATCGGCGCGGTCAAACGATCATGCCGCAAGCCACCCACAAAAGTAGTCGTTTCCCAATGTCCCTGGGGAGCCGCTGCGATGCAGCGCTGGCCTCTGGGAGCCCGGCCATAGCGCCGCGTCATGTTCGTCGAAGTCCAGGTTTCATCGAGAAACACCAGCTTTTCGATGTCCATGACGGGCTGTGCTTCCGCCCAGGCGCGTCGCGCTGCTTGCACGTCCGCGCGTTCTTGCTCGCTGGCGTGCAGAGTTTTTTTTGAAGGTGAGCTTCCACTTATTTAACTGGTGCCACAAAGCGCCGATCTTGGCTGCCAACCCGTGTTGCGCCAACCGTTGCTGCAACTCGGCCAAGGTCAGATCGGGTTGCTCTGCAATCCAGGCGCGCAGCAGGGGTTCCGCCTCCGCGAACCGCGACCTGCGATGACCGCCGATGGGAAAACTGCAGCGCTCTCCTGTTTTCTGCATCCGTTCGCGCACCTGATACACCCAGAGGCGGCTCACCTCAAATCGGCGAGCAATCTCCGTGGGACCCTCTCCCCGCTCCAATGCGCGCAAGACCCGGTCTCGCAAATCCTGCGAATAGGCTTGCATCCGCCCTCCCTTCCTCCGCAGGAACAATATCTCATATCAGTGTA
>DATNNO010000053.1:0-2027 GCA_035601775.1 Terriglobales bacterium | reverse complement strand
CAGTCGGCGCGCCGGGTGCCGCTGCAGCCCGATTATTTCGGATTTCTGGTGGATGACACGTTTCTTTGCGGCTATGGATTGGGTAGTCCTGAGCAGACGGGACGGAACCTGCCGTATCTGGCCGCCACTACGTAGAGCGTGTGGGGACGGGACTATGCCCCGTCCAAGGAGGGCATAGACACCCGCTCCTACACGAGTGGACCCGATGGCTTTTGTGCCCCGGCTTTGTCACTCCGTTTTCCAGCGAAAAGGTCTAGAATATAGAGACAGGCTTCCCAGTCGAATTTTCGCCTCCGGCATCTAATACCGGATAACGGGGCGGCTTCTTCCTTTTGACTGAGGAGTGGTACTTAGAGGAGTTTTAAGTGAATTCTACGATTAAAACAGTACTTTTCTGGGCGGTCATTGTGGTCTCGGCCTTCCTGCTGTGGCAGGTTGTGAAAACCGGGAGCAATGCCCAGAAGGAAAAAGAAATCGGCTTTTCTGAATTCCTGTCCGATGTGGACCAGGGCAATGTCCGCGACGTGATGTTTATCGGGCAGGAAGTCAAAGGCAAGTTTAAGAACGACTCGCCGTTTCATACGATTGTGCCGGCGAACTATCCCGACATGTACAAGAAGTTGACGGACAAGAACGTTCCGTACGGCTTCAAGGACATCAGCAATGGCACCTGGCCAAGCTGGATTCTGAACCTGTTGCCGCTGGTTCTGCTGGGCGCGCTCTGGTTCTTCATGATCCGGCAGATGCAGACGGGTGGAAACAAGGCGCTGTCGTTCGGCAAGAGCCGGGCGCGGTTGCTCTCCATGCAGCAGAAAAAGATCACGTTCAAAGACGTGGCCGGCGTGGATGAGGCGAAGGAAGAACTTCGCGAAATTATCGAGTTTCTGCGCGAAGCGCAGAAGTTCCAGAAACTAGGCGGACGCATTCCGAAGGGCGTGCTGCTGGTTGGACCTCCGGGAACGGGCAAGACCTTGCTGGCACGCGCGGTTGCGGGCGAAGCGAATGTTCCGTTCTTCTCCATCTCCGGCTCGGACTTCGTTGAGATGTTCGTGGGCGTGGGCGCGAGCCGCGTGCGCGACCTGTTCGAACAGGGCAAGAAGAACGCTCCCTGCATCGTCTTCATCGACGAAATTGACGCCGTCGGACGTCACCGCGGCGCTGGGCTCGGCGGTGGACACGATGAACGCGAGCAGACTTTGAATCAGCTGCTCGTCGAAATGGACGGCTTCGAATCGAACGAGGGCGTGATCCTGATGGCGGCGACCAACCGTCCAGACGTGCTCGATCCGGCGCTGCTGCGGCCCGGGCGTTTCGACCGGCGCGTGGTGGTGAATCGTCCGGATGTTCGCGGACGGGAAGAGATTCTCCGCGTGCACACCCGCAAGATTCCTTTGGCCGACGATGTGGAACTGAACGTTTTGGCTCGCGGCACGCCAGGATTCTCCGGCGCGGACCTGGCGAACATGGTGAATGAAGCGGCGTTGGCAGCTGCCCGTCAGAACCGCAAGGCCGTGCTGATGTACGACTTCGAAGTGGCGAAAGATAAAGTGTTGATGGGCGTGGAACGCAAGTCGCTTCTGCTCTCCGATGAAGAGAAGAAGAACACCGCGTACCACGAGGCTGGGCACGCGCTGGTGGCTGCCATGCTGCCGCACTCCGATCCGGTGCACAAGGTCACGATCATACCGCGCGGCATGGCGCTCGGTTTGACCATGCAGTTGCCGACCGACGATCGCCACAACTACTACAAGAACTATCTCGACACGCAGGTTGCCATCCTGATGGGCGGGCGTATCGCCGAAGAGCTTTTCCTGGGTCAGATGTCAACGGGCGCGGGCAACGATATTGAGCGGGCCACGGAACTGGCGCGCAAGATGGTTTGCGAATGGGGCATGAGCGACCTGGGGCCGCTGACCTTCGGCAAGAAAGAAGAGCAGATTTTCCTGGGACGCGAGATCGCGCAACACCGCGACTACAGCGAAGCCACCGCCATCCAGATTGACGAAGAAGTCAAGAAGATGGTGAGC
>DATNNO010000052.1:0-67835 GCA_035601775.1 Terriglobales bacterium | reverse complement strand
CATCGCAATCTGCTGGTAGCGTGTATGCAAATCACATCCTATAATCATCATCGCTCGGCTCCTTTCCTCCGAGCCTTGGTCGCTTTGAGCGCTTCCAAGTCTACTCGCTCGTTAGGAGCCGACACGGTTATCTCATCAGGCACAGCCATTCCTAAATCAAACGTCAGCGCTCTCGCCTGATTAGATAATGTCTCAACATTGACCGGCCTGTGTCCTCTTAGCTAACTGAGATTCCCCCGCGTGGTTCCATTGACGCAGGAGCCGAACATTTGACAAAACAATTACAAGCTGTTGACAACCTCGCCGAAGCCGTGAGTTCTACTTTCCACTGTCGCCGACCAGGTTCTGTGAAGAGACGGTTCGGTAGGCATCGTCAATTGCGCGGACCGGCGCCGATTTCAATCGACAAGTGAGGAGAACGTCCATGAAACCATTCGCTGGTAGGAAACGGAGTTCGCTCACCGAGGGCGAACGCGCACAGCTTAGCCACAGCAGCGGCCGACGGCTGGGATTTCTCGCGGCTGCGGTCGTCATCGCCTCGTCAACTCTTGCCTTGGCCCAGGCGGGCCAACTTGATGGGACATTTGGGACAGGAGGAATTTTTACCACGAACTTCACGCAAGGTGATTCGACGATGGACATCGCGGTGGCGATTCAGAGTGACGGCAAGATCGTAGTCGGCGGATCCACTCCGGGCGGCGGCGCTGTGGCGCGCCTCAAGACCAATGGAACCCTCGACTCCAGCTTTGGCACGGGCGGCATCGTGAACAACAGCTTTGACCTCGGCGTTGTGGTTGGCGTGGCTATACAGCCCGACGGGAAAATCCTGGCAGCGGCGGCTGGGTTCCTCGGAGGATCTGTCGGCCGGTTTAACCCCGACGGCAGTATAGATACCACTTTTGGCAATGGCGGTTTTGCCAGCTCGAAATCTATCGACTCTGGGCCCGGCATACTCAGCGCTTTCGCCTTGCAAGCCGACGGCAAAATCCTGGTGACCGGCGCCGGTCTTATGGGGCGCTATACCAGCGGGGGTCAACTGGATACAACCTTCGGCAGCGCCGGTATCGCCTCTTTGGCCTCCCCGATTGCAACCGCAATGGCGTTGCAATCCGATGGCAAGATCCTAGTAACCACCGGCGTAGGGGCACCGACCGAACTGTTTTCGTCACCATTTTTGCCAAACCAGCAAGCGGGTGCGATTGCACGCTACAACACAAACGGCAAGCTGGATAAGACTTTCGGCATCTCGGGACAGACAGCTTGCGTGGACTCGGCGGCCGCCATCGCGATTCAAAGTGATGGCAAAATCGTTGTGGCTGGCGCCATCCCAAGCAAGCTCATGACTCTCACGAGCGGTGGCATTACTTTCGCAGACAACCAGATTGGCTTCGGGTTGGTCCGCTATAACTCCGATGGAAGTGTGGATACCAGCTTCGGTACTGGCGGTGGCGTGGACACCGGATTTGGAAATAGCTTCCCTGCCGGTTCGGCCTTCGCGCTTGCTATTCAATCCAATGGCGAGATTGTAGTGGCGGGACAGGCAGGCTCTGGCAACCAGAGTTTCACTTCGTCGTCGTTCGCACTAGCCCGCTACACGACCACCGGGAAGCTCGACGCCTCCTTCGGGTCCAAGGGCAAGGTGATCACCCCCATAGGTCAGGGCCACATCTCATTCGTTTCGGCACTGGCTCTGCAGAGTGACGGTAAAATCGTTGCTGCTGGGAACTCTGGACCCCCCGCTCAAGAAGGTTTCGTGGATAACTTCGCTATCGCGCGCTATCTGGTCCAGTAGAAGCCAGCACACTGGCGGGTGCCCGAGGTCTCGCGGTTTTCGAGACCTGGGTTTCCGCTCGAGTCTCTGGGTTCATTCGTCACATGTTTGAGAACGGCTGTGCATCTGTCGTCGTCAAGTGCCAAAGCTTCTCCAGCGTTGTTACGGGGTGGGCGGCTTGTGACGTACGGGTTGGCCGCTGCGAAGAAAGTACACAGATCCTTCGCTACGCTCAGGATGACAGCGTGGGCTCAGGACGACAAAACCTTGGAGCATGACTGGGAGAAGCGCACTTCACGGGGAGAATGCCTTGGAGCACCTAGACGCCAAGTGGCACGGTAGGGATCCTTCGACTCCGTGGCTGATTCGCTTCGCGAACCAGCTACTGCGCTCAGGATGACGGGTTGGTTTGTGGGCGTCCCAATGACACGACTTTGTCATTCCCGTCTTATCCGCCCGAGCGGGTCCAATGCTCAGGATGACAGCATAGATCCTTCGCTTCGCTCAGGATGACAGCGTGGAGGGGCGTATGAGCGTGGGCTCCTCTTTCGCCCCGCCGGGGCTGATTCGTTTCCCGCTTTCTCCCACGGCTTGCGCCGTGGGCTGCATTCTTACGCCGCTTCGCGGTAAAGGCTAATGGTTTAGGGTCGTCTCTCAGCGCAACAGTTTCAGCGGGCAGATCGGCAGGCGGACCGGGGCTTTGTCGCAGCAGCGCGGGGTCACGATTTTGCTGGGCCCGTTCTCATCATGAGGGCAAGCCATCTGGCACCAAGCCTCGCGATACTTCTCCCACTTGGACTTCCCTTTCCGCTGCGGATAGAAAATCATCGAGTTCTGTTCCTTCAGCAACTTCACCGGAATGACGTACCATGCGTCCTCCGGCACCAGGTAGGCCACCACGAAATCAATTTCTTTGTCGTTGTATGGCACCTGATTCTTGCCCATGAATCTCACGAGGTAGCCTGGTGGCACGGTGGATCTCGTGGACTTTACCTGCACGCGCCAGAAGCGGTACCCCGAATCGAGGACGAAGTCATAACGCTCCTCTACCCAAGGCTTGGACACGCCAAAGCCGAGGCTTGAAGCTTTGGCCAAAAACTTTGCCTCCGCGATTTCTCCGCGGCGTTTCTGCGAGTCGAGGCCGATGGCCTGAATATCGAATCGTTGTTCCCGCTGTCCCAGTTTGCAATCGTATTTGTGATCTTCAGTTTGCATGACGACAAAGGCGCAGCCGGTTGAGCTGCGCCTGAGTTCCCTTTCCTAGATTTGTGACAGAAACGATGTGTGGCAGAAACGAAAACGCGACCCAAAGCCTCGCTGCAAAATCGCGAGACCACGGCCGCGCCTGATCTACCACTTATAGCTTAGCCCGCTCGACGCCACTTAGCACAACAAAATGCAGAAGGCTTCCCGTTCCGGGAATCGAGGTTACCAGACCCGTTTGACCCCGTAACCGTCGAACACCACATCATTGCTCACAATCGCCAAATTCTCCGCCAGTGCTTGAGCAATCAGCATGCGGTCGAAGGGATCCTTGTGCGGCCCCGGCAACAAGCCCGCTCGAATGCCATGCTCAGCGCTCACCGCCAGAGTCTCGAACCGCTCCCGCTCAAGATAAGCGGTGAAATCATGAGCCAGGTCGATGGCAATCGGCAGCTTTCCCAGGCGCACCTTGGTGGCAATTTCCCAGGCAGAAGCGGCGCTTACCAGAACGTCATGGTTTTTGTTTGCGATGAGTTTGCGGGCTGAAGCCGGCAAAGAGGAGTTTTCGGTCAGCCACCAGAGCAGGGTGTGCGTATCCAGCAGCAAGCGCATTCGGCCCTACTCCCACCGCTCCAGTTCGTCCGGTGGCAAAGGCTCGAAGAACTCAGGGCCCACATGAATCTTTCCCTTCAAGGCTCCCGGCTTGCGATGGCCTCGCGAATCCTCGATCGCCACCAGCCGTACGACTGGCTTCGATCCCCGCGCGATGACGATTTCCTCTCCCCGGCACGCCTTCTCAATCAGCCGCGAGAGCTGAGTCTTCGCCTTGTGAATGGTAATAGTTTCCATGGCCAGCCTAGCTAGCGTTTAGCTAAGGTAGTTTAGCTAAGCTGAGGTTTCCTGTCAACTCACAGGCCGACCTCGGCTTGCCGATCCGAACAGGAACATCTAAGAGCCGGGGGCCCCACATCTCGCGGTTTTCAAGATGTGGGGCCCCCAAGACTTGGTCTCCCGAATTCAGAATTTGGCTTCGGCGGGGGAATCTACGCTGGCGTAGTAGCCTCGGCGCGCGTACACGTGCAGCTTGCGACCGGACTTTTGCGCCGTGATATCGATCGCACGATATTGGCCATCGTGCTTGAACGAAGCCGGTTTGTAGGAAACCAGATAGCGGCTGCGGATGACTTGCTGAAGTTCGTCGAGACCGTGGTTAAGACCTGTGACCGAGCCAGGCATAAAGGCGGCTCCGCCAGTGTGCTCGGCTAACACCTTCAAGGCACGGTCGCCGACTAAAACGCGGTCGCCGACCAAAGTATAGTCATCTCCGTCGTTGGCTTCCCGCGTACTGACGGTGTACACAAAAACCTCTCCGCGTTCCGCGCTTGCGATCGCTTCTTTGAGAGTAGTGCTACTGGAGTTGTCCTTCCCGTCACTGATGACTACGAGCATTCTGGCTACCGGCTGTGTTTCCGCCCGACTGGCGAGTTTGTCCGCGGCGAAGCTAACCGCATCCCACAGAGCGGTGCCTCCGGCCGGCGCAAGCTGGTTGATGGCATGAGACGTCTGCTGCAGGTCGCTGGTGAAGTCCTGCACCAGCAGAACCGAGTTGGCGACGCCGACCACGAACGCAAGATCATCCTTATCGGTAAGAACCTTCTTCAAAAAGTCGATGGCAGCGCGTTGCTCGAAGGAGAATCGGCTGGTAATTGATTCGCTGGTATCGATGACTATTCCGAGGCGCAAAGGCAACTGAGCCTCGTTGCGGAATCCGGTTATGGCCGCTGGAGACTTCTGATCGTCCCGGATTCCGACCTCTTCGCGGGTGAGGTCGGTCACCGATTTTCCGTGATCCGTGGCCGCGAAAAATACCGCGACCTCATCCACTACGCTCCGCAAGGTAAACGGGGAATGGCTACGGCTGGAGCGCTCCGCGCTCGGACTGAGACGGCCAGCCACCGCGGCCCCGCCTGCCGAGGCAATTGAAGTGCAGGTGGCGCACATCGATTCCGGTTCCACCTCCGCTTCCGCGATCTGCTTCTGCTCCTGGGCGTCCTGCTTAGCCATTTGGAGCTGCGCCGCTGCCTGCTCCGGCGTAGGGCCCACCTGCGCCGGCGTGACCTCGGAAGAGCTTGCCACCGCAGGCGCCGGGGGCTGTTTCTTCCGCGCCTCTTTCCTGAGCTGCTCTACCTTGATCTCCGCCAGGATTTGCCGGGCCTGCTCCGCCGCCGGTGATTTTGGATCTTCCTGCAAAAGGGTCTGCAACTCGTTCTGCTCTTCTTGTGGTTTGTTCTGACTATCGAACGCCGCGGCGGCGTAGTAATGAACCATAGCTGCACCCTGGTGCTTCCGGCTATGCACCTGCTGGGCCGTCGTGAGCACGGCGCCGTAATCCTGGTTCATAAACTGGGTGTAGGTCAGCGCCGTGGCCAGTTGGAGATCGAGCGGCGCGATCGAAGAAGCTTTCTGCACCGACTCTTGCGCGGAGTGATAGTCCTTGAGAGCCAGTTGGGCGCAACCAAGATTTATATACGAGGTGGGCAAGTGGTCATCGAGCGAAACGGCCTTGGCAAACTGATCGCGTGCCTGATCGTGTTGCCCCAGCTTCAAGTAGGCGGAGCCCAGGGCGTTATGTGCTGCGACGAAGTCCGAATATAGCGAAATGGCGATTGCCAGGTGCTCAACCGCGCCCTTGAAGTCCTTCTTCATCAGAAGCTGATAACCCTTTTCATACTCCCGCCGCGCCTTCCCGGGAGCCTTGAGGTCGAGCTTCGAGACCGAGCCCGAAGGGCCCTCCAACGGGCTGCGGTTCTGACCTTCGTTCAACACCGACCACATCGTCTGGCTGCCGCTGACCGCGCTCAGGTCGGCCGCGGAAAACTGACCAAACTTGTCAGAACTACCCGTATTCCCAATATGCATAGGCCCCTGCTGCTTAGCAACCGCGCCATACGTGAGGAATACGAAATGCATGGGTCCTTGCTGAGCAGCCGCGGTATAGGTCAGGAATACGAGGAAAGCAAAGAGAAATGCCCCGTGCAGCACCCGAGTGAACATTGGACCTCACCCACTACGGACAATATGGAAGGAACCGCCAACTTGCCGTGGCAAACATAGTAGGCCATTTCTGAGATTTGGACAAGATATTTGAGTGGTCACGTTTTTCAGAATCGCCCCTCGGGTCAGCCTCATCTTTCCCCGCAAAACGCGCAAATAGCTGTCGCAGATAACGCAAAGAGTTTCCGCCTTAGCGTTCGGCGAATTTCTTGAGCAACTCCATAACGCCCGGCCAGCCTCCGCTGTAATCCTTGCGGGCCACGGATTCCCGCGCGAGACCGCTGTGCTTGCCCTTGACCACGGTGCCGTCCTTGGTCGGCGTCAGCTCCCAGCGGACGATCGTACGGCGGGTTTTGTCGTCGTGCCAATTGGCGATCCAGGTGTGCGCCAGCAGCCGCGGAGGGTCGAACTCCAGCACTTCGCCCTGGCAAAAAAACAGGCTCACGCCGTCGACGGTCAAAGTACTCTTCTTGGTTCCGAAGCGCCATTGGCCTCCCGGACGTGCATCCATTTCAAAGAACTCGGTCTGGCACTCGTCGCTGTTCCACCAGCGCATCAGTTGCCGGGGATCGGTGAGCGCCTGAAATACTCGCTCCGCCGGGGCGTTGATGTGAACTTCGCTAATGACTGCGTCCTGGTCGGGGGTAACGATGACCTCTGCCATAACTAGCTCCTGGATTGAGTTGTTTCACTGCTTCGTACGTTTTCCTCTAGTTTGCTTGGCGTATTCAGCTTCGACAAAAGTTTTCAAGTTGGCGAGGTTTGCCCGCCAGAAGACGCGATACTGTTCCAGCCATGAGTCCACCGCTTGCAGCGGTTCTGGGTTGAGCCGGTAGAGACGGTGGCGGCCTTCCCGCCTTTCCTGCACCAGATGGGCTTTGCGCAGCAGGCGCAGGTGTTTGGAAATTGCGGGACGGGAAACGGGAAAGGCTTGAGCGATTCGGCCGGCGGGCTGACTTCCCTGCCGCAGCAGGTCGAGCACGGCCCGGCGGATGGGATCGGCCAGGGCGCTGAATGTGGCCTCCGCCGAAGAATATGTAACCGAACGGTTCCGCATAATGTGTAACTGTACGGTTACGTAAGTGGGCTGTCAAGAACTTTCTGGCGATGGGGAGGCTGCCGAGCTTTGCTCGGCTGGACAGCCGGGGGCGGCTGCCCCCACGTGTGCAATGCCGCTGCGAGCACGCGGGCACGAGTGCCCGCGCCACACGGGATTAGCTTCCGTTGCGGACCAGGTCCAGGAAAGATTGATGCACGCGGGTGTCGTCGCTGAGCTCGGGATGGAAGGTTGCCGCCATCACTCTTCCCTGCCGGACGGCGACCGGATCGCCGCCCTCGGTCGCGATTACTTCCACACCTGGGCCGACGCGTTCTATCTTGGGGGCGCGGATGAAGACCATTTCCAGCGGTGAGTCGGCCAACTTGTCTTTCTCTTCGACAAATCGCTCTTGGATAAATCGACCTTCGCGGATCGAGCTGTCGATCTGGCGGCCGTAGGCGTTGCGGCGGATGCGGATGTCGATGGCACCCAGTCCGGACTGCTTCGGGTTTTCCACTTCGTTCGCTAGCAGGATTGCTCCGGCGCAGGTACCGAAAGTTGGCTTCACACGCACGAACTGCTTTAGCATTTCGAATCCGGCTTCGCCCAACAGTTTTATGAACGTGCCGGATTCTCCGCCGGGGATTACCAGGCCGTCGATCTCGTCGAGTTGCTCGGGCTTTTTCACGAGCACAACTTCAGCGCCCAGCTCATCGAGCCGTTTGCGGTGGGCGTCAAAGTCGCCTTGGAGAGCCAGCACGCCAATCCTCATAGTTTTCCTTTGTGGCAGCGCCGTCCCGCGACTGTCGTGCGGCGTCTTGGCCGCGGCTGAGGGCAGGATGCCCTCAGGACAGCCGGCAAGATGCCGGCGCTACACGATTACCAGCCTCTGGTTTGCAGCATGTGGGCTTCGTCCAGGGCGGCTATGGCGAGGCCTTTCATTGCTCCAACCAGATCTTCGCTGACTTCAAGTAATACTTTAGGGTCGTTGTAGTGCGTCGCCGCCTGCACAATTGCTTTAGCGCGCTTCTCCGCTTCTTGCGGATCGGCGAAGGTGGTGGAATCTTGCATGAAGATGCCCGAACCGACGAATACGGATTCAGCGCCGAGTTGCATGACCAGCGAGGCGTCGGCGGGAGTGGCGATGCCGCCGGCGGAGAAATTCGGCACTGGCAACTTCCCTTCTTTGGCGACCATTCTCACCAATTCATATGGAGCCTGATGCTCTTTGGCTTTGGCGTAGAGTTCTTCTTCGCCCAGCACAGTCAGGATCTTTATCTCTTGCACGATCTGGCGCATGTGTTTTACGGCGTGGACTACGTCGCCGGTGCCGGCTTCGCCCTTGGTGCGAATCATGGCTGCGCCCTCGGCGATGCGGCGCAAGGCTTCGCCCAGGTTGCGGGCGCCGCAGACGAAGGGAACCGTGAAGGCGTGTTTTTCGACATGGTGGGCTTCGTCGGCAGGAGTGAGCACTTCGGACTCGTCGATGTAGTCCACGCCCAGCTCTTGGAGAATTTGGGCTTCGGCAAAATGTCCGATGCGGCACTTTGCCATTACCGGGATCGAGACTGCGGCCATGATCTCACGAATCTTTTTGGGTGAAGCCATGCGCGCCACGCCGCCTTCGGCGCGGATTTGCGCGGGGACGCGCTCGAGCGCCATTACCGCGACGGCGCCGGCCTTTTCGGCAATCACGGCCTGCTCGGCGTTGGTGACGTCCATGATGACGCCGCCCTTCAGCATTTCCGCCAGGCCTGTCTTCAGGCGCAGGCTGGTGGATCTTCCGTTGTTATTCGACATAAGTCCTCTTTTCACGGGAAACTGGGGTGGCGTCTCCGAAATACGCGGCATGCGTCTGCAGTCTTTCTATGCAATGCGAAAGGGTTCGCGCTGCAAACAGAATGCATAGATCCTTCGCTTCGCTCAGGATGACAGCGTGAACTTATGTCGTGAATCCTCGGGACACCATACTCTTCTACGATACAAAACTATTGGCTAGCTTGGAATGTCCATTTTCCTATATTCTTTCCATACCACTTGTGGAATGACAATTTGGGTAGGCCATGGCAAAGAAATCGAGCACGCTACCGCTGAACCTGAGAGGGCCGACGCCGCGAATGCCCTTGTATCGGTGGCTCTACGAAGAATTGCGCTCGACGATTCTTGCCGGACGTTTGCACCCGGGCGCTCGCCTGCCGGCTACCCGTGATCTGGCCGCGCAATACGGAATTTCTCGTCCGACTATCGTCACCGCCTTCGAGCAGTTGCGGTCCGAAGGTTATGTGGAAGGCAAGGTGGGCTCGGGGACGTACGTCAGCAAAACCCTTCCCGACGAGCTTCTGCAGGCACCGCGCGCGAAATCAGTGGCGGGGACTCGGAGGCGCGGCATTCCGCTTTCCGCCTATGCGCGGCGGCTACGGCCGTTGCCTCGATCCGAGTCGCGTCCGGCACGCGCATTTCGCGCGAGCCAACCTGCGCTCGATGCTTTTCCCACCAGCCTTTGGGCGCAAGTAGCGGCGCGACGCTTGCGGCGAGTCTCAGCACGTCTGCTGGCTGGCGGAGAAGCGCTGGGATATCGCCCGCTTCGTGAGGCGGTGGCTGAATACCTGAATACGTCTCGCGGCGTGAAGTGCACGGCGGATCAGGTGTTGATCATCTCCGGCGTACAGCAGGCGCTGGACCGCACGGCGCACTTGCTGCTGAACGCGGGCGATCCTGTATGGATGGAGGAACCGGGATATCCAGGTGCGGCTGTCGTGTTCCGCGCCGTGGGGGCGAGAATCTGTCCGGTGCCCGTCGATTCCGAAGGCTTGAACCTTGAGGCCGGGCGGCGACGTTGGCCGCAGCAGCGTCCTAGGCTGGTTTACGTGACTCCGGCGCACCAGTTCCCTCTCGGCGTAACCATGAGCCTGCGCCGGCGGTTGTCGCTGTTGGAATGGGCGCGGCGGTCGAGGACGATCATTTTCGAGGACGATTACGACAGCGAATACCGCTACTCCGGGCGCCCCATCCCCGCGTTGCAGGGTTTGGACCGGGCGGCGGTGGTGATTTTTGCGGGCAGTTTCACTGACGTTCTCTTCCCTGCCCTGCGCCTTGCCTATCTGGTGGTTCCCTCCGATATGGTCGATATTTTTGCTGCCGCCGAGTCGGTAAGCACGCATCACCCGCCGCTGATCGATCAAGCCATTCTGTGCGATTTCATCAGCGAAGGTCACTTTGCGCGGCACGTCCGACGGATGCGGGAACTCTACGCCGAACGCTTGGCGGTGTTGTTGGAGTCTGCTCGGATGGGGCTCGCCGGGTTGCTGGAGATTCCGGTCGTCGAAGCCGGTCTGCGGACAGTGGGCTGGCTGCAAGGCGGAATCCTGGCGGAGCGTGCGGCGCAGGCTGCGGCAAAGTACGACGTCGAGGTGGTTCCGTTGGGCCGCTATGCTTACGGCCGCGCGAGGCGCGACGGGATCGTGCTTGGGTTTGCGGCGGTGGACGCGCGGGAATTGCGGCGGGGAGTCGAGCAGTTGGCGCGGGCGTTGGAAGAGTGTCGGCGTTGACTGCGGGGGACGGGCGAGACGCCCGTCCTCCATTTTATTTTTCTACGAACTTGGCGAACATTTTGCGGGGATCGATCGCGATGAACAGACCACGGCTGCGGGCTAGCACCTCGTCTTTGGCGTTGAGGATCTCCGCCATGTTGACGTGACGGCGTCCGCGGACACGTACCTCGCGCGACTCGACGCGAAGCGGTTTGTTCAGCGGCACGGGCTTCAGGTAGTCCACCGTGATCTGCGAGGTCAGTGCGACTACTTGACGAAGCTTGTTTACCTTGCCCATGGCCTCGTCCAGGATTGTAGCGATGATGCCTCCGTGGGCGTGGCCCGGCGGACCCGTGTAGCGCCGGGCCAGCCGGAAGCGGCAGACAAAGCGATCGCGCTCTTCGTCGTAGGTAAACTTCAGGCGCATACCTTCGGGATTATTCTTGCCGCAAGCGAAGCAGTAGTTCTTCTGCAGGTGGACGGTGTGGGTGTCGTGGCCGTGGCCGGGTGATTTCTTCGGCATAGTATCAATGGATTAAACCACGGATTAAACCACGAAGGACACTGCTTCGACTTGCTCCGCGCGGGATCCAGTACAAGGAAACCCAATCCAGCGCGAAGCTTTTGGTGAAACTTTTTATCCTTAAGTGTCGTTATCGATCTTCCACAGGATACTTTCCCGAATCGGTTCCGGCCACAACAAGTGCTTGCGCGTATCACGCATGGCTGTGATAAACTTCGGGTCCAACCGCAGCTTCATGTTTTTTGAACGTGATATGAACATGCACAAACCACGACCCCTGGAGGTCTCGTAGATGGGCCTCGCTCTTCTCGCGATTATCTGGCTGATCACCTTTGTTAGCACTTACTTTTTCGCAGCAAAAACCTGGTGGCTCCCGCACGGCGCATCCACGTCGGCGGCCTGGATCGACCATCAGTTCGCCGTGACCTACCTGCTTATGGGGATTGTTTTTGTCGCGGCGCAGGGTGCGCTGGGGCTGTTCGTATGGCAGTACCGCGATCGCGGAACCGCCAATAAGGTCACATACTCTCACGGCAATACCACGATGGAAGTGCTGTGGACCGGCTTGACGGCCATTCTATTTATTGGGCTGAACCTCATGGGCAGTCCCATCTGGGCGGCGGAGCGCTTCGCGCCAGCGGAAGTCGGCTCGGTTCCGGTCGAAGTCACAGGCATGCAGTTTGCCTGGTACTTCCGCTATCCCGGGGCGGATGGAAAATTCGGTCGCACCGATCCCAAGCTCATGGATCCGTCGGCCGGAAACGAAGCTGCGCTCGGGCTGGATACGACGGATCCGGCGTCGAAGGACGACGTGGTCACCGGCACAATGTATCTTCCGGTGAACCGGCAGGTGGATTTGACGTTGCGCGCGGTGGACGTGATCCACAGTTTTTTTGTTCCTCAGATGCGCTTTAAGCAGGATGCTGTTCCTGGACTTGCGATCCATATGCATTTCACGCCAACCGAGGTCGGCGATTATGAGATCGCCTGCGCCGAGCTTTGCGGACTCGGGCATTACAAGATGCACGGCATGTTGAAAGTTGTGAGCCAGGAAGACTTCGACAAGTGGCTGGCGACTCGGGAGGCAGAGAAACAATAATGGCGACTACGGCTACAATCCACTCGCACGCTCCGCAGGGCTTTATCCGCAAATATATTTTCAGCCTGGATCATAAGGTGATCGGGCTTCAATACTACTTTCTCGCACTGGTGGCTGTGTTTGTCGGAATGTTCCTGTCGCTGCTGATGCGAGTTCACATGATCTGGCCGACGGCGGTTCTGCCGCTAGTGGGCGAGATCAAGCCTGAAACCTACTTGAGCCTGCTCACCATGCACGGGACAATCATGGTGTTCTTTGTGTTGACCACGGCGCCGCAGGGCGGGTTTGGAAATTATTTTTTGCCCATCCAGATTGGCGCGCCGGATATGGCGTTTCCTGTCCTGAATATGCTTTCGTTCTGGACTACGTTCGTGGCTTTCGTGGTGATACTGGCTGCTTTCTTCGTGACTGGAGGGGCTCCGCTGCATGGCTGGACCGGCTACGCTCCACTCAGCGCGTTGCCTAACGCGGGGCCCGGTGAACAACTGGGCGCGGATTTATGGATCGCCAGCATCGCGATTTTCTGCGTCGCATCGCTGATGGGCGCGCTGAACTTCATCACCACCATTCTGGACCTGCGGGCCAAAGGCATGACGATGATGCGCATGCCGCTGACCTGCTGGGCGTGGTTTGTTACCGCGATCCTCGGGCTACTGGCTTTCGGTGTTCTGCTCTCCGCGGGCATTCTGCTGCTGCTGGACCGCAATCTGGGAACCAGTTTTTACGTTCCACTAGTTGTGGTGAACGGCCAGATCATGGGACACAAGGGCGGTTCGCCGCTGCTTTGGCAACATCTGTTCTGGTTCTTTGGGCATCCCGAGGTCTACATTGCTATTCTGCCTGGGATGGGCGTGGCTTCGCAGTTGCTTTCGACTTTCTCGCGCAAACCGATCTTCGGCTACAGAGCCATGGTGTACGCGATTATGGGCATCGGTCTTCTGGGATTCATGGTGTGGGGCCATCACATGTTCATGAGCGGCATGAGCCCTTACACGGCTTTTGCCTTCTCACTCATGACTATGGCCATCGGCGTTCCTTCCGCAATTAAGACTTTTAACTGGTTGGGAACTATTCATGGTGGACGCGTGCGCTTCCAGACGCCAATGCTCTTTGCCATTGGCTTCGTTTCCTTGTTTGTCTCCGGTGGATTGAGCGGACCATTTTTGGCGCAGCCGGTGCTCGACATTCCGTTGCATGACACGGCTTTCGTCGTCGGCCATTTCCATCTCATCATGGGTGTGGCGGCGATCTTTGGCATGTTCGCCGGAACCTACTACTGGTTTCCCAAAATGTTTGGCCGCATGATGAACGAGATGTGGGGCAGGGTCCACTTCGTCATTACGCTGATCGGCACCTATTCCATCTTCATGCCCATGCACTATCTGGGCATGGCGGGCCAGCCGCGGCGCTACTCTCAGTTCACGGAGTTGGCCTATCTACAACACCTGATGCCGCTCAACCGCTTCATCACCTATGCTGCAATCGTGACCATCGGGGCTCAGTTCATCTTCGTGATCAATTTGTTCTGGAGCATGATGAAGGGACCGAAGGCGAACGATAATCCGTGGGAGTCGACGACGTTGGAATGGACCACGGCTACGCCACCTCCGCATGACAACTTTGGAGGTCATACTCCGGTGGTGAATCACGGGCCGTATGAGTACAGCGTGCCGGGCGCGCCGCGCGATTACGTCATGCAGACCGATCCGGCAACAGTGGCATCGCATTAGAAAGTTCACGGGCGAGGGCGCCCGCGCTACATAACCAAGACATGGCGACTTTGAGTTCTCCAGTTTCGATCGAGGTACCGAAGAAGGGCCAAGGTGGCGGCGGCGTGCGTCCGCCTGCCTACGGCGGAGGAGGCGGCGACGGACGCGGCGATGGTTCTCCCGACTATGGACGGCGTCTGCGCAGGGTTCGGCTGGGACTGGCGATCGGGCTAACTTCCGTCACCATGATATTCGTTTCCCTGACTAGCGCGTACGTGGTGCGCCGGGGCTTGCCCACTCTCGACGAACGTACCAACACTTATATTCGCGATTGGATCCCGGTCGATCTCCCGATCTCTCT
Organism: Terriglobales bacterium; assembly: GCA_035601775.1. Lineage (GTDB taxonomy): Bacteria > Acidobacteriota > Terriglobia > Terriglobales > Acidobacteriaceae > JABDBE01. Next base: position 53,546 of record DATNNO010000052.1, on the reverse strand, counting down.
CCTGCTGGTGAACACGGCACTGTTGCTGGTGAGCAGCATTACGGCGGAATTGGCGCGGCGGCAGATTACGCGGCAAGCGGCGCTGGCCCCGGTTCGTTCCATCCCTGGCGTTTCTCTAGGAGAGGGCAAAGGCTTTCCCTGGCTGGGTGCCACCGTGGTGCTCGGCGGCGGCTTCCTGACCGGGCAGTGGATGGCTTGGCGCGCGCTCGCGGATCGAGGTTTTTATCTGGCCACTAGCGCGAGCAGTTCGTTCGTCTATCTACTCACCGCAACCCACGCCGTCCACCTTGCCGGAGGCATTTTGGTACTGCTCTACGCGGCCACGGTTTCGCTTCTGCACAAGCCGGTCGAGGCGCGGCGCATTGTGGTGGACGTTACGGCGTGGTACTGGCATTTCATGTTTTTGCTGTGGCTCTACATCTTCGGGCTGGTGTGGTTTATCCGGTAGTGGAAAGACGCGGACAGGAGTGTCCGCGCCAAGCGAACATTTGCTACACAAGCATTTGCCGCACAAACATTTAAGGAGACCGAAAACATGTCTGAAGTCGCGGTGCAACACGGGATGGCGGATGTTTACGAGCCGTCCCTGTTCGGCACCTACTCCAAGAAAATCGGGATGTGGCTGTTCCTGCTCTCCGACACGCTCACGTTCGGAGCGCTGCTGTTCGCCTACAGCTACGGACGCATTTCCAATCCCGACTGGCCCACGCCTTTCGGCAAGGAAAGCATCACCAATGCTACGATCATGACTGGTTGTCTGCTTTCCAGTTCGTTGACCATGGTGTTAGCAGTCCTCGCGGCCAGGCGCGGCGATCGCAGTTGGACCCGCAATTGGATTCTCTTCACTATGTTCTTTGGCACGGCGTTCATCGTGCTTCACGGGATGGAGTGGACCAAGCTCATCGGCGAAGGCATGACCCCATTCAAGAATCCTTGGTCGGCAGCCGTGCCCCAGTTTGGGGGGACCTTCTTCACCCTGACCGGCATGCACATGTTGCACGTGACTATCGGCGTCATCTATCTGGGTGTGGTTTCCCTGCGCAAAGCATTTCTGCCGATCCTGCTGGCAATCTGGGCGGTTGCGTGGTGGCTGATTCCAGCCAACAGCGTGTTCCACTACGGAGTCCACGCCCTGCTGGCGGGGTTCGTGGTTGCTACCGTGATCTTGATTCTGAAACCCAAAGATTACGACGCGCATGACGTGGAAATCGCGGGACTGTACTGGCATTTCGTGGATTTGGTCTGGATGTTCATTTTCCCGCTGGTCTATTTAATGTCCACGCGAGTGACCTAGGAATTTGATGTCATGCTAAGCAAAGCGAAGCATCCTAATTACTGGCAGGGTTCGTCGCAGGAATAGGGATTCCTCGCTCCGCTCGGAATGACAAATCTCGGATGTGAAAAGTCAACCGAGGAGAAGACTTTAAATGCACACCACAGCCACAACGCACGATGAAGGCAAGGGACAATATTTCTGGATCTGGGGAGCACTGCTGCTTCTGACCGCGGTCGAGGTAGTGCTCGCTTATAGACGGGTCTTTCAGCCGTTGCAGATGCTGGAAGCCCTCATGATCCTTTCCGTCATCAAGTCCGCGCTGATCATCGGCTACTTCATGCACTTGAAGTATGAGATCGCCGCCATGAAGTGGGTAATGATGACTGCCGTGGTAGCATGTCTGTGCCTGATGTGTATTTTCTTCCCCGACGCTTTTCGAATCGTGCACCTGGGAGTCCGATGAAGCTGCGCCTGACGATCTTGGGATTGTTGGTTGTGCTTTGGGCGGGTCCCGCTTTTGCCCAGAGTTGCGCCATGTGCTATAGCACTGCTCGCGCCGTCAGCAAAGAAGGTCAACGCGCCATCACTCGCGGAGTTGTCGTCTTACTTGTTCCTCCGATTGGATTCATGACGGTTGGTGTCGGCCTGGCCTTGCGATATGGCAAGAAACGCGATGAAGAAGTGGAGTAGGATAGTCCGCCCTACCCCATGCCAGGCCCACTGAAAGCGATCTTCTTCGACGTCGGCAATACTCTTCTCTTCCCTAACCGGCAGCACATCCTCGCTCCTCTCTACCAGCGAAAGCTGACCCCCAGTCTCCAACAATGGCACGCCATCGAGCGAAAAACAAAGAAAGAATTCGACGAGATCTTGCAGCATGATGGCAAGGCGGATCATAGCTTCTGGTATCTTTTTTATTCTCACCTGCTCCAGGAACTCGGCGTCCACGACGATGTCTTGCGCGATGCGCTAGTAGATGCCACGCGTGTTTCCGCGAACTGGCGCGATATCCGTCCCGGCACGCGCGAGATTCTGCAGCGGCTCGGACGCCGCTTTCCGCTTGCGGTAATCTCCAACGCCGACGGCAGGATTGCCGATGTACTGGAACGCTGCGGAATCGCGGACTGTTTCCTGGCGATCACCGATTCGGGCTTGGTCGGACACGAGAAGCCGCACCCAGCCATTTTCAAGGCCGCCCTGCGCGCCATGGACGCAGCCCCGGAGGAAAGTCTGTACGTAGGGGATGTGTATTCCGTCGATTATCTGGGTGCGACCGGCGCTGGAATGCAAGCCATTTTGTTCGATGTATCTGGGGCGTATCGCGAATCTGGCCTGCCGCGCGTGGAGTCGCTCGAAGAGTTGGAGCAGAAGGTCTAACAGATTTCCTCGCCTCCGAAGACGGCGAGGCGTCATTCTGGCGTGCTCTGACATCCACGCTGGGCCGCACGAGCGAGGACGCCCGCGCCTACACTACATAGTGATCACCTGATGATCGAGACAATCCGGGTGGATTGCTTCGTACACGTCTCGCAGAAATTCCGTCCCCTGACGCGCGACGAAATAGATGCCCGCGATCTCGCGTTCCTGCAAAGTCTTATTCGGATACAACGAATTGCAGAGCAGGTCGGCGTGTCGGCCGAGAACCTCGGTCTGCCGCAGCTCAGCTCGGGCGGCTCGGGAGCGTAGTTGGGTGAGCTGGTGCTGCATCTTGGATGCCGCGTTGGTGGCCGAGTCGACCAGGGTTGAATCCAGCCGGGCGAGCGCCTCGCGAATTTCAGCCAGAGACTTTTCCAGCGAAGTTTCGGCCTGGTCGAACGCCGATTGCAACTCCTTTGGCAAAGTGCGGGAAGCCATATGTTCGCGCAAGGTTTCTGGACCGTGGAAAAGATCGGGCAAGCGCAGTCCGTAGCGCTCAAGTAATCCTTTCGGCTTCGCCTCTACGACGGTTGCCGAGAAACGCGGGACCACCGGAGTAACCCGCCCTAGAAGCGCTTCGTAGACCACAGCCACTTGGGCGAAGTAAGCAACTTCAGCAGATCCGCCGGTGTAGGCAAGAGTCGGCAGCAAGTAATCCTGAATCACGGGCCGCAGCAAAACATTGGAGCTAAAGTCCTGTGGCGACGATGCTATGTGACTCACCAGTTGCGCCTGCGAGATTCGTTCCTCTTCGATCAGAAAGTCAGCACTTCCGTTTCCGTTGACCCGGCGATGCATCGGCACTCGGGCGCCATTTCGCAGTGTGAACAAGAGCGTCGACGATGGCGTGACCTTGACTTGCTGATGGTAGCCCGCAGCTTCCAGGGCTTTGCCCCGAACCAAAAGGGCTTCATCCAGTTCCTCGGCGCGCTCGATCGCGGCCCGGTAGATGGGTTCCGCAATCTGGTGGAATTCCGGATCAGCCGCATCCAGAAGGATCACGCCCCACTCCGCAAAAAGGCGCGCGAACAGGCGGGCAAAGGCACTGCCGAAGGTCTCGTCCGGGCGGTACGCTTCCCGAAGAAAATCGGAAATTTCGGAAGGCCCTAACCACCGCGTGGCCGCTTCCACCACAGCCTGAATTTCTGAGCCGAACCGTATCGTCCCGACCGGCGCGTCCGGCAATCCATGGATCGGCGCATTGAGCTTTTGTAGAGAACCATCGGATCCAGGACTCGATACCTGATTCACTTCTGCCAGGTCATGATCCTCAGTAGCCAGCCAGAATACGGGCACGCAATCGACGCCAGATCGAGTCGCCTGATCGGCTAGCCTGACCGCGGTGAGCGCCTTGAAAATCGAGAATAGCGGGCCGCCGAAGAGTCCTACTTGCTGGCCGGTCACCACCGCCGATGCGCCCGCTCGAAGCCGGCCAATATTTTCCATAGCTTTCCCCGACTTACCCCACGATTGATTTTGGCGTTCGAGGATAAACGAAACACGCTGTTGCCGTTCGGAGTCGTGACGCAGGCTCGAGGCTTCTTCCTTAAACCATTGGTTGAAATACGCGGATCGGGGATAAAACTGCTGAACATTGGAATAGTCGGAAAGGAAGTCGGCGAAAAGACGGGTCGTATGCGGGATTTGGCTGAAAGGCAAACACTCCGACTTCACGGGCAGTTCTCCTGACAGCGTTGGACGATAAAATTCATGTTAGGTCAACGCCTTCATTCTACAGGCGAGCGCTCTAAATGAGATGTGGGCAGCGGCGGGAAGATGCAAAAACCAGGGTCGGGCTCACTAAAGAAAAGTCGAACTCCCGCCGATGTTCTAGCAAGAAGTGAGAACCGCTCATGCAGACTGACCATGATGCCCAGAAGGTGTCCGAGAACTTTCCTGACCGGAGACGGCATCCGCGATATCGATTCAGCGTCCCCATTACGGTTCGCTCCTCGGACGGTACGGCAATACCAGGGATTAGCATAGAAATCAGTGAAAGCGGCGCTTCGGCCATAACCGCCGCTTCGTTGAAGGTAGGCGACACAGTAGAACTGGAGCCGGTTGCTGCCGGCAAGGTATCAGCAGTAGTGCGGCGCAATGTGGGGAGACTTTATGGTTTTGAATTCCTCAACCTAACCGCGGAGCAAACCAAGCGAATTAACGAGAGTTGCAAAATGCTTGCGCGGTATCTGGGCAAGACCCTGGGCATTTAGGCCCGTGGGTGCGGGCCCGGTCAAGTGAAGCGTCCAGCCTACGTTCGACCCCGCGTAACTTTCTCGGGTAACTTCGGAAGCGAATTGGAACTGGGCTTTTCTTGGACGGTTTGACTTCCAATCGATTGCAACCTAGATTAGAAGTAGTTCTTTGCATGGCCAATCCCACCAGTGGGGGCGTCACGGCTTCGACGGAGATGCTTGCGGCCAAGAGGCATGCCGGGGTGCACACACCCGTAATCGTGGGCAAAATGATAATTGCCAATCAACAAATGGCATACGCAGCCTAATTAATTAGGCAGCCGCTTTCCACAGCTTCGCCCTTGGGCTGTGAGCGAGCGTCACACAGAGGGCTGGCCTTCCCTGCTACGTCTGGGCAGGTAGGGCGAGATCTTCAGGCTAGCGGCTTGCGTTTCTTGTCCGTTCTGAGCGACGGTCGCGAACGTCCTGAGGTAATGCTCAGGGCATGAACGCGAATAAGCATGTAGTCTCTTGACCAGTAACATTTTCGGACGCGGGTTCGACTCCCGCCGCCTCCACCACTACACGCTGCCCATGATCTGTTCCAGGCCTCAAGAAGGAAATCAGTTGTCGTATTCCCTGAACCAAACCAATCGCAGGACAGTTGATAATTTCTAAACCTTCCGCCTGTGACCAGCACAGTGGAGAACCGGCAGACGGGGGTATTTGGGGAAGCTCGAATCGGTGTCCGAGAGTTTACAGCGATAGAACGTTGATCCTCGGGCAGACTGGATCCGCTGCGCGTGCAGGCAGTCGAGGCACAACCCAACCCGCCGTGGTTCATCTTTTGTGTCTTCGGCTTCTTCTGTCACACCTGCAGGATAGCTTGTCCCGAAGGCATCGACGTTCAGTTCCGGCGGCGCTTGCGTAGAAAAACCTGGGGTCACGGGTTCAGGTATACTTATCGGTTTCATTGGTATTCCAACCCTACAAAGATCTGGATCGAGAGAAAGGCACACAGCCATGGCTTCCCCCGCAGTGGATTACGCGCGTTCAAATCAGCAACGATTCTTGAATGAACTCAAAGAACTGCTTCGCATCCCCAGCATCAGCACCTTAACTGAGCACAAGTCCGACGTGCAGAAGGCCGCCGATTTTGTGGCCAACGAGTTCCGGCGAATTGGCATGGAGAACGTGGAACTCATCGCCACCAAGGGCCATCCGCTGATTTATGCGGACTGGCTGCATGCTCCCGGCAAGCCAACTGTGCTCTGCTATGCGCATTACGATGTGCAGCCGCCCGATCCGCTCGACGAATGGATCAGCCCGCCATTCGAGCCCACGGAACGCAACAACAACATTTATGCGCGCGGCGCCGTGGATGACAAAGGCCAGCTCTGGATGGAGATCAAGGCAATCGAAGCCTTAATGAAAGGACACCACGGCAAGCTGCCGCTGAATGTGAAGTTCATCATCGAGGGCGAAGAGGAAGTCGGTGGCGAGTCCATTGCCGAATATGTCCGCAAGCAGAAAACCAAGTTGAAGGCGGACTTCGCGCTGGTCTGCGATACCGAACTGTTTGCGCCCGATCTTCCAACTCTGTGTGTCGGGCTGCGCGGACTCGTATACACCGAAATCGAGGCTGTCGGAGCGAAGACCGATCTGCATTCCGGCATGTACGGCGGCGCGGCCCCGAATCCGTTTTTCGCACTCATTGAGATCATCAGCAAACTGAAAGATGCGAAAGGCCACGTATTGATTCCGGGCTTCTACAAAAACGTGAAGGCCCCGACCGCGGCCGAGTTGAAGGCATGGAAGCGGCTGCCATTCAATGAAGAGCACTACCGCAAGACGGAAGTCGGTTCCAAGGTGCTGACCGGGGAACCGGGATTCTCGGTGCTGTATCGCACCTGGGCGCGTCCTACCCTGGAAGTCCACGGCATGCCCGGCGGGTTTACCGCGCCCGGCGCCAAGACTGTGATCCCGGCGAAAGCGGCGGCTAAAGTTTCCATGCGCATGGTTCCCAACCAGGACCCGGACGACATCCTCAAACGATTCACGAACTATGTGAAAAAGCTCACGCCTAAGGGTATTGAGACCAAAATCAAAGTGTGGAGCAAAGGTCCAGCCTGCGTGGTGGGCACGGATAACAAATATGTGAAAGCTTCCACTGAGGCCATGCACGAGGTGTTCAAGAAGGACACAGTCTTCATTCGCTCCGGCGGCTCGATTCCCATCGTGACCGATTTTCAGGACGTCCTGAAGATTCCAAGCGTGATGATGGGCTTCGGCTTGCCCGACGACAATCTGCACGCCCCCAACGAGAAGTTTCACATTCCGAACTTCTATCGTGGGATTGAATCGATTTGTTTGTTCTTTGAGAAGCTGGGCGAGTAGGCGGCAAGCAGTCGGAGGTGTATGATGCCGATCTCGCCGGAAGTGAGGAAGGCACAAGAAAGGTTTACGAAAGAGGCAAAGGAAGTTCTCCGTTTATTCAAGGAGAAGGTTGAAGGCAGAACCTCGCCGGGTACTGTCCACCACTACACCGATGACGTTGGCCTGAGCGGAATTCTGGAGACGGGTAAGCTGAGGCTTAGTAACCTCTTCAAGTTGAACGATCCGTCTGAATTGAGGCATGGCCTCTCCATCGCCAGCGACATTCTCAAAACAAGAGCTTTGCGGGAGCCGCTCGCAAAGCTCTCGGCAGACTTCCATTCTTATTTGGAGACAGAGCTTCAATCCACGGGTCATTATTTCGTGTGTTCGTTCAGTTCGGACGGTAACGACTTGGGTCAATGGCGTGCGTACGCCGATAACGGACGCGGTTATGCGCTCGGCTTCGATCTGAAGGCTTTGGAAAAAGCATTCGCTAACCCAGACGAAGGTTCCCCACCTCTTCACTTGGACCTTCCCCATCACCTACTCTGATTCCACTCTCAAGGACATTCATAGCAAGATCATTGAGAAGGCCCTTGCCGCCCGCCCAGGTCAAGAAAACGCCAAGACTCAATATATGACGGGGCTGCCGTTCCACCTTGCGCTGCACATTCTCGAAGCCGCAACTTTCTTTAAGCATGAAGCATACAAAAACGAGAAGGAATATAGGTTTCTTGAGATTTATCCGCAAAATTCGTCTCCCAAAGTGAAGCAGAGAACGCGCCGCTACTCATTCGTCGAATATATGGAATTAGACTGGAAGAGCGTTAATCCCGAAGCCTTCCGAGAGATCGTTGTCGGTCCCGCCAATTGGGACGTCGCACATGCTTTTGCAGAGTCGTGCCTGGGCCAATTCGGATTTGATATGAACAAGGTCAATCTGGTTCCGTCCAGAATCCCTTATCGGGTGCCGTGAAAAACCGACCACTCATCGGTCAATTAAGATGGATGCCTACCGTCGAACTGATCCGACTCGCCGATACCAGTGACCAGCGCAGAAGCAGCTTCCCCCCAAGGAACTCTTGCGTTGTCCATCGGTAGTGCGCTAGGCTTATTTCGCTCTCGCGATTCTCCCTTCCTTCTTCTACTCACACCCTTTTCACACGCTGTTGCTGCATTGTGTGTGCAAAATGACGTGGTTGTGCAAAAGGGGACCCTATATATGGTGTTTTCTTGCTTGACCCCGGTGCGATTTCACCGTTACAGTAGCTTCAATCTGTGCCCGCCCTGTCCAGCTAGGGAAGGCTTTGTTCGGAGCGAACGGTGGAGGAATCTAATTGGTAAACGTGGACCGAACAGCAGGTCCCTCGACTCCGCATTCCAATTCGCGAGCGAATTGGAACGCTCCGCTCGGGATGACAAGGTTGGAATTGGGCGGGTACCGCCAAGGAGTAATCGTTGCTCAAACTGAAAAAGCTTCAGATTCTCGGTTTCAAATCTTTCTGTGACCGCACCGAACTCAAGTTCCACGGGGACGGCATCGCGGCCATCATCGGTCCCAACGGATGCGGCAAGTCCAACATCGCGGATGCGATCTCGTGGGTTTTAGGTGAACAGTCGGCCAAGACTCTGCGCGGCTCGCGCATGGAAGACGTCATCTTCGCCGGCACGCGCGACCGCAAGCCCACAGGCATGGCCGAGGTTGCGCTCACCTTGATTGATCCGGAAGTGTATGACGGCCCCGACGCTCAGGATCCCACGGAGATTGAAGTCCGGGATGAACTGCGTCTGAGCGATGACTGGGACGAAGCCGAAGTACGAAAACAGGCTGCGGAAGAGACCGAGCGGTTGACAGAGGAGGCGCAGCCTGGGAAAACTGACGAAGTAGAACACGCAACATCGGCGGCGGCACTCGCCGTTGTCTACCCGGAGGACGAACCAGCCTTCGCGGTGTTCACCAACCCGTCACTTCCTGTTTCCAGCAAGGTGGGCCCGCCAGCCAATCCCGGCCTCACGCTGGCTTCGACCGACAAGAGTTCTCAGGTCGTGCTGAAGATCCGCCGGCGAAAATTTCAGACGCAGTTCCGCGCCGGAGAAATTGTGGTCACCCGCCGGCTGTTCCGCTCCGGAGACAGCGAGTACCTGCTGAACGGCAAGCTCTGCCGCTTGCGCGATATTCAGGAATTGTTCATGGGCACGGGGCTGGGACCGGAGTCTTATGCGCTCATCGAGCAGGGACGCATTGGACAGATTCTGAGCAGCCGTCCCACCGATCGCCGCTCGATCATTGAAGAGGCTGCTGGCATCACCAAGTTCAAGACCAAGAAGCGGCTTGCCGAAGCGCGCCTGGAAGATGCCAAGCAAAACCTGTCGCGGATAAACGATATTTTTGAAGAGGTCACGCGGCAGATGAATTCCCTCAAGCGGCAGGCGTCGAAGGCCGAGCGCTATGCCAAGCTGCGGGAAGAGATGCGGGCCAAGCTGCGTCTGGTGCTGGCCAGCAAGTTCGCACAATTGGATCGCGAGAGTGTTGAACTGGACGAGCGGATTAACTCGCTATCGGAGGAGATGCGCCACCGGACCGAGGCGGTTCAGCAACTCGAAGCGGAGCACGCCGACCGCAGCCAGCGTGGATATGCCATCGAGGCTGAGATTCGCGAAAACCGCGAGCGTCTCAACCAGATCAAACTGGAAACCGAACGGGCACATGCCCAGCGTCGTCATAACGAAGAACGCTGTGCGGAACTGGTGGTGCGTTCGGCTTCTTCCGAAGCTGAATTGGCCCAGGCGCAGCATCGGCTCACCGCACTGGAAGCTGAGCGTGATTCGAATCACCAGGTGTTGCAGTCGGCAACCGCGGATGTCGCTGCCGCACAGCAGCAACTGGCACAATGCCAGCAAGAGGCCGCAGACGCCGCCAACGCACTGGCAGAGTTGGAACATCGGCAGGAGGCGTCCCGCAGCGCCATCATGGAAGTAGTCGCTTCCGCTTCCAATCTGCGGAACCTGCTCACCCAAGCGGAAGAGCGTCTAGCGGCCGCGGGTCGCGAAGCACAGCGTTTGCAGGTTGAAATGGCGACAACCAGTTCTCAGGTGGAGGCTTTCGGCGGGCAGCGCGGACAATTTGCTCTGGAGTTCGAGTCCGTCTCCCAGCGCGCCGCAGGATTGACTGAAGAAATTTCCCAAGCGCGCGCATCGATCGAATCCAAGCGCCGCGAAGAAACAGAAGCCAAGAGTCGGCTGGACACCCTGCGCGCTGAATATGCGTCCGCGATTGGAAAGAAGGGATCGCTCGAAGCGGTGATCGCCGAGCATGGTTACTCGACGGAGTCGGTTCGCCGGCTGTTTCAATCGGGAGTGATGAACGGCGGATTGGCTCCTGCAGGCGTGTTGGCCGATTTCCTCGAGGTGGAACCGCGCTACGAAGGCGTGGTCGAAGACTTCCTTCGCGACGAGTTGAATTACGTGGTGGTGAAATCCTGGGACGCGGCCGACGAAGGTTTGCGCCTGCTGCGAACCGACGTGGATGGACGCGCGACATTCCTGGTACACCCCGAGGACTCACAGGCCAAGTTCTCATTTGCGGTGGACGAAGTGGCCCGCGCGGCGACGCCCGGCCACTCGATCGTCCCACTTAAACATGCGATCCGTGTACTGAACGGCTTTGGGCGATCCCTGGAGGTCATCCTGCCTAAGCTGCGCGACGGCTACATCGTTCCTGAGCCCGCCTCCGCACGCGAGCTTGCATTGTCGAACCCCGACGCGTTTTTCCTTTCGCAATCGGGTGAGTGCTTCCATAACGTGACCGTCACTGGGGGCAAGCAACGGGCCGAGGGCCCGCTGTCGATGAAGCGCGAACTGCGAGACGTAATGCGTTTGTTGGGCGATTTGGAGTCGGCGCTGCGCAATGACGAAGTGCGCGTACTGACCTTGGGCCGCGAGATCAAGGAATTGACTTCGCGACTCGACCGGATCGAGACGGAGAAGCGAGAAGCTGAGAAACAGGCGATGACTTCTGGTCATATGTTGCAGCAGCTAGATTCAGAGATGGCTCGCGTGGGCGAGCGGCTGAACACCTGTCGTCACGAGATCCAGCGACTGGCTTCTGAGCGTGCCGAACAGGAGGCCTTGATTAGTTCGCGGCATGCAGAATTGACGGCAAAACAAAAGCAGCGCGAGGAATTGGAAGGGCTGGCGGCCATGGCAAACGAAGAGCTGGCCGGCATGCGCGAACGGCGCGACTCGGCTGCGCACAACGCTTCCCAGCACATGGCCCGCGTGGCTACGTTGGAGGAACGACATCGGTCAGCAACCGCTGTGCTGGAGAAAATCGAAGCGCTGGTCGCGGACATGAGCGGGCGAGCCGATTCGCTTCACGCGCAGATCGAGTCTTCAGCGGTCGAGAAACTACAACGCGAGACCGAGAATCGGCAGATGATCGCGCAACTCGAAGAACTCGAAGCTGAGCGCAATACGACCGAAGCGCGGGATGGGCTGCTGCAATTTGAGTCGGACCAAGTGCGCGCTCGGCTGGCGGAGATCGAGGACGTCCTGCGCGACGCACGGCAGTTGCTCGACCAGGCTCGCGATCGGCGCGGTGAACTTTCAGCAGCGGCAGCCAAGTTGCAGTCGGACGCGCAGTACATGGCGGAAACCTGCCTGAACGAGTTGGGCATACAGCGTCACGAATTGATGGCCGACACCACAATTCCGATCGCCGGCGGGGAGCAGCTAGCGGCGGAAGACCAGGTCTATCGCGAGATGCGCACCCGGCTCGATGCCATGGGCCCTGTAAACATGATGGCTCTGGAGGAATACAAGGAAACCGCCGAGCGTCATACATTTCTGGACACCCAAAGAAAAGACCTGCTCGATTCGATTGCGAACACGCAGGCGACCATCAAGGAGATCGATACCTTCTCGCGGCAGAAGTTCGAAGAGGCTTTCCACAAGATCAACGAGAACTTCCAGACCACGTTCCGCAAGCTGTTTGGGGGCGGGCATGCTTTCATGCGCCTGACGGATGAAGAGAACAGCGCGGAAAGTGGCATCGATGTTGTCGCTTCCCCTCCCGGCAAGAAGCTGCAGAACGTGCTGTTACTCTCGGGCGGAGAGAAAGCGCTGACCGCACTGGCGCTGCTGGTGGGAATATTTCAGTATCAGCCTAGCCCGTTCTGCATTCTTGACGAGGTCGACGCACCGCTCGACGAAGCCAATATCGGGCGCTTCACCGAACTCGTGAGAGAGATGAGCATACAAACGCAGTTCGTGCTGATCACTCACAGCAAAAAGACGATGAGTATCGCACCGGTGCTGTATGGCGTTACCATGCAGGAACCAGGAGTCTCCAAGCTGGTTTCGGTGCGCTTTGGGGCGACCGCGTAATGGGCCGACGCCGCTCGTTTGTGGAGACGGAGGCGATTCAGAAGAATGTTGCCTTGAACGACTGGCAGATCGAGGAAGTCAAGAAGGGGTGTGGCGGAAGCCGATCATGGAGACCTCGCCACCGATAAGGATGTGGAACAGACACTGACCAAGTGGACGCCGGGTGATATTTCGTAACTGAGCGGAGCTGTTCTCGTGTCCTAGTTATCCTCTGCTGTCCTCAGTTTTTCCACAAGCTGAATCTGCCAAAAGGCGCACTAGACGCCCCCTTTCAAAATCCTCAGCGGCTGTCAACACTTTTCCTTTCAAGTGAATGCCCGGTACTGGCGTTCTATCTCGACTTAAACCGTTGACAAATATTTCTGGCGGGTTAGAATACGCAACGTTTTCTAACTGTAAAATTCCAACATGAGCTCCCAACTTCTCGACTCCGTTCTGCTTCGCACCGACTTCCCTGAACTGAAACTGTACGCCAGCGGTAAGGTCCGGGATGTGTACTATCTCGATGGTGAGCATCTTCTCTTCGTTGCCACCGATCGCATCTCTGCTTTCGACTATGTGCTGGCCACTGGCATTCCACATAAGGGACGCGTACTGACCCAGATTTCCCTCTTCTGGTTCGAGTTCCTTCGTGGCCTCGTACCCAACCATGTGGTCACGGCCGATGTGAAACGATATCCCGCAGCGGCGCAGAAGCATGCCGACCAACTGCGCGGGCGGTCGACGATGGTCATGCGCGCGGAGATGATCCCGGTCGAGTGCGTGGTACGAGGTTACATTTCCGGATCGGCATGGAAGGAGTACAAAGCCAGCGGTCGGGTGTGCGGAATAGAACTGCCCGCGGGGCTCAAGGAGTCAGGCAAGTTGCCGCAGCCCATTTTTACTCCGGCCACCAAGGCGACCAGCGGGCACGACGAGAATATTCCCTTCGAGGAGATGACGCGGATCGTGGGAGTACAGTTGAGCCGCCAGCTCCAGGACGTCAGTTTAAAGATTTACCGGAAGGCCGCGGACTACGCTCAGCAGAAGGGCATCATCATTGCCGACACCAAGTTTGAATTCGGGATGACGTCCAAGGGCATTACCCTCGCGGATGAAGTGCTCACTCCTGACTCGTCCCGTTTCTGGCCAGCCGACAAGTATCAGCCAGGCCGGGCGCAGGAATCGTACGACAAGCAATATGTTCGTGACTACCTTGAGCAAATTCGCTGGAACAAGCAACCGCCCGCGCCCGCGCTCCCCGCGGAAGTGGCGCGCCAGACCAGCGAGAAATATCTGGAGGCTTTCCACCAGCTCACCGGGCAGGAGCTGGATGTTCAGTAAAGAAGTAGCCAGTTGGACAACACGATGACGGCCGCCGACTGGGTCATCGTGGCCGTGATCATAGTGTCGGTGATTCAGGCGGCGATCTCAGGCTTCTTTCACGAAGCATTTGGGATAGCTGGCCTGGTCTTTGGGTATCTGCTGGCAGCGTGGAATTACCAGCGGCTGGCGGCGCGGTTTGCGCCTCATCTGAAGTCCATGTGGTTGGGCGAAATCGCTGCTTTTCTGATTATTTTTTTGGCGGTGCTGCTCCTCGCCGGAATCGCGGGGCGGATCGCCCGCTATATCGTAAAAGAGGCTGGACTCAGTTCTGTTGACCGGGTTTTAGGCGGAGCGCTGGGGCTACTGCGCGGAAGCTTGATGGTGGCAGTGATCCTCATGAGCATGGCAGCGTTCACGCCTGCGTCAACGTGGCTGGAAGGTTCGGAACTGGCGCCATATTTTCTGGTTGTAGGACGTGCCGCCATTTGGGTGGCGCCGTCGGAATTGCGAGCCCGCTTTTATCAGGGACTCGAATTGCTGCACCGTGAACAGCAACACATGTAACTCCGCAGGTCAGTGGCGTCGAAAAGGAATCTGGCAAATACAGAAAAGCGCAGGACAGCTTTTCAAAGAAAGAGGGATATGCCGTGAGAGATCAGCTCGAAGCACTCATCCTGCAGATGTATAAAAGCAACATTCTATATTCCGAGGCGGTACGGGAATTCAAGAAGCGGTTCATCCTCACCGTGCTGCAGGAAAACAATGGAAACCAGTGCCGCGCCGCGCGCCAACTGGGGATGCATCGCAACACTCTCAGCCGCACCATTTCCGAATTGAGGATTGACATACGGCAACTGCGAGCCGGGGTCAAACGTCCTCCTCGCAGCGCCCGCCCCGCCGCTTACGACAAGAAAGCGGTCCGGTGAGAATTTCGTCGTAGTCCTTCGGAAATCACAAACAAAAAAATGAGGGCAGCGTTAAAGCGCTGCCCTGCTCATTTCCGAATCCCACGCCCCGTGCTCAATGAGCGGGACGATGATGGACGGGTGGTTTCTTGGCTGGCGCAGCCTTGGTCAGCAATGCGCCCTTTTCCATGGTCATGACAAACGGGCTTGGGGTGTAGGATGCTGGCGTTCCTGCAAAATCCAAGGTAGCCCCCTCCTGCGGCATCAGCTTGGCAGGAATCGTTCCACCCATGGTGACCACGATATCCGCCCTCTTCTGGTCGATGTCGTCCTGACTAGCTGCCATCTGCAGCTCGGTCGAAGACGCTTTGATGACCGTGCCTTCCATCTGCAAGGGTACGCCCTTGATCGCTGACCAAACTTTGTCTGCGTCCGCCGGAGCACCCGCGGAGAGGACCAGCTCCCACTCGGCGAAACTCATCTCTTTCGGAGCCTTGGTCTTTACCAGGTCAGCAGCTTGCTCGGCCGGGCTGGGAGGGACGTATTGCTTGATGGCGAACCCTGCTGGCGGCAGCGGTGTGGTCGCAGTTAGCGTCAGGAGTTCGTTCCAACCCTCCTCCGAACCGTGATACTTCACGTACTTGCTGTGGCCGAATTTCGTGATCTGGGCCTTGCCGGCCGGGTCCTTAACCAGATTGATGGCGCGAGCGATAAAAAACAGGCCGTTCAAGTCATCTTCGGGAGTGGCGGTGAGGCTGGCCAGCGCTAAAGGATAAACGTTTTCGACGTTGTTCGGGTCAGCATCCACGGCTGCCCGCAGATACTTCTCGGCAGCCGCGTTATCTTTTAGCTGGAGAGCGGCAAATCCCGCCACGCTATTAAGAAGACCGCCCATCTGGGTCTTCTGCTTTTGGAAATCCGCGTCCGCGAGTCCGTCCGGTTTGACCATGCCCGGGAGGGCCTGCAAGCCCCGCTCGGCGTGCTGTCTGGCATCGGCCCACTTTTGGGCGCCGCGCTCGTTAAAGGCCAGCAGCACAAGCGCGCGAACGTTATTGGGGTTAGCGGCCAAGAGCCGGTTCGCGGTGTCAATAACCTTGGCTTGGTTACCCGCCCCCTGGTAGGTTCCCATGAGCAACTCCAGCGCGTCTTCCTTCATCACGCTGTTGGGATATTGAGCGAGGAACGCTTCAATACCGCTGATCTTGGCGGCCGCATCCGTCTGCTGCACCGCTCCGACGTAGGCGTTGTACTCCGCCGGATCTTTGATCTCTTTCTTCTGTTGCGGTTGAGACGCGGCGGGTTGGGTCTGCGCTGGCGCGGCGGGCTGCGTCTGTGCTGGCGCCGCGGGTTGGGTTTGCGGTTGCGTTGTTGCTTGCTGACCCGAGGCTATTCCAGCAAACGTAATCACAATCGCCACTAGACTCTTCTTCATTTTGAAATGGCTCCTTGAATTTTCGGGAAAATGAACGGCATTCTTTAACCGGGTACCCAAGCTCACACCCGGCTTGTCAAGAGCATGAGCCTCATGCGCTCATGCGACAGGTCCGGAAAACCCAGCGCCCGCCTGTAACGCCTACGACGTCAGGATACTATTTCCGGTGAGCCGGATTATAAGTATGTACGTCAACTAACGCAAGCTTACTTTCGCAGACCGTCCCGCCCGTCTTGTAAGATGCGACAAGGCGCCCAACGGTGGTTGGGCATGCCGAGACATAATCATAACGCAGAGGTCCTATGGAAGAGACAAATACGGTTAGTCTGGCCGCCCAAGTCGCAGTGATCACAGGCGCGGGACGCGGCATCGGCGCCGCAATAGCGGCCAAACTGGCCCGTCTGGGAGCCATAGTGGTGCTTTGTGGACGCACCCGCGGGCCGCTGGACTCCACCGCTGACGCAATTTCGAAAGCCGGTGGGCGAGCCGAGCCATTTCAGTGTGACGTGACTGACCTCCGCTCCATCGAAACCGCGGCAGCGCACGTGGACCAGACTCTGGGCCGAATCGACATTCTGGTTAACAACGCCGGCGTGGGCGGGTTTGGAGGACCCCTGCACCAGTTGGCACCTGAATCTTGGGACCAGGTATTGAATACCAACTTGCGGGGAGTCTATTACGGCATTCGTGCTTTCGCTCCCCTGATGATTCGCGCCCATAGCGGACACATCATCAACATTTCCTCGCTTGCCAGTAAGAACGCCCTGCCGAATGGCGCGGCCTACGCCGCTTCGAAATGGGGACTGAACGGGTTGAGCTACTCTGCCGCGGAGGAACTGCGTGTCCACAATATTCGAGTCTCGGTGGTTTGTCCTGGCTCAGTGGACACCGAGTTGAGCCCGCATGCGGGAAAGGATCGAGCGAAGATGCTGCAGCCGGAAGATGTGGCGCACGTGGTGGCCATGTTGGCGACGCAAGCCCCGCAATCGTTTGTCAGCGAGATTTTGATACGTCCAACGCAGAAACCGTAAAACTCGTGTGGCGCGGGCGCCCCCGCCCGTGCGGCGCCAATTTGAAATTCATACCTAATCAGAGTTTCCCGGTCACAATCTCACTGGCAAAATCACGTCCGTATAATTATCAGAAGTACGCGGACAGGAGTTGTCCGCGCCACACGGGCTTACTTCTTGAAGAGATTCTCGAACGCCGTCCGCGCATCCGTAGGCCGCGCCGAAGTCGGCGTGGAAGTTTCCTTTTCCACCCGAACCCGCATGGAATAAAACTTACATTGATTGCGCTCGTCCTTACGTGCGATCCGCTCGGGAATAGGCTGCGTGCATTCGAACCGGCTCGAAGTATCGAAATACGTGCATTGCCGGCAGGAATGGAGTTCGAACTTGCACTTCGGACATTGCCCAACCGGTTCGGAGATTGACGCCAGCAGAGCGCCGCATTGTGCGCAACGGGAAACCGTATGTGTGCCCGGCATCTGCATTGCGCGCGGGCCAAAAGTCTCCTTCTTGACCGCCTTTTCGGTGGATTGCTTTTGCCGCTCTTCGTCCTTGTCCCTGCCGCGGTCTTGATAGCCGTGTTGGCGATACTTCTGTGACACGCAGAGCCCCCTGGTGCAAGCGATATTGTCTCGCTTCGTCGGCAACTCCACAAGTCCATGCCGTCGATTCCTGACAGTCTGCGGTGAACGAATCCCGGCGTACCCGGAAGAAAAACTCACGCCGGGCATAGTCTTGAGCGGTGTAAAGCGCATCTCAACGAAGCTAGTCAGAAACGGAGGCGCGCATCCGATCCGTTGCGGCGGACTACAGCGAAATGAACGCCGCCATACAGCGTCGCGAATTGTAATTCGCCATACCGGGTGCTAACATCCGATTAGCGGCAGGAGAGTTGGAGGTTCATTTATGTCGGACAGAGATAGCAATAGTTTTCTTTGGTTTCTTGCGGGGCTAGGTTTCGGTGCGATCGCTGGCGTGCTCTATGCTCCACGTTCGGGCGACGAAACCCGTCAGGCGCTACGTTCCAGAGCAGAAGATGGTCGCGAGTTCGTTCGTGATCGCGCGCGGCAAGCTCGCGAGCAAGCATCGGGTTGGGCCGATCGCGGCCGAGAAGTACTGAGTCAGCAGAAGGAGCAGTTCCGGTCCGCCTATGAAGCCGGAAAGCAGGCGTATCACGAAACCACCGCTTCGGAGGCTGGCAGCTCGCACAATCCGTGATGCATCAATTCTCCGCAGCGCCGCTTGGTTTGGCGCCGTGAAGCGGAACGCTTATGGACTATCTACCTATTTTCATTGCCGTAACTGCAGCGGCCGTGGTGATACAGGCCGGGATTCTGGTGGCCATGTACCTGGCTGTTCGCCAGACTGCTGCGCGCATGGAAACTCTGGCCACTGAGGTCAGGACCAAGGTTCTGCCCGCTGCCGAGGTCGTGCACTCCATGCTGGTGGATTTTCGCCCGCACCTCGATACCCTGGTCACCAATGTAAGCGAGTCCAGCACCATGGTTCGCGCCCAAATCGAGCGCCTCGACGCCACCGTCAGCGACGCTATAGACCGCGCGCGGTTGCAGGTGATCCGAGCCGACGAACTGTTGAATCGCAGTTTGGACCGTGTTGAAAGTACGACTGATTTATTGCATAAGACCGTGCTTTCCCCAGTTCGACAGCTATCGGGACTGGTCCAGGGAATCACGGCCGGGCTGGAATTCCTGATCGGGACGAGACGCCGCAACCGCAATGGCGTGTCCGTGCCTCAGGACGAAATGTTTATCTGATCAGCAGTGTGGACGCGGGCGCCCTCGCCCGTGCAAGAGACCGGAAAGCTCACGCTAACCTAATCTCAGCAAAACTCCTGGCAGAATTCTCCGCTCGCCCACTACGCGATCCAGCCCCCGCCAACCACAACGTCGCCGTCGTAAAATACCGCAGCTTGGCCCGGCGTGATCGCGCGCTGCGGCTCGTCGAACGTCACCAGCACTTCGTCGTGGCTTGACTTTTCTAACACAGCGGAAGCCCCCTCATGACGATGCCGGATCTTCACGCGAACCCGCAGCGGCTTGCGCAGATCCTCCACGGCAACCAGATTCACTCGGCGCGCGCGAAGAATTCGCGAGTACAGCTCCTCCTGGTTGCCGACCACCACTTGGCGCTTGTCTCCCTTGATCTCGATGACATACAACGGCGAGCCCGTGGCTACACCCAAGCCTTTGCGCTGGCCTACGGTGAAATTGTGGATGCCGCTGTGCTCGCCGATCACTTGTCCGCCGGTGGTCACGAGTTCGCCCGCGGTATCGGGCAGAGACTCGCCCTGCTCGGCCAGATACGCATCGAGAAACTTCTTGTAGTCGCCTCCGGGAACGAAGCAGATCTCCTGCGAATCTGGCTTCGCGGCGAGAGCCAGCCCGTGATGGCGTGCCAGATCGCGAACCTGCGGCTTGGTCATTTCCCCGAGAGGAAACAGAGTGCGGCTGAGCTGATCTTGCGTCAGACCGAACAGGAAATAGGTTTGGTCCTTGGACGAATCAGCTGGACGCTTGAGCAGCCAGCGGCCGGTCTTCTCATCGAATTCAACCCGAGCGTAGTGGCCCGTAGCCAGCGCGTCCGCACCAATCTGCTGAGCCACAATCAACAACTGATCGAATTTCAAATGGTTGTTGCACAGGCTGCAAGGGATGGGCGTTCGTCCTGACAGATACTCCTCGACAAAGGGCTGCACCACGTCGCGCTCGAAACGGTCTTCGTGATTGACTACGTAATAGGGGATGCCCAGCGTCTCGGCGACACGGCGCGCGTCATAAACATCATCCAGCGAGCAGCAACGTCCCTGCACCGCCTCGGGCATACCGGCGTGCCCGGCCATGCGCCGCTGGTTCCAGAGCTGCATGGTCAGCCCGATGACGTCGTGTCCCTCCGCACGCAGCATGGCCGCAACGGTGGAGGAGTCGACTCCACCCGACATGGCGACGGCGATGGTCTTAGACGGCAGCATTTAGCACTTAGCAGTCAGCATTCAGTCCCTTTACATTTTCGAGGAGGTCGGGAAAATCCTGTCGAGAACTTGGGCGTTCGGCACGATTCCGGAGGGGCCAAATGCCAAGTGCTAATTGCTAACTGCTGTCCTATTGTAAACCGGCGACAGCTCTCGCAGGCGGGCTACGGTTTGCGGCACCAGGTCCAGAGCGAATTGAACGTCCTCGGGGGTGTTTTGTTTGCCCAGGCTGAAGCGGAGGCTGGCGCGGGCTATTTCTGGCGGCAATCCCATGGCTGTGAGCACGTGCGACGGTTCGATTGCGCCTGAAGAGCACGCTGCTCCTGTCGAAACCGCCAGTCCCTTCAAATCGAGCGCGATCACGAGCGCCTCGCCTTCGATGTAGTCAAAATGAATGTTCGTGGTGTTCGGGACGCGTGGAGCCCCCTCCCCGTTTACGCCCGTGGCTTCTACCTCGGAAAGAATTTTCTGTTCGATGTGATCGCGCATCGCCGACATCCGCTCAAGATCGCCTCGCTCCAATGCTTCCCTGGCTAGTTCCGCCGCCTTGCCGAGACCGATAATTCCGGGAACATTCTCCGTGCCCGCGCGTCGCGATCTCTCGTGGCCTCCGCCATACAGCATGGGCTGAAGGATGGTTCCCTTGCGCACATAAAGCGCTCCGACTCCCTGCGGCGCGTGCAGCTTGTGCCCGGAGATCGAAAGCAGGTCGCACCCGAGACGCTTTACGTCGATCGGCACCTTCCCTGCCGCTTGTACCGCGTCGGTGTGGAAATACACATCGGCCTCGGCGGCGATCTTGCCAGTCTCTTCGACAGGTTGCAGGACTCCAGTCTCGTTGTTGGCCATCATGATCGTGATGAGCTTGGTGTGCGGACGCAACGCGCGGCGGACATCATCGGGATCGACCAGCCCACGGCCATCCACGGGAACATAGGTGACTTCGCATCCAATCGATTCCAGGTGCTTGCACGAGTTCAACACCGCATGATGTTCAATGGTCGAACTGATCACGTGGTCGCCGGCGCGGGTCAAGCCAGAGATGGCGAGATTGTCGCCCTCCGTGCCGCCGCTGGTGAAAACGATCTCAGAAGACCGGCACCCGAGTAGCGCCGCGACCGATTCACGCGCACGCTCCACCGCCGCCCGCGTCTCCTGCCCATGATGGTGGATGGAAGACGCGTTCCCAAAGTGCTCCGCGAAGTACGGCCGCATGGCCTCAAAAACCTCGGGCAGCACCGGCGTGGTCGCGTTGTTGTCGAGATAGACTCGGCGCATGAAACTCCTGCTTTTATTCTACGCTCGCGCTCAAGGGGCTCGTGGGAGAACCCAGCCTGGTTTCGGGTTGCTGGGCCTGAGAGGGCCGTCGAAGTCTCAAAGGCTCGGAGCCAACTGAATTTGGGGGTACCCCCCTTCCCCCTGATCTTTTGGAATGATGGGGTTAGGGCCAGACCACCACCAAAATCTTTGAGGAATAAGGATTTATACGTAAAATATTCCGGAATAAGGAGTTAGCGCTATAGATTCCCAAACTGGTCCCATTCAGAATTCGCTGACTGTCGAAGAGCTAATGTGTGTTGAAAGATAATATCCCATCAGGAAGACTAGTTCAAGCCTAGAAACCGGCGGGGCCGGTCACGCGGGGAGGAACAGGGGGAGGTTCGGGGACAGGAGATTGCCTGTCTTGGGTTCCTCAAGAAGAAGAAAGCGGGATTCGGCTCTGGGTTGAGGGTCTCGCACCCACCCTTTCCGCAAAGTACGCGTAAAGGATGGGGCAACATCTTCGTTGGCGGAGCGGAGAATACTTGGGTCAGCCGCCAGCGAATCACTAGATTCACCTACGGTGGTACTCTACAAGAATGTCTCAGTTCAGTGGTGGCGGTGGGGCACCTCCAACGCCGTGGTACAAAGAAAATCCAGTTTGGGGTTCCGTCGGCGGATTCTGGACGTTCGCTTTGGCCGGAGTGGGGTTCGGATTGAGCGGGCATCTGACTCTCGGCAGATGGCTCCTTGCGGCAGCTTGGCCTTGGGGTGTGATGGCGATATGGTGTGCTCTTAATGGCCTAACCAACAAGAGATGGATTCGGATGGGTGGCAGGGTCGCAGCCGTGACAATCGTAGGATTGATCCTTGCGATTGGTGCTGTCTGGATGGGCAAGACGAAAACTCCCGCTGCCACGGCTTTAAATCCAGCGCCCGGTCCACAACCTCCAGCGCCACAAGCGGAGCCGGCAAAACCACAACCGTCAAAACCAAGCGATGTGGACGTAGGCGAATTCTTGTTTAAAGATTCCCCGCTGTTTACACCCCATAGAAAGCAGTTGATAGCCAAGACGTTCATCGCATTCAAGGCGTATTTGATAGGTGTAGGCCTTGACGTTCCCAAGCGATTCCCTCCGATTGGTATCGAAACAGACAAGACTTCGACCTCGCATTTTAGCTACTCGAGCGGGCCTTCCTACCACGACACAGTTTGGATGAAGATGGATCAACTAGATGACCCTCGGATGATTTCCCAGAACTACAGCGGGTATGTGTTCTCTACGCTTCTAATGAAACCAATGATTGCCAAGTTCCAAGCCTTACCAAGAGACGAACCATTAGACGGCGAAGCCAGACGAAAGGTCATGCAAGAAGATGATTCCCGATGGAACGCGGAGCTTGCCATGTTCCGATATTTTACCTGGAGCTATTGGGGGAAACCCGAGAACGAACAGACGGCGTGTCCATATCATCAATCGATGTTGTTTGTTAGTTATCTTTGGCGGATACGCGAAACATACGGTAAGAACTTCACAGATCGACTTTTGGCGTATACAACACGAGAGATGATTGACAATCCACCTGAACCGAATGAAGTGTTTCCCATTTGGTTTCTGCGTAGCATATCGAATGCCGACGCTGTCGTCGACAACAAGGCCGAGAAGATGCCCGCAATACGACAAGTTCTTAATCAGTGTGGTTGGTTGGAGCCAAGCAAGTGAACCTCAGGACGGCCTAGGTTTTCTCGGGGCTGGCCCAGCCATTCTCCGATCCGCCACCGCATAGGTTGGGTAGAGCTGAAAACAGGTCGGTCGGCCACAACGATCCACACAGAAGCACCACTATCAGTCTCTCAAATTTCAGCCTCTTAAATCTCTTGATTCCCAGGCCATCTTGTGCCAAAATCGGCAGCCTTGATCCTGCCGATCCCTTGCGGCGCTGGCGGTTAAGTCAGTCTCGGCGTTTCGTGGGGCGTACTTGACAACGACTCCTCAGGAGGTTTCCATATGCGACGCATGACGTCCATCCTCACCACGATTATTTCCCTGACCTCATTCTTGTGTTTCGCGGCTTCGGCCCAGCGCGCCGCAGGGACCAATGCGTGGGTTCAGCTGGCCGAGTTGACGCCCACGAACCGGGTCAACTATGACTGGTTTGGCGTCTCTACTGCTGTCAGTGGCAATACGGTGGTGGTGGGCGCCTTTGACGCAAACATCGAAAAGACCGGTACCGCCTATGTCTACGTCAAGCCGTCAAGCGGCTGGGGGAACATGACACAGACAGCCACGCTGACACCCTCGGACGGCGGTGAGGGATTCGGGACTTTCGTTGCCATCAGCGGCGACACGATCATTGTCGGCGCGGCCAACGCCTCGAACCAGTATCCTCAAACTCAGGGGCCGGGAGCTGCCTACATATTCGTCAAACCGGCATCTGGATGGACGGACATGACGGAAACGGCCAAGCTGACTGCGAGCGATGGGGCTGGCGGCGATGCTTTTGGGTACAACGTCTCTATTAGCGGAAACACCGCAGCCGTTGGGGCACTCTTTGCGCATAGCGGAGCGGGGGCAGCTTATGTCTTCGTGAAACCGGCGAGTGGCTGGTCCAAGATGACTCAGACGGCCGAGCTCACCGCTTCCGACGCTACGACCTTTGACAACATGGGTTCGGTTGCAATCAGCGGCAATACGGTGGTCACGGGCGCCTACGGGCACAACAACTTCATGGGCGCAGCTTACGTTTTCGTGAAACCGTCCACGGGCTGGAAAAACATGACCCAGCGCGCTGAACTCAAAAGCACGAAGGCCAACCAGATCTATGGATTCTCAGTCGCCACGGACGGTAAGACGGCCATCGTCGGAGCTGTGGGAGCGCAGCAAGGCATTGGGGCGGCATTCGTATACGTGAAACCAGCGAACGGTTGGAAGAGCACCTCGAAGTTCACCGCGAAACTTACCGCCTCGAGTTCATCCGGTGTGAGTGGGTTGTCTCAAGGTATGTCGATTAGCGGCAAAACGATCGTGCTCGGAGCGCCCACGACCACGGTCGGATCAAATTCCGGCCAGGGAGCCGTGCTGGTTTACCACGAGCCAACGACGGGCTGGAAGACGACCTCCAGGTTCGCCGCTGAATTGACCGCCTCCGATGGAGCGGCGAACGACAATTTGGGTGTGTCCGCGGCAGTGAACGGCAGCACAATCACTGGCGGCGCGACCAAGAGCGGCCCGCCCGGGGAAGCCTACGTTTTCGGGAGGTAGTGAGCCTTCTCATCGAGGTTTATTGTTGTCCTGGCCCACCCTTTGATGCGGTGCAAGCGTTTACCCGGACTGTGAAGGTGGGCGGCGAGGCTTCCGAACCGTCCACTTTTCTTCTTGACCTGGCACTTCTATTTGGCTAACATATAAGAAACTACATTAGCTGTTCGAGAACAGCGATGAGTTGTTCCGGCTCTTTGACAATTTGACCGCACAAAACGCCTTCGATGTAGCCGCGCGCGTCCCCGCGCGTGCGTCTGTGGCAACGAGGTAACCCAAGATTACGCTCTGGGCGAGATACCCCCCCGTCTAAGTCCAATGGAAGCCGACGGTATCCCAAGTCGTGCTGCCTGTTTTCATGCACTTGCGAAGAAAAGACACCTTCCGCCAAAGGGGTATCCTCCCTTCCCTAAGTGCTTTAAAAGGGATATTTTACATGGTATCTCCAAAACACTCCCTTTGTTTTCATAGATCTAGCAATAAAACGCAAATTTGAGGGTATATACCTGTTGCGACAGGGTTAACATCTCGTCCTGAAAGTTTGTTCATGAGTAAACGCGCGGGCGCGGACGCTCCGTCGTCTACATTGCCGCTTCTCCAGCGGCGCCCAGTGTTGCGGAAAAGGCAGGCCAGCCCCCCACAGCGCGTTATTTGGACACTTCGGTAACTTGCTCAGGGCATTCCTAAGTTCGTAGGCTAGCCTAGTCATGCCCCGTTTACTTTTGTTCAGCGAGGACGAGGAAGCCGTGGAGGTTTTGACCCGGCTTCTGCGCGATCTCGACATCGACGTGGAGCATTACACGGACCCGCACCTCTCAGCCCTGCAGCTTGTGGAACAGAAGTTCGACGCTATTATCGTGGACGGCGACAACGAGGAGCATGCTGCGCTAGTGCTGCACACCGTGGCCGCATTGCCCTCGGGACAGAGAGGCCTGCTGGTCGTGCTCGCCCGAACACGGAGTGAGGTTCATCTCGGGTTTAGCGTCGGGGCACACATCGCGCTCTACAAGCCGATTTCTGTCGAGCGAGTTGGCCTGGGCTTGCGAGCGGTCCGCAATTTGATATCACGCGAGCGCCGTCGCGGATCAGATCGTATTCCGGTAAACATTCCAGCCAGCTTGGGCCGGTCAGGAGCCGCGGCAACCCCGGTCGTCATCGTCGATCTGAGTGATACCGGTGCAGCCGTTCACAGCGATCAACACATACCCTCTTCCGGTCTCTTTACTTTGCATTGCCTGCTGCCGGACACCACATCTCCGGTGATGTTCACGACGGAAGTGGTGTGGCAGGATACTCAGGATCGCTCCGGGATTCGCTTTGTCAACGTGGCCTCGGGTTCTCGTCAGATCCTGAGTCAATGGCTGAAGGCGAGATTGCCGCGTAACAGCAAGCGAACCGGGGCTAGGGCGGAAGCTGCCAGATGAGTCTACAACTTGCGTTCCCAATCCATCATTGCGCAGAGCCAGGGGGCGATATTCGATCAGGGTCTCTGGGATACAGCGACGCATTGCGCATCCCCGGACAGTCTTTCAGAACCACGAAACTGGTTTTCCCGAGCACCCGCAGCCGGTGGACCCAACCTCGAAGAACAACCTCCCTTCCAATGGATTCTGCCAGGGATGCGATGAAGCTGCGCTGGCTGGCGGTTGTGGCGGGCATGGGCAGAAACTCCTAGCAACGAGGATTTCTGCTGGAACCACGATTGGCGGCGGTACCATCCAGCTTCCAGCCGGGGGCTGGCACTCAATTAGCGATTTCGTAGCCCTTACGTTTCCCCCTACTAAAGCCTACTGAAAGCCCAGTTTCCGGTTCGAGGGAACCTCTCCGAGGGGTCTCTCCTCTTCGACGAGTTAAGTAGTTTTATCATTCTCGCAGAGAAAAGGGCAAGCGAGCCACGGGTGTCGGCGGTGACTTTAAGACCGCCCGGTGTCTGAGATCCAGTTAGCGCTTGGACGCGGCTTGGGGCACGACGTTGGTGATATCTTTAGTTCTACTGGCATTTGCGAAGCGTCGGATGCGCACGAAAAACTGCCATCGAAAACTGCGCGTAAGAGGGCACCTAATGCGGCGGATCGAGGAGTTGGACGGGCTTCGTGCTATCGCGATCTTTGGCGTCTTTGCAGTTCATTTCAGACCTTTTTATAGCCACGCTTTTGACCTTCTGGGTTTAGGCTGGACAGGCGTAGATCTCTTTTTTGGCATCTCCGGGTTTCTGATAACTACTATTTTAATCGGGCTGCGCGGGCATCAAGCTCCATATAAGACTTTCTATTGGCGCCGTACTCTTCGAATTTTCCCGCCCTACTACGTGGTGCTAGCGCTTCTGCTGTTCTCGAGCCTTCTGCACAAGGAAAATGTGGCTTACGGTCAGACCATTCGGGACTCGTTGTTCCTGTCGTCGGCACATCCCAAACTGGTCAAACTGGCGTTCCAAAGGCTTTTGCATGGCAATCTCAGCTACTGGCCGCAACCTCTTCAACCTCTTATCGAGCAATACTACCTCCCCAAGTTTTGGCCTTGCCATGCCGCTTTCTGGTCGCTTTCAGTGGAGGAACTGTTTTATCTGTTGTGGGCACCGGTAATTCTGAAGGGTTCGCGTCGCATTGTACTTTTTTGTTCGATTGTGCCCCTCGTGATTTGCCCGATCCTGCGTGGGTTAGCTCACGGACCTAGCTTGGACGAAGCATCTGGGTTCCTCTTTCGTTTCGATTCTCTGGCAGCTGGCGGATGTGTCGCTCTCCTGTTCTTGGCGAAGGGCAGTGGGCGCTTGAACAACCGGATATTGGAACGTGGGCTGGTCCTGACCATCATTTTCTCCTCCCTCGTTTTTGTCGGATTGAGCTGGTACTGCGGCGCGTTTCGAGGAGTGGAGGTACGCACCAGATGGGTCTTCAGTGTGTTCGGGTTTACATCGCTGTCACTTCTATGCGCTTCCGTGGTAGGAGCTTGCGTGCGCTGGAGCGGGAGTCTTTCGATTGTTTTTCGCGCTCTTCGGTCAAGATTGGTTGTCTACCTGGGAGCCATAAGCTATGTGATGTACTTGACATACTTGCCTGTCTACGTTTTGATTCAGCTCATTTTCCTCAACCTTCTTGGAAAGAGTAACGGACCTGAGATGTTGCAGACGAATACTGGTCTGGTGCTCTTGCAGGGTGTGCTTGCGGTTCTTTGCACGATTGGCCTGGCGAGTCTTTCCTGGAGATACTTTGAAATTCCAATTCTCCGACTCAAAGACCGCCGTTTTCCAGCATCTGCCGCTGGCGGATCCGAACGGCCAAATAAATGGAATTTGTCCCTCATCATCATGAACAACACCGCAAAGTGACCGGGAAGTCGACGACTATGAGTGGCACGTCACAAATGACGCCCGAGCTGCTACTGGCGCGGTAGGCTAGCCCCTAGAAGCCAAGAACTAGCAGCGCACAGCCGGTTTCCTACCGCTTTTCCATCGGTACCCAGGGTTGCGGGTAGGCTGGGCCGATGTAGTCGGCGCGGGGGCGGATTAGCCGATTGTCGTCGAGCTGTTCGATCACATGGGCTGTCCATCCGCTGACTCTCGATATGGCAAACACGGGCGTGAACAGGTCCACGTCGATTCCCAAGGTGTGATAGGTCGAGGCGGAATAAAAGTCGACGTTGGCGTTGAGTTTCTTGTCGGCCTTCACGAACTGCTCAATGGCATGCGACATTTCGAACCACTTATTCTGCCCACTGGAATTCCCAAGATCCTTTGACATCTGCCGCAGGTGCGTGGCTCGCGGATCTTCGGTATGGTAGACGCGATGCCCGAATCCGGGGATCTTCTTTTTCTCGGCGAGCATTCCTTTGACGTATTCCACCGGGTCGGAATCCGAGCTGTCGATCACTTGCAGGATGTGGAACACTGCCTCATTGGCTCCGCCGTGCAATGGGCCTTTCAGGCAACCGACCGCGGAAGTGATGGCGGAATGCATATCTGAAAGAGTTGCCGCAGTGACTCGCGCGGCGAAGGTAGAAGCATTGAGCTCGTGGTCGGCATGCAGGATTAGTGCGATATCCAAGGCCCGCTCCGCGATCGGCGTGGGTTGCGTGCCGTTCAGCATCAGAAGAAAATTGGCGGCGTGGGAAAGCGAGCGGTCGGGCTCTACGATCGGCTTCCCTTTCCGAATGCGATCGTAAGCAGCCACGATCATCGCAATCTGTGAGGTCAGACGAATAGACTTATGGAGGTTGGCCTCGTGGTCGTTATTCTTCTCCTCCGCATCGTAGAACGACAGCGCAGACACCGCAGTGCGCAATACGTCCATCGGCACAACGTGCTTGGGCGCCGACCGCAGCAGGCTGATGATCGCCGGGTCCAGCTTACGTTCCTCCGCCAAGCGGTCACGAATTTCCTTGAGTTCATTGCGCGTGGGCAGTCGGCCGGACCACAGGAGATAACAGGTTTCTTCGAAGGTGGAATGATCGGCCAGTTCGTGAATGTCAATGCCACGGTAGGCCAGAACACCCTGGTCTCCATCGATGTAACAGATGCCGGAAGTAGTGGCGACCACTCCCTCCAAACCTTTGGGGGCGTGCGCCGTAGTCACACTGGACATGCTTCCTCGCTCGAACTAACAGGATGCGTTGTGGCCGCACGGAAGGGATAACATGCGCGCGTGTCTCAACTAACTTTTATACGCCAAAATTGCTAACTTTCCAACCGGGGGTCTGTGCCGATGGTGCTAAACCGGGCGTAGGGCAACGGTTTGGCGTGCCTGAAGTAGCATTTAGCACTCAGTAGTCAGCACTTATCCCCGTTACGGTATGTGAAGATTTGGTAGTGGGGTCAGTTTAAATGGCAAGCCAGGTGGTTCGTAAACACAAGCCGACTTCCCGGTACCGATCCGCCCAGTGACCACCTGGATTACTTCCGGTTTGCCGACGATCCATCCAGAATCGCGGGATCCGTTGACTAGCAGATGCCGCGTCCGTAAGATGAAGCGACCCGAAGGCCACGCATCTTCTTCTAATGATCGGCCAGACCATCTCGCACTACCGCATTTTGGAGAAGTTGGGTGGCGGCGGCATGGGTGTGGTCTACAAGGCGGAGGACACCCGACTCCACCGTTTCGTGGCACTCAAGTTTCTGCCGGATGACGTAGCCAAAGACTCGCAAGCACTAGCACGTTTCCAGCGCGAAGCACAGGCTGCTTCTGCGCTCAGTCATCCCAACATCTGCATGATTCACGATATCGGTGAGCAAGGTGGGCATGCCTTCATCGTGATGGAGTTTCTCGACGGCGAGACCCTGAAGCACCTGATCGGCAATCGGCCGATGGAACTGGCAACCGCGTTATCGCTGGGCATCGAGATTGCCGACGCGCTCGACGCAGCGCACTCGGCAGGCATCGTCCACAGGGACATCAAGCCCGCCAATATCTTCGTCAACAAGCGTGGGCACGCGAAAGTTCTGGACTTCGGACTGGCAAAGGTCACGAACCTTTCCAACCGCCTGATCCCAGGAGCGGAGGCGTCGGCCCAGCCGACGGTGATCAGCGAGGAACTTCTCACCAGTCCGGGATCAGCCCTGGGAACGGTCGCATACATGTCGCCGGAACAAGCGCGCGCCAGGGAGACGGACGCACGCACGGATTTATTCTCGTTTGGCGCCGTCCTCTATGAGATGGCTACAGGGGCGTTGCCATTTCGTGGCGAGAGTACAGCGACGATTTTCGACGCCATCCTGAACCGCTCTCCGGTCGCGCCCGTTCGACTGAATCCCGACTTGCCGCTAGAACTCGAACGAATCATCAACCGCGCGCTGGAAAAGGACCGCGAATTGCGCTACCAGCACGCTTCAGAAATGCGGGCTGAGCTGCAGCGCTTGAAGAGAGACACGGATTCCAGCCACAGTCCGATCGCGGCTGCCGCGGAGCCGGGCATTCCCATGAGCAGCGCCGTAAGACCAGGGTTAGCGGCTTCCGCAGTTCCAGGGACCGCGGCGGCAGCAGCTGTTCCACCAACCTCGGTGAGTGGAACGGTTGCCGCGGGAGCTTCCAGTTCCGGTGTGACGGCTGCCGAGCCAGTCCGGAAGACGCGATGGGTGGTTGCGGTTGTCGTTGCGCTGGTGCTCTCTGCGGTGGCAGCGGGCGGATATTACTTCCTGCGCCGAGCATCGAGTGCGATTGATTCAGTCGCGGTGTTACCGCTGGCAAACGCTACTTCAAACGCAGAAATGGACTATCTTGCCGATGGCATCACGGAAGGAGTGATCAACCATCTGTCGCGTCTGCCGGGGTTGAAAGTGATGGCCCGCACTACGGTTTTTCGTTACCGGCAGGCACAGCAGGATCCGCTGCAGATCGGGCGCGACTTGAAGGTGGGCGCTGTAATTGTGGGCCGCCTGACTCAACACGGGGACGCGCTCAGCGTCGAGACTGAAATGGTGGATGTGAGTAACGGCTCTCAGATCTGGGGTGAGCAGTACCGGCGTAGAGCCTCCGATATCGCCACCGTGCAGGACGACATTGCCTCCGACATTTCGGGCCAGCTGCGCATGAAGGTGAGTGGCGAAGAGAAGAAGCACCTGGCGGAGCATGCCACCGAAAATAGCGAGGCCTACCAACTCTATGTGAAGGGACGCTTTTACCTGGCGCAGCGTACGCGCGAGAGCCTTTACAAGGCATTAGATCAATTCAACCAAGCAGTTGCCAAGGATTCGAATTACGCGCAGGCCTATACCGGGGTAGCCGATGTATACGTCCTTCTCTTAGATCGCGGATGGATTTCCAACGATGAAGCCTCGCCCAAGATTCACAGCGCAACGCAACGGGCGATCGAACTCGACGCGACACTGGCGGAACCGCATGCCGCCCTAGCAGTCGTGAAGGAGATGGCAGATTGGGACTGGGCGGGAGCAGAAGCCGAGTATCGCAAGGCGATTGGATTGAACCCGAACGACGTCACATCTCACCTCTGGTATTCAGCCTTGTTAACCAACCTGGGCCGAACCAAGGAGGCAATGGTTGAGAATGAGAAGGCGCTGGCGCTCGATCCGGCCTCTCCCCAGATTAACGCGAATCACGCTGGGATACTCGATGACATGCACCGCTATGATGAGGCCCTGACGGAGTTGAACAGGCTTATTGCCGCCAGTCCGGAATTTCCGGTGTTCTATGGAACCCGCGGCATGGTGTACTGGCACCTAGGAAATCAAGACGCATCTGTTGCGGATTGGGCCATGGAGATGAAGAAGGGCGGGCGTCTGGAATGGGCGGAGGCATTCGTTGCTGGATATCGGAGGGCGAAGCTTAAGGGGGCGTGCACAGCGTTGCTTGAGGTACTGAAAAACGAGAAACAAAGGGAGTACATCTCCCCCAACGATATAGCGCGTTTGTATGGGCTAATGGGGGACCGCGACCATACCTTCGAGTGGCTGGAAAAGGCCTATGCGGAGCGGTCGGGACGCCTGGAATACATAAAGATCGAAGTTTTTCTTGAGCCTTTTCACTCTGATCCGCGCTACATCGACCTGCTGAAACGCATGGGATTGCCGCAGTGACTGCGTTTTCGCCTCTGGGAAAACCGCCGACCCCGAACACTCCAACTAACAGAAGCCAAAGTTGAGTCCGCGAAGCTACAGTGAGCCCGACGTGCAGCCTTGAATCGTTGGACACCCGGCCGCCCCGTCCGCCACACAGAGAAATAACCTTCGCAGCCGATGCTCACGCTTCTCGGGATTGTGCCGAGTGACGGGCGAGGCGGAAGTTATCGGTTCGTCTGTCGCATTAGTACCGACAAACGCGCTTGTGTTTACCGACGGCCTAGGCGATCATCCGACGCAGTGCTCAAACTGACCCACCACCGAAGATTTCGATGTTAACGGTTATGGCTGAATCCTAAGTGCTAAATGCTAGGTGCTGCATTTTTTCGCAAGACCCACCGCTTCGACCGTTCCAGACAGTTAACCCGAAGGTACAGGACCCTCGTGGATATGGTTCGGGACCGTCTTTTCCCGGTTACAATCGGAGCATGCGCATGCGTTGGGGATGGTCCGCAGTGGCCGTTGCGGCGTTGGCGGCAGCGGCTCTAGCCGCCGACCAGCCGCAAAATCTTGCCGTGCTGCCCTGTGCGCAAGCGGCACCCGGCGACTCCGCGTGCAATCCCTCAAAGGCGGATCTGAAGAAGTCCAAAGCTGCTTTTTCCAGAGCATTGAAGCTACAAAAGGCCGAACGCTTCGATGAAGCCTTCGAGGAATTTGATACGGCGGCCCGGCTGGTTCCAAAGAACCTGGATTACGTAACCGCGCTGGCCATGGTTCGACAGCAGTTGGTGTTCGATCACCTGCAGCGCGGAAACGAGAATCTGGCGAAGGGAAAGCTGGTGGAAGCGCAGGCTGAGTTTCGCAGTGCTTCCAATCTTGATCCTCAAAACGAATTTGCACAGCAGCGGCTTCGTGATTCGCTGCCCGAATGGTCGCCGAAGGCAACTGGGACGTCCCTAGTGGTGGCCGAGTCAGAGGAGCTGCGGGTCGTTCCTAACCCCGTTTCCCACGAATTCCATTTCCGTGGGGACACGCATGCACTGCTGACGCAGGTGGCCGGGACATTCGGCGTAAGCGCTGAGTTCGATGAATCCGTTGCCTCGCGCCGCGTCCATTTCGACATCGAAAGCGTCGACTTCTACACGGCCATGAGAGCGGCCTGCGACGTGACCGGGGCTTTCTGGGCGCCATTGTCGGAAAAACAAATCATCGTGGCGCGCGACACCAGCGAAAATCATCGTCAACTCGACCGCATGGCAATGCGCACGTTCTACCTGCCTGGAGCTACGACGCCGCAAGAGCTGAATGAAATGATGACTCTCCTGCGGACGATCTTCGACATCCGGTTCATTGTGCAGCAGCCACAAACCGGAATGCTTGTGGTGCGTGCGCCGGCAGGCGTGCTGGATGCTGTTACCGAATTGCTCGGGAGCTTCGGGCGGTCCCGTCCGCAGGTCATACTTGACGTGCAAATATTTCAGATTGACCACCAGTTAACCCGGGCCATGGGACTCCATATCCCTAACCAGTTCACGCTGTTCAACATTCCCGCGGGCGCAGTAGCAGCGCTGGCTGGGCTGGGCGGACAAAACATTCAGAACTTGATCAATCAATTGATCTCCGGCGGCGGCATCAACCAAGCCAATACGCAAGGCATTGCCGGGCTGATCGCGCAACTGGGGGGCCAGCAAAACTCGATTTTCAGCCAGCCGCTCGCCACCTTTGGCGGCGGTCTGACCTTCATGGGATTGAGTTTGGGAACCCTGAGTGCCGAGCTCTCACTCAACGAAAGTTGGGTGAGAACGCTGGAGCATGCGACTCTGCGCACGGCCCAGGGGAATGAGGCAACATTTCGGATGGGCTCGCGTTACCCCATTCTCAACGCGAGTTTCGCACCCGTGTTCAACACACCGGCGATTTCGCAGGTGCTGCAGAATGGCAGCTTCCAGGCTCCTTTCCCTTCGTTCAGCTATGAGGATCTGGGCCTAACCTTGAAAGCGAAACCGGTGGTGTACACGAACTCGGACGTCGGCCTTACGTTCGAGATGGACTTCCGCACCTTGGCGGGGCAAAGCATAAACGGCGTGCCCGTGATCGCGAATCGCGAATACAAAGGCAGCATCACGCTGGTGGACGGAGAACCCGCGGTGGTAGCCGGCTCGCTGAGCCAAAGCGAACAACTCAGCCTGAACGGAATCCCTGGGCTCGGAGCCATTCCGGGGATAAACAAAATAATGGCGTCCAATAGCAAGATGGATCAAACTGATGAACTGCTGCTCGTGATCACACCGCATGTGGTCGATCTGAGTCCGGGCCAGAGCACGGAAGTGTGGCTGCCCAAGAGTGGTCACCAATAAGAGGTCGATGGCTGAACGGCTGCTAGTCCGGCGCGCGGATTTTCAGAAATAGGCCGGACGAGCAATTCAATCCCCAGCGAAAATCACATAGTCGTTCCATAGCTCACTTTCCAGCCGGGGTAGCTTCCTTGGCAGCGAAGTCCACGAGTTTCTGGAGCACTTCGTACGGGACCGCGGGAAGTTTGCGTCCGTTAATGAACAGCGTCGGCGTGCTATCGACATCCAGGGCCTTTCCCAAAGCCATCGATTTTTCGACTCGAGACGCGGTTTCGGGTTTAGCGGCGCAGGCTGCAATGTCAGCGCCCTTCACGCCGGCGCTATCGGCAAATCCGGTTAACTTGTCGTCCGCATTGGCTGCAGTGATATCGGTTTGCGCTCCGTAAACACTTTGGATGAACTTCCAGAAGGCGTCATTCGAGCTACGGCTGACACAGTCAGCATAAGCGGCTGCTTTAGCAGCCCAGTCGTGCATGGGAAGCGGGAAGCTTTGGAATATGACGCGGACATTCTTGTCCTCCGACATGAGCTTTTGGATGGTTGGGTGAGCGTCCTTGCAGTGCGGACACTGCAGATCACTGAACTCGACCACGGTAACCGGTGCATCAGCCGGGCCGCGCGAAGGTCCGTTTAAGTCTCGATTGAGTTCCTTCCGCGCGGCTTCGAAGGGATGAGCGCCAAACGGAATAATGTCTCCCGATACTGCATGCCGCCCGTCTGCGGTGACGTAGAATTTGTTGCTCTGCTTTCCCTGAGCACCACTAATCACCACGTTCACCTCGGTCAGCCCTTCGGCTTCCGCGGGCTTGATGCTCACAATTTTCCAGCTCAATGAAGAGTCGTAGCCGAACATTTGCTGCAGAAACCCATTGACGGTCTCCTCGGAAGGAAGATTCGTGCTGGCCGAGGTTTTGGCTACAGCATGAGGCGCGGCGGCCTCTTGTTGCGCGCCAGCCAGCGTTATCAGCAGGAGCAGGATGAACAGATAATTCAATCGACGATGCATGCGTTCCTTTCAGTTGACCTCAAGATTATGCTTTCCCGCGCGACGGACTCAATCGGTCCGCCGTTGGGTGTGAAACTAAGAAATCGTCAGGCCCAGCCGTCCGCTCGAGTCTAACAGGCTGCCGGAAAATGCTGTTTGCGGAGGAAACATCGAACCCCAGCGGCTTCAGGCCGAACTTATGTTCAGCACTTACAGTATCCTTGAAGGCATACCCTGATGCGAATCGCAGGTTTTTCGCGCACGGGGCTAAACGTCCGACTTGGCCGCGATTGGAAAACGGCGGCCATAGCCAAAGGCCTTGGCTGAAATTTTGAGGCCCGGAGCTGCCTGCTGCCGCTTGTACTCGCTGCGTTCCACCATGCGGATGACACGCCGAACCAGACTAACATCGAGGCCGCGTTCCGCCGCAATCTGGTCTGCGGTGTGCGACTCCTCGACGTAGTCCTCGAGGATCGCATCGAGCGCCTCGTAGGGCGGAAGCGTATCACTGTCCTTTTGACCGGGGCGCAGTTCGGCCGATGGCGGCTTCTCCAGGCTGGCCTGTGGAATTACAGGGCGGCGCGAATTCACGTAATGGCTGAGACGATAGACCATGGTCTTGGGCACATCCGAAATTACCGCCAGCCCGCCAACCATGTCCCCATACAAAGTGCAATAGCCCACGCCCAATTCGCTCTTGTTGCCGGTACTGAGCACGATGGCTCCAAACTTATTGGAAAGCGCCATAAGCAGCGTGCCGCGGGCTCGCGATTGGATATTTTCCTCCGTCTCATCCTCTTTACGGCCAGCGAAGACCTTGGCCAAAGCTTTCTTATAGGTCTCGAAAATATCGCCAATACACAGTAGTTCGAAACGGATGCCGAGGTTTTCAGCAAGAGACCGTGCGTCATCAATCGAGCCCGTCGATGAATACGGTCCAGGCATGCCGACGCCGATCACATTTTCAGGTCCAAGTGCATCGGCCGCGATAGCCGCAGTGAGCGCGGAATCGATGCCTCCGCTGAGACCAACGATCACCTGGCGAAAGCCACACTTGCGGACGTAATCCCGCGTCCCCAGTACCAGTGCGGAATATGCGCTCGCCTCCTCCCCTTCGATTTGATTATGTACCTCGCCTGTCAGTTGATCGGAGTCGAAATAGACGATGTCTTCTTCAAAAGATTTCCCTTGCGCGATCACCTCTCCCGCGGGATTCAACACCAGGCTGGAGCCGTCGAAGACCAGGCTGTCGTTGCCTCCAACCTGGTTGACCATCGCCACCGGCACTTTGTAGCTGCGCGCAATGGTGGCCAGCATGTCCCGGCGAAATTCGCGTTTTCCCAGCCAAAACGGCGAAGCGGAGATGTTCAGTACGAAGTTACCGCCCGCGCGAACCAAGGCCTCGACCGGATCGAACGTGTAAAGACGTTTGTTCCAGAAGTGCTTATCGTTCCAGGCATCTTCGCAGATGGTGAGGGCCATCTGCTTCCCGCAAAACGGAAATAGCAGTTGGCTTTTTCCCGGTGCGAAGTTACGCACCTCATCGAAAACATCGTAGGTGGGCAACAACATCTTGGACTGGAGGAAAGCGACCCTGCCATCTTTAAGCAGCGCAGCGGAGTTCATCACCGACTTGCCGCTTTCCGCGCGGGCTGGAGTCACCAGCCCGCAAATGACAGCGATGCCGCGGGTTTCGGCCGCAATACCGTCCACACTCTCGCGGTTGTGCTGAACAAAAGAGACGCGTTCCACCAAGTCGCGGGGCGGATAGCCGCACACCGAGAGTTCCGGAAAAAGAATTAATCCTGCGCCATCGGTCTGGGCGCGACGGGAGAATTCAATGATTTTCGCGGCGTTCCCCGCGAAATCCCCCACGGTGGGATTGATTTGCCCCAGCGCAATCTTCACAGTTCAAGTGTAAACC
The DNA here is from genome assembly GCA_035601775.1 of Terriglobales bacterium. Classification (GTDB taxonomy): domain Bacteria; phylum Acidobacteriota; class Terriglobia; order Terriglobales; family Acidobacteriaceae; genus JABDBE01. The sequence goes on along the minus strand of DATNNO010000052.1, from coordinate 15,991 downwards.
TACAACGCCATCTTCACCACGCACGGTTTGCAACTTCGCGTTGGGGTTCTACAGAGATTGCTTTGACTGTTCTCATTCCCGAACGCTTTCGAACATCGAGTCTCTCTTGATTAAATACAAATCCACGCACTAAGGGATCCAAGTAGGCGAGGAACCGCCGGAATTAGGAGCGACCTCAACGCTGCTAAGGGGCGACCTTAAACACAGTCCCGTTATCGGATGAGCCACCATGAACTGTGGTGCCGTAGAGGACGCCCTGCCTTCCGAAGATCAGGCTGGCGCCGGGGCTCGATCCGTCGCTGCCGCCGGTGAATTGGTGGAGAGTGGTTTTGGTCCAGGCGCCGTGCTGCGTAGGCGTCAGCTTGAAGACTGTGCCGAGACCAGGTGCACCGCCGGAGGCGGTCGTACCGTAAAGATTGCCCGCTTTGTCGGCAATCAGGGCGTTCAGGGGATATTCGCCGTCGCTGCCGCCGGCGAACTCGTAGAGCGTGGTCTCGGTCCAGGCACCCCCACGCGTGACCGGGGGCGTAAGTTGGAAAACTGTGCCCCCATTAGCCGAGCCGCCCTGGGCAGTCGCGCCGTACAGCACGCCCTTCTTTCCGGCGATCAGGCCACCCGCGCTGAGCCCGAGCACGGAGTTGAAACGGTAGATCACTCTCAGAGTCCAGGTAGTGTGGCCCGGAGCCGGCGGCACTTCTTTGAAGACCGTGCCGTCATGCGTAGTGCCGTAGAGCACACCTTTCTTGTCAAAGATCAGCGCGCCAACGGGATCGATGCCGTCGTTAACGCCTTTGAAACTGTGGAGCACATTCAGGGTCCAGGCGCCGCCCTGCACAGTGGGCGCGGCCAGTTGGAAGACTGTGCCACCGCCAAACACGCCGCCAAAGAGCATTGGGCCGTAGAGATTGCCCGCCTTGTCGAAAACCAAGGTACCCATGGAAAGCTTGCCGTCGTGACCAATGAAGTTGTGGAGCACGTTCAGGGTCCAGGCACTCCCAAGGGGGGCGGGCGCCATCAATTGGAAAACCGTGCCATCGTCAGACGAGCCGCCGTAAATTGTCGTGCCATAGAGATTACCCGCTGTGTCGAAGATCAGGCCAGTCTCGGGAAAGGCTCCGTCGCTGCCGCCTGTGAAGCGGTAGAGGACGGTTTCGGTCCAGCGACCGCCCGAGGCGGGACTTAGCTCGAAGATGGTGCCGCAGCCGCACGTTTCACCGCCGCCGTCAGCAGTGGTGCCATAGAGATTGCCGGCGTTGTCAGCAATCAGGCCAGCAAAGGGCGCGGATCCGTCATTGCCGCCTTTAAAACGGTAGAGCACCCTTTCAGTCGAGCCAGCCGCCATGGCGGTGCCGGCGAACATCAGAATGGCGGCAAAGATCGCCAGCGAACTGGCGAAGGTCAGTGGGGATTCGTTGCCTTTCATTCGGTCACCTCCAGTGAGAAGTCTGAACTCCGTAGTGCGGAGAGCGAGCGCGAACGTGGGCCCAGGGAGGGAGGCCAACCGCATTCTACGCCATGGTTGGGGCAACCGCAAAAGCAGGCGGCGTGACAGCCCAAGTCGCCGCGCCTCGCCAGGACCAAAATTCCTTCGACTTGAGGCGGAGGCCGCAGACTAGATGGAAAAGTTCGGTTTGCCTGAGGCGTCCGGAGGAATATTAACGGGTGCGGTGCGGCCATTCGGCGTCGGCGGCTCCGTTGCCGCTTCCCCCGGACGCCGCAAGCTGGGAGCGTTCGCCGGCTTGTTCTCGGCTGATGCTTTGGCAACACTGGGCTGCGGTTCGAGATTGACTTCCTTTGCGGAGCGAAGAGTCTTGGTGCCGTCGACCTTCATGGTTTCGACGCGTACTACTTCATCGCCGACCATGCGCACGAAATCTACGTCGCGCGGCGGCTCGCCGTAGATCCACTCTTCGTACTCAATCTCTCCATCTTTTTCCCGAATCTTCCTGGGTGGGCGGCCCTTGGCGTAGATCAACATCTCGCGGTTCATTCCGACCAGGACCTGATGGTTCTTGATGGCTTCCTTGACCTTGGGCGGAACGGTATCGAGATACGCCTCGAGCGCCGACTTGGCGTCGAAATCAAGTGCCGGACGGAGCAGGTCTTTGAACTTCTCCGGAGTCAGGTCCGGGACGTAGCGATCGAATACCAGATCCACGTAGGTGCCCCGCGGATTCGCATTCTGGTCGCTGGGAGCGGCCTGGGCCGTGCCTCCGCCCACGCCCACTTGAATGTGCTCATACCATTTCTTTTTCTTGATCGGGCCACCGTTGATTTCAAAGTGAATTCGGTCATCCTTGATCACGACGTTGCTGATCCGCGCTTCATCGCCTGGCTTCACCGCAGGGCCCCACAAGACCATCAACCGCTGCAGTTCCTCTCCGTTGGGCGAGACGACACCATCCTTTAGGGTCAGCCCTTTCTGCCCCATTGGGAAGGGCGTGCGAATGTACACCAGTTCGGCGTTGAATCCACGAATCAGGTCTACGCGCGTCTGCTTGGAAAGGTGAGGGAGTGGAGAAGCCGTTTTCTGGCTTGAAGATTTCTGGTCAGAAGCGCCCGCAGTGGTCACGCAGGTGCAAAGCAACAAGATCAGGGCCGAAATAAAACCTGACTTCACGGGGCCACCCAAGGCACTAATCGCTTGATTATAGCGCCGTCTTGGCAGGATCGGTTGGAGATTTTGCACGCCAGGCCTACGTTCGTGGATCGGCGGTCTGCCGGCGGCCTCGCTCCCTTAAGCCCCTATTACTCGATGGACAACCGCACCCCGTCCCTGGCGACTTGTAGTGGCAGAACATGCCCACCGTTGTCTCCAATCGCAGTTGCAACGCGGCTGGCGGCGCCCTTTTCTACCAGGAAAATCGCGCACCCCCCACCTCCAGCGCCACAAGCTTTGGCCGCTTTGCCTCCGTGTTTGGCCGCCACCGCGACCAATTTGTCGATCAACGCCGTGGTGATGCCGGGTGCGTTGGTGCGGCGCAGCTTCCATTCTTCGCGCAAAAGCCGGGCTACGTCCTCCCAGTCGCCGCGAGCCAGGGCCTGGTGCATGGCGCGAGCGATCTCAGAAATACGTTCGAAGTTGCGGAATACGTGCCGATCCCCATTGATATGCGCTTTGAACACCTCCCAATTGTTGATGCCAGACTGCCTGGGTGCTCCCGTGTATGCAAGCACGAAACGGGACTCGATCTCCTCCGGCATAACCGGGACGGCTTCCCGGTGAATGCCGTCGGCATCGAGATGAATTGCACTCACTCCCCCATAGAGGGCCGGGTAATAGTCCTGGCACCCCGTGGGTACCGCAATGATCTGCGCCTCCACGTTCTGCGCGATCACCCGCATTTGTTCGAGGGTTAGATTGCGCTCCGTGAAGCGCGCCAGTGCCGAGGTTGCGGCGATCATCAGGGCGGAAGACCCAGAGATGCCAGCGCCAGCGGGAGATTCTGAATCCGTTTCGATCAGCAACCCTTCCCTGGGGGCGAAGAACTGCAGCAGGCGTGCTGCCAGAGGAAGCCGAAAGCGGCGCGCCGCGCGCAAAGCATCAAAGCTGGGGAAGAATTCTGCCTTTTTGGTGTCGAGCGATCGCACATGAATGCGCTTTCCCTTGAGCGGCGTGATCCGGCAGGTGGTCTGGATGTTGAGGGCGAAATTCAAGGTCAGCGCGCCGGAGTGGAACAGGTAGAGCGGCCACAGGTCCAGAGTGCCTCCTGCCAAATCGGCGCGGCAGGGCGCCTGGGCCACGATGGTTCGGCTGCTGCTAACGTCGGGCGGTTTTTGCATGCAGTGTTTGTACCACGACTGACTCCTGTAGCGCCGCCATCCTGGCGGCTGTCGCGAGGGCATCCTGCCCTCGCAGGCGGGAGGTAATGTAGGCGCGGGCGTCCCGCCCGTGCCGGCCGAGCGAAGCTCTTCCGGCCGCCGGCGTTACAGGTCTTTCGCTGCCGCCAAAACTTCCGGTATTATGCTGTCGACATCATCTGCCGTGGTGCGGTGATTGACGATGCATGCCCGCAGGGAGAATTTGCCGCGTAAGGTTGCGTTGGACAGATACACGCGTCCCCGCTGAACGGCGCGTTTGAGGATGGCGGCGTTGTGCTGGTTGAGTTCGTCTTCCGACAGGGATTCGGTCCCGGTGTAGCGGAAGCAGACCGCACTAAGCTCGACCGGCGCCAGCAATTCCAGATCGGACCGCTTGGCGACAGCGGTTGCCAGACGCTGCGCAAGATCCAAGTCTTTTTGGATGGCGACGCGGAACGCCTGTAGCCCGTGATAGCGAAGCGAGAGCCAAAGCCTTAGGGCGCGGAAACGTCGCGAGAGTTCCAGAGATTCCTCAAAGAAGGCGAACCCCTCGACTGGATCGTTGGTCAGCGCCTTGGCATAGTCCCCTGTGTGCGCGAACGCGGCATGGGCGGTGTTCACATCGCGGTACAGCAGGCAGCCACAGTCCAGAGGCTGATAAAGCCATTTATGTGGGTCGAGGGATAGCGAATCGGCGAGATCCATCCCCGTAAACTTGCCAGGGGCGGCGATCGCGGCCAGAGCACCGTAGGCACCGTCGATGTGCATCCAGAGGCCGCGACGGCGGGCGATCGCCGTAATTTCCGGCAGCGGATCAATAGCGCCAGTGTTGACCGTGCCGGCGGACGCGACCACGGCGATCGGGATATTCCCTTCCGCCTTGTCGCGCTGGATGGCCTGTTCCAGTTCCGCCGGGATCAGTCGAAAATTGTCGTCCGTTGCAATGAGCCGCAGGTTTTTCCTGCCGATTCCCAACAAGGCGACGCTCTTGGGGATCGACATGTGAACTTCTTCCGAGGCATAGATAACGCCTTGCGGCACGCCGCGCACGCCCGCTTCGTTCGCAGGCATCTTGGCTTCGCGCGCCATAGCCAGCGCCATCAGGTTGGCGGAGGAGCCACCGCCGGTCAAGCTGCCCCGAAATCCAGTGCAGCCAATTGCCTGCGCGAGCCAGCTGATCACCGTGCGCTCTAACGTAGTTGCGGCAGGACCCGAACGCCATGCCGTCACATTCTGATTAAGAACGCTCGCCAGCAGGTCCGCAACGGCGGCCACAGGTTCTCCCGAACCCAGCACATATCCGAAAAAACGACCGTTCTGCGCGCGAGAATGCTCGATCACCTCCTGAAGCCCTGCCAGCGCCTCTGCGTCCATACCCTTCTCGCTGAGAGGCGTGCGGAACAGGCGCTCTGCCTCCGCGCCGGTCGTCGATGGAGATATGGGGCGCGAATCCAGTTCGCGAAGGTAGTTGGCGGTTAGCGCCGTGACCTTTTCCGCCAGGCGGCGAAACTCATCCGGCGAAATCTCCAGTGATTTCATGATGAAGGATTGTATTTCAAAGCAGGCCCTGGACGAATCGTCGAGTGAAACCTTAAGAGATATTCAGCGCGCGCTTGATCGTGCCGCGCTCTTTCTGAATCTTTTCCTGTAGCAGAGTGATGGCGTAAATCAACTGCTCTGGCCGCGGCGGGCAGCCGGGAACATACACGTCGACGGGAATAACCTGGTTCACACTTTGTACCAGAGCGTAATTGTTGAACACTCCGCCCGAGGTCGCGCACGCTCCCATCGAGATCACCCACTTGGGTTCGGGCATCTGCTCCCAGAGCTGGCGGATAACTGGAGCCATCTTGTTGGAGACGCGGCCGGCAATGATGATGAGATCGGATTGCCGCGGAGATGGGCGAAACACTTCAGCGCCGAATCGGGCAATGTCGAAGCGGGATGCGCCCATGGACATCATCTCAATCGCGCAGCACGCCAAGCCGAATGTCATCGGCCAAATGGAATTCTTGCGCATCCAGTTAACCGCGTTGTCCATCGTGGTGAGCACGACCCCCTCGGGAGTTGGATTCCCGTAAGTCAGGTCTTTGACGACTCGCTTGCCGTTTTCAGTGGTGACGTAGGGGCCGAAGCTAAGATCTGCACTCATGGATTTCTCTATTCTACTTGCCAGATCGCCTTCCGTCCAAATCCGAGGATCCACGCAGAAATTAGGTCCGGATTGTCGCAGTGCCTGAAACTACATCTCAAACAATCGCTTGACATCGAAAGTCTTTGGGCTAAACTTGACCCCGTCTTCCCCTCTGATTTCGGGTCCCGAAGCAAATACTGAAACGCTTGTCCGGCAGTGATCACTATCCGTCATGGGATGTTTGTTGGTGATCACTGTCCGTCAATGATCACTATCCATCGTGGATACGATCACCAACAGTAAAACAACCTTTCAAGGAGGTGTGAAATGCCAGTGCAAAGACTTATGGGCCCCAAGGGACAGTTCTACGCAGACCCCAAGCCCAGCCCCGATGAAACCTCTTTCCGCCAGGACAACAACAGCTCGGCTTACTACAATTCGCCGTATTACCTCCTGCACAAGAGTCAAGTGCAGCCCATCCCGCAGGTACGGCAGAACGCGGCGCCGAACATTGATCTAGCGGATTACATCCCCAAAGACGTGGCCGACGCCATCGCTCAGGCTGGAAAAATCAGCTTCCATGCTGTCGGCGACACGGGCGCGGCCAAAGTAAGCCGGGCGCAAACCGCAGGCACCGCGATTCAGCACGAAGCTGCGGTCGCCGACGCGATGACGGCGGATGTGCAGTCGCAGGGTGTGAACGGCCCAGCGTTCTTCTTTAACCTGGGCGACGTAATCTACAACTTCGGCGAGGGGCAATATTACTACGACCAGTTTTATGAGCCCTTTCGCGAATACGACCGGCCGATCTTTGCGATCCCTGGGAACCATGACGGCATGGTTTTCGGCTCAGCCTCAAGTGCTCCACAGGTTCCGACGCTGGCTGCTTTTCTGACGAATTTCTGTGCCCCTGAGCCCGGACCTTCACCAGATGCAGGCGCGCTGGTGCGCAGCGTCATGACTCAGCCCGGTGTTTACTTCACGCTCGATGCTCCGTTCGTCTCGATCATCGGGCTGTACAGCAATGTGCTGGATAGCGGAGCCGGCGTCATTTCCTCGCAGAAGGGCCATTTTCCGCTGGTGGATGATCAACTCACTTTTCTTCAGAAGGAACTGACGCGGCTGAAACCGCAGCGCGACGCCGGCAAACGGGCCGTCCTCCTTGCGGTTCATCATCCGCCGCTTTCCTCCGATGCCAAACACGGCGGATCGAGTGGGGAGCTGGCTGACATCGACGCCTGCTGCAAGGCGGCAGGCCTCTGGCCAGACGCCGTTCTTTCCGGACACGCCCACCTCTATCAGCGGTTCACGCGCGTGGTTCAAGGGAAAGAGACTCCGTATCTGGTCTCGGGATCGGGCGGTTTTTCGGCAACCTCTCCGTTCGGCGGCTTGCCCACCGCACCGGTCAAAGTGGGAGACCACACTCTGGTCGTCAACCCCATCGTCGAATTTGGCTATCTGACGGTCACAACCGACGCCAAAACCCTGACCATCACGTTCAAGATTGCAGTCAGCAAACAGCAAGTGATGCAGCGAGATTCGGTCACGGTGGATCTGAAGAGCGGTAAGATCACTTCCGACCGAAGCGGAGTACCGACCAACCCGTTGCCAGCACCAAAGAAGCCAAAGAAAGGCAAGGGCGGCGTCGCTCCCGTGGGCCCTAAGCCGCCCAATCCTAAAAGAGGCAAGAAGAAATAAACAGGTCCTCAGGGAGTCAGCACAACTTTCCCGAACATCTGGCTGGCTTCCATATACTCGTGGGCTGCGCGGGCGTCCTTCAAAGGGAACGCGCGGTCCACGACCGGTTTCAAGCGGCCGGCAAAGACGTGTCCCAATACGTCGTACAACTCGCCCATGGTGCCCATGTAGGAACCAAGAAACGACAACTGGCGCGAATAGACGAAGCGCAGATCAAATGCCGCATTGGGGCCGGTGGTCGCGCCGCAGGTGACAATCGTTCCTCCCGGCTTGAGCGATTTCACGCTCTCGTCCCAAGTGGCGGGGCCGACGTGCTCGACCACAATGTCCACGCCTTCTTTGTCAGTAATCTTCCGGACTTCCTGCGAGATCTTCTGCTTGTAATGATTGATGCCATGATCCGCGCCGAGCGCGTGCGCTTTCTCCAGCTTCTTTTCGTCTCCCGCGGTCGTGATTACGCGGGCATGGAACAGCTTGGCAATCTGAATGGCAGCAATGCCGACGCCGGAACCGGCGCCGAGAACCAGCACGGTCTGACCCACGCGAATGCCCGCGCGGCCGACCAGCATGTGCCAGGCAGTCAGGAATACTAGAGGAACGCTGGCGGCCTGATTGAAATCCAAGCCGTCGGGGATGGGAATCACATTCACCGCGGGGACGGCGATCAATTCGCAGTTACCGCCGTCGACGCCGTTGCCGAGCACAGTAAATTCGCGGCACTGATTCTGAAGTCCGGCGACGCACTTGGCGCAGCGATTGCAGAAATGCATGGGCGCCAAAAGCACTCGCTGCCCGGGTTTGGGCCCGGTGACGTATTCACCGGCTTCGACGATCTCGCCCGCGATGTCGCTACCTAGAATATGCGGCAGGTTCACGCCCGGCAGTCCCTTGCGTACCCAAATGTCGAGATGGTTCATCGCGCAAGCTCTGATCCGGATCAAAACCTGGTCCTTGCGCGGCTGCGGGTCGGGGACGTCTTCGTAGCGGAGAACTTCCGGACCTCCAAATTCGTGGATGCGAACGGCTTTCATGAGAGCAACTCCTTGAGCTATTTGGATGCCGGAGGTCGAATGAGACCAATCAACCTAACACAGATGCCGGTAGCTCAGCGGAGGGTTCCGCACTTGAAAACGCACGAGCAGGGCCCGCCTCACCGGCTGAAGCGGTGGCTTCTCTCTCTGAGGGTAGCGGTCGATCGCCACTGTTCACTTTGGGCCGAGCGAGCAATCGCGGTTCACATTCTGAATATAAATCCCATTGTTGCCGATGCGGTTATCCTCGAACGCCAGCGCCGACAGCCCGGACAAAGTAACGATGTCGGCGACCGGCCTTCCCTTGTTTGACATCGCCGTAGATACCGGAAACTGCGCGCACTTGACCCCACCATTTCCGTGAAGACGCGTGGCTTGAATCGTCGCGTTCCCAACACTCTGCATGTCGATCCAGAACATTAACGCGCCGTCGCCGACTTGCACGTTGCTGGGGAGGATCTGCGAATCCGCTCCCAGAGGCACGATGACCAACCCGGTCTGTCCCCAGCGGCGTCCACCCTTGGGGCCGAACTTCTGCGCATAGATCCCATTCACGCTCTGGTTGGAGTCTTCCTCGGTCCAGACCAGAAATACTTCATCGGTTGCGGCCCGGTAGGACGCCGCAGGATCGACCCGCACGTCCGTCGTATTCGTCGAAGCAACGGAACCGTTGTGCGGGAAAGCCTCGCTGCCATCAGCCAAAATGTGCTGGGCAAAGCACTGCAAAGCCGGACTGCTGGTATACCAGGAGAAGACCGCCCCACCCTTTCCGTCCGGCACGAAATAGGGGAATGCCGCCGTCTGAAGGGAGCCCGTATCGAAGATGGTCACATGGTTCTTCCCCCACAGAAGTTGTCCGGTGGCTGAGAGCTTGTTTGCGCGAAGCTGGCTGTCGCTTCCAAAGCCCTTGTTCCGCACCCACGAAACGATGACAGACCCATTGTCCGCCGCGTGCAGATCGGCAAGCCAGTAGTTGTAGCCGGATTCACTCAGCACTACCCCATTGCCCCACTGGGGCTTTCCGTTGGCGTCGAGTTTCTGGAGAACCGTGTTACTGTCGCTAGTCCATGCCACAACCGCGCCACCATCGCTGGTGCCGGCGATTCTAGGCGACGCATTGGAATGCGTAGCGCCCTTCGTAAGCTGCACTCCGCGTTTTCCCCAAAGCGCCTTCCCCGCAGGACTCATCTTGGCCGCTGTCACTTGCTGGTTGGACCCCTCGCGGGTATCAAGAAAGGCGAGCAACGCATTGCCCGCAGTGTCAATATCGAGACCATAATCTTCGGTGGAAGTGTTGCTCAAGTCGGCCACTTTCACACCACCGTGCTTGAACTGCTCCACTCCGTTCGGGCTGAGGCGCTGCAGATAGACGTCGTAGCCAACCGGCGGCGGACTCTTGGGATCGGCGTCGAACCAGCTCACATACCAACCGCCTTTCGGCAGCGGCCTTACCTTGGGCTGGACTTGGTCGGCGCCATCGTTGTTGTCTGCCAATGCCAGGTTCTTCGCGGGATCGGACGACCACTGTGCCCACGCGCTGGTAGCGAGCGTAAGAGCAAGCGCAAGCGCAAAAGCATACCGGATGCAGTGTTTCATGAATTCTCCCTGACTAGACTTGCCTCGGAACCAACCTGCGAGCACAGGCAGATAACCTTAATACGCCTGCGCGTGAGCGGTCAATCCACTCCCACAGATCCGGGGCTTTTGCCTGCCGGCATTGACTTGTTCCAGCGACATACGAATAATCAAGCTTGATGGACATCTACGAGGAGATCGTGAAGTTGCGGCAGGAGGGACGACGCAGCGCGATAGCGACCATCGTCAACGTGCGCGGCTCCATCCCTTCTTTCGAGACTGCGAAGATGCTGGTGCGCGACGACGGCTCAATCGCCGGTACGATTGGCGGGGGTTGCGTCGAGGCCGAAGTCTGGCAGGCCGCCCGCGAGGTCATGGAAACCGAGAAACCTCGCAGTCTGACCTTTAACCTCAATCAGGATCCCAAGTACGATACCGGCCTCGTCTGCGGCGGCACGCTCGACATTTTCATCGAGCCGGTACTACCTCCAGCGTTACTTTATATTTTCGGCGCAGGTCACGTCTCTGTAAACCTTTACAAAGTTGCCAAGGGGGCTGGCTTTGACGTCAGCGTAATCGATGACCGGGAAGCCTATGCCAGCCGGGAGCGCTTCCCCGAAGCCAAGGAAGTGATCGCAGAGGATTTCGAGCAGGCCATGACCCGGCTTGTGCCGAATGAGTCGTCGTACATCGTGATCGTCACCCGCGGACACCGCGACGACATGCGCGTGCTGCGCTGGGCGGTGCAGACCCGGGCGCCGTATATCGGAATGATCGGTTCCAAGCGCAAGACGATTACGATATTCCGCGAACTCACAAAGGAAGGCATTCCGGCGGAACTATTCGAGCGCGTGCACGCACCCGTTGGTTTGGACATCGGCGCGATTACCCCGGAAGAGATTGCGGTCGCCATCACGGCTGAACTGATTGCCGTCCGCCGCCATGCGGAACGAGCCTTGCCGCATATGAGCTGGTTTCACTCCCAAAAAAGGGAGGCGAAAGCGGTCTCTGACACCGATTCTCAGCTCATCGAAGACCCCGAGAGAAACAAGTAATTGGTCCGGAGCGCCGTAGTCTCTCTGTGCCTCCGTGTCTCCGTGGTGGAAGTTGCTCTTTCAAATCGACAATCGTGAATCATCATTTTCTGCTATCTTCGCCTCATGACTCACGCGCCTGGCCTATATGCAGTGATCCTCGCCGCCGGCGAGTCCACACGCATGGGGACGGACAAAGCGTTACTCCCGTGGCCTCCGGCTGCACCTGGCGCTCCGCCTACGGGCCAGACTTTTCTTTCCGCGGCCATCCAGGCTCTCGCGCCTTTTAGCGAAACGGTAATTGTGGTCACTGGCAAGAACGAAACAGCTCTGGCTCCAGTGGTGTACGCCAATGGTGCGTCTCTGGTACAGAATCCCGAGCCCGACCGGGGACAGTTCAGTTCACTTCAAGTTGGATTGCAGGAAGTGCTGAGTCATGGCCGCGACGCCGCTATGGTCACCCTGGTTGATCGGCCGCCGGCAAGTGCAGCGACCTTGAAGACTCTGTGCTCAGCGTTCACGGAGGCTGCGAGCGGCGTCTGGGCTGTTGTTCCTGAATACAACGGAAAACACGGACATCCTTTTCTCGTGGCAAGAGAGATGATCGAAGCGTTTTTGAAGGCTCCGCCGAGTGCGACCGCGCGCGATATCGAACACCAGAATCTTCAGCACGTGGCATACGTTGTCGTGGATGATCCGCTGGTTGTCTTGAATATCGACACGCCACAGGAGTATGCGGCATTATCTCGGTAGCCTCGTCAGACTGAAAAACTCATTGGGAATGGAACGACACACGTGACCACAACGGCCAGCTCTGCCGAGTTTGTCGAGTCGGTTCTTCGTATTCAACCTCAACTTGCTGTCTTCGATTGCGATGGCACCTTGTGGTCCGGCGATGCCGGAGAAGGTTTCTTCGACTGGGAACTCAAGCGAGGCGTGCTTCCCGATGATGTCGCGCGCTGGGCGCGTACGCGTTATGCCGACTACAAGGCCGGCAAGGTGAGCGAAGAGCAGATGTGCGGCGAGATGGTGACCATGCACGGCGGGCTCGCCGAATCCGACGTGCAGCTGGCCGCCAAACAATACTTTGATGAGAACTTTGTGAGCCAGATCTTTCCCGAGATGCGAGAACTAATTCGCCGGCTGCAGCGCTCCGGTTGCGATGTTTGGGCCGTGTCGTCCACCAACGAGTGGGTGATTCGAGCCGCGATGAAGCACTTTGGAATCGACGAGAGGAAGATTCTGGCGTCCTCGGTGAAGATCGACGGCGGACGCATCACGGACCAGTTGATTCTCGTACCGTCCGGCGAAGGCAAGCCGCGGGCGATACGGGATGTCATCGGGAAAGACCCAGACGTTGCGTTTGGTAACTCCCGCTGGGATGCCGACATGCTTGCGATTGCCCGGCATAGGTTCGCGGTGAATCCCAACCCCGATCTGGAAAACATGGCGCGGGAGCGCGGTTGGACGATCTACTGGCCATATCCAAATAACAAATAATTCTGTCATCCCGAGCGAAGCGGAGTGGAGGGACCTGCTTTTTAGCCAGTTTCGCTGCCCAGTACCATCCGCGTGAGCCAGTTGACGGTCAGCCGCTAACTTGTTTCAGCACCGCCGCCAGCGCGTCTATCGCCAGGTGGCTGGCGTGGGCAGAGGCTTCCGGTAAACCGCCGACGGCATGCACCAGTTCTTCCCGGCGCAATCGGCTGGCAGCTGCCACGGTTCTTCCCTTCACCAGATGCGTGAGTGCCGAACCGCAAGCCATGGCGGGAACACATCCTTTGGCAAGAAAACAGATTTCCGCGACATGGCCGTTTGCAATCTTTATGCTCAATTTCAAAATATCGCCGCAGGCTGGATTTTCGAGTTGTACGCTTGCGTCAGGATTGACAACTTCGCCGGGGTTGCGCGGATTCTGAAAGTGATCGAGAAGCTGCGGAGAATACATCCCGAGAATTGTAACGTGGCGAGAACCAGAGACTGTAGAAACGTTGCTTGCAACGTTTCTTCCCTCGCCACACACCTCGATTCCAAACCCCATGTAAGATTGGCGTATCGTGTCTTCCGACCATACCCCGCAACGAGTTGTCTCTTTGCAGCCGAGCGCGACCGTGATCCTCGCGGCAATTGGCAGGCTGGATCGCATCGTCGCTTGTACTAAATATTGCGCGGACGTTTGTCCGGAGATCACCAACCATGGGGCCACCATCGTCGCTGACTCCTGGACCGCGAGTACCGGCCAGATCGTCGCCGCTCAACCAGACCTCGTAATCGCTGCCGTCCCTTATCAGGAGAAGGCAGTGACAGAAATTCTGAAGTCCGGCGCGCGCTTTCTTGGTTTGGCACCGAAGACGCTCTCCGACATCTATGCGGACATTGCCGCCATCGCGGGAATCGTGGGCGCACTCGATCGCGGCGAACAAGTGATCCGGGAAATGCAGCAAGAAATCGAGGCCGTCCGCCGGCAGACCGATGGCGCAAGACGTCCTCGCGTCTTCTGTGAGGAATGGGGCAAGCCATTGATCTGCTCGCAGCCGTGGGTAGCCGAACTGGTCGCGGCGGCCGGCGGAGAGTTCGTGGGCACTCCGGGGAAACAAACATCGGCCGTAGCCGTTCTGTCCGAGAATCCTGATGTGGTCGTCGCCGCGTGGTGCGGCGCGGGCGACCGGGTTCCTCTCGACAAAATCATTCGCGACCGCGGCTGGGAACAGATGCGAGCCGCGAAAGAAAACCGCGTTTACTGCATCCGAGACGAATTCCTGAATACTCCAGCGCCCACTCTCGTTCAAGGTCTGCGGGCCCTGGCCGCGGCCATTCATCCCGAAGACTTTCCACAACCTGCAGGTCTAAGATGCATTAGCAAGATACCTCTCTGCGGGAAACTGATATCTCAGTGAACACTTCAGCTCGCCCCACCCACAGCGCGTCTCCCGCCAGAACGTTGGCTCGCCAATGAAGCGAGTCGTCGCAGCGTTGATTCTTAAAGACGGCAAAGTGCTCGTGTGCCAGCGCACCCGGCATCAGACCATGCCGCTGAAATGGGAGTTCCCCGGCGGCAAGATTGAAGAAGGCGAACAGCCGCGTGACGCGCTTCACCGCGAATTGGACGAGGAACTCGGCATCGACGCAAAGATTGGCCAAGAGGTGTCGCGCGTGCGCCACGAGTATCCCGGCGGGGGCTCGGTGGAATTGCGCTTCTTCGTAGTGCACGAATACCACGGAAAAATTGAGAACAAGATTTTTCGTGATGTCCGGTGGTCCCCGCGATCGGAATTGTCGTCATACGATTTTCTCGAAGCAGATTTGCCGTTAGTGCGGGATATAGCGGATGGGAAGATTGTCTAGCGCGGCGTGTCCATCCAGCTTACATTGTTTATGACTGCGGAAAAATCCGGGAAGGGCACGGCTTCACAGGCTGCTGAAAAACTCGGGATTCGTATCAGGGTATGCCTTCAGGCATACCGTAAGTCGCTGAAAATCGGTCCGGCTTTAGCCGCTGGGACTCGACGTTTCTCCAGCAAACAGCATTTTTCAGCAGCCTGTTCAGCCGTGCCGCAAAGTTTTGAACGGGCGCGGCTTCCAGCCGCGCCGTAAGTACCGCACGATCAACAGCGGCTTTTTAGCCGCTGAGGCACGGCCGATCAGCAAAGGGGGTTTTTCCGCAGCCTCTGAAGCCATGCCCGTCCCGCGATCAGTAACGCAGATGAGTTGATGAGTTCCGGATGTTGGCACCGCCTCACTGCGAGGTACCGTCTCTGCGTTTGAGCGTGGGGCGCTCATCAGCGTCACCGTCATTGCCAGTCTCACTCGGGTTGGTGTGCGCGGCGCGACGCAAGGTAGGACCATCTCCTCCATGACTCTTGTCGATCTTGTGGCGATTCTCCAGTTGCGCCAGCCTCTCCTTCACATCCTGAAACTCGGAAGTGTCCACCTTGTATTCCGGCGATGGCGGTAGCAGCGTGTTGATCTCCTCCTGCGTCTTCGCGATGCGGTCCGGGGTTTGGGGGTGAGTGTCGAACGTTTTCGCAAGCGTGCCCGGTTTGTGCTTCTCCAGCGCTTTGACCTTTTCGAAAAATGTGGTCAGGGCCTGCGGATCATATCCCGCCTTGTACAAATACTCGACACCGAGAAAGTCCGCCTCTGACTCGAAGCTACGCGTGAACCGCAGAAAACCCATGGGGATCGCCAACCCTGCGAGACTCTGGGCGGCATAGCCGATTCCACCGCCGACAAAGATGAGCGGGATGGAAGCCAGTTGCATCAGTTGCCCGCGCGTGTTTTCGCGAGCCAGATGACAGGCTGCCACGTGCGCGATTTCGTGGGACATCACACCCGCCAACTCGGCTTCGTTGTCCGCCGCCAAAATCAGCCCGGAATCCACATAGAAAAAACCTCCGGGCAGCGCAAAGGCGTTGATGTCGTCGGTGTCTACTACTTTGATTGTGAACGGCACCTGGGCGTCGGAGTTCCTCACCAGGTTCTGACCGATCCGATTGATGTACTCGGTTATCGCGGGATCGGTAACCAGCTTGGTGGAGGACTCTACCTGCTGGGCATACTGCCGGCCCATTTCGATTTGTTTTTCAAGGCTATACCAGTTGCCCAGACCGCGGTCGCAGCCCACCTTGCGGTTGCCGATTGCATCGATATCTCGAAGGCTCCCATCGTGATAGGTCTTAGCAGCCTTCGAAAGGTGTGAGGTGTTCGAGGTAACCGAA
>DATNNO010000051.1:0-55279 GCA_035601775.1 Terriglobales bacterium | reverse complement strand
TTTGGGTTTCCATCTCTCCAGCGATGGCGGCTCCACTTGGAATCGCACCTGCATGCCTTCAATCATTACCAAGACGCGCGTGTATTGGCCAGGCTTCGACCCGCTGGTGGGCTACGACCGAAACGGAGCCGCCTATATTGCGGGGGAATACGGTGACAGCGAGGCCCTTGGGTATGGTCTCGTCGCCTTTCAAAAATCAACCGACGGAACCCACTGGAGCAAGCCCGCCGTGGCACTGCGTCAGCCAGGCCTCACTTTCCCGTTTGAGACCGCGTTGGCGGTGGATACCAACGCGTCCAGTCCTCGGGTGAATAGCCTGTATGTGTCCGGGATCATGTGGTCGCGTCAAGGTTATAAGAATCAGGTTCTGGTCTCGCATTCCACCGATGGTGGTGCGAACTGGACGCAAGCTGCAGTCGATCCAGTGCAAACCTACCCGGCAGAGGACTTCTTTACCCGCATGGCCGTGGGCAAAGACGGTACGGTATACGTAACTTGGATGCACTGCGTGGGGACGAACAGCGAAATTTGTGGCGATAACATCGCCCATATGATGTTCTCGAAGTCAACCGACGGCGGTAACACCTGGTCTTCGCCCCACCGGATGGCGACAGTGACGATAAACTGGGCCCTGCCCAACACGGGCCAGCGGGTTTACAACTATCCCGTGATTGGCGTGGACAACAGCAACGGGCCACACGCCGGCAACCTCTACGTGGTGATGTACACCTGGACCGGTGCTTATCTACGAGTGCAGGTCATCCGCTCCGCCGACGGCGGCAATACCTGGTCGAAGCCCGTGCCCGTAGCCCCGGCCAGCGACACCCACGACCAGTTCTTCCCCTCGCTCTCCATGAGCCCCACGGGGAAGGTCGGGGTGAGTTGGCTGGACCGGCGCAACGACCCTGCCAATATCGATTACCAGTCATTCGCCGCCATCTCAAGCGATGGCGGGCGGACTTTCCCCAACACGCAGCTGACCACGGCCTTCTCGAACCCAGACACAAACGGAACCGGCGACAACTGGATGGGCGATTACACCGGAAGCACCTTTGCAGGAGCGGACTTCCTGGCCGCGTGGATGGACAGCAGCAACGGCATTGACATGCAGGAGGTAGTCGGCGGCATCCGCCTGCACTGATCGGTCACGCAAGTCAGGAGCAACATCGGCGTGCGGCGACAGATCAGTAAGGAGACAACGATGAAAGCTGGGTCTCGCGTTCTACTGATTGTCCTCATCCTCTCGGTCGGGCATTTTCTGAGTGGGAGGGCGCATAGCCAATCTGCCGAAACGCCGGGAGTAGTGAATCCCGACCTCACCTGCTCGCCCACCCCGTGCGTGCTTCCGCCAACGCAAGCATCCGAAGGTGGGTACATAGTGACGGACGCCCCCATCGTGAGCAATCCCCTGAATCCGAAGCAACTGCTGCTGGGCAGTTTTGATGCCAACTGTCCGAACCCGTCCGCTTTGGGTTTCCATCTTTCCAGCGATGGCGGCTCCACCTGGAATCGCACCTGCATGCCTTCAATCATTACCAAGCTGCGCGTGTATTGGCCGGACTTTGACCCGCTGGTGGGCTACGACCGAAACGGAGCCGCCTATATTGCAGGGGACTACGATGACAGTGAGGGCCTTGGGTATGGTTTTGTAGCCTTTCAAAAATCAACCGACGGAACCCACTGGAGCAAGCCCGCCGTGGCACTGCGTCAGCCAGGCCTCACTTTCCCGTTTGAGACCGTGTTGGCGGTGGATACCAACGCGTCCAGTCCTCGGGTGAATAGCCTGTATGTGTCCGGGATCATGTGGTCGCATCAAGGTTCTAATAACCAAGTAACGGTCTCGCATTCCACCGATGGTGGTGCGAACTGGACGCAAGCTGCAGTCGATTCAGTGCAATACCCAGCAGGCGACGATTTTACCCGCATGGCCGTAGGCAAAGACGGCACGGTGTACATTACTTGGATGCGCTGCCCGGGGACTGGCCCCGACAAGTCTTGTAGTGATTATACGGGCCATATGATGTTCTCGAAGTCAACCGACGGGGGCAACACCTGGTCTCCGCCGCGCTTGATGACGAAAGCGACATTCCCCCCCAACGATATGCTGCCCAACACGGGCCAACGGGTCTACATCTACCCGGCGATCGGCGTGGACAACAGCAACGGGGCGCACACGGGGAATCTCTACGTGGTGTTGAACACGTGGACGGGCACGTATCTACGAGTGCAGGTCATCCGCTCTACCGACGGCGGCAATACCTGGTCGAAGCCCGTGCCCGTAGCCCCGGCCAGCGACACCCACGACCAATTCTTCCCCTCGCTCTCCGTGAGCCCAGGGGGACGGGTGGGGGTGAGTTGGCTGGACCGGCGCAACGACCCTGCCAACATCGACTACCAGGCCTTCGCCGCTATCTCGACCGATGGCGGGCGCAGTTTCCCCAACACACAACTCACCACGGCATTCTCCAACCCAGACACGAACGGGACCCTCAACAACTGGATGGGCGACTACACCGGCAACACCTTTGCGGGAGCGGACTTCCTGGCCGCGTGGATGGACAGCAGCAACGGCGTTGACATGCAGGAGGTAGTCGGCGGCATCCGCCTGCACTAATCGGTCACGCATCGCCAACCTGTCCGCATGAGCCGTGGACAGCAATGTATGCAAGGAGGAAATCATGGAGTGGACCACACCACAGTTCGAAGAAATCAGCTTGAACTGCGAAATCAATTCCTACGCGAACGCTGAGCTGTAGTCGGCAGGCTGGCCCGGCCTTCCGTCGTATGAAATAAAGTTATGGTGGGGGCTGGCCCATGCTTTCACCACACACAAAAGCGGGTGCCCTGCCCTTCTCGCGTTCTTGGCGAGAGGGCGGGGCTTTTAGCTGACATCGCGGCGGCGGACCACCGGATACACGCCAAAACTAAAGACCGGGGAAGTCCATCCGAGCCTTACCCACACTAAAACACCTCGAACAGGTTCATGCCTAGGTAGGCAGTCGTGACCCTTGCGACCCACTGCCTCTCCCATTGGGCAGGTGGGTGTTCCGAAAATAGAACAGCCCCGATAATCAGTCGGGGCCTGATGAAACGTTGGTACTGAACGCCGCCTGTGAAGCACCTTTAGGATAACTCTGCCAGCGGCGTTGTCAAGCATATTTGCACTTCATCGAGTGACCACGGAGGGCGAGGGACTCGAACCCTAATGGCTGATTAAGCCACTCGACCGCTTCACAGGCGGCGTCCAGTACCCACTGGAAACACCCTCCAAACACCGCCTGCCTGCGAAGATTGTATGGGAGCGGATACGGCGGGCTGGCGTGATTAGCGAACTAAATTGGACCTTGGTCCCGAACCGGGAAGGTGGCGGCGGGTGCCAGACTCTCAACCCAGAACTCAACCTCGCGACCCACTCCCTTTCTCGTTGACTACACGCATCAACTCAGATAACCTGTTGTAAAGTACATTATCCACAAGATAATGATAGGTCTTTGACAATCTGACCCTCGCGCGACTTCTCGGCCGCACTCCAATGCCGGGCTTGCCCAGGTATCCCCTAAGGCGGACGCAGCCGATTTGCTGGTTGTCCAGTCCCAACGGGCAGTTCCAAAACGGACCGCGAGCCTCGGCGAGCAGCCGTAACTCCCATGTTCTCTAGATTTTGCGTGTAACTCCTGCAAACTCAAAGATCTAGCACATAGTCGCAAATTAGATCCTTTGTTTTCTAGATTTTGCACGGCAAAGGGGGAGGGGGGTACCCGGTACCAAACAGTAAACACCCGTCCCAATGTGGGAAAAGCCGCTCCAATGCAGCGGCCTCTTCGACCAAAGCTGTTTTCAAGTTGTATGGCCCTGATGTGCTATGGCTATCGGCCCGTTGTGCTATGGCTATAGGCCCGTTGTGCCATTGCCCTCGACTGCGAAACGCATCATCCTAGTAGTGCACGGACAAGGAAAGTTGGGAGATGCTAGAGCAGACGCCAAGACGGGAAGCTGACACGAACGGAGTTGTCACGACTTCGGTTGGTGCAGCTTACGAGGCAGCTTACGATAATGATCGCAGCAGGCTGTTCTTCGCGCTCGTTCTCCTGCTCGTGGCCCTTGCCGTAGTTCTAGTGAATGACCGCGAATTCTGGTTTGGCAATGCAGAGGCGCCCGTCGCGGACGAGACCTCGCCCGAATGGATTCCGAACAGCGTCGTACAGCCACCGACCGCTCCCGCTGCCAAGCCGAAGCAACATGTTGCTACTGCCAAGAGTTCCGCCAAGCCGGCAGTCGCGGGACAGGCCGCGATCGCAACCAACCGTAACGTGATCCCGCCACTCGAAGTCGAAGTGGTGGCCGGCAACTCCGATTCGAAGTCCGCAGCGTCGGGTTCAACGCCAGCCGAGCAAGGTCCGGCCACCGCAGCAGCGGAGCGGGTGCAGATTAAGGCCCCGGCACGACCGCAGCCGGTTGAGGTGTCGTATCCTTTGCTGGGCCGGCAAATGAAGGTGCAGGGTTCCGTGCTGCTACAGGCGCTCATCGGCGCCGACGGCGTCATCCGGAATCTGCGCGTGCTCAGCGGTCCCGCCATCCTGGCTTCGGCAGCCCGCGAAGCTGCGCGCCAGTGGCAATTCAAGCCCTATTTGCAGAACGGGCAGCCGGTCGAGACGCAAGCCAACATCACGGTGAACTTCACCATAAAAGTGTTGAACAACGGGGCGAGGGATCAGATGGACTCCGTGGTGGCCTTATCGAGGGGCGGAGAATAATTAAGCTCACCTTTCTTCACGCGATAACCTCAGTCTTTGCATGAGAACCCGCAAGAACTCACAAAAAACTTCACAAGTGCGAAGAGCGTCTCCTGCCTAGTCGCCGTCAAAGCTGCTGAAGAGGTTGTTCAGAGACTCGGCCAGCGTAGGATGCGCGAGAATTGCGTTCTGCAGCGCTGTGTATTTTAGCTTGCCCATCATGGCAACCTGGATCATCGACATTACCTCACCGCCATCTTCGCCCAGGATCGCAGCACCGAGAATCTCTTCAGTCCGCGGATCCACCAGTGCTTTCATGAAACCGCGCGTCCGCCCGGTTTCAATGGCCCGGGCAACCGAGCTCATCGGCAACTTGGCGACGCGCACTTTTTTCCCCTGTTCTCTCGCCTCTTTTTCACTCAGGCCAATACGGCCAAGCTGCGGATCTATAAACACACAGTAGGGAAACAGGCGTCCGGCTATGCTGCGATTGCCACCCTCGAGCAAATTGGTTTTCAAGACGCGGTAATCGTCGTACGAAACGTGGGTAAAGGCCGGACCACCTTTCACATCTCCTACAGCATAGACACCCTGAGCAGATGTCTCCAACTGGTCGTTCACCTGAATATACCCGCGATCGTCCGTCGTAATGCGGGCTGCTTGCAGGTTCAGTTTCTCCGTGCTTGGCCGGCGCCCGGTCGCGACCAGCAGGTGCGTGCCCTCCAGGTTCCTGCTCACGCCCTTCACTTTGACGGTCAGGCGTACGCCCTTCTCGAAAGATGCCGCCGACTCAGCCTTAGCCTCCAGCAGGATCTCGATTCCGTCTTCCCTGAGTATTTTCGCGATCTCGTCAGCGATATCGGGATCCTCCATCGACAGGAGCTGTGGTCCTTTTTGGATCACCGTGACCCGACTACCGAAGCGCTGGAACATCTGCGCAAATTCAAGTCCAACGTAGCCGCCTCCGAGCACCAGCAGATGCTCAGGTACCTCGCCCAGCTCCATCACACTCACGTTGTCCAGATAGGGCACACTCTCAAGTCCCTCGAACGGCGGTGCGCTTGCCGTGAGTCCGGTGTCAATGACGATCAGATCGGCCGTCAGCATACGCTCTCCACCGCCTTTCAACCGTACTCGCAACTGCTTCGGGCCGACGAACGAGCCTTCTCCATAAAGCAGGTCGACAAGCTCTGCCTTCTTCAGACCCTTCTCGCTTCCCTCACGCCAGGTCTTCACCATGCCGCGCTTTCGTTCGCGGACCGCGAGCATATCGACGCAAACTTCACCGACCTTGATGCCATACTCGGGCGCGCGACGGGCCAGGTATGCGATCTCGGCGCTAGCCACCATGGTTTTCGTCGGGGTGCAGCCGTAGTTGACGCACGTCCCGCCCACTGCCGACTGCTCGATCATCGCGGTCCGCTTGCCCTTTGCTGCCAGCGCGGTCGCCAGGGGATTCCCAGCCTGTCCCGAACCAAGAATGATCGCGTCATAGTGTGTCACTTCGTGTGTCACTTCTGCCATGGTGCTCCTCTATGCGGTACTTCGCGTAGGTCCAGCATTTCTAAGACAGACCCGTTTACAGGTGAGAGACGATCAGCAAGCCGCCCGCGATCGCGATGACGTCTTCAACCAGGGCCACGGCGAAGTCGGGCAGATGCGCCCGCATGACCAGCGCGTGGCGAATGTTGTAACCGGCAAACGTGCCGACAAGGGCACCGATGACGCCGGCGATTGCAGCAACCAGCGGGCTCCCGCCAGCGCTGGCCGCAAGTGCCACACCGCATAACCCACCAAGGACAATGCGCGCGATCAGCCCTGGAGGCGCGGTACGCGCCGGAGTTTTCGGCAGCTTGTCTGCGATCAGTTCGACAAGGGCCAGCAGACTAAAAACAATCAGCGTCGCCGGATGGTCTATGAACGCGAGCTTGGTTCCCGCAAAATGCAACCAGCCAAGATGCGCAGCCCAGCAGACGACTGCCGGAGCCGTCAGCGAACGCAGCCCTGCGACGCAGCCGAGAAGAAAGCACAAGAGAAGTACTGTTATGAGCATGGCCACATACCTTTCTTCAACGCGAATGAACTGCTGCCCCTCTTAACCTACCAGAAGTAATTCCTAACCGTTCCGTAGTCCGGAAAGTCACGAATTCTGAAACGGCGAATCCGCTATGAGGTCGCCAAAATTCGGACTCAATCCAAGAAGCCGGTCTGGTGAGTTGGATCTTAACCGAACTGGTGCTTCGCCTCTGGCGATGATCACTTACCCAGAACCGCATTGGCACTTGGCGGCGGATCCGACAGGCGGAGTAGCCAGGAGCATCAGCGAGCAAGCTACCATCGCCAGGTGGATTGCTGACAGATAAAGCCTGGGGTTTTCATTGTTGAGGCTTGCCTGTACCAGTGGCGAACCGTAAAGAGTCCTTCGATCCCCGTCATGCAAGAAGTAAAAAATGTCCCCGGCGCCAATCGTGATTCGAGCCGCCCATGTCACTCCTAGACAAGTTTGCAATGGCCGGTGGAGGTACCCTGTCTCCCAACTTTGACCTCTACGCTGAAGCCCAGGCCAGATGCTGCCGCAGGCGACCCGAGCTTAGGTACGATCGCCCACACTTCTGACCGACTCACTGGCGAGGTCACTGCGAGACAAGCAGATTCCCGGTTGGAGGTGGCATATGAATCGCCTGAAACAGTTCGTGGTTTCGTTGGTCGCGTTGTTCGTGCTAGGGACCAGCCCCGCATTTTCTCAGACCTCATCCACTTCAGTTCGAGGCACCGTGAGCGATCCCAGTGGCAGTGCGGTGCAGGGGGCAACGGCCGTGCTTGCGAATGCCGAATCTAAAACGGTGCGAACGGCGACCACAAGCGCCGAGGGAGAATACCAATTCTTGTTTGTCCCACCGGGAACCTACACGCTCACCGTAACTGCCGTGGGCTTTTCGCGATATCAGCAGACTGATCTGCAACTGCTGGTGAACACCCCAGCTACCGAGAACGTGCGGCTGAAGATTGGCCAGGCCACCGAAAGTGTTACCGTGACCGGCGAAGCGCCAGCATTGAACCTGGTGGACGCCTCGATTGGCGACTCCTTCAACGAGACCCAGGTAAAGCAGATTCCGCTCGAGGGCCGCAACGTCCCTGACCTGCTGAGCCTGCAGGCGGGCGTCGCGTATACCGGCAATCGTCCGGATATTGACAAGGACCAGGACACGCGCAACGGAGCGGTGAACGGCGCGCGCAGCGACCAGAGCAACATCACCCTTGATGGCGTGGACGTGAACGACCAGTCCAACGGTTATGCGTTCACCTCCGTGCTGCCAACGACGCTTGATTCCGTTCAGGAATTCCGGGTTACGACCGCGAACTACAACGCTGACCAGGGCGACGGTTCGGGCGCCCAGGTCGCTTTGGTTACCAAGAGCGGCACCAACCTTTTCCACGGGTCGCTCTACGAATACAACCGCGACACATTCACCAGCGCCAACGACTACTTCATCAAGTCGGCGGAACTGAGCAGTGGCCAGCCGAATGTGCCGGATAAGTTGATCCGGAATATCTTCGGCGTGTCCGTTGGAGGTCCGATAAAAAAAGACCGCCTGTTTTTCTTCGCCAATTACGAGGGCACGCGGCAGCGGGAAGAGCAGAGCACGGTACGGACAATTCCGACCCCAACCCTGTGCCAGGGAATCCTCACATACCAAAACGTGAATGGCGGCATCACTACCCTTACGCCGACGGACATCAAGAATCTCGATCCCCTGGGTATAGGGATTAACCCAGCCGTACTCGATCTAACAAATCACGCGGGTTACTTCGACAAAACGTTTTGCACTGGCAAGTTCGCCACCAACGACAACTCTGTAGGGGACGGTTTGAATTATGCTGGCTTCCGTTTCCGCGCACCCGTCAGCTTGAACAACAACGCCTTCATCGCCCGCCTCGACTACCACCTCGACTCCGCCGGCAAGCACACTTTATTCTGGCGTGGCGCACTGCAGAATATATTCAATCCACAGGCTCCCTTCCTGCCGGGCGCTCCCCCCGAGCAGACCCTGATCGACCACAGCAAAGGATTCGTTGTCGGGTACACGGCGCTTCTCAGCCCGACGGTGGTGAATACGTTCCACTATGGATTCACTCGCCAGAGCACCGGCTTCATCGGGAACTCGAACCAGCCATGGGACGCGTTCTATGGTCTCGATCAGGGCTTCACCTACAGCCACAATGCGCAGACGCCAGTCAACAATCTGCTCGATGATGTTTCCTGGACCAAGGGCAAGCATACCCTTCAATTCGGCGCCAATGTCGGCCTCGCCCGCAATCCTCGCGTGAGCTATGAGCATTCGTTCAGCCTGGGAAAAGGGGCTACCAACTGGATGTCGCCCACGGGTTTTGCCAATACCGGAGGCCTCCTGGATCCCGCCAATGGAGGGTTCGCGGAACCCGCATCCAGCCCGGCGTATGACTACCCAATCCTTGGTTTGCTTGGCATGGTTTCCGATGTTGTGGCCAACTACAATTACGACAAGAGCGGCAATGTGTTGGCGGCGGGCGATCCCGTAAATCGCAGATATGGGCTCAACTGGTACGAATTCTACGGACAAGACTCCTGGCGCATCAAACCGAACCTGACGGTTACTTACGGCCTGCGCTGGTCACTTTTCCCACCACCCTGGGAAGTCAACGGTTTTCAGGCTTCTCCCACGGTTGATCTTGGCCAGCAGTTTGATCAGAACGTCATGAACATGCAGCAGGGACAGGGGTACAGCGCTACGCTGCCAGTCTCCTTCATCCTTGGCGGGCCGGCCAACAATGGGCCCGGCTTTTATCACTTTGAAAAATCGGATTTCTCGCCGCGCGTCTCGGTTGCTTACTCGCCCCGTCCCGAAAGCGGCTGGGCAAGAAAAATCTTCGGCGAGGCTGACCAGACCGTGATCCGCGGTGGCTTCGGCAAAGTTTACGATCGTGCGGGAATGCAACTGCTCAGTACCTTCGACGCGAACGCTCCTGGAGGTTTGTCGGCAACCGTGCAAAACCCCTGCTGCAGCCCCACCTACACTCCGCCGTTCAGTGGAGCTTCCGGGGTTCCGGGAAGCCCGTACGACACCGCAGCCGGCGTGCCGCGCATCACCAACATCAACGTGATTCCCAAGGTCAACCAGTCGGGCGACATATTCTTCGAGCCGAGTCCCCCAGGCTCTTTCCCGCAGACTCCGCCCCTAACCGGCCAAGCCATCACCTGGGGAATCGACCAGTCCATCAAGACGCCTTATGCGTATGCCATCGACTTTTCCATCGGTCGTGAGCTGCCTAAACGATTTTCGCTGCAACTGTCCTACGTGGAGCGCTTGGGCCGCAATCTGCTCACGCAGCGCGATCTGAGGCAACCGCTGGATCTGAAGGATCCCAAGACCGGGATCGACTACTTCGCGGCCGCCACGCGCCTGTCTCAGTTAGCCCGCCAAGGCGTCCCCGTGAACCAGATCACCGATGCCATGGTTGGCCCAACCGCCGCTTTCTGGCACGACATGCTGCCGACGGCCCCCAGTTATCAAGATCTGTTTACCGGATTCGCAGGCTCCCTGATTCAATCCGTTTACGATCTTTATTACAACCCGGCACTCTCGTACGTCGGCAACGAGGTCGTGGGCCTTGGGAATATCGATATTTACGGCGGCCTCGGCGACAACTCGGGCAACACTTTGTACTTTAACAATCCCAATGGGCCGATGCAGCCAGGCCAGATGTTGAACAACCAGGCGACCACGATGTATGCCTGGAGTTCCGTCGGAAGTTCGAATTACAACGGGTTGCAGGCCAGTCTGCGGAAGCAGTTCAGCGGCGGAGTTCAATTCGACCTCAACTACACGTATTCCAAGTCGATCGATATCACTTCTTCCGCGACGCGCCTTGGGTTTAGCTCGAGCGTAAACGTGGGACCTCCCGGAAGCCGTTTGGTAAATGCATTCGACCCGAGTGGGCGCCGCGGTATTTCAGACTTCGACACCACCCACCAGATCAATGCCAACTGGATTGCCGAGCTGCCGTTCGGCTCGGGCAAGCCCATCGCCCGCAATGCCGGCGGCGTTGCCAACGCCTTTATCGGCGGCTGGCAGCTCTCAGGTTTGGCCCGCTGGACCAGCGGCTTCCCCTTCACCGTGGACAACGGTAATTTCTGGCCCACGGACTGGGACGAACAAGGTATCGCGCAGATGGTTGCAAGGCCGAAGACTGGCGCCTTCAAGCAGCCAGATGGCACGGTCAGTGTTTTCGCCAACCCGACCGCCACGTTCAACAATGGCTTCGTTCATCCTTTTCCAGGGCAAGCCGGTTCGCGAAATGTAGTCCGCGGGGATGGATTCGCAGGTTTGGATATGGCCCTGAGCAAGCGCTGGAAGACCTTTGAAAGCCAAAGTCTGCAGTTCCGTTGGGAAGTTTTCAATGTGCCGAACCTTCATCGGTTCAACGTCGCATCGGGCCTGGGCACGCAGGCCTGCGCTTGCATCGCATCTCTCCAACAGGTGCCGCAATCTTTTGGCGATTATACAGGCTTGCTGACGCAGCCCCGCGTCATGCAGTTCGCGCTGCGGTATGAATTCTGAGAGAACGATTGGGGGCGGCCACGGGTTTACGGCCGCCCCTTCTAATTCTTTATGGCATCCCTGGCTCACAAGCTGCGTTTGGTCGACTACTTTGCGCTGGCCTTCGGCGTGATGGTGGGTACCGCGTGGCTGGTCGTCATGGACGACATCCTGCAACGCGGCGGCCCGCTGGGTGCGCTGCTCGGCTTCACTGCGGGTGCGCTGATGTTACTGCCCATCGGGTATGTCTACGGCCAGTTGGTGAGGGCGATCCCCGACTCGGCGGGGGAGGCAGCGTACGTCGCCCGATTCTTCCCTCCGAGCGTAAGTTTCGCAACCGGCTGGATGGTGTTCCTCAGCTACTTTCTCACCTGTCCGTTTGAAGCTCTGGCCGCCGGAAGAATCGCCGGTTACCTGTTTCCATCCCTGAACTCGGTTGAGTTGTATCGCCTGGGCGGGCACCCGATTTATCTCCCTCACATGATCTTGGGACTGACCATCACCGTCCTGCTGACGTGGCTGAATTATCGGGGCATACAAGCGAGCTCCAGATTAGCCAAGACCACCACATTTACGTTTCTTACTCTGGTTGTGATTTTTGCCTTAGCCGGTGCGAAGCACGGCGACGCGAGCAATTTCTACCCCTTGTTCAGCCACACCCCGCTTTTGTCCATTCTGCTGGTCTGGCAAGTCGTTCCCTGGCTTTTGGGCGGCTTTGAATCCGTAGGCAAGTGTGTTGAAGAAGCCAGTCCCGATTTTAAGGGAAGCGGGTTTTTCGTCGCGATTGCGCTGACCATCCTCGTGGGGCTCGCTTTCTTCTGGGTTGTGATCTCGGCGGTAGCCTATGTGGCGCCCTGGCAAAGCCTCAAGAGCAACCAGCAGTTTCCCACTGCCGTCGCTTTCGAACGAGCTTTGCACGCCCACTGGATCGTGAACCTGATCATGGCCTCTGCCCTGGTTGCTTTGCTGCAGGCCTTCAACGCAAACATGGTCGCCTCTTCACGGTTACTGTTTGCCATGGGAAGGCGCAATCTGCTCAACCAAAGGATGGGGTACATCCATCCACTAAACCAAACTCCAACAACGGCCGTCATTGCTGTGGGAATAGCCTCGGCGTTCACCATGTTGCTGGGGGAGGCAGGGCTGGTGCCAATCTTGGAGGTTGGTGCGGCTGCCTCGGCAATAGGCTGGATGGCGGGCTGCGCATCTTACTGGTGCATGAAGCCTTCTTTCCGTGGCCGCGCCGCCGCTTTGTTCGGCCTGCTGGTCACTTCGCTCATGGTCCTGGTGAAAGTTGTTCCCGTAGTGCCCGGCCATTTCACTCGCTACGAGTGGACGGCGCTGGCGGTCTGGGCTGGGCTGGGAGCTTTGATCCGGTCTTCCCGGAACCGCGGGGAAGAAGTCGCGGAACCTGAGAGTGAGATCTCAGAAGTTTCTCCGCAGACAGAAAGTTCCGGACTGTGAGCGTCACCGTCCGTGGGACAGCCGAGTGTTCAAGAATTCGATGGATGGTTTTGCTATCCCAAGGACGCGTTCATCGCAGAATTCCTGGGAAAGCATTGAACTTCAGTTTGCACCGGGGTAGCGCAGGTCTGCCATCGCTGTACGGAGAAGACCTTGATACTCCTCGTCTTTTCTCTTGCCCCATGATTGGCGCGGGACGCCCGAGCGGAAGGCGCGAGGACATATCCCGAATTGTGTTCTAAAGCACCGGCTGAAATGAGCGGAGTCGCTGAAGCCCCAGAAAAAGGCGATCTCCGTGATGGTTCTCTCACGCAAACGTGGGTCGGCCAAATCGCGACGGCATTGCAATAGGCGTCTCCAGCGAATCCAATCGCCCACGGTGTGCCCTCGGAGCGAGAACAGACGATGTAAATGCCGCACTGATATGCCGACAGCTGACGCGATCTCAGCCGGCCCCATGGTGGGTTCAGTCAAATGGGCTTCTATGAAACTTTGGATCTGAGAGGACAGTTCAGCACAGTGTTGTCCAACACTCACATCCGCCTTGGAGTGGCCTATGCAGGCGGACAAGATATTGAAATATGAGTCGAGTGCGGCAGTTCCTTCTTCCGCCTTCCACATCTCGGCGTCCTGATAGAGCGATCTGGAGAGGCGGAAGAGTGAGGCCCCAGGCCCCGCATTCCCGGGAATTCGCCGAGCCAGCGGAAGCGCGCTGGTCCGCACCCGGTCCTCGATCAACCAGCGGGGCACTCGCAGGTAGAGTCTAGCGCAATCCATAGGACAACTGGATGACCACGGGAGCCCTGAATCAATCAGAGTGCTGTCACTGGGTCGCAGTGTCACTGAAGCACCATTCTGCGAATAGTGCCGCACACCTCTTAACTGAGTGATGACAATACAACAACGATTTTCGGGACTTGCGGTTTCGGCGGGACATTTGCGGAAGGACAGCGAACTGGAGGAGAACCGCGTTAATTGCAAGCCCCCGACCCTTCGGCTTTCAATGGAACCGTGGAACAAGGAGTGTTTTGGAAGTTGAATGTAGCAATTGCCGCAGATTTGCTGTGTCCGCCACTGCCACGCGTCCACACGGTCGGAAATCGGTATCAGTTCCGTTGAAAACGACTCTGACATTTTCTTGTTTCCCCGGCTCGGCGCTACCCCACGATCCACCACTAACTAATCTCGCGGCCTACACGTGCAAACAATAGAGGAAACTGCTTCGGGCGCAACGCTAGCACAAGACACAAACAAGGTGCAACACTTATCCTGAAGCTTGTAGATGCTCCAAAATAACGTCACCCCCTAACTGCAACCACACTTTGTCACCCTATATAGGGATGGCTTTCGTCGCAAGGCGGTCTCAGGGGCGCTATGGATGCATTTTCCCGTGGATCAGGTTCTGAAGATCACTGCGGGACAGGTTAGGTGGCGCTCGATTGGTCTTTGACGCGCCACTTCAGAGGAAATCGCCCGCAGAATTGCCCGGCGCTAGTCAGCAGTGTGAGGAGTTATTGAGCTTTGCAGAATATAGTGACACTCAATTTCTCATTGTCATTTCGAGCGCAGTAGGAGTCGAGAAACCTGCTTTTCCGCTCGCTCCGGCCAAACGGCAGGTTCCTCGACTATGTTCCGTCCTCCGCCGAGCGGAGGACGGACCTTCGCTCGGAATGACAGGAGCGTGGCGGTTTGTCACTATATTCTGCGAAGCTCAATAGGATCGGTAGTCCCTACAGACGCTGGAAATGGTCCAGGCATACTTTGGATTTTAAAAGACCTACAGTAAAGGACCGCCAGAGTTCGCGAAAGGCATGTAATTTGCCTTACCATGTGGTTTGGGGAGCGAGCTGACCTCGTCGCGTCCGGGCTCTTGCGAGCGGGATGCCTAGTTGACGTCGTCGGCTCTGGGCTCGGCGGAGCCCGGTAAAGCTGGCCTGGACTATTGACCAGGCTGGGTTACATTAAAGACGTTTGTTTGCCAGCTTGCCCCAAGGGAATTGGGCCTACATTTCTTTCAGCGACTAATCGGGAAGATTTCCCGTAGCCTTATGTCTGAGCCTTACCTCGAAAGACCGAGCACTTGAGATGAATCTTGGAAGCGCGACCATATTCATCGGTCCCAGTAATGCAGGAAAGACGGCAATACTCGATGCCGTCCGCTTTGCTAAACTGCAGCCATCGGCAGGGCAGAATCGGTCTTCGAGACAGGCCTTGTGGGGGGAGGGAAATATTAGTCTACTGTGGGGACCGAGAGACCTGGGTAATCGTACACGGTGGATCAGTGAGGCTGGAGACTCCTCAATTCAATGGGCATCGCAAACGTAAATAAATCCGCTGCAACCGCCGGACCCGCATCCACGTACAAGGCCGCCTTGATCATGGTGACCACGCTGTTTTTCATGTGGGGCTTTCTCACCTGTCTGAACGATATTCTGGTTCCTCACCTTAAGTCGATCTTCGACTTGAACTATGCCGAGGTCATGCTGGTCCAATTCGCATTCTTCTCGGCGTACTTTTTCTTTTCAATCCCATCCGGCAAGGTGATCGACTGGATCGGCTACAAGAAGACCATGGTCGGCGGTCTGTTCATCATGGGCCTCGGCGCCTTGTTGTTTATCCCGGCAGCGAGCGTGCCCTCATTTCCACTTTTTCTCGCGGCATTGATCGTTTTGGCGACGGGCATCACAGCGCTCCAGGTATCGGCGAACCCATACGTGGCCGTGCTTGGGCCGTCCAAGACGGCCTCCAGCCGTTTGAACCTCACGCAGGCATTCAATTCGCTGGGAACGACCCTTGCACCCTATTTTGGCAGCCTGCTGATCTTGAGCAGCGCCCCCAAGGGCATGGGCGAAGTCCGCCAAATGTCGGGCCAGGTACTGCATGCCTATCGATTGCACGAGGCATCTTCCGTCAAGCTACCTTATTTGGGACTCGGGCTGGCCCTCATTGCGCTCGGAGTTGTCATTGCGGGTTTCAAACTCCCGTCCATCCCAGAAGCTGAATACCGTGGCGGAGTCGAATCCGCCGGACCCGCCAAAAGCGTGTGGAAGCACCGGCATCTGGTCCTGGGGGCAGTTGGAATTTTTGTTTATGTGGGCGCTGAAGTTTCCATTGGAAGTTTCCTGGTGAACTATTTCAGCCAACCGGATATTGGAAACATTTCAGTACAGGTCGCTGCCCGTTACGTGACATTCTACTGGCTTGGCGCGATGATTGGCAGGTTTATCGGTTCGGCTATCCTGCAGAAGGTTCAAACCGGCAAGGTGCTCGGAACGGCAGCAATCGTGGCGTGCCTGCTGGTGTGTGTTTCCATGCTCACATCGGGTCATGTAGCTATGGGGAGCATCCTTCTGGTCGGGTTGTTCAACTCGGTGATGTTTCCCAGCATTTTTACCCTCGGGATCGCCGAACTTGGTCCACTGACTGGAGACGGCTCGGGCGTACTGGTAATGGCGATTGTTGGCGGGGCAATCATTCCAGTGCTTGAAGGAGCAATGGCAGATCGCATGGGAATTCAACACGCATTTATCCTTCCCGCAATCTGCTACCTCTACATTGTCTATTACGCCTTCATGGGGTCGAGACCGGAAACGGTGTGAACTGCTCTCGCTATTCTCCTCCCTTTGGAACTGAGGATGGCAGCGAGCTGGATCGCATGAGGGTGAAAGTCCCTTTGACAACCTGATGGAGGTGAAGTTATAGCGAAGCGCAGGGGCCCCCGAAAGGCATCACAGTCAGTTGGTCGGATTTCGTGGAGTGCTTACCCGGCATCAATTATCGAAACCGATATCCGGGCTTGAGCTCACACCGATAGGCCTTGGTTTGGTCCTTATCAACTCTGACGTGGCAATCGGCCCAGCTTAGGAAGAGATCCGGCCCCAGCGGGAAAACAATCGAGTCACCATTTATCTCAGCTTTAATACTTGGCCCCTCCGCCGAGGCCGACAAACTGAAATTCAGCGCCTGGCCGAAAATCACGGGATAAGACTCGCGCACAATGTCGCTGACCATGGGGTGGACCACCTCAGCCTCCAGCAGGAAAGTGGTCGTATCGGACCAGTTCCGAACCGAGACGTTGACCTTCCGACCGCCGCGCGAAAGGTCTTCATACTCAACTCTCGCGAAAGGACACGGTCCCGCGATGCAAGAAACTCTGGCGTTTCGGAACTCATTTCCCTCCCCCGCATCCAGGGACGCAGCGGCCAGCGCCGCCTTCCATTTCCCGTCGGGCGAACATGGGTGCCGGCCCTGGCAAGGCACATTGCCGGCATTCACGACTTGGAAGGTCTTCACTGCGCTACCGATATCCGCTTCTGTGGTGGTCTTTACGGAATACCGCACTCTGACGCTCGCGACCCCCACATCGGGACGATCGGCGTCAACGTGGGTCCCATGAGGAATTGGCGCCATCCGAGCGATGTAGATCTTATCTCCGACATATTCACTTAAGTCGAGTGGTTGGTAATCTGGATGCCGGAATTGCAACATGACTGGCTGACGCCGCCTGAGCCCACGGCGCAAAGTAAGGTTGAAGAAACCTGAGGAATCAGACTTGGAACTACTAACCATAGAACCGTTCGTGCCGGTTATTTGAACGTCCGCAATGGGCAATTGCTTTTGTGGATCGGTGTCCTGACTTAGGACCACGCCCTTTATCGTTATCGGTTGCGCCTTGTGAACGGCAATCAGCACCGCAGCGAGAACACCTGCGAGAGTTGCAATCACAAGAGCGCAAATAGCAATCTTTCGTCCGCCAGTCATCCCGTCACTGTACATCAATATTCTATGACACTCGTGTGGACTACCACGGGTGTGACTACTTGGATACGCGCTCCGCGGATGTACCCTCCGGCTGAGGCACAAGGTCCTTTGCTTCTCGTGGTTCCTGAATCTACGCCCCGGCCGGAAATCGTCTAAAATCCACTAGTGCGCGGGAAACACCAGAACAGTCCCAGATATAAGAGTCTATCGCGCCGGGATCTGCTGAAGCAGATGGCCGGCTTGGGTGTCTGCCTGCCCTTCACATGGAGCCTTCGCCCCCTTTTGGCCGCATCGCCGGAGCGACAGCACCCTAAGCCTGCGCGCCCTCCAGCCCAAACATACCTCTCACAGGCCGATGACGAGTTATTGGAGGAACTGGAGAAGGCAAATTTCCTCTATTTCTGGGAACAAGCCAACCCACAAACCGGCATGGTGAAGGACCGATGTAATGTGCGCACAAATGACGCCGGAGTAGTGGCGAGTATTGCGGCAACTGGCTTCGGGCTGACGGCCCTCTGCATCGGACAAAAACGCGGCTATGTTTCTTTGTCGGAGGCGCGCGAGCGTGTTGTGGCCAGTTTGCGCTTTTTATGGAAAAAGTTGCCCACGCATAGAGGATTCTTCTATCACTTCGCCAACCTAAACACGGGTGAAAGAGTGTGGGACTCCGAGGTCTCTTCCGTCGATACTGCTATCCTGCTTTGTGGAATTCTTACCTGCCGGCAGTACTTCCAGCATTCAGAAATCAGTTTATTGGCGTACCAGATTTTTAATCGGGTGGATTGGACTTGGCTTTCGGAGGACACATCTTTATTGCCACACGGATGGACCCCCGAAATCGGTTTTTTGCCGAACCGCTGGGACTATTACAGCGAACTGATGATGATGTATCTCCTGGGATTGGGATCTGCTGCCTATCCGCTACGGGTCGAAACCTGGAACGCATGGAAACGAAACACGTTCGAATATGATGGCCTTCGCTACATTGGTTCGTTTGCGCCTTTGTTTGTGCACCAATACTCGCAGGCCTGGTTTGATTTCCGCGGAAAACGCGACAAATACGCGGATTACTTTCACAACTCGATGATTGCCACCGATGTCCATCGCCGCTTCTGTTTGGAGCTGGCAAAACAGTTTCCGGATTACAGCGACGATCTGTGGGGTATTACGGCTTCAGATTCGCAAAAAGGCTACGTAGTTTGGGGAGGACCGCCATCGATCGGGCCGATCGATGGAACCGTTGTCCCTAGTGCGTCGGCAGGTTCCCTTCCGTTTCTGCAACAGCCGGTGATGCGCGTCCTCCAAACCATCAAGAATCGTTACGGAGCAGCTTGGAGCCGGTATGGATTCGTGAATGCATTCAATCCATGGAAAAAGTGGTATGACACCGATGTGATTGGAATTGACACGGGAATCACCATGGTGATGGCCGAAAATGCACGCACCGGATTTGTCTGGCAAACGTTCATGAAGAACCCGGAGGCGCAGCGCGGCATGGAACGCGCCGGGTTCAAGAATTACCAGCCTTCAGCAACGCAACCGACGGGATGATGCAGTTCGTGCCTGATGAACCAATCACAACTCGCTGCTACTTCAGATCGATAAGTGCCAGGCCGTGCGCGGGCAGTGTGAGGGTGAGCTCACCATTTTTCAGCTTGCGGGTCTCCGGATTGGGAAGTTCGGCAGCCCTGCGCAGATCCTGGATCTGCGCCCGCGTGGGATAACGCGGCGCACCCATCTTTTCGTACACCGGATGAACGTCTCCATGTTCGCGATCCAAGCGCGAGATGGTAGCACGCCGCGGTTTCGCATTCTTGAAGTGCAAAGTGACAGTTCTTGGCAATCCCGTCTGGTCGGGCGGAGCATAGTTCCATAGGGCGAGAACCAGAGTTCCGCCGTGTCCGCGAGTAAGCAGAGCAGAATCGGAATCGAGCGCGATGCGCTGATCTCCGAGCTTGTGCAACAGTTTGAAGGCATTGTACGCGGGCTTCGGAATGCCGCCGGCGGCGATCAGTCCGTAACCGCCGTAAAAAGGCGTTTTCACCACCCCTTGCTCTTCAAACACATCGGAGAAGCTCCAGTAGGACATGACGCTAACCAGGCCATCACACTGACGGATAGTATCGGCCAGCCAGGGTCCCATATAGGTCGAGTCCGTAACCTCCGGTTCATTCTTGTAGCTGGCGTTGTACTCGCTCCAGATCAAGGGCAAGTTTGGCATGCTTGAAGCTACTATCTGATTGTGAACTCGACTGACCGCGCGGCAGACCATTTTGTCGCGTGGAATCTCCTCGTTGGTCCCGAAGACATCGTCAGCCCGGTCATTGCCATAGACATGAGTCGAGACGAAGTCGACCGGAATATTGTTCTCGGCGCAATGTTTGATAAAAACATCCACCCATGCAGCTTGTGCGGTGGCGGGGCCGCCCACTCGAAGCTGTGGATTCACGCTTTTGATTGCACGCGCAGTCTGATCGTAAAGTTCCCAGTAGCTTGCCTGCTTAGGCTCCCCGGCCCAGAAATCCAGATTGGGTTCGTTCCACACTTCGAAATACCATTGCGCAACTTCATCGAGGCCGTAGCGATCGACCAAATGCTTAGTAAACACGCCGATGAGGTCGTCCCAGTTGTGCCAATTCCTTGGCGGAGAAACGTTCGGCCTGTACCAAAAGCTGTGCAGGCTGTTCCGAGCAGCCAGCTTTTGCGGCATGAAGCTCAGCTCCACAAACGGCTTCACACCGTTGGCCAACAGACCGTCATAGATCTGATCGACGTAGGAGAAATTGTACACGGGGATCCCCTGGCTATCTTCGTCGTACACGCCGACTTCGTCGTGAAAAATGGCGTGGAAGCGGACGTATTCAAAGTCCGTGATTTGCTTTACCTCGCGCAAATCGCGCCGGTAGCTATCATGCAGGGTAAGTACGGCGCGCCCGGAGCCGAACATCTTCTCCCAAAAGTGCGGGAAGTGATGCGTGGGCGCGTTCGCGTCTACAACGATCACATCTGGCTTCGGATTGACCTGAGCATTCACCGTGGACACACCCTGAGCGAACGTCGCTACGAAAAAAGCGAATATCTGGACTGTGTAAGATTTCCGCATCAAGCACCTTCGCAGCAGGTGGAAATCAGGCCACAAAACCACCCAATTGAACGTTGGGCGCCAGCCACCCAAGGCTGGGTTCATGCGGCACTGGCTCCGTAACCCGTCCGCGCTACGCGGACATGGGCAACCGGTTTCTCATGCAGCAGCAGCTCAGTAGCTTGCACGCGCGGGTCACTATGGAACCACCGCTGTACGACACCATCGTGAAGGAAGTTGGCAATAGAGAGCAAGGTCATGCCCTGGTGATGAGCCATCCAGCAACGGACCAGTTGGTAGCGATGAGGCCACGCGTGATGCTTGGAAGGGGTAAAGTCCGCAGCTTCATAAAATCCATACGCCCCTAACCATCCGTCGCGACTCATTCTATGCAGATTTTTCAGGGCGTCCGAAGCGCATACGTGCAGGGCCAGGAACGTCGAATATGGAGAGATGACGATCGCATTCAGTTCACGTTTGCTAAGTGCGAGATGGGGAATACCAAAAGCATAGTACTGATAGTTGCCGGCCTCATCCATTCTGAAGTAAGCCGACTCGGAGATGCCCCACGGAATACGTCGGCTCGCCGCGTACGCCTGCTGCGACCGTACGACCGCACTCGCTGAGCGTTCCAGAAGCGTGTTTGGGTAGGTGCGCATCCAGAGAAGCGGCATCAAGTACTCGAACATGGTTCCCGTCCATGAGAGCAAGACGGGGCGCCCATGATCCAGAGTATGCGCGCGGCCAAGTAGAAACCAGCTCTCCTGGCGTATGTCCTCCTTGGCAATGGCCGTAAAGACGGCGATGCGCGACTCAGTGGCGAGCAAATCGTAACAGGCGGAGTGGACCTGCTGAGATTTGACATCGAAGCCAACCGACAAGAGCTTGCGGTGGTTTAAAAGAAAGCGAAAGTCCATTTCATTCGCAAGCTTGCCCGCGTTTGCGGCAATCATTTGGAGGTCCTCTATTAGGCGTACCACATTTGAGCGCGCCTCCGGGAGTAAAGCCTCGAGACGCTCATACAAAGAATTCTGTTCTCCGCCGCCGGTCGAATGAATGGCGAGACGTAGTCGAACGGCAAGAGTGTCAATGAAATCAGGCATTCGATCGAGCGCCAGACCGTCCAGCGAGGAGTTCGAGTTGACGGCGGAGTCCTCCCACAGCGAAGCGAACTCAGGCAGCAACCATGGAACATAGGAGGTTACGGTCCGTCGAACGTTCTCAAGCCGCGAGCGCACTTGTTCTGAGAACCACTGCGCGTCTTTCGAGTGTTTCGACCGGCCCGACTTTTGATGGATCTCCTCAAAAAACACATCTGGGACATTCAAGAGGCATTGCAGCCACTTCTTTTTCTTAATCTCCCTTTGAAAACCAGAGAAGCGCTTTCGCGAGAACGTTCGCAGATCTGCCAAAATACGAAGATGATCCAGGAAACCCCCGGACACACAGGCCTGCAACACTGGGCGGCCCAGGAGATCCAAACATCCCTGCTGAAGAGTCCAGAGCGAAGCCATTAAGTTGCCGCTGTCGACAGCAGAAACGAGTTCAGGCGCCAATGGTGCGAGCGATCGTGTGTCATACCAGTTGAGCAGGTGCCCGCGATACCGTTGCAGCTTCGACACCGTAGCCAGAGTCCACATGGTCTGTTCCGCAAACTCGGGAACGGTGAGATAGCCGAATTCGCACGCAACCTGCCGGGCGTTAAGAAGAAAACCGAGGTTGGTGGGCGAAACGCGGGCTGCGATGGAAGCAGGTTCTTCCTGCACATTGTCCGGCACCAGCCAGTTATGCTCTTCGGTGCTGAACTCGGCGAAGTACCGCCAGGTGCGGAGTGCGGCGCGGCGAAGCAACATTTCATCCTTCTCGGGCACCTCGCCGCGCAGGGCGCGGGGCGGCCGGTTCAGCCATCGCGACAACAGTTTGCTACACGCCCAGAGCAGCAGGATCGGCAGGGCAGCAGGAAGCGCGCTGCGGCGTACAAACCACACCAGAAAACCTAATCCGAATGCAAGCGCAGGCGTCCAATCTAAATAGCTGTCGAGCCGTGTGTGCTTGTAACCGTCCATCTCTGCTTCTGCCGCTGTTTCCCATTGCAAAAGCCGCTGCCGCGTCAAAATCCGTCGAACCAGCGTTCGTACCACGGCGTCCAGTGAAAGTAACATTTGGTGCGCGAGGAACGTCAGAGTTAAGAAGACGTTAACGTTAGCCGCAAAAAGTGTGTCCAGAGCATCGCGAGCAATTGCTGATTTGCGTTGAATCGCAGCGCGGACCAGTTCGAGCACAAACTGGCACCATGTGGGCACAACCAAAATGGCAATCGTCGCGAGAGTCCACAACCCTGGTGCTCCCGGCAGCACAACCCACCCGAGCACGAGCAACAGGAAGGTGGCAGGCTCAACCAGGCTTCGCCGCAGGTTGTCGAGAATCTTCCACTGGGAAGTGATCGAGATTGGATTGCGGACCCGCTGCCCCGACTCATCTGGAACGCGCGGGAGCAGCCATCCCGCAGTCTGCCAGTCGCCCCGCAACCAGCGATGTTTGCGACGATTGTAGGCGCTGTAATGGGAGGGGTAGTCCTCAATCACTTCGATGTCGCTCGCTAAGCCCGCCCGCGCGTAGGCGCCTTCGATGAGATCGTGACTCAGCAAAGCGTTACGCGGGAACCGGCGATCGAGGACCCGCTGCACGGTGTCCACTTCATAGATTCCTTTTCCCGCAAAGATGCCTTCACCGTACAGATCTTGATACACGTCAGAAACTGCGCGCGTATAGATGTCGAATCCCGTTTCCCCTGCATAGATATTTGCCAGCCGCGAGCGTGCTGTACTTTGAACGCTCACCCCGACACGCGGCTGCAGGATGCCATAACCGGCAACGACGATGTTCTTTTCTGGGTCGATGATTGCCTGGTTTAACGGATGTGCCAACGTCCCAATCATCCGATGTGCAGAGCCGCGCGGCAATTCTGTGTCCGAATCAAGCGTAATTACGAAACGAACCCGCGATAATATGGAAAGATCCCCGACTTTGATTGGGAAGCTGTCGTATTGGTTGCGCAGCAGCCTATTCAGATCCATCAATTTGCCGCGCTTGCGTTCCCACCCCATCCAAGCTTTTTCTCGCGGATTGTAGACGCGGTGCCGATGAAACAGAAGAAACGATCCCATCCCTTGACCCGCGTACTTCTCGTTCAATCCATGTATCAATTCGGAACACAAATCTATCAGCCGACTGTCTTCCCGAGGCTCCTGGCGCGAATCGGGCAAATCGGTTAGAAGCGCAAAATGAATGTTGCGATCATGGTTGCCGAGGAAGCGTACCTCAAGATCTTCAACAAGCCTGCCAACCTGGCCTTCATCCAGGAGCAGACTGGGAATAGCCACAAGCGTGATGCAATCGTCCGGAACTCCTTCCGACAAGTCGAGCTTTGGGAGAATCTGCGGAGGCAGCAGTGACGTGATCAAATAATTCGTCAGTTGAACAGCAGCTTGCGAGCAGGGCAGAAATAACGCCAGCATTGAGAACAGAACGAGTCCGAGTGAACCTTGGGGAGCAATCAAGACCAGCACGATCCCCGACATCAGGGCGAAGGTGAGCAACTGTATGGTGGAGAGGTAAAACTCATCAGGGTATTTGCGCAGGAAGGACGATATCCGCTGACTAAACGGAGCCGTGAAGCCTATCCTCTGATGCAGGAAGGTGATTCCTTCCCCAAGGAGATAGTAACCAACATGCGAACAGTGCAGGGCTATGCGCGGATCTGCCTGCTTTCGTTGCTCGGCCTCTCGCGCGAGCGCGAGCACTACGGTGGCAACCTCCATCTCGGTGAAATCGGAGTGCTCGGCGATATCTACTAGCTTGTTTCGATACAGATCACGGCTGTCAAAATCCATCCGCGAATAAGCGTCCGCCGGATCTTCGCGCAGAATGTGATCGAACAGAATCAGTGGTTCGAGCACATCTTTCCAGGAAGTTTGGCCGACATCTCGGAGACTGCGCACGCAGACGCCAACCCCATACGACCCTGCAGGATTCCCAACAAGCTGGGAGCCACGGGCCGCGCTCTGTTCCAACAAAACCAGCTTGAGGACCGGAACAAGTGCCCATAGCTCTCCCGCTTTGAGGGCTGTCTCTTGCTGAAAGGCCTCGACGTAGCAACTAAACACCTTTTCACTAAACTGGTATGCCGTTGCGGCCAGAAACGCCTCGGCCAAAGCCGCCACTCTCGGAACGATCGCCCCGCTCTGCGTACGGACATGAGGAATTTTCTGCCAAAGCTTGAAGGTGTCGCCCGCATCCTCAAGTTCCGAACTCAACAGGCGGACGTTGTCATACAGCCAGCCGGAATCGTCCGAAGTAGCTATGCCAGGCAACGGTACTTCAAGCTTTCGCAGCAGCGGTTTAAGCGCCTTGGAGAGTTCGCGGCAACGCTGAACAAAGACTCGTGGCGGGCTTTCGCTCGGCAGCCATGACAGATTGTGTGCCAATTCCGCTGCGTTCAATCGCAACGCGTGCTCGTCCGGCGCCATTTCCCCCGAAGACTCGCACCGGCGTTCGGCCTCCACACTAACCATTTCTAGATGGACGTTCTGGGGCATCTCGTTTGTTTTCCTAGCGATAGCTGGCGGCCTGCATTTCGAACATTTCGGCGTAACGGCCACCCATACGGGCCAGCTGGTCGTGGCTTCCCTCTTCGGCAACCCTTCCTTTGTCGAGTACTACGATGCGATCTGCCATGCGCACGGTGGAGAATCTGTGCGAAATAAAAAGCGCCATCTTTCCGGCGGTAAGCTCAGCAAAGCGGTGAAACACCTCGAACTCACTGCGGGCATCGAGTGCTGCGGTAGGCTCGTCGAGGATCAGAAGTTGTGCATCGCGCAGGTAGGCACGGGCTAGGGCGACCTTCTGCCACTCCCCACCGGAAAGATCCAAGCCTCCATCGAAGCGACGTCCCAACATTTGATCGTAACCTCCGGGAAGCTGTCCGATGACGTGATCCGCCATGCTCTTCCGGGCTGCTGTCCGCAAGAGGTCCAGATTGTTGAGTTCCTCGACACGGCCTACTGCAATGTTTTCACCAGCCGTCATTTCATATCGCATGAAGTCCTGAAAGATGACGCCAGTCTCCCGATAAAGATCTTCGAGGTTATACTCCCGCAGGTCCACGCCATCAAGCAGGATCTGTCCTTCCAAGGGATCGTAAAGCCGCGTGATCAGCTTCACGACGGTGGTCTTGCCCTGGCCGTTTTCCCCGATCAACGCAACCCGCTCTCCAGGCTGGAGCCGGAAATTCATCCGGTCGAGAATAAGCCGAGGACTGCCCGGATACCGGAACGAGACCTCACGGAATTCGAATCCGCGCAAGATTGGCCTCGGAGTCGCCAGCGCATTCGGCTTGGACCGGATGGTG
Organism: Terriglobales bacterium; assembly: GCA_035601775.1. GTDB lineage: Bacteria > Acidobacteriota > Terriglobia > Terriglobales > Acidobacteriaceae > JABDBE01. The sequence continues at coordinate 29,251 of DATNNO010000051.1, read as the reverse complement.
GGTTGCATTTCGAAGAATGCGAGCAAATCGGTGAGGAACAATGCCTGGTCCGCGATGCCGGAAAGAGTCGAAAAAATCTGCTGGATGTTGCTGCTCGCCTGCAGGATTGCGCCGGACAGAAATGTCAGCGTGCCGATGCTGAGCTCGCCGGCGATTGTGCGCCAAATCACGAATACGTAAGCCGCGTAGTAACCCATCGTACCGATGAGTGACAAGAACGAGCCGGCAATCAACCTGCGACGTGACAAGGCTACGTTTTCTACGTAGATCTCGTCGGAAAGACGCGTAAAACGCTCGCAGAGGAATTCGTTCAGCCCGAACAGCTTGAGTTCCTTCGCAGCTTCTTTGCTGCCGCCCAGTACGCGCAGGTAGTCCAGTTGCCGTCGAATCGGTGTCTGCCGGAAATTTTTGGCGTAACCGAGAAATGCAAAATGGCTTTCACCCAAAAATGCCGGGACCACACCAGCGATCAGCAGGAGCATGAGCCACGGGGAGAAGAGCATGATGGAGATCGACATGGACACAGCGGTAATGGCCTGCTGTATGAGGCGTCCAATCGACTGAATCATCCCCAAGCGGTCCGTCGCCTGGACCCGAGCCCGCTCCAGCCGGTCATAGAAAACCGGATCCTCATAGGCCAACAGATCGAGTTCAGCCGCGTGTTTCATAACCCGGATGCTGATGTGGCGGGTGTACTTGTCGGCGAGAAGGGCATCCAGGTAGTCAATAGTTCGGTTGAGAACGGTGCTAAGAACGGCAATCGCAAATTCTGCTGCGACCAGCCACCAGAAGCGGGGCTGTACGGACTGATGGGTAGATACAGCATGCACAATGCTGTCGATAATCAGTTTTGTGATCCACAGTAGCGCGATGGGCAACAGCGAGGTGAACAGGCGCAAAGTCAGGCCGGATGCCACCACGAGTGGCCCTGCCTGCCAAACGATCTTGAGGACAGGCGGCACATTGCGAAGCGCCGAGAGCCGCTCTCGCCACCCGATCCAGAAACTCTCCTGCTTCGCCATGGTTGGGCCCAAACCCCCTCCGACTGTTGCTTAGAGGCGTCCGAAAGAAGAAGCGTCACGAAAGAAAATTGGAAATTTTGAGAGCGTGAACGCTGCCCATCTCATATTATCCTACGAAACCCTGGCTCCGAACACAGGCTGGATATCGCATGCCATATCAGCCAGTACGCTCCAGACTGATTAAGCAATATGTTTTCTTGATCGCGATGCGTCCCCACATGACGCCGATCTGATGCAGCGCAGCGTTTCCGTAGGTTTTCGAAGGCGCCTGGGGCTGGCGTTTCTTTTGCCTTTATTCGTCTTTCTTTCACCAATAGAAGCGGCCGCCTATTTCTTGCCTGAAGCCTCAATCTCGCGAACTGCCTCTCCCGAAACGATTTCTCGGACACGGCTTCCTCCTTGCGAGCAGGGCCGGGAGGGAGAATCTCCGGTTCTCCGGCGCGAACCCGCTGGTGGGTTACGTAGAACACAGCGGCAGTCCAAGTAGGAAATAGATCAAAATCGCGAATGAATTCCGCAAGAAGCGCAGGCCGGAAAGCCCAGTAGCCCTTCGGGTCGAGTAGATGAGCAACCAGTTTAACAGGCCCTAGTTTCCGGATCTACTGTCCGCCTCTGAGCGTCCAGAACCAGGCGATGCTGAGTATGGTCATGATTATGGTTGTCGCCCACGCGGTCGCGTTGTAGACGCGTGAGTTCACGTACTCGCCCATCAACTCTTTCTTGTTCACCAGCAGCAGCATGAAAATAAGCACGGGAGGCACCGCCACTCCGTTCACTACCTGGGAAAGAATCGAGATCTTCACCAGTGGCAGATTGGGCACAAGGATGACGCCCGCGCCGGCCACGATCAAGATAGTGTAGAGCCAGTAAAAAACCGGCGCTTCAGAGAATTTCTTTCCCACTCCGGATTCGAATCCCAAGCCTTCACAAACCGTATAGGCAGTCGAGAGCGGCAGGATCGAGGCTGCGAACAGCGAAGCATTGAACAAGCCCATGGCAAACAGAATATAAGCGTAATCTCCGGCCAGGGGGCGGAGGGCTTGGGCGGCGTCCTTCGCGTCGGAAATGTTGTGATAGCCGTGCGCGTAGAGCGTCGCCGCGCACGCGACGATGATGAACCACGCCACCACGTCGGTAAAAATACAGCCGGCAATGACGTCGATCTGCGAGGCTTTGTATTGCCGCTTGGTTACCCCTTTCTCCACGATCGAGGACTGCAAGTAGAACTGCATCCAGGGCGCAATCGTGGTCCCCACAACACCAATCGTCATGAACAGATATCCCGGCAGCATGAACGCGGCTTTTGGCGGAGGTTTCACCGTGGCCACCAAGGCGTCGATCCATGCGGGCTTGGCGAAAAAACCGGCGAAGATGTAGGTAACGTAAAAAAAGGACGCAACCAGGAAAATCTTTTCCACGCTCTTGTACTGGCCCTTGACGACGATCAGCCACACGATCACGGCGCAGACCGGAACGGTAATATATTTCGAAAGGCCGAAGAGTTCGAGGCTGCCCGCGATTCCGGCAAACTCACCAACCACATTGCCGAAGTTGATGATCAGAATTCCGATCATCATGAAAAATGTAATGCGAAACCCGAACTCCTCGCGAATCAAATCGCTGAGGCCCTTGCCGGTGACCGCGCCCATGCGAGCGCAGATTTCCTGAACCACGATGAGGGCCAACGTAATCGGAATTAACGTCCACAGGAGCAGGTGCCCGAACTGAGCCCCGGCAGCCGAGTAGGTGTAGATGCCGTTGGCATCGTTGTCGACGTTCGCGGTGATAAAACCCGGACCGACCACGGCGAAGAACAGCAAGATCCGGGTCTTCCAGCGTTTTAGGAATCTCATGAGCACAAGTCGCCAACATAAAACCAGGTGATAGTGAAACGATCAAACAGAATAAATGGGGAAGCGAAATCTGAACAGGTGAAAAGTCACACATGGTGAGAATTCCCTGACGCTTTTTCGGCTGAACCAGCAGCACCGGGGTCCTTCGACTGCGGAGTCGCTCGCGAAGCGAACGCCTTCGCTCAGGATGACATGTCGTGGTAGGGTGACGAAGGCCAGGTCACAAGAAGCGGGGATTAAGGTATCCCGGGCGCGCGCGCCCGTTTTGCAGGCAGCCGGAGAGGAATGAAGCGCCCGAAGTTTGCGGGGCCATGAGGCTCCAGGCTTCGCGGTACTGTTCGTAGTGGCCACAGCGGTCCCCGCCGTAGGGGAAAAAGAGCATGATTTTCCGTTTGATCTTTTCGACGGGGATTACGTACCAGACGTCGATGGGCACGAGGTAGGCGACGAAAATGTCAATATCCTCGGAGGTGTACATCGTCTTTTGGGCGTTGCCGCAGCTTGCATGCAGATCGTAGTAACGGTTGTGATGGTGACATCCCGATTTGACTTGCACACGCCAGAGGCGCTGGCCGGAGTCGAGGATGAAGTCGTAGCGTTCGCTATCGCCCCACGGCTTGGCAACTCCGAAACCGAGGCCGGCGGCTTTGTAAAAGAAAGCGAGTTCGGAGACTTCGCCGCGACGTTTGGGCCAGAGGGGTCCGCGCACCATGGGTGTTTTCGTGCCGAGCCGAGCCTCCGCGTTGGCTTGACGATCGCGCTCGAGGTTGGCGAGGGCTGTGGCCGTTTGATTGGCCCGTCGCTGGTACCACGGCGATAGCGGAGTTGGGTTTTTTGACACTTCTGGGATTTCCTTTTGAGGCATTGGTTAGGGCTCCAATAAAAAAGGCGCGAGCCGGATTTCCGGTCGCGCCTGTTGTTTTTGCTCCTATTTCTAGACTAGCAAATTGGAGGGGGTAAATAGGACATGGTTTTGATATTTATATTTCCAGCTTAATCAATGGGTTGGGAGGAATTGAGCGGTTTTACCCCCTTGACAAGATTTTGTGGAAAACGGAATTTGAGGGTTTTGCAGGCTAGCGTGAGGTCGGGCCTCGCTTCTCGCACGACTGAGCGGCATGCAGAAAACGTCGGAATCGGCGTCTGGAGCCTTGAAAGGGGGCGGCTTTAAGCCGCGCCGTACTTCGTTTTCAAAGACTTACGGCACGGCTGGAAAGCCGTGCCCTTTCAAAACTTCAACGCCGAGAGTTTTACAGTGATTCCGCCGGCAGCGGTGCTACAACAGATCAGGAGTTCGAACCCGTGAGACGAAGTAATTTCGCACTGCGGCTACAGCCCTCTTTACTCGACGAGTTGCGTAAGGCTGCCGAAGCGGAAGGCGTAGCTCTCAACCAGCTCATTAACGTCGCGGTGGCGGAAAAGGTTTCTGCCTTGCGCACCGAAGATTATTTCCGGGAAAGAGGTCGTCGCGCCGATCGAGCCGAGACCCTGCGGATTCTCGAACGCGCGGGAAAAGGCAATCCCCCGATGAAAGGCGATGAGATTCCGGCGGAATCGCAGACGAAGCCGGGCCGGAAATCTGCGAACGGGAGGGATTCGGTCGGCAAGCGGGGGCAAAAGAAGAAGGCGGCTGCTAACTAGCGATGGGAAATGGCTCGGCCTTTCATTCTCGACCGAACTGCCCCAGCCTTCGCAAAGAGCGCGAAAGGCTGGGCCACCGGCCCAAATCTAGTTTTCATTTGCTAAGGTCCGGGCCACCCGCCCTTCTCTCGTTTCTTTAGTTCCTCTTTGGAGACGGAGAGAATTTCCCGCATCACAGCATCGAACTTCTGAAACTCCGAGGGTTCTTGCTTTTCTGCTTTCATTGGGATCGCTCCGACAACCATCGCACAAGCCTGCTACGCCAAGTTAAATTTTGGCCAATTGAGATAGGGCGATGGCCGACAAAAAGAGATACGGTATATTTGCCTGTGTCAGCCGACTCACGGCCGCAACTGGCTTCGATTCCAGCGTAGCGTAAAGCGTCCCGCAAGATAACGTCCGGAGCGGGATGTTTTGGATCTGGATTTGTTGGTTGTCCAGCATCTTCCACTTCTAGGCAGAGTCCAGGGTTGCCGCCATACGTTTGGTCTGCTATCTTTCGGTCGATTTCTCCTTCGAGCCAAGCATCGCTAGCATCCAGGTAGTCGTTATAGCTCTTATAGAGTGGCCTGCCTTTGGCATCGACATCGTTAGCTTTAGGCTTAGCCGCTGGCCTTCGTATAAATTCTGGCCCGCTATGAGTGGGCGGGTTTATGTCCCACGTTGTGTGGCGTAAGGCATTAAACAATTCTGATGCATATTCCATGGCCTCTTGATCATTAAAGGAGTTTACTCTTACGGAAACGGCAGACGGCTCGTGTTTAGAAAGATAATCTCTTAGAGCATTGGCCTGTTTTTCGGTTACTCCGCGCGGCACGACGTATGTATCAAAGGCGCCCTTAATCTCGAAAACGAGAGATATTGTCTTTATGCCAAGGACAGTCAACATCACCACAGCCGCAACCCGCGTAAAAACTAGAAGCTGAGCGCGGCTTAGACGAATGCGAGATATGCGTGCCTTGAAGCCTTCTCTCATCTGAATCAGAAGGCCTCCAAGCCCAATGACAGAGCACGGAATTCCCAACGATGCGGGAATGAACGGACTCGTTGCGAGGAGTGTAAGAAATATTCCATACCATCCCCAGTACCAACGATCCTGTGATAGCTTTTCCTCTTCTGGCGCGTCCATTCGAAGCATCCTATCCCCTCATCATGGGCGGGGAAAGTATATTCTTGATGTTGCTCAGGGCTGGCCCAACCTAAACCTCTAATCTACTCTTCAGGGTGCCCCGCTCAAGCTTTGCTTGGGCGGGCTTTTCTCGTCGGAACGAATGCGAAACATTGGTATGATCTCGAGTAATTTGGCCGGCGTCGATAGCAACTGAAGGTCAAATGCAACTGCCCAGATTGCTGAAGGTCTTTTAGTCCCAAGGCATGGGACGAGCTTAGTTGGCAGTGGCGAAAGATTCTGTGACGATTGAACATCCCCGCCCAAGCGAAGCTTGAGCGGGGCACCCTGAAGGGTGGTTTTAGAATCTAGGTTGGGCCAGCCCCCGAATGGGAGGGATTCGGTCAGCAAGCGAGGGCAAAAGAAGAAGGCCGCTGCTAAGTAGCGATGGGAAATGGCTCGGCCGACCGAATTGCCCCAGCCTTCGCAAAGAGCGCGAAAGGCTGGGCCACCCGGCCAACTGCCCATCACCCTTGGCGACAAGGCTGGCAGCAAATGAAAACCCCTGCTTTTTCCGGGGCATGGTGAAATCGAAACCAGGGGACACTTCTAATGTGGTATGACATTAGTCGGTTTTTTGCTTGACACGTTTGCGGTTCAGCCCTAAACTCCGCTAGAGTTCTGAGGGGGACTTTAGATAGTTTGGAGGTGAGCTGTGGCTCGCTTTGCACGCATTACGTCCCTCTTCAGTAGTTTGATCCTGTCGCTTGTTGTGCTCGCCGGTCAGTGCTTCGCGCAGAACCAATGCCGGGTCAAACCCGGGAACAATAGGATTCTCATTCCTCTCCAGAACGCTCCTAATTCCTTCGAACCCGCCTGCCAGCCAGCACGCATTCGCGTGGCAGATCGTAAGCCCGTCATCCTACACATCACCGGCCTCAGCCCGCTCGACATCTGCGCCGTCAGTTCAAAACCACCTGCCGTCACGACAGTTACTAACCCCATCGAAGCCCTCATCACTAAAGTGGGTGGTTTTAACTCTTTCAGCATCGCAATTCATAACGCTTACCTCTACAAGCCGCCGGATAGGTACACAGAAGACATTAGCAAGCTTCGAGCGCTTTTTTCGACCAGAGCAGCCCTCAAGAGAATGCCCAATGAAGCGGACAAGGACTGGGAAGCACGCAAACAAAAAGCGGAAAGCGATGTAGCCTCGGATGAGGATGCACTTAAGAAGTTTGAAGGCCTCAGCAATCAGATCAAAGCGGCCGGAGAGAAGGTTTTCGACAAACAGACGAAATGGCAGGACAACTATAACAGTGATATCAAGGTGCTTGGTCAATATCTCGCGGGAGACTATCGGGGAAACAAGTTTGCAGCCTTTGATCCGCAGCGCGATTCCAAGCCAGGGTCCTCATCGCCCCTGAAGGATGTTAGTGCCCATACGCCTTTCCCGACAAACATGGCCCCCGGCGATGACAACTATCCACCTAATGAGGTTGATCTCGCGCGATTGCAGGGTTTGGTCGATGGCATGTCTGACACCGAGAAACGATTGATAAGCTCTTGTACCGTCAACGGTACTGTGTGTACCGACGATGGGGTCCTCGCCCTTGAGGAACTTTTCGATTGGGCCAAAGCGGAACTGGCTGTCGCGACGGATAATCTCAAAATCCTCCAGACTCAACAGGCTGCCGTCGTCACTAACTACACTGCGCTGAAGAAAGCCCAAGACGATTATGCTTTTCGTCTCAATGTTTTACACGTCATCTCTCTCGGTACTAAGGAGCACAAGGAAGATGACGTCCTCGTTCAGGATATCAGCCTCGGACCCGACTATGGTGCTACAGACGCTGGTGTCCTCACCTGTTTCAGCGACGCCGCTCCCACCCAACCCACCACCGACTCGATCAACTATTCGATCCTTTACCAGGACGTTCCCGCCCTCACTGCATCCGCTGGCATTTTAACCACTTTTCTCGCGAAACAAGTCGTCGGCACCGCCCCAAAGTTAAATTCGGATGGTGTCACATCAAGTACCTATTTCGCCGTCACCGACTCGGCCCGAGCTCAGGTCTTCCCGATGGCCTTCGTCAATTACAAGATACCGTTCCCGTTTAAAGAGAAGCTGACAACATGGCCAGGACAGCCCGAAACCGAACTGGTCATCACCAACAGTGTGAGCACCGGTATCGGCGTAAACTCTAACACCGGGACAAATCAACCCGAGTTCTTCCTCGGAGATGCCATCGGCTTCAATCGCATATACGTCCACCTCGGTGTCCACTTCGGACGGACAGAGAGTCTTGGTGGCGGATTTAAGCTCAATACTCCTGCTCCTACGGGCTTCTCCGGTTCTGCTCCCATTAATTGGAGTTATCATCCAGCGTTCTCGATTGGACTCAGCGTAAGGATCGCTCCTTTTTAGGGGGCTGGCCCGACCTAGGCCTCTAAACTACTCTTCAGGGTGCCCCGCTCAAGCTTCGCTTAGGCGGGGGTGTTCAGTTGTCACAGAGACTTTCGCCGTTGGAAACTAAGGAAGGTCTGAACAAGTCCCCGTGGCTGGGATCGAGTGTGAGAAGGAGCGAACCGCAGCGGCTGAAAGCCGCATATTTAGTGGGCGCGAGCGGCACGGCTGAAGCCGTGCCCTTCCCCAGCCGAGCCAGAACGGACCTTAATGCAGAGTTTCCCTAAGCTTGTTCCATGCCTTGGGGACTAAAACACTTTCAGCCTGGGGCACCGTGCTTGCTTCCTGTCCAACCATCCCCGGCGCACACACGGCACGAATGAGCTGCATTTCATCACATGAGGTTGTTATCGTCGGCACCAGCCGGGAAAGAAGCTTGGGGCGAGCGTGATTAGTTCCCCTTCGTCCCTTGCCTGGTGCCCCAGGCTCCCGTCCGTTCTTTGGCCCTCAGCGCATAGGGCCGAAAGCTGCTCCACTTCCACTCTGCGGGGTGTTTTGGTCAACGGTCACATCCTCGGCTTGTGTTTGCTCTTAGCACATGCACCCGCCCCTTGCAAAAAGCGCAAGGAGCGGGGCACCCGAACTTTTTCTTCATCTGCTAAGGTCTCTGGCAGGCTGCTGAAAAATGCTGTTTGCTGGAGAAACGTCGAACCCCAGCGGCTAAAGCCGGACCCATTGTCAGCGACTTACGATATGCCTGAAGGCATACCCTGATACGAATCCCGAGTTGTTCCGCAGCCTGCTAAAGCTCGCACTGTCATCCCGAGCGCAGTCGAGGGACCTTGCGTTTGCGCTTTGTTATCCGATGTGACCTTCAGCACACGCACGCGTCGCCAAGCGCACACAATACACAAGGTCCCTCGACTCCGCATCAGATTCGCTGCGCGAACCTGATGCTCCGCTCGGGATGACAGTGGGTTGGCCGCTCTACAGCTTGGATCGCAGCAGGCTGATCACGTCGTCCGACGTGATGACTCCGGTCAGCTTATTGTGATCGTCGATCACGGGGAGAGTGAGGAGGTTGTACTTGTCGAACAGCTCCGCAAACTCTTTCTCGCCCGCATCGGCATGGCACGAGATCAACGGCTCCTTGGTGAGAGATAGCAACGGCGTTTCTGGCGAGGCCAGCACCAGCTTGGCCAGTGGGACGGCGCCAGCCAGGGTGCCATGCGAGTCGATCAGATAAATCGTGCTCACGGCTTCGATGCCCCCTTCGAAGTGGCGCAAAGCTTCGACCGCATCGTGGGCAGTGGCCTTTAGATCCAGTGCAATGTACTCGGTGTTCATGCGGCCGGCGGCGGTGTTCTCCTTGAACTCGAGGAGTTCGACCATCTCCTCGCGCTCTTTCGGAGCCATTTCCTGCAGGATTTCCGAGGTATGGTCTTCATTCAGGTCGGCCAGCAGGTCGGCGGCGGCGTCCGGATCCATCTCCTCCACGATGTCAGCCGCGCGGTCGGAATCGAGCGATTCCACAATCGCCTTCTGCACCTTGGGTTCGACTTCCTCCAGTGCCTCGGCGGCAACGTCGTGGTCCAGGGTCTCAAACACGGCTTCGCGTTCGTCGGGAGCGAGGTCTTCTACAATGTCGGCGATGTCGGCAGGATGCAAGCGGGCCAGGCGCTCGTGGGAGATCTTCAGCTTCACCCGGCGGGCTGGATCAGTTTCGATCAGATCCACAAAGTCCCAGGGAATCTGCCGCTCGGGAATCTTACGCAGCAACGCTCGTAGCGCAGTGATCGGAACCACGCCCTTGAGCAGGCGGCGGACCGCGCCCCGTGCGCCTACATCCACCGAACCTACTCTGAGCACGGGATGCCGGCTACTGAGGTCCTGGTAAAGTTCCACGTCATTGACGCGAACCACCTTGCGTCCGTGGACGTCGATGATTTGCTGGTCGAGCAGGTCACGCACCAGCAGAAACAGACCTTCCGACCCATCGGCAATCGGCCACGCCGAAACCGCACTATCAATGCGCAGTCCGCCATTCATCGAGTTGACGGCACTGAATGGCATCACGCGGTCGCCGGACTTGGTACGAACGATTAACACAGCGATGCGGGCGCGATCCTCCTGGGGCGCAACCGCCAGTTCGCGCACACGCCCGCATTGGCCTCCAGCCGGATCAAATACGGGCCGGCCCAGCAATTCGGTAAGTGCTAGCGAGGACATCGCTCTGAGAGAATACCCAACTGCGGGACAGGAAGCCAGAAGGGTTTACCGGTTTTTTTGGCTGGCGGTGTCTAACGCGAAGTGGGCATGGTTCAGGAGCCCCGAAATCGATGTGTATAATCCGCGCGTTGACATTTCCATAGGGGCAGGGCAAACTACCAAATTCGCTGATTGGGGGGCTTCCTTGGCACGCGCGAGCCGAAGGCGCGGAGTGGCCAACCCAGGTTGGCGGATGTTTCGGGTCTGCGGGCTGGTTCACAAACACTTTGCCATGGCCGAACTCCGGGTCTCTTATACGCTCGATTCGACGCTGGAGACCGTCGATAACGCCGAGCAAACAGCTAGCCGAATCGCGGCTGAAACGGGATTCGGCGAAGATGAAGTCATGCAGATTTCCATGGCCGTGCGCGAGGCCGCAGTGAACGCGGTGCTGCATGGCAATGCCTATGATCCGGGCAAGAAGGTTAGACTGGATTTCGAACGGATCGGCAGCGACTTGATTATCACCATTCGCGATCAGGGCAAAGGGTTAGACCTGGACAAGATTCCAGATCCCCTGGCTCCGGAAAATCTTTTGAAGACTTCCGGACGGGGAATTTTTCTTATCCGCTCGTTCATGGACGAGGTGCAAATCCACCCTTCCCAGACGGGCACCGAAATTAAACTCGTAAAGCACGTCCACGGACCATCCGAGGACGTTAAGGAGGCTTCTCAGTGACCATGAAGACCAGTACTCGTCAGGTTGATGGCGTGACCATCGTGGATTGCAGTGGCCGGATCACACTCGGCGAAGGCAGCGTGATCCTGCGTGACACCGTGCGTGAGCTGCTTTCCAAGGGCCAGAAGAAACTTCTGCTCAACCTTGGTGAGGTGACCTATATTGACAGCTCAGGCATCGGTGAGCTGGTCAGCGCCTTTACCACGGTGCGCAACCAGGGCGGCGAACTCAAATTGCTGAATCTGACCAAGAAGGTTCACGACCTGCTGCAGATCACCAAGCTGTACACCGTCTTCGATGTGAGGGATGACGAGGCCGCAGCGGTGAAGGCGTTCAACTAAAGACGTTCTGATTAAGCTGCCAGTGTACCTGGAGAGGTTCCGCCTTTCTTGCGCGACGAGGGCCGGCCCAGCTGACCGGCCCTTCGCCCGCGTTTTTCTGTTTCGGGAAGATTCAGCCTTTTTCTCAGCCGATCCCCTTGTTACTCGCACTGTCCGCCATACACTGGATGTGTAGAAGGCACTTCGTTGGCATCGAGTTTTGTGCTTATTTTTCCGATAAAGTTTCGCAGCAGATTCCTCATGGTTCCCTTCGATGGACTCCTGCCGTTACTGCTGACACTGCTCTTCCCTGCCCTCTCGGCGGCGGACTGCATTCCCATTACTGAAGCTCGGCAGCACGTAGGTGAAGACCAATGCGTCACCGGCAAGGTCGTCCGCGTAAAACACGGCAGCAGGGGTGTTACGTTCTTCGATTTCTGTCAGGATTCCATGGTGTGTCCGTTCACCGTGGTTGTCTTCCCCCACGATCTAAGGAATGTGGGCGATGTCAGCCAGTTGCAGAATAAGGTAATCGAGGTCCACGGCCCGGTGAAAGAGTACGACGGACGGGCGGAGATTGTCCTCCAGCGACTAAGGCAACTCGGCGGAGAGGGGCTCCGGATTCCTCCGCTGCCCAAGAACTACGATGTGGAGAACAAGGGGCACTACAGCGCAGGAAAGTTCAGCCTCCCCAAGGCCCCGCGCAAAACATACAAAAAGCGGCAGACGGCAAAGCTACCGATAGAAATTCCGAGCGACTCTGGATCAGTTGAAAGTCCTGGCCCACCTCAATAATCTGGCTCTGCGGATGTTCCCTGCGCACTCTGCGGATTTTCTCCGCGAGCTCTGCGATTTAAGATTTCCCTGACCCGCCTGAGTGTTCCAACCAAGTAACCCTCTACACCATTCCTTTTCTCAACTGGTCCAGAGGATAGAACGTACCACGCCACACGATCCCGCCTCGCGCCAGAGTCAGCCCCATCGAACGCAGCATGATGTAAACGAACAGCGCCGCGCCAATGGGATGCAGAACGAAATAATATGCTGGAACGTCGGACCTGCCGGCCATCCCCACATGAATCGCGAACAGGGACGCGAGTGCCACGGCGTAGGGCAGGCGTTCCCATCCGTGGGCGAGCCAAATCCCCAAAAACGGCAGCAGGTTCAAGAACGCCAACGCAAAGACTGAAAGCAGCAGGCGCCACGACTGGAACGACATCACGGCAAAGAAATTCTTCGTGAGATTCTGCACTACACCCATTGCGCCCTTTGCCCAGCGGAGAGAAATCAGGTCTGCGCCGTAAACGTTGCGTTGCGCGTACCCGGCATTCTTCACGATTTTCCCCAGCTTCATGTCATCGAGTACTTCGAAGCGCAGTGCCTGGTAGCCACCGACAGCATCGTAAACGCGGCGCCGGATCAGGTTGAACGCGCCCACTCCCATGTGGTCCTTCGTCTTGGGATCGGCTACCTTCCAAGGACGATGCCCGAAGACGAACAGCGTCTGGAAGAAGCCGATCATCATCCTCTCGCCCGGGCTCTTCATGATCATGCGGGGAAACAACACTAAGTGGTCCGCGCCCTCAGCCTCCGCATAGGCCAAGGCTCGGCGCACCACGTCGGGCCGGAAAAGCACGTCGGCATCGGTAAAGAGGAGCCAGTCGCCACTCGCCTGATTGGCCGCGGTCCACATCGCGTGGACCTTACCCATCCAACCCGGAGGCAATTCGGCAACGTGAATAACCTTCAGCCGACCGCTGGCTTCGGGCGTGGAGGCAATTCGATCCATGACTTCGCCGGTGCGGTCCGTGGAGCGATCGTCCACCGCGATCACTTCGTAGTTGTCGTAATCGAGTTTCAGCAGCGTAGTAAGAGCGGGTCCAATGTGTTCTTCTTCATTGCGAGCCGGAACAATGATGCTGACGCGCGGATTCCCGCTGGGAGTGGCCGGCTTGCGGTCCCATTCGGGCCGCGAGATGTCGGCTACCTTGGGCATGCCCAAAGCGGCATCCACCAGCCGTGAAAGCCAAGCCAGCCCGAGGATGCTGCCCATGATCCAATGAAGGACGCTCCAATGAAAAACGGCCCAATGAAGAATGCTCCAATGAAAAACGGCGCCATGAAAATAAGTCATCCCGGCCGGCCGCCGAGGGACCCAGGCTCGTTCTGGACACGTACAGGAGGAGCGAATCGCATGCCATAAAACAGTATGGCAGAAGAAACAGCCATCGCGATCACCGGCAGAATGAACGCGGCCTGAAGCGACCGGCGGTCGGCTACGTATCCCATGAGTGTTGGCGAAGGAACGTCGCCCAGAAGATGAAAGATGAAAATGTTTACCGCGATCGCGGTTGCACGGATGTGCGCACTGACCGAGTTAACCAGTGCAGTGTTGAGAGGCGAAGTGTTCAACAATAGAAGAAATGCGGCCACCGCGATGGCAGGCAGCATCAGTCGTCCCTTGCTGAAAAGACCGACGATCATGACGGGCACGCCGAGACCCATGCTGATCGCGGACACAAAATAGTACGAACCTTTCATGCGGGGCAGCAGCCGGTCGCCCATCCAGCCTCCGGCCAACGATGCAAGAATGCCATCGACCACCACGATCTTTCCAAACATCAAATTTGCCGATTCCAGACTGTAGCCGCGCACTCGGGACAGAAATGTCGGCATCCACACTTGTATTCCTCCCAGCGAAAACGTCCCCGCGGACATGCCGAGCGTAACCGCCCAGAATGCAGGGTTGCGTGCCAAACCCCGGATGGTTCCGCGGTCCGGAGTCTCTTTCAAGGAGTCGAACTGGCCACGCGGCGGCTCGGGAACGAACATCAGAGCCAGAGCAAGCAGGAAGCCCGGGAATGCCGCAATATAGAAGGGGAATCGCCATCCGAAATGAGGTGCGAGTTTGCCGCCCAGCAGATAGCCCGCCGCTGTGCCCACAGGGATCGCCAGATAAAACACTCCGAAAATGCGGCCGCGTTTGTTCTCCGGAAAAAGATCGGCGACGAAGGTCGGGGCGATGGTAACGAACGTCGCTTCACCCACGCCCACCAGCGTATGGCGAACCAGCAACTCCCAATAGGTGTGCGTGACCGCGGTGAGCAGCGTAAGCGCGCTCCAAAAGATGGCGCCCAGAACGATGATCTTCTTGCGCGAATACCGGTCCGCGAGGGGGCCGGTAAACGGCGCAGCGATCATATAAAACCCCAGAAAAGCGCTGGTCAGATAACCAACCTGGGTGTTGGTGAGATGGAATTCGCTCTGCACCAGCGGCTGCACCGCGAAGAGCACTGAACGGTCGATGTAATTGAGCAGGTTCAGCGCCGTGAGCAGCGCAAGCGCGGTCCGGGGATAAAGTTTCGTCTGGGCCACTTGGCGAAGGAATATATCACGGCGCACGAAGACGTGGTTGCCGTGAGGAAGCCGTTTGCAGTTGGCTCCAGGATAAACGACGTGAAAGAATCGTCATACGTGATGCCGCTAGTAAAGAAAGACTCGCCGCCGGAGCTCGTAGAAGCTATTCGTCAGATCGAAGAACGCGCTGACGGTTGTTTTGGCCAGCTTACGCTTCTTAGACTGCCCTCGAACGTGGCCGTTTGGTCGGTGCTCGTCGGCGGCATCAGACTGGTTGAGCAAGAGATCGCGAACCGCGGGGACGACACGCCCCATTTGACTGCCACTTTGCTAAACGTGAGCCGCCATATACCGATTGTTATGAGATGGGCGACGGAACACGGTGTGCCCGCCTCCAAACTTGCGAGCAGACGTTGGACGACGAGACTCGCCGCAGGGGTGGACGACGCACTTTCTGTCGCACGCGACTATAGCGCGTTCCAAACGTGCCTACCCATGTGGCACAGGCACCGCTATGCTGCCGAACTGATATCTCCGACTCTAGTACGGTTCACTGTGCCAGGATCCGCAAGAGATCGGCAGATTAGCGCGCACCAGAAGAGCTTCAGGCCGAAAGAGGGAAATTACAAGGGGCAACGGCCCACCAAACCGGGACAGACCCCGCAGCAGCAAGAACTATTTCAGCAGGTCTTCCAGGTTTGCAGAAAAACAGGCCTGTTGCGGTTCGAGTATGACGATCCCTGGGACCTGTGGCTCGAACTACTTCCTGAATATCAAGGCAAGGTGGCGGCCATCATCCGGAGGGCTGATTTATTGTCACTTGGAGAATACGCGTTGAGCGATTTCAAGCAGTTCTATGCAGCACTCACAGCGGTATGCGCAGCCCACGAATTCCTATGTTTTGCATGGGGAAAGAATTACGGGGCGTACCCATTGGACTCAGCAGTGTTAATCCGCTCCAGTCAAAGCTGGGTCGGTGTCTTGGCGAGGTTGAGCTGTATCCCAACAGAGAAGTGCGTAAAGATTATCGAGGACCTTACGTTTGACTTCTCTCGTTCGCTAGACCTCCATATTCATCCTTTTGTTCCTCTCGGCCCTTCGATGGTGACCTTGGCGTTAGCTCCTCAATTTCCTCTTCACAGTCGGCCTGACGAGAACATTCTCCGCGTCTGCTCAATGCTGAGGCCCGCTGCATTCGATGCAACATCCCTTGAGAAGGAGCAGGAGATGCGGGCTACCCTAAGGGGAACGTGCTCGCGATATTCTTCGCAAGGACCAGTACCTCTTCCGAAGCCGAATCCTGACATTGACCTGATCGTCACCGACGAAAGCTCTTCTACCATTGTCATCGCTGAGTTGAAGTGGATCAGGAAAACTACAAGGCCGATTGAGTTCACAGATAGAGACGCGGATGTTCTCAAGGGCGTCAGGCAACTGGAACAGATTCGAAAGTTCCTGACCGAGAATCCAAATCACCTTAGCTCATCGGGAAAGCTGCCGAAGCAACTGGGTGAATACCAGAACGTTTACTACATGCTTGTTGCAAGAGATCACTGGCTGTGGGTGGAACCGACGTGTGATACTGCGATAGTTGAATTCGAGGCATTTTCAGCCGCCTTGGGAAGATCAGATGACCTCCGTTCTGCGATCCTCGATCTACTCAGGTACGAATGGCTCCCGGTCGAGGGCCGAGACTTCAGAGTCCAGTACGATAGAGCGATTGCAAACGGCGTCGCGATTGACTCTGAGGTGTTTTATCCGGTCTAGCCTGCCAACCGCTTTGTTTGGCATTATTAAAGGGAGAAAGTAATGAGTGTTGCGAGAAAAGGTACGCCAAATTGGAGAATTCATCCCGGTGAAGTCTTGCGGGAGGAATTCCTGAAGCCCATGGCAATGTCTGCGTACGCCTTGGCAAAGCGGCTTCGCGTCCCGCCACCCCGCATCAATGACATCGTTTTGGAACGACGCGGCGTAACGGCGGATACCGCGCTTCGGCTGTCCCGGTTCTTCGGAACCACAGAGCAGTTCTGGCTAAATCTGCAGGATGCGTATGACATCGGGCGCGTGAAGGCCGAACTGGCGCGCGAATTAGAGCAGATCGAACCGCTGAACGCCGCCGAAACCCGTTAGTGCCGAGAAGAAGATGTTTTTCCCGGTGGACTTTGCGGCTCTCCTCCTCTTCTCAGAAACTCCGCGATAGTCTCTTGACTCGTTCTTCGAAAACCCAGCTCACTTCCGAGCTTTCCCCTTGGGCCGAGGCCACCGAGCCACGATCACGGTAGAAATCCCGCCCCGTGGCCGAAAATCCCCCTTGACCTCAGCCCATACCGGGCGAGCCCACCGCACCACGTCGTCCAGCACCCGGTTCACAATGTTTTCCTGGAAGATTCCCAGACTCCGGTAAGCCCGCAGATACTCCTTCAGCGACTTCAGTTCCAGGCAGCGCTTGTGCGGCATGTAGCGGATGGTAAGCACACCAAAGTCGGGCAATCCGGTTTTCGGGCAAACCGAGGTAAACTCCGGGTCATCCACCACGATTTCGTATCCCGCAAACTGATTCGGCCAAGTCTCGATCTCCGGGAACTTGGCATCCAGTCCTGCCTGGGCGTGTTGCGGCGTGTAGCGAGCCTGTTTGGGCATCCCACATTGTAACCAGCAACCGGACCAAACCGCCAAGTCTCCAAGGATTTGCGGTTCGTCAGCCGGACTCGCGCATCTAATCGGGAAGGTTCCTTCTACAGTTTCCAGAGGCAGCAGGTGGTACATTATTGCGTTCGGCCATTCGCATGTCAGTAACAACGAATAATGACGAACAATAATGCCAGCTTCTTGACACGGCACCGCTGGATCGTAGGGACGGTCGCGATCGCCGCAGCGGTGGTGTTGTTCGCGTCCTTGTCGCGGGACCCTGCCGTGCCAGTGCGCGCTGTGACCGCGCAGCGCAGCACGATTCGGAGTGTCGTCTCCACCAACGGCAAAGTCGAGCCGCTGCAGAACTTCGAGGCCCATGCTCCCATCGGCACTACGATAAAAAAAATACTTGTGCGGGAGGGTGACCGCGTCAAGAAAGGTCAACTTCTGGTGCAACTGAACGACGCGGAAGCCCGCAGCCAAGCCGCCCGGGCCAAGGCTCAAGTTCTTGGTTCAGACGCCAATATCAGCGATCTGCGGAGCGGTGGAAACCACGAGGAGATCCTGACCCTCGAATCGCAAATACTAAAAGCGCGTACTGACTCCGAAACGGCGCAGCGCAACCTGGATGCGCTGCGGCGTCTACGGCAGCAAAATGCCGCTTCCCCAGGCGAGATAAAAAACGCCGAGGATCAGCTCAAACGTTCCAATGCGGATCTCAATCTTCTTCTCCAGAAGCAAAGGAATCGTTACTCCCAACCCGAAATTGCCCGAGTAGAGGCCCAAAAATCGGAGGCCCAAGCCGCCTTCACAGCAGCCGAAGATGTGCTCAATCAGTTGAATATTCGGGCTCCGTTTGCTGGCGTCGTGTATTCGCTGCCGGTCCTACAGGGGGCTTACGTCAATCCCGGCGACTTGGTATTGCAGGAGGCGGATCTCTCCAAAGTCCGCGTACGAGCCTTCGTGGACGAGCCCGACGTCGGACGCCTCGCGCCGGGAGACAGAATCGAAGTAACCTGGGACGCGATGCCGGAACGAACCTGGGAAGGCACAGTCAGCGTGATCCCGGCCGTCATAAAACTGCACGGTACTCGCAACGTCGGAGAGACGACCTGCGTCGTCGACAATCGGGACTTCAAGCTGCTCCCCAACGTCAATGTCGGAGTCACGATTATTACCGCGGAACATCGCGACGTCCTCACCGTGCCGCGCGAGGCCGTTCATCAGGAGGACAGCAAGGCTTACGTCTATCAGATCGTGAATAATGAATTGCAGCGGCGCTACGTACAAACTTCCATCTCGAATCTCACCAAGGTGGAAGTTGCCGGAGGGCTGCCGGAAAACGCATTGGTCGCGCTGGGTCCCGTCAATTCCAAGCCGTTGCGCAACGGTTTAGCGGTAAAGGTGGTTCACTAAGAAATGTTTGCAGTGAAGAAACTTGCGTTCATGCTTCTGCTTGCACTTCTTCCTTCCCTCTCCGCCGCTGACTCCGCGGACAGCAAACTGCTTGCCCAGGGCCGCGTCGACGAAGCCATCGTATCGCTGCAGCGCAGAATCAGCAGCGCTCCCAAGGACGCCGAATCTTACAATCTGCTCTGCCGCGCCTACTTCACGCTCGGTGATTGGGACAAGGGCATTTCGGCGTGCGAGAAGGCTGTGTCGTTGGATCCGGAGAACGCTCAATACCATCTCTGGCTGGGGCGCATTTACGGGGAAAAGGCGGACCATGCCGGCTTCTGGAGCGCAGCCGGCCTGGCCAAGAAGGTTCGCGGTGAATTTGAAACCGCAGTGCGACTGAATCCAAACAGCGCCGAGGCGCGCACCGATCTGGCTGAGTTCTACCTGGAGGCTCCCGGGATCGTCGGCGGTGGACGCGACAAAGCGGAAGCTCAGGCGCAGAAGCTCGCCACCATGGACCCGGTCAAAGCCGGCTGGGTTAAGGGACGACTTGCCGAAAAGAAGAAGGACTTGGTCTCCGCCGAGAACGAATATCGCGCGGCCATCGAAGCCAGCCACGGCGCAGCCCTCGCCTGGTTGAATTTGGCCTTCTTCTATCGGCACACCGGGCGTCTGGATCAGATGGAAGATGCCATCCGGCATGCAAGTTCAGCTCCGATGGATCAACCCGAGGTGCTCATGGAGAGCGCGGAGATGCTGCTTCGCTCCAAGCGCGATCTTCCGCAAGCTACCCAATTGCTCCGCCGATATCTGTCGTCCACTTCCACCGTGGAAGCTGCTCCCGCATTCAAAGCGCATTACCTGCTGGGGACGGCGCTTGAGCAGCAGGGTGACAAGCCGGCAGCAGCTCAGGAATACCGCGCGTCCCTTTCCCTGGCCAAAAGCTTCGCCCTCGCTCAGAACGCTCTGGACCGAGTGAATCGCCAAGTGGCCGACGTCATGAATCCAAACTAGCGAGTGTGGCGCGGACACGGTTGTCCGCAGCCTCTGGCAGCCGTGCCCTTGCGCGAATCCTCGGTGTGCGGCCCGCTGCTCTGAGCTCGAAGTGCCCGCTCCCAGGTGTGGTCAGGCTCCATCCTCATTTACAATCGCGTTTGCGAGTCCCGGGGGCTAGCCCCCGATCCCATGAAGACTGCACCGAAACTGGAGCCCTGCAGCAAAGTCTAAGCTAACTGCGCCTATGGCCAAGAATTGGAAGACCAAGCTGATTCACTCCGACGCGCGCGCGCCTGAAGGTTTCCGTTCCCTTTCCACACCGGTATACAGAGGCTCGACGGTCCTGTTCCCGAATGCAGCGGCCGTCCAGGACACGTGGGACCAGTACGAAGTCGGCTACACCTACGGCCTTTACGGCACTCCCACGACCCTGGAATTGGCGGCGCGCATTTGCGAGCTCGAAAAAGGCTTTCGCACCTTCATCACACCCGGAGGACAAGGAGCCATCGCGCTGATCAACTTCGCCTTTCTCAACGCGGGCGACCACGTTCTGGTGCCGGAAAGCGTCTATACACCCAATCGCAAGTTTGCCGTGGAGGTTCTGCGCCGTTTCGGCATCGAGGTCAGCTTCTATCCTCCAACCATCGGAGCAGGAATTGCGTCGCTCTTCCGCAAGAGCACGCGCTTGGTCTGGTGCGAGAGCCCCGGCTCCATCACCATGGAAGTGCAGGACGTCCCCGCCATTGCCGACGCCGCCCACCGCATCGGAGCCATGGTCGTGCTCGACAATACTTGGTCCGCTGGCATCTATTTCGATGCCTTCGCCCACGGCGTAGACGTCACCATGCAAGCGCTCACGAAATACGTCGGCGGACACAGCGACCTCCTGCTCGGATCGATTACCGTGCGCGACGAAGCTGCCTACCAACGCCTCGGGTCAACCCATCAACTCGTGGGCTGCGCAGCTTCGCCGGACGATTGCAGCCTCGCCCTGCGGGGCATGAAGACTCTTGCCGTCCGCCTGAAGGCGCTTGAGGAAGCTGCCCTCGGGCTGGCCCGCTGGCTCGCCCAGCGTCCCGAGATCGAACTGGTTCTTCATCCCGCGCTTCCCTCCTGTCCTGGACACGAATTCTGGAAGCGTGACTTCACGGGGTCGACAGGCCTCTTCTCCATTGTCTTCCAGCGGCAATTTACCAGGCAGCAGATTCTGGCTTTTGTGGATGCGTTGGAACTGTTCGAGATCGGATACAGTTGGGCGGGCGTGACCAGCCTGGCTGTCGCTTACGATTTCCACTCCACGCAGAACCGCCCCGACTATGGCCATCGCATCGTGCGGCTGAACATCGGTCTGGAAGACATCGACGATCTCAAGGCAGACCTAGCCCAAGCGTTGGATGCGATGAAGTGAAGGTCTTGGTCGCACTCTACAGGGTGCCCTACCCTTATCTCATCATTTTTTGGGAGAGGCAAGATGGGATTTCCATTTTGATGGTGCGCGAACTGCACGCACCCGGCCCGCAGTCGGCGGTTGCGGTTTCAGGTCTCCGCCCGGCGCCATCAGATCCCAGGCCTCGCGGTAGGATTCGAAGTAACCGCCTATTCTGCAACCTGAAGGATAGAAGGCCAGGGCGTGGGAGTGCGGCAGGCGGTTCACCGGAATCACGTACCAAATGTCCCGTGGAATGATGTAGGCCACGAAAAAGTCAATCTCATTAGCCTTGTAAGGTTTGCAATTGTTGCTGTGACAGCCCATCGTGCAATACCCGGCCCCGTAGTTAGTGTTAGTCGACTTCACCTGCACCCGCCACAAGCGCTCGCCCGAGTCGAGGATGAAATCGTAGCGTTCGCTGTCTCCATAGGGTTTGGCCACGCCAAATCCCATGCTTGCCGCCTTGTGCAGGAAGGCCAGTTCCGCCAGTTCGCCCTTCGCTTTCTTGGTTTGCCTTCCGCGCTGAAAGGGCGCGAACGGCGGTCGCTTCCGGCCTGATTTCCGAGCGTCTTTTCTCATTTGGGCTCCAATAAAAAAGGCGCGAGCCGGATTTCCGGTCGCGCCTGTTTCTTTTTGCTTCTATATCTAGACTAGCAAATTGGAGGGGGTAAATGAGACATGGTTTGGATATTTATATTTCCAGCAGAATCAGCAGCTTGAAAAGAAATGGCTGGTTTAGGGGGCTTGACAAGATTTGGGCCGCGAAGGAGTTTCTTTGAGATTTTGTGGCTTTGGGGACGCTGGGCGAACTGCGAACTGATGACCGCCGCACTCGCAGTCTAGGAGCGTTCCTGATCAGTCTCAATGCGATGCGGGGGATAGAGAGAGGAAGCGAGTTAGTTCCCCACTCCCGCCCTCGCTAACCGGGGATATGGACCTCCGGCTGGAACTGCGATTTGGTCAAAGAGTGTAAAGGCCTGGTTTCAACAGTTAAGAAATTTCTGCGGGCGAATCGAGTGATGTCGGTCGGTTGGAGACAGCGCACGCTAATTGCAACTTCGCGCATTCCGTCTTAGCTTCTTTCGGGGGATGTCGAGGTAGGGAAAATGCACTCAGAAGGGTTGCGTCTACGGCCCTGGCTTTCGCCTGTAGTCACAATGTGGCGCTGAAATGCTCCCACTGCTGCTTCTGCTGCGCCATAAACGCAATAAACCGCGGGTCCTTCCTCAGGTTATTTAACTGAGCGTCACCCTCGAAAAGCGGATAATTAGGGAAACCCTCATCGGCGGTCACTTGCAACCATTTCATCGCTTGCTCTGGCTCATTCATAAGAGCATAAGCGGAAGCGATGTTATAAGACGTGTGATGGAAGTGAGCGTAACCACGGCCGATCTCGATAGCGTGCTGGATCGTGGCTTCCGCTTCGCCATTCTTGCCAGTCTTGGCCAGCATCATGGCCTTCACGCTGGTAACCATCCCACCCTTATCTTTCGAATAGTCTTTGAAGTATCGCTCAATTAACGTCGAGGCTTCCTCGTTCCGCCCCAGCCGGAATAAAGCGTTGGATGTATAAAATGCCAGGAGTTCAGGGTTCTGTTCGAGCGGAGTGCTATTGAATATCTGAAAGGCTTCTGCGTATTTGGCCCGGCACATATCGATGACGCCCAACCGGTACCGCGCCAGGGTGTTGCCCGGGTTGATAGCTAATGCCTTTTCAATCTCTTGCTGTCCCTTGTCGAGCATGCCGATGTGAAGGTAGACAAATCCCAGTTGGTGATGCGCTTCATCGAAATTGGGATTCAATTCGATCGCGCGACGGTATGACTGAATCGCCTCCGCGTGAGGGAAGCGCTTGTAGGGCGTCCACAACATCAGTCCGCGGGCAAAATGACCCTCCGCCAGATTGGGGTCTATCGCGAGCGCTTTATTCACAGCGACTTCAGCATCCTCATACGACTTCTTCCTCTCCGCACCGGACGCAACATAACGTGCTTTGATGGTGTAGGAGCGGGACAGCTCGGCATAGGCAGAGGCAAAGTTTGGGTCAGCAGCTACGGCCTGCTCGAATAGTTTAATGGCAGCTTGATTATCGGCTGGATTCTCGCTGCTGACATTGACCATCCCGCGCATGTAGGCGTCGTAGGCCACGGAGTTGGCGGACATGACAGCCGCACCCGACGCAGGAGGGTGCTTCACAGTCCGTGATGAATACACGTACACGCCCGCCGCCAGCGCCAGCACGATGGATACCACGACCAGCCCGAGCCCAAGCTTTGAAACCCGAAATCTGCTGCCCTCAGGGCTGGTAATTGCCGGCTTCGGTTTTACACCTGCTGTCTTGGCCTTCGGCGTAAACTGTCCGCTCTCGTATTCGCGGCGGATTTGCTGCAGGTCAGGGATCAAGTCTCCCATCGTCTGGTAGCGCAGCGCCGCATCCTTCTCAAGGCATTTTCGTATCAGCTCCTCTTCGGCACTGCCGCTGTGGCCAAGGCTGGAGCGACTAATTGGCGGCGGTTCCGCGGTCAGGATTGCGGAGATGACCTCTGCTGAGCTCTTGGCCTCGAAGGGCCGCCGCCCGCTCAGCAATTCATAGAGCACAGTGCCGAAGCTGAAGATGTCGCTGCGACAATCCAACGCCTCGCCGCGCACCTGCTCTGGCGACATGTAGGGCACCGTGCCCATCACCATTCCCGGGATGCTCAACATGCTGGCTGTATCCGCCTCGATGATGCTCGAATCGCGTAACACCTTGGCCAGACCGAAATCGAGCACCTTGACCTGGTTGCGCGTCGTTAGCATGATGTTTTCCGGCTTGATATCGCGATGAATGATGCCGCGTGCGTGCGCTTCGTTCAGGGCGTCGGCAACCTGTGCCGCAATCGCGAGCGCCTCGCGCAAATCTGGCAGGTGGCGCTTGAGCCTCGAAGCCAAGGTTTCCCCTTCAATGTATTGAAGGACTATGAAGCTTTGATCGCCCTCCTGCCCGACCTCGTAAATAGCGCATATATTCGGGTGATCGAGAGTGGCTGCGGTCTTGGCCTCCCTCAGCAGACGTTGTTTAGCGCGCTCATCGGTGGCGACTTCTCTGGGGAGGAATTTAATAGCGACTTTCCGGCCAAGCTGCTTGTCCTCAGCCAGGTACACCTCGCCCATGCCGCCGTGCCCGAGCTTCTCGATGATGTGGTAGTGCGAAAATGTGTGGTCGATCATTGGGCTGAAATCTTAGGACCCAGAGATAGGGCAAGTCAATGGAAGCAGAGCAGATGGCGGGGTTTGAACCGGATGGTTGACGTAACATCGCCATTACACTCATTGACCCCTTGCAGGTGTAGAAAGAACGCGTGGGGGGCTGGCCCATGCGTTCACCGCCGACAAACGCGGGTCCCTGCCCTTTTCGCGTTCTGTCCGAAAGGGCGGGGCTTTTAGCTCACCTCTCGACGGCGGGCCGTCAGAGGCACTCCAAACTGCTCGCCCCGACGCGCCGTCCAGTGGATTCAATCTCCACCACGCGGCTCGGAGTGATGGACAAACAGGCACTATTGGCCTCATCGGACTTTAGAAAAAAATTCAAGGTAGACCAAGACACACACAACCCACGCCACTAAGACAATCGCGACCTTTTTTAACATTGACATGAAACAAAGTTTACTCCGTCTTCTCGCTTTGGGGTGCGATCTCTACGAGGCTCACGCAGGTGAGTGTTTCGAAATCGTAATATCCGGCAGGTGTCGAGAAGAATCTGTGCTCGCAAGTGTGGTCCAGTTCCGTCCTCGTTTACAATCGTGTTTCCGAGTCCCGCAATTTCTCTTGAGGATGAACACATGAAACCTGCTTTCCGTCACGCATCACGTCTTTCTGTTCTGTTTTTTCTTGGCGTAGTCCTGAGTTCATTTTGCGGAAATCTCGCAGCCGAGCAACTGCCGCTCAAGCGAGCCGTGGAATTGGCGCTGGCCCACAGCACTACGATGGAGGCTTCCCACATCGATGAGCAGCGTGCCTTTGCTTCCTACCATGAAGTCCGCAATCAGTATTTGCCACAAATGGCTATCGGCTCGGGCCTGGGCAAATCCTATGGTTATCCGCTCAGTCTGGAAGGGTCGGCGCCTGCGATCGTTAATACCACGGCGCAATTTGCGCTTATCAATCCTGCGCTGCGGGACTTTGTGCGCGCTGCCCGAACGGAATATCAAGAGAGCACTGTGCAGACCAAGGACCAGCGCAATCAGGTGATTCAGGACACGGTCTTGAGTTATGCCGAACTCAGCAAGTGGGAAACGCTCATGACCCACTTGAGTCATGATTACGAGGACGCGCTCAAGATGGAGCAGACCGTCAACCAGCGGGTTCTGGCGGGCGTGGATAATCCCTTGATCCGGAACCAGGCGCGGCTCAATGGGGCTCGCGTCTACTTCCACATCTCGCAGGCACAAGGCGCAATCGATGTTCTACGAAACCGGCTTTCGCAATTGACCGGCCTTCCCGCAACTGCGATCGAGACTGTGCCCGAGTCGATTCCCGCGTTGCCCGAGGTGAAACAGGAAGACAATCTCACGGCCAGGGCCGCGCAGGAAAACCCATTGATCCAGATCGCTGACATCCGCGCCACCGCCCTTGCTTTCCGTGCCCGTGGCGAACACCGGGCAATGTGGCCAAGTTTCGATTTTGCCGCTCAGTACGCTCTGCTTGCCTCGTTCAACAACTATCAGCAATTTTTTCAGCCGCACAGCTTCCAGCAAAACAATGCCACGGTCGGGGTGGAGATCCGATTCCCCTTCTTGAATCCTTCTCAGCATGCCCGCGCGCAAGCTGCCGACGCAGTCGCGCTGCATGCCAGAAAAGATGTGGAGGCAACCAAGAACCAGGTGTCGGAACAAACGTTGAAGCTACAACGTTCGGTGGAGCAACTCGCAGCCGCGCAGCAAGTCGTCGATCTGGAATACCAGATCGCAAAATCCAATCTCGACGCCGAGCAGGTTCGCGAGGATGCGGGGAGCGCGACTCTGCATGATTTGGACGATGCCCGCAATCAAGCCAACGAGCGTTACGATGCGCTTCAGGACACCAACTTCGAACTTGAACGGGCGCGCATCAGCCTACTCCGTGCTACGGGCGAATTGGAGGCCTGGGTGGGAGTGGGGAAATAGGCCGCAGTGGCCTGAGAAATGGCACGCAGTTGGAGGCTCAGATTCCCTGTTGGGCGCATCAAATCATCCATTCGGCGTAAGCGCTTTGCGGAAAGATCGATCGGGCTATTAGACTGTTTTTACATACACTTATCAGGAACTCCGTTTGATAGGGCCACACCTGCCGCGGATGGGCGCCGCAGGTACTTGAAGTGTACCTGGGTACTCTCAGAAAACGCCGTGAAAATGTTAGTATAGGGTTACTCACACATATGCCATTAAAAACATTGTTTCTGAATCCGCCGTCGTTCGAGAATTTCGACGGGGGTGCCGGATCGCGTTGGCCGGCTACCCGCGAGATTGAAAGTTATTGGTACCCGGTTTGGCTTGCCTACCCTGCCGGAATGATCGAGGGCGCTCGCTTGCTGGACGCCCCTTCGCATCACGTGTCCGCGGAAGAGACCATCAACATCGCCCGCGATTACGAGTTCCTGGTGCTGTTTACCAGTACTCCGGGCTTCCCCGGCGACATTCTGCTGGTAAAAAAGATCAGGGAGACAAATCCCAAAATCAAGATCGCCTTTGTGGGCCCGCACGTCAGCGTGTTGCCCGAAAGGTCGCTGAAGGATTGTCCGTCGATTGATTTCGTGGTGCGCAAGGAATTCGATTACGCCGTTTGCGAGTTTGCCCAGGGCAAGCCGCTGGAAGAAATTCTGGGTATCTCGTACCTGAAGAATGGATCGGTCGTGCACACTCCGGACCGTCCCGAGATTCAGGATCTCGATTCCCTGCCCCACGTCACTGAAATTTATCGCCGCGATTTGGATGTGACGAAGTACAACGTCCCATTCCTGCTTTATCCTTACGTTTCTCTCTACACCACCCGCGGCTGTCCCGCGCAATGCACGTTTTGCCTGTGGCCGCAGACTTTGAGCGGACATCCGTGGCGCAAGCGTTCCACCGACGACGTGGCCCGCGAGATGGCCAATGCCAAGGAATACTGGCCCAGTGTCAGAGAGTTTTTCTTCGACGACGACACCTTCAACATCCAGAAGCCCCGGACCATCGAGCTCTGCTCCAAATTGAAGCCTCTGAAGCTCACCTGGTCCTGCACCTCCCGAGTTACCACTGATTACGAGACGTTGAAGGCCATGAAGGACGCGGGCTGCCGGCTCCTGATCGTGGGATACGAGTCTGGCGACCAGCAAATTCTGAAGAACATCAAGAAGGGTGCCACCATTGAACGCGCCCGCCAGTTCACCAAGGATTGCCACAAGCTGGGCTTAGTGGTTCACGGTGACTTCATCCTCGGCCTGCCCGGCGAAACTCGCGACACCATTCGCAACACCATTGCGTTTGCCAAGGAGCTGGACGTGGAAACTATTCAAGTCTCCGTGGCCCACGCTTATCCTGGCACCGAACTGTACGATTACGCGGTGAAGAACGGCTTCATGGTCGGAGACAACAAGATGGTGGATGAGGGCGGTCATCAGCTCGCCCACATTCAATATCCCGGCCTGCCAGCGGAGGAAATTCTCGAGTCGGTGCATCGCTTTTACGACGAGTATTATTTCCGGCCCAAGGCTGTGTTCCGCATCCTGCGAAAAGCGGCGTTCAACAACGTGGATCGCAAGCGCCTTTACAAGGAAGCGAAGACTTTCCTCAAAGTGCGCGCCATGCGGCACAAGTGGGTTAAGGACAAACGCGAGAAGGACGATTCCGCCGCGGCAGTCGCACCGGCTAAGGCCTAGGGTGGCTTTCGAAAAACTCTGGTTTTGGGTGGCGCAGCGCTTTCAGCGCTGCGGGAAATGCTCGGTGAGGCTTTAGCCGCTGAGGTAAACGGAACCGAGCTTTTTCCGCGACCTGCTAGTGGCTTCCTTGAAATGCGCGGCATAAGTCCGCACTTTCGTTCTATCGTTCTTTCGTTCTATGCAATGCGTAAGGGTTTGGGTGCTGCAAACACAATGCATAGATCCTTCACTTCGCTCAGGATGACAGCGTGACCTTTCGCAAGTATCTGGTGCTTGCCGGCGTGACACTGTGTGCGTCCATCGGCGATTCGCTGCTCTCCCGGGGCATGAAGCAGGTGGGCAGCATCTCCCTGAATCACCTGCCTGATGTGATCCTGGCCGTGCTGAATCCCTCGGTCGCTCTGGGGATTTTGCTCTTGCTGGGATTCTTTGCTTCCTACATGACCGCCCTTTCCTGGGCTGATCTGACCTACGTTCTTCCCGCCACCTCGCTGGGCTACGTGCTGCTCACGCTGATTGCGAAGTTTTATCTGCACGAGGCGGTGACGACTTCGCGCTGGATTGGAATTCTTCTGATCTCTGCGGGCGTGGGATTCGTTACCCAAGGTCCAGCGCTGACGCACCATCCAGCAAAACCTCAGCCCCACAAAGAAGAATACGAACCGGCTTCAGCGAGGCATGAGCCGTGAGGGAAGCCCGATGAAGCAAGCCTACGCGTGGAGTGCGATCGCTGCCATCGTATTGGCTTCGACCACCGGCGATGTCCTGCTTTCCCGCGCCATGAAGCAGGTGGGGGATGTTGGTGCGCTCTGGCGGCGGAGTGGCCTGTGGACGGTGTTGGCACGAGTCCTGCGGAATCCAAACTTTCTGCTCGGCATTCTCGCCATGGCTGTCGCTTTTTATAGTCTGCTGTTTGGACTTTCCTGGGGCGATGTCAGCCTGATCGCACCCGCTTCGGCTTCTCTTACCTTCGTGACCAATGCAGTTGCGGCAAAGATTGTTCTCCATGAACGTATGGATCTCCGCCGCTGGATGGCCGCGGTGCTGGTCGCGGGCGGCGTGGTGCTGCTGGCCGCGTAGTCAGGGAGCCTAGCCACAACACCTCTTTGAAAGCGCACGCCTTCACCGCTTGCGGAAAACGCCGAAATCAGCGGCTGGAGCCTTGAAGGGGCGCGGCTTCAAGCCGCGCCGTACATCGTTTTCAAGGACTTACGGCACGGCTGGGAAGCCGTGCCCTTTCAAAACTCCAACGCCGAGAGTTTTTCCGC
>DATNNO010000050.1:0-12170 GCA_035601775.1 Terriglobales bacterium | reverse complement strand
CCCGAGGCTCGCCTGCTGGCCGTTGCCGACGTCGCCGCGGCCCGAGCCAAGGAAGTTGCGGATGAACTTGAAATCGAGCATTCATTCGGCAGCCTGGAGGACATGCTCGCGCTCAAGGGTATCGACTGCGTCGTGATCGCCACGCCGGACAAGTTCCACGCTCAGGCTATCCGAACCGCGGCCGCAGCTCGAAAACACATTCTTTCCGAAAAGCCCCTGGCAACGAACCTCGCTGACGCGCACGCCGCTCTGGATGCGGTTGCCAAAGCTGGTGTCCACTTGCAGGTTGGTTTCATGCGCCGTTACGATCCCGCCTACGCGGCGGCTATGAAACGGATTGAAGCAGGCGAAATCGGAGAGCCCGTCATCTTCAAGTCGATGGGGCGCGACAAAGATGCTCCGCCGATCTCCGCTTATCAGTCAAAGCTCAACGGCATGTTGCTCTACAACAACACGATCCACGATTTCGATCTGTCCCGTTGGCTCATGCGCGATGAGGTCATCGAGGCGCACACCTATGCGACGGTAGCGATTCGTCCGGAGGTTGCGCAGTACGGCGATGTAGTTGCGAGCGTCGTTAATCTGAAATACCGGCGTGGCGCGATTGGCAATATCGAATCTTTTGTGCAATCAACCTACGGCTACGATGTTCGCACTGAGATCGTGGGATCCGCCGGATCGATCTTGGTCGGAAGTTTCCGGAAAACGTCCGCGACTTTCCTGAGCAAAAATGGCGGTACGCAAGTTCTTGCCGACCATTTCCTCACACGTTTTGCGGACGCGTACGTAGCTGAAGTCAGAGATTTTGTTGACAACCTGTTGAATGACCGCTCGCCTCGAGTTACTGGCGACGACGGCCTGCGTGCCCTCGAGATCGCGGTGGCGGCTGAGAAGTCTTATCTGGAAGGCAAACCATGTGGCGTGAGCCAAGGAGCACGTTGACCGCAACTGGCGGCTGGAGGATTTCATGACCCAAACAATCGCCCCAACAACCTACAAGAGTCTGCTCCATGAAATGACGCAAACGACTGCGACCTGTCTGTGGAACGACTCCGCCTCGATCCAGGAGCTTACGTATTCGATCGAACACGGAGCAGTGGGGGCCACCTGCAATCCGGTGATCGTGCTCGGCGTCCTCAAGAAGGAAATGGGTCTTTGGAAGGATCGCATTCGCAGCTTGATTGAAGAACGTTCTACTGCCACTGAGGATCAAATTAGCTGGCAACTGGTTCGTGAGGTCTCAGTCAAGGCTGCTGGCCTGCTGAAGCCGGTCTTCGAGGCTCATCGGGGTAAGAATGGGCGGCTGTCCATACAGACCGACCCAAGATTATTCCGAGATTCGAAGGCCATTGTGGAGCAGGCCGAAGAATTCAACCGGCTCGCCCCCAACATGATCGTTAAGATCCCAGTTACCCGAGCTGGAATTCCGGCGATTGAGGAAGCTACTTATCGCGGCATCAGCATCAACGCGACGGTTTCTTTCACCTTGCCGCAGTGCATCGCGGTCGCCGAGGCGGTAGAACGCGGGCTGAAGCGGCGCGAGCAAGAAGGCAAGGACATAACCTCAATGGGCCCGGTGTGCACCATCATGGTGGGCCGCCTGGATGACTGGCTGAAAGTGGTGGTTGAGAAAGAGAACATTGCGATCGACCCCGGTTACCTCGAATGGGCGGGCGTTGCGGTGTTCAAGAAGGCTTATCAGATCTTTCGGGAGCGAGGCTACCGGGTTCGTCTCCTTTCCGCGGCTTTTCGCAACCACATGCATTGGAGCGAGCTGATCGGCGGCGATATCGTCATTTCACCGCCTTACTCGTGGCAGGTCCGGTTCAATGCCAGTGACATAGAGGTTCGTCCCCGCATGGATAACCCGGTGGACCGGAGAATCGTTGACGAGTTGTCCAGGAAATTCGCTGATTTCCGGCGTGCTTACACCGAGGGGGGCATCTCCGTCGAAGAGTTCGATTCATTCGCTCCCAGCCGCCGGACACTTCGCCAGTTCATCGCTGCGTGTCATGAACTCGATGGCCTGGTGCGCGACTTCATGATTCCGAACCCGGATGCCGCGTGACATGAAGCAAATCATCGGCGTTGGCGTAATCGGGATGGGCTGGATGGGGACGGTACACAGCCGTTCGTATCTCGCCGCTGCTGATCGCTTCCGCGATAGTCGCGTCCAGGCAAAACTCATTGTCTGTGCTGATGAAGTTGAGGAGAGAGCCAAGGAAGCCCACGAGCGATTTGGGTTCGAAGGCTACACAACCCGCTGGCAAGATGTGATGGCGGACCCTCGAGTTCAAGTTGTGAATATCGCAACCCCGAATTACATGCATCTTGAGGTTGTGAGAGCCGCTGCCGCCGCCGGCAAGCATATCTTTTGCGAAAAGCCCGTCGGCAAGGATCCGCGCGAGACCGCCGAGATCGAGCGCTTGTCCCGCGAGGCTGGTGTTCTCACCTTCGTCGGGTACAACTACCGCTGGGCGCCCATGGTCCAGTACGCGCGACAACTAGTCCGCGAGGGAAAACTCGGCAAGCTCACTCACTTCCGCGGCCGTTTCCTAGCCGGCTACGCTTCCAATCCTCAGACGGTGCTGTCGTGGCGCTTTCAGCACGAATTCTCCGGGTCGGGTGTCTCAGGCGATCTGCTATCACACGTAGCCGACATGAGCCTCTTCCTTGCCGGTCCGATCCATCGGGTGGTAGGGAATCGAGAAACTTTTATCAAACGCCGTCCCTCGGCCGCGTCCCTCGCGCAGTCCGCCGCGCCCGTAGCGCACTCCACCGCGGTGACGAGCGGCCCGCTGCAGGATGTCACCAACGAGGACTATGTGGGTGCTTTAGTGCAGTTCGCCAATGGCGCCCAAGGGAGCCTGGAAGTCTGCCGCGTGATTCAGGGACACAAGTGCGACTGGTCCTTCGAGGTAGAGGGCACCCAAGGGGCTGTGAGCTGGAACTTCGAACGCATGAACGAGGTGAATATTTTCTGTCCGGACGGAAATGCGGCGCACGACGGATATACCCGCATCGTGAGTGGTCCTGGCCACCCCTTCCACTCCCAATTCAATCCTGCAGCCGGCACGGGCCTTGGCTACGATGACCTGAAAACAATTGAGGCGTACCAGTTCCTCAAGTCGATTGCAGAAAAACGTCAGGGAGCACCTGGGTTTGTTGAGGCTTTGGGTGTGGCGAAGGTTCTGGGAGCCATCGAGCGCAGTTGGGAGACAGAACGCTGGGAGAACGTCGAAAGCGGCAGCCCGTAATGATTGCAAGTAAGCGGTCGGACGATTCTAGAGCGGATCGCAATTTTTAGTGAAAGGACTCAACTCGTGCCTGTCTCAAAACGTATCGGATACGCGGTGGTAGGCCTGGGTAGCATCGCGGAGACCTCTGTTCTTCCCGCCTTCCGAAACACTAAGAAGTCGAAACTGGTGGCCCTGGTGAGCCACGATAAGTCGAGGGCTCAGCAACTCGGTGCAAAGTTTGGAGTGAAGCACTGCTACTCCTACGAAAACTACGACCAGTGCCTGAGCCAACCAGATGTCGATGCCGTTTTTATCGCCTCGGTGAACGGCGCGCATGCGGAACAGACGATTCGTGCTGCGGCAGCGGGCAAGCATGTGCTCTGCGAAAAGCCGATGGCCACGTCAGTCGAAGATTGCCGCCGCATGGTGGAGGCCTGCAAGGCGAACCGCGTTCTCTTGATGATTGCTTACCGTAAGTACTTTGAGCCGGGTAGCGTGGCGCTGAAGAAACTGGTCACCAGCGGTAAGCTGGGCCGCCTCCGGCACATTTTCTCGAGCTACACCGAGACCGTCGATCCTGGTAAAGCCAAGACCTGGCAACTGAATCAGAAGCTGGCCGGAGGGGGTTCGCTGATGGACATAGGCATCTACTGCGTCAACACCATGCGTTGGGTGGCAGGCAGTACCCCAATCGATGCCACGGCCTACCGCTGGACCGATGACCCGAAACGCTTCAGTGAGGTGGAAGATAGCATCGCCTTTCGCCTGACGCATCCCGACGGCCTTGTCTGCCAGGGGACCTCGAGCTATAGCTCGATGGCCGCTTCCTTTTTGCAGGTCCACGGTGACCAGGGTTGGGCAGCGCTGAATCCTGCGTTTGCTTTCGAAGAGGAGCGCCGTCTTTTTGGCAAGATCCGGGGCCGATGGTTCGAGCAGAAATTCAAAGTGATTGATGAGTTTGCTCTGGAACTCAACGCCCTCGCGGAATCGATTCATCGGGGACGCGACCCAGAACCCGATGGCATGGAAGGTTTGCGTGACCTGGCCACGATTCAAGCCATCTACCGTTCGGCGCAAGAGAACCGCAAGGTTCCGATCCAATCCAGCGAGTGACGGACAGAGCAGGACGGAGCGGGCGCGGGTAGGCTGCCCGCTAACCGCCATCAATGTGCTATACCGCACGCATCAGGCCATGTTTTCCTATAAAAAGAGCTTGACAGTCGGTGGTTCAGCACGCTATATGATAACCGGTTATTCAGTTCCACTTTTATCTCTGTTCTAGCAGCGCATAGCGTGTGGGGGGGATTACTCATGACGACGCGTATGTGTTTCCAGGCAGGTCTTCTGGTGTGTGCGGTGGCATTGTTATTGGCGGTCCACCCGCTGGTTCTGGCTCAGGTAACGACGGGCAGGATTGCCGGGGTGGTTACGGACCCTTCGGGTTCCGCTCTGCCTGACGTGACCGTAACGGTTACCCAGGTTGACACCGCCACATCGACTACCGTCATCACTGATGCGATCGGAAACTACCTCGCTACGAATTTAAAGATTGGCACGTACACGGTCAGCTTTCAGAAGCAGGGATTTCAGCGCTCCGTCCAATCCAACGTCGACGTTGGCATCGGGCAAGTTATCCGGGTGGACGTTGCTCTGAAAGTGGGAGTCGTAACCCAGACGGTAGAAGTAACCGGCGCCGCTCCGCTGCTGCAGACTGAGACTTCGGCGTTGGGAACGATTGAAAGCGAAAAACGCATCGTCGAACTGCCTTTGAACGGTAGAAACTTCTTCAAACTCGCGTTCCTTGGCCCCGGAGCGAACCAGGGCGCCACCGGAACCAGCGCGGGAGCCGGATCAACCGATAACAACCGTCCCGGTACTGCACTGTCGGTGAACGGCCTTCGGATATTCGACAATAACTTTCTTCTCGATGGACTGGACAACAATGAATTCGGCAATGGCACGGTGGTGATCCAGCCGCCGCCCGATTCCATCCAGGAGTTTCGAGTCGAAGAAAACTCGATGAACGCTGAATTCGGCAGGGGCGGCGCGATGGTCAACATCGTGCTTCGTTCCGGGACCAACCAACTTCACGGCGCGGGGTGGGAATTTCTCCGCAATGACAGACTTGACGCGCGTAATTTTTTCGCAAGCAGTCAGTTGGGTTTCCAAAGGAACCAGTACGGCGGCCAGTTGGGCGGCCCGATCATAAAAGACAAGATGTTCATCTTCGGTTCGATCCAGCGGTCCGACATTCGTGAGGAGCAGCCCTTTATCAGCACCGTTCCTACCAAGCTGATGCATAGTGGGAATTTCAGCGAGTTGGGCCCGACCACAAACATTCCCAACCCGTTCGTCCCAGGCACCTTCTTCGGCAATACCATTCCAGGAACCTCAATCAACAGCGTGGGTCAGAATATCGTCAATTTGTTTCCTCTCCCAAATATTCCCGGGGCGGGGCTCACCAATAACTTTATTTTCAACGGAAAGTACAAGTTCGATGAGACCGCCATCGAGACCCGGTTCGACTACAACATTTCGTCGAAGGATCGTTTCTTTGCCCACTATGCGATTGCCACTCCCGATGCGACGAATCCCTCCAACTTCCCCAATGTCGATGGAGGGGCCGGTTCTGGCACGTCCAGCACTCTGAATAACAGGGTGCAAAGTCTGGCCGGGGACTGGAGTCATATCTTCAATCCTGGTTTGCTGAACGACCTGCGGGCAGGCTTCATCCGCTTCCGCGACGCCACTCTGCCCATCGATTTCGGCTCGAATGCAGGGAATACCGTGGGTATTCCCAACGCCGACCATCCGGGCACTCCCAATTCTTCCGGCTTGACCAAGATCAATATCAGCGGTTACCAGCAGCTCGGGGATTCGCTGTGGGTGCCGGAAACGATTGTGGAGAATGTATACCAACTGGCCGACACCCTGAGTTGGACGCACGGAAAACATTCCCTGAAGTTCGGCATTGATTTTCGGCGGCAGCAACGGAACTTCTTCCAGCAGACAGCGCCCTCGGGCCTGCTGACCTTCAGCGGCAACTATACAAATATAGGCAACGGGCTGGCGGATACCTTGCTCGGCATTCCGCAGTCTACGCTGCAGGATCACCTTTTCGGAATCGTCGACCCCACGCGCTATTGGGACTTGTCGGAGTTCGTGCAGGACGACATCCGCGTGACCCCCAATTTGACCCTGAATCTCGGCTTGAGGTATGAGATCAGCTCGCCCGCCGGCGGGCCCACCGTGGGCAACTTTGATCTGAATACCCTCACCGTCAACACCTCGTCTCATGGCGGAGTGGGATTCGACAAAAAAGATTGGGCGCCGCGGGTGGGCTTTGCCTGGACAGTACGCCCGAAAACCGTCATCCGCAGCGGAGGCGGGATCTTTTATGCTCCGGAAGGCAACATCTTTGACGACCTGGGTTTGAACCCGCCCGCACTGGCGGTTCAGTCCTTCAACTACCCTAGTTCAAATCCCTCTACTAATCAGTTGCTGCAGGCTTTCCCGACGACATTCACCCCAGTCGATCCCAATAACCCCACCGGGACCGTACGGACCACCGGAACGGTTCGCAGAATTCCTCGGATTTACGAGTGGAATTTGACGGTGGAGCAGCAATTGAGTCAAAACTGGCTGTTCCGGGCCGGGTACGTGGGCACCCGCAGTACAAACCTGTTTGACCACGAATCGTCGAACCTTAATCAGCCTTACCTGCCTTTGGATTCGAACTTTGCGAACGGCAACT
Organism: Terriglobales bacterium; assembly: GCA_035601775.1. Classification (GTDB taxonomy): domain Bacteria; phylum Acidobacteriota; class Terriglobia; order Terriglobales; family Acidobacteriaceae; genus JABDBE01. The sequence continues at coordinate 5,177 of DATNNO010000050.1, read as the reverse complement.
CGGGACGGCCTTATTTCGCCACTCGGCCGGGCCTGAATGTTGTCCTGCCGCTGGACGTCGCACGGCTCAGCATGTTCTACAACGCACTGCAAACTTCCCTTGAGCATCGTTTCGCGGGCGGCTTCAATGTTCTGGCTGCTTACACTTACGCGAAATCGCTGGGGACCGCGGACGGCAACGTGAACCAGTGTGACATTCAAAACGCTCACAACGTTGCCGCGGAAAAAGGCCCTACCACCCCGGACTTCCGCCACCAGCTGGTTGTGAGCTATGTTTACGAATTGCCTTACGGCAAAGGGAAACACTTTGGAAGCAACGCCAACGCTGTAGCTCAGTCCGTTCTTGGAGGTTGGCAGGTGGCTGGAGTGACCACGGTACACAGCGGAGAGGCCTTCGATGTGCTCATGGGCAGCGACCTTACAAATACCGGGGCCTTCCCCCCGCGCCCGGACATAATTCACAACCCCTATGATTTTTCCTTTGGCGTCGCCACGCAGGCGGCGCTTGGCTGCAGCAATCCTGGCCATCAGACTCGCGATTGCTGGTTTAATCAGGCTGCTTTCGTCGCTCCGCCACTTGCCACCACCCCCGGCAACTGCGGCGGCCAGTGCGGTGCGCGCGACTTCGGGAACGCGGGACGAGCCGTACTGCGCGGTCCGGACTTGGTGAACTTTGACTTTTCAGCCTACAAGACGTTCCAGTTGAGCGAGAGGTTTGGACTGGTTTTCCGGGCTGAGTTCTTTAACATCTTCAACCATCCTAACTTTAACCTTCCGAACGTGGGCTCCGGCGGCGGCAGTAGCGGCGCTGGGTTTGTCAACTTCAGCTGCACACAGGCGGCGCCTCCAACACCTACTGATTGCAGCGGACGCTCAGCCGGAGGTGCAGCCATCACCCAGACACTGCCTGACGCCCAGCGGGAGATCCAGTTCGGCCTGAAGCTTCAGTTCTAAGGCTATGGAGTGCCGGTAGAGGGGACCGGGACATCTCCAGCGGGACGAGGCGTGCTCCTTGGATAAGAAGGTCGAAGGATGGCGATCAAGGTAGCTAGCGCACCGATCAACTGGGGAATTATGGAGCATGTCGAGCTCCCCGCTGACTATCCCTACAACCGGGTTCTGGACGAAATCAAAGCTGCAGGGTACTCCGGCACCGAACTGGGTCCGTATGGATTTCTTCCCGCCGACTCTGCGGTGCTTCGCAACGAACTGGCGAAGCGCTCCCTCACACTTTGTTCTGCATTCGTCGACATTGAGCTCGGCAACAAAGCTGCACACGAGGCTGGCCTGGCCTTCGTTAGCCGCTCGGCAAAGCTGATTAGCGAAGCCGGCGCGCGACTCCTGGTGCTTTCCGACAAGATCACTCCTGCGAGGAATGCAACGTCGGGGCGCCGTAGCGATGCGAATCAGATCTCCTGGAGCGAGGCCGAATGGCAGGCGACCGCGGCAGCGATCCGTGAGGTCGTCAAGTGCTGCACCGCGGTCGGATTAAGGGTAGCCTTTCACCATCACGTCGGCAGTCACGTGGAGACTCCCGAGGAGATTGACCGCCTTTTCTCGCTGTTCCCCGCGGATGAGCTGGGCCTTTGCCTGGATACAGGTCACTACGTATATGGCGGCGGCGACACGATTGCGTTCCTGGAGAAGCAAGTCTCTCGCGTCTGGTGCGTGCATTTGAAGGACGTGTATGACAAGAAGTCGACCGAAGCGCGTCAGCAGCGGATGAATTTTCACGCAGCGGTCCGGCACGGAATCTTTGCCCCGCTGGGAAAAGGAAGTATCGATTTTTCGCGCGTAATCTCTCTTCTGCAGCGTGGTAATTTTGACGGCTGGGTAGTGGTTGAGGCAGATGTGCTGCCCGGCGGCGTTGGGGCTGACGCGCCTTTAGCCAATGCCATCGCAGGTAGAGAGTACCTGCGCCGGCTCGGGGTCTGAGCTCCAACGCGCCCAGCTTCCAACATCGACTGCCCAGGAACTCCGCGGCGAATCGTCTAGCGGCTGGTTTGGCTTCCTCTTCTTTAATACGACATTTAGAATGTCGCCATGTTGAACCGAAGACGGTGGCTCCAGGGCATGGCCACGGCAGCGACTGGTTGCCTGCTGCGCCCATCCTCTGCCGAAGCATTTTCCTCCGCTACCACACCGAGCTACTCCCCAAGGTTTGTAGACGTCGCAAAGGAGGCGGGGCTCGCCTCAAAAACCGTTTTGATCGGTCATGAGAGCAAAGACTTTCTGCTTTCCACGACCGGCGGCGGTATCGCGCTGTTCGACTTTGACAACGATGGGTGGCTGGATATCTTCGTCGTCAATGGCTGGGGCTTGAAGGACTTTCCCAAAGGCGAGGAGCCAACGAACCACCTCTACCGGAACAACCGCAACGGGACTTTTACCGACGTCACCGAGAAGGCAGGATTGGTGCGGCACGGCTGGGGTCAGGGGGTGTGCGTCGGAGATTACGACAATGACGGGAACCTGGACCTTTTCGTCACCTATTACGGCAGGAACGTGCTCTACCACAACAACGGCAATGGCACATTCACCGACGTGACCCGCGAATCCGGCCTGCTGCAGCCGGAGGAGCATTGGAACACAGGTACTGCATTTCTCGACTACAATCGCGACGGTCATCTCGATCTCTTCGTTAGCAATTACGTTGATTTTGAATACGGCACGAAACTTTACGAGAGTAATCCCGCTCTTGCGGGCCAGCAGTCTCCCGTGATCTACGGCATTGCGGGCCTCAAAGGAACCAAAAACTTCCTCTACCGAAACAACCGCGATGGCACATTCACCGATGTTTCCGATGCCACGGGGATTAGCAAGGCCGGTCTCACGTACGGCTTTACGCCCTGCGTGGCCGACTATGACAACGACGGTTGGCCCGACATCTACGTCGCGAACGACTCAACCCCCAGCATGCTTTTCATGAACAACCATAACGGCACATTCCGGGAGAACGGTATGCTGGCCGGTGTAGCCTACGACGCGAATGGCCGGACCCAGGGCGGAATGGGCGCTGATTCCGTCGATTACGATGGCGACGGGCTACTCGATATCGTGAAGACAAACTTCTCCGACGAGATGCCGAACCTCTATCACAACGAGGGCAACGCTCTCTTCACCGATGTGACTGCTCCCGCGGGACTGGGAGGCGAAACCAAGTCAGTGAAATGGGGCACCGGCTTCATGGACTTCGATGATGACGGCCAGCCCGACATCCTGATTGTCAGTGGCTCCATCTACCCTCCGGGCACGGGCATGCACCACCAGCTCCCGAAGACTGAGAGCAAGCTCATTCTGATGCGCAACATTGACGGTCATCGCTTTGCCGATGTTTCTGACCAGGCGGGCCCGGCTTTCCTTGAGTCTCGATGCGGTCGCGGTGCGGCTTTCGGAGATATCTTCAACACGGGACGCATCGGAATGGTAGTTAATAACCTGAATGATTATCCTTCGTTGCTGCGCAATCAATCCCCCTCGACGAACTCCTGGCTGCTGGTAAAGCTCCTCGGAACCAAAACCAACCGCGCTGCCATAGGATCGCGTGTGGTGGTGACAGCGAACAGTCGCCGCCAAGTGCAGGAGGTTCGAAGCGGCGGCAGTTTTTGCTCACAGAACGATCTCCGATTGCATTTCGGCCTGGGAATAGCGAAAGAGGCACAGGTGCAAGTCCGCTGGCTGGGCGGCGCGGAGGAGGCCCTGGAGCACGTTCCTACCAATCGGCTCGTCGTGATCCAGGAAGGCAGAGGGATCATCTCACAGGAAACGTTTTGAAATTTTTTGACATCGTAGCGCCGGCATCTTGCCGGCTGTCGCGAAGGCATCTTGCCCTCGCAGGTGGGGGCGGGACGCCCCCACGACAGCCGCCAGGACGGCGGCGCTACCAGGACTTGAACAGAGCGCTCTCCTTTTATCCTATTCACGCCGGTTCAATCGCTCTGTTTGTTGTTCTAGCAACCTTCATCGTCTGCGTGCCCGGTTTTGCTTTCGCTCAAACCCCGAACGCTCAAGCCTCCTACGAGCAGGCACTCGGACTTCTTCAAAACGGCAAGAATGATGAGGCCCTCGCGCTCATTGATCGCGCGATCGCTGCCGGTACCAGCGATCCTGCTCTCTACAATCTCAAAGGTCTCGCGAACAGCGAACTCGGTCGCGATGAAGAAGCGGAGAAGGGTTTTCGCATGGTTATCCGTCTCGCGCCGAACTCGGCGCTGGGCTACACCAACCTCGGCGTGTTGCTTTCCAAGGTTGGCCGACATGAGGATGCCGCGACAGCCTTTCGTGAAGCCCAGACGCTTGAGCCGCAAAACTTCACCGCCTTACTGGGGTTGGGAACATCTCTTGAGGCGCTGCACAAGCATGCCGAGGCTGCGGTTTATCTGCAACGGGCATGGGATCTTCGTCCGGGAGATTTCCAGGCGGGATACGAGCTGGCGCTGGCGCTACGGGAGGACAGACAATCTACCGCAGGGAAGAAGGTTGTGGATCAGATCGCTGCTCCTCAGGACCCGGAGTCCGCGGTGAAGTACTACTCGCTGGCGGGAGTAGTGGCTGAAGATCTGAAAGAATTCGGAGCGGCTTCGCAGTTTTATCGTCGAGCTTACGGGATCAATCCTGGCTCGTACGAGATTTATGTCGCGCTTGTACGCTCGACCCTCACAGCAGCTACTGAGCCGTCGAAAGAAGTCCTGCCGTTACCGCCAGAGAATCTGTCTGCAGCGCAAGACCTGGCCTTGGGCTTGCTTCTAAGCTCTAGTGGCGCGTACGAACAGGCGATCCCGCGATTCGAGGAATCGTTGCGCCTAAACCCTGCTAACGACGCGACGACTGTGAATCTGGCACTAGCCTACAAGAACGCCGGGAAAACGCCCGCCGCGATCGATCTACTCCGTCGGACGGCTAAAGAACGACCCTCGGCCGCGCTGTACAACGCTCTGGCCGGACTGGATGAGGAGTCGGGCGAGTATGTGGAGGCAGTTCAGAGCTTTCAGCGCGCCGTCGAACTCGATCCCAACAACGAACAATATTACTTCGACCTCGGCATGGAGTATCTCTCGCACTTCACCTTCGGGCCGGCAGGGGAGGTCTACCAAGTCGGCATCCAGAAGTTCCCTCGCTCTTCGCGACAGTATCTCGGGCTCGCATTCAGTCGCTACGCGGTCCGGGAGTATGCCGAAG